>NZ_VULZ01000030.1 GCF_009696445.1 Porcincola intestinalis
ATAATTGTTTAATCACAAGACATCCGAGGAAAGTTATCTTCAAGAGCAATCTTGAATGTAATGATTTATATTTGTTAGAAAAACTTGCTACGAGAACCATTGGCCGACATAAAAAGGTTAAGCCAATAAGAGCGCAGGGTGGATGCCTTGGCACTAAGAGCCGATGAAAGACGTGATAAGCTGCGAAAAGCCGCGGGGAGGAGCATATATCCCATGATCCGCGGATCTCTGAATGTGGAAACACACATGAGCAACCCTCATGTATCCGTACCCCAATCCATAAGGTGCGGAGGGGAACCCGGTGAACTGAAACATCTAAGTAGCCGGAGGAAAAGAAAGAAACATCGATACCGGGAGTAGCGGCGAGCGAAACCGGAGGAGCCCAAACCGCTGTGCGTGCATGGCGGGGTTCGGACTGCGGAATTGGAACGAGTCATAGTCAAACGGTTTTGGGAAAGCCGGCCGGAGAGGGTGAAAGCCCCGTAGGCGAAATGACGAGGGACATGGCAGGATCCAGAGTACACCGGGACACGAGAAACCCTGGTGGAATGAGCGGGGACCACCCCGTAAGGCTAAATACTCCTTAGTGACCGATAGCGCATAGTACTGTGAAGGAACGGTGAAAAGGACCCCGGGAGGGGAGTGAAAAAGAACCTGAAACCCTGTGTTTACAAGCAGTGGGAGGGCGAAAGCCCGACTGCGTACTTTTTGTAGAACGGTCCGGCGAGTTGCGGTGTCCGGCAAGGTTAAGCGCCAAAGGCGCGGAGCCGGAGCGAGAGCGAGTCTGAAAAGGGCGAAAGTCAGACACTGCAGACCCGAAACCGGGTGATCTACCCATGGCCAGGATGAAGCTGCCGTAAGAGGCAGTGGAGGTCCGAAGCCACATCCGTTGAAAAGGGTGGGCATGAGCTGTGGGTAGGGGAGAAATTCCAATCGAACCCGGAGATAGCTGGTTCTCCTCGAAATAGCTTTAGGGCTAGCCTCATGGCAGACTTATGGAGGTAGAGCACTGAACATCCTAGGGAGCGTCAAAGCTTACCGAAGATCATCAAACTGCGAATGCCATCAAGCCGATCCATGGGAGTCAGACCGCACGAGATAAGTTGGGTGGTCAAAAGGGAAAGAGCCCAGACCTCCGGCTAAGGTCCCAAAGTGTGTGTTAAGTGGTAAAGGATGTGGGATTTCGAAGACAACCAGGACGTTGGCTCAGAAGCAGCCATACATTGAAAGAGTGCGTAACAGCTCACTGGTCGAGAGGTCCTGCGCCGAAAATTTCCGGGGCTGAAACACACCACCGAAGCTGAGGAACCGCGAAAGCGGCTGGTAGAGGAGCATTGGATGCTTAAAGAAGCGGTACCGGCAAGGAGCCGTGGAGAGCATCGAAGAGAGAATGCCGGAATGAGTAGCGAGAGATAGGTGAGAATCCTATCGGCCGAATATCCAAGGTTTCCAGAGTAAAGCTGATCTGCTCTGGGGAAGTCGGGACCTAAGGCGAGGTCGAAAGACGTAGCCGATGGACAGCAGGCAGAGATTCCTGCACTGGCGGATATCAGAACTGCGGGGACGCAGGGCGGAAGGATGAGCGCGGAATGAAGAGACGCGTACAAGCAGAAGAGG
>NZ_VULZ01000004.1 GCF_009696445.1 Porcincola intestinalis
CTCATGACCCCTGTTGAATACCATGAGAACTATTATGTAGCGGCATAAGAATACCGCCAGTCGATCATTCGACTGGCGGCACAAAACTTTTTAATTATTCACTGTCCTCTTGACGGGTAGCACAGCAAATTTCCTGCAGAACCGGTTTTCTGATTCTTTCCCTTTTCTTTTTGCTTCAACCAACTCAATCCATCAGCTGCGGAACGTGATCTCTCCTGTCACATCGTCCATCCTCTCGATGATGGCGAGAGACTCCACGCGAATTCCCTGCTTTCGAATCAGCTCTCCACCCTTCTGAAAGCCCTTCTCAACCGCGATTCCGACTCCCTCCACCGTTGCGCCGGCACTCCGGATAATGTCAATCAGTCCAAGGCACGCGCAGCCGTTGGCAAGGAAATCGTCGATGATCAGGATGTGGTCATCCGGGCTGATAAACTTCTTTGCGACGATAACATCGTACGTTCTCTTGTGCGTGAAGGACTCAATCTTTGCCGTGTACATCTCACCGTCCAGGTTCACGCTCTGGGACTTCTTGGCGAACACGACCGGCACATGGAAATGCTGCGCCGCGATACAGGCGATTCCGATTCCCGATGCCTCGATTGTCAGGATCTTGGTGATCGGCGCGTCCGCATAAAGACGCTTGAACTCCTCTCCCATCTTGTTGAACAGCTCCACATCCATCTGGTGATTCAGGAAGCTGTCCACTTTCAGGATATTTCCAGGTTTCACGACTCCGTCTTTTCTGATGCGATCTTCCAGTAATTTCATGTCTCGCCCCTCATGTCCATCGTCTGGTTTTGATTTCTCAGTTTTCCGCGGCTTCCACTGCAGCCGTTTCCGTCTGACCATTCTCCGCTTCAGTGCCCTGAACTGCACCGGCTTCCGTTCCGTAGCTTTCTGTTCCGGCTGACTCGGTCCCCGCAGCGGCTGCCTCTGTGTCCGCCGAAGCCGGAGCCGTGTATGCGCGGTCGAAAGTCAGCTTCCCGAACGCGTCGCTGTCTGTTTCAAACTTTACGTCTTTTTCCCATTCTGTATACTGGTCATCCACCGCTGTCTGCTTGCGCTCTTCGATGATCTGCTTCTTCTTCGATTCGGTCGCGTCCTTATCGAGCTTCTCGTTCACATAGAGGATATAGTAGTTGTTATTCGCCTCGACAAGATGATCAACCAGTGTATTGTCCTCCAGATCGTTCGTGGCCTTGATGATCTCGGACGCCGGATAGGAATCATTCTTTCCGAATGTCATCGAGGAGGCGGTGACGCCTGCAACCTTCTCCTTGGAGACTTCATCCATATATTCAGAGAACTCTCTGCCGGAATCTTTGATCTTCTCCAGCTCCTCCTCAGCCATCGCCTTGTACTTCCTGCGGGCTGCCTGCATCTCGGGGCTCTCGGTCTCCGTCTCGCTCTCTGCCAGTGCCTCTGTCGTTGCTGCTTCTGTCGAAGCTTCCGCAGCCTTCGCCTCTGTCTCAGATGCCGCGGACTTCGTCTTCTCGGACTTCTCCGTCTCGACGGCTGTCTCCGCCTCGGATGCTGTCGGCGTGACAGTGGAATCTGCCTCAGTTGTATTCTGAGCATCCGCCTCCGTCCCGGCCTCGGATAATCCCTCCGATTCACTCTCGGTCTCGGTAGTCGGCGTGTAGCTGATGTAGGAAACCTTTCTCTGTGCGGCTTCCTCGTCGCTCACCTCCGTATCGGCTGTCTTTCCGACCTCGTCCTCAACCTTCTTCTGGATCGTCTTCATCTCAAGTGCCTTGATCACGACATCCCTGGTTGCGGACATATCCTCCAGCGTCTTCTCGCTGTTAGCGGCGATGAACTTGTCCGCTGCGTCCGCGATGCTCTTCTCTTCCGCATCGCTCAGCGTGATCTTGTAATCCGCCGCGTGATCCTGCGCCACCAGAAGCTTCTCCATCGTCTTCTTGAACTCATCCTTGAAGGTTTCCCCGTAGGTCGAACCCTGGCCGGTCAGATCCATGTCCCAGACATTCGCGCTTCCGTAATACTGGGCAAACATATTGCCGTATGAGGTGTCAAATGAAGCTTCCTGCAGTCTGAACAGGAAGGTGGCGACGTTGTTGTCGACCGCTTCGCCGTTGTATGTGAACATCGCGGCTGCCTCTGCCTTCTTTCCGCAGCCGGTCAGCATCGATGCGCCCAGACCGGCGCAGAGCAGAAGCGCCAGTCCCTTCTTCCCCAATTTTTCCATGGCTCTGAATCCTCCAGATCTCTATCCCGCCGGCCTGAAACACATCCCATATGTATGAAAGCCACGCTCTCCCGCAGCCTTCCACACTCATCAGCCGGTGGTTTCTATACTTTGATAAGAACCTGTTAATTATACCGAATCCATATTCGGTCTGCAACCGTTTCGAAGGCAGCACGCCCTGCCGTATCGAGGGGCAGCTGTCCCGGTCATAAGGGCATATCTCTGCTGCCTCACCCATGCTCCTCCAGAATGCCGGGCGTGTGTTGGCACGTGTTGGCGCGTGTTGGGGCCTCAACCGTGCTCCTCGAGCATGCCGTCCTTCACCTCTGTCAGCATCCGTCCCGCAGCCTGAAGAACATCCTCCCGCTTCCCGTTCTTCTTTGCCAGCTGGCAGGAGAAATACGGCTTTTTGCCAACCACAAACCGGAACCGTCCCCGGCTGTTTTTCAGAAAATCACTGACCTTGTCCGGACTGATCTTCGCCTTCTCATAGAAGATCAGATGGATCTCATCATCCTTCTGCGTCAGCTCCGTGATGCCTAGCGCATGTGCCTGAGCCTTCAGCAGCGCAATCGACAAAAGACTCTGGACACTCTTCGGGGGCTCTCCGAACCGGTCCATCAGCTCGTCCAGCATGTCTTCATACTCATCTTGTGTACTGATCGAGGCGATCCGCTTGTAGAGATTCAGCTTCTGCACCTCGTTCAGCACATAGGTGGGCGGAATGAAGGCATCGACGTCAAGATCAATTGATGTATCAAATTCAGTCGATTCAATATTTTCTCCCTTCAGTGCCATGACCGACTCATTCAGCAGCTTGCAGTACAGGTCGTACCCGACCTCTGCCATGTGTCCGCTCTGCGCCTTGCCAAGCATGTTGCCGGCGCCCCGGATCTCCAGATCTCTCATCGCGATGCGGAAACCGGATCCCAGCTCGGTGTACTCCCGGATTGCCGAGAGCCTTTTTTCCGCTGTCTCCTTGAGCAGCTTGTTCCTCCGGTACATCAGAAACGCATAGGCCGTCCGGTTCGACCGGCCGACTCTTCCGCGCAGCTGGTAGAGCTGCGAAAGACCCATCCGGTCTGCATCGCAGATGATGATCGTGTTGACATTCGCAATGTCAAGTCCGGTCTCGATGATGGTCGTCGTGACCAAGACATCCACATCGCCGTTCACGAAGTCATACATGATGTCCTCGATCTGCTCCGCGTTCATGCGCCCGTGCGCATAGGAGACACGCGCTGACGGCACCATGTCCTGCACGCGCTTCGCCATGTCGGAGATTGTCGATACATGATTGTAGACCAGGTAAACCTGTCCTCCGCGCGCCATTTCCCTTGCGATCGCTTCGCGGATGGTCTCCTCACTGTACTCCATGACAAATGTCTGAACCGGCAGCCTGTCCTGCGGCGCTTCCTCCAGCACGCTCATGTCGCGAATGCCGACCAGACTCATGTGCAGCGTGCGCGGGATCGGCGTCGCCGTCAGCGTCAGGACATCGACATTCTTTTTCATTTCCTTGATCTTCTCCTTGTGCGTCACGCCGAAGCGCTGTTCCTCGTCGATGACCAGAAGACCAAGGCTGTGAAACTGCACATCCTTCGACAGAAGCCGGTGCGTCCCGATGACAATGTCACACACGCCCTCCTTCAGATCCCGGATTGTCTGCGCCTGCTCGGACTTCGAGCGGAAGCGGCAGAGCAGCCCGACATTGACCGGATAATCCTTCATCCGCTGTGTGAAGGTATTGTAGTGCTGCTGCGCCAGAATGGTTGTCGGCACCAGGTAGGCGACCTGTTTTCCATCCTGCACGGCCTTGAATGCGGCACGGATGGCAATCTCCGTCTTGCCGTAGCCGACATCCCCGCAGACGAGTCGGTCCATGATCTTGTCCGACTCCATGTCCTTCTTGGTGTCCTCAATCGCCTGCAGCTGATCCTGTGTCTCCTCAAATGGAAACAGCTCCTCGAATTCATGCTGCCATTCGTTGTCCGGCGGGAACGAGTGACCCTTCTGATTCTGGCGGACCGCGTACAGATCGACCAGTTCCTGCGCGACCTCCTCGACCGCCGCCTTCACACGCCCCTTTGTCCGGGTCCACTCCGTTCCGCCCAGCTTTGAGATCTTCGGCGCCTTGCTGTCCGCGTCCGCATACTTCTGAATCATGTCGAGCTGCGTCGCCAGGACATAGAGGTTCGACCCGCCGGCGTACTCGATTTTCATGTAATCCTTCTGGACGCCGTCCACCGTGACCTTCTCGACGCCCCTGTACACGCCGATCCCATGGTTCTCATGGACCACATAGTCGCCTGTATGAAGATCCGTGAACGACGCGATGGTCTTCCCCTGATACTTCTTTTTCCGTGCCGGCTTGCGGTTCTGGGTTCCAAAGATATCACTCTCGGACAGAACGGCGAATTTCAGCATCGGGTACTCATATCCCCGGTGGGAGGCGCCTGCAGTGATCATGATCTCGCCGCCCTTCAGCTCCCTGTCTGCGTCCTCCGAGTAGAACGCCGGGATGTCCCGCCCGGTGATATCCTGCGCCAGACGCTTTCCCCTGGTTCTGGATGCCGACAGCAGCACGACCCGCCAGCGGTTTTTGCGGTAATGCTCCAGGTCCTTGATCAGCATCGAAAAATCGCTGTTGTAGCTTCCGGTCCCGGCGGCGGAAATATCATATTTTTCACCTGCCGGAAATCCATTTTTCCCGCCTGTCGTGATGCTGAGTCCGCACAGATGACGCTCAGAGAGGCGGCTGATCATCCGCTTCGGCGTAAACAGAATGTCTGCCTGTCCCGGGACCGCATATCCCTTCTCCATGCGGTGCGTGATGCTGTCCTGAAATTCCGCCTCCGTCTCCTTCGCGCTCTCCTCCGCCTTCGCCGGCTCATCGATGAAGATCGGCGTGTTTGCCGGAAAATAGTCAAGCAGCGACACAGCATCCGGATAAAAGTAATCGCAGAACCCTTCCATGACCGTGGTGTCGCCGAAATCCTCGAGACGTTCCTTCGCCACGTTCAGGATTTCGGACACCCGGAAGGCCTCCTCGCTCATGTGCCGGTCACGGAACTTCTTTGAAACCTTCGCCGTCTCCTTTGAAAGCTTCAGAAGGCCCTCACGGGTAATCTCATCCGTTGTCACAAATTCAGACGCCGGGTACACATAGACAGAGGCAATGTTGTCGATCGTCCGCTGCGACTGCGCATCGAAGTTCCGGATTGAATCGATCTCATCTCCCCACAACTCAATCCGGACAGGATTTTCCTCCGTCAGCGGATAGATATCGAGAATGCCTCCCCTGACCGCATACTGTCCGGGCTGCTGCACTTCCTCGCATTTCTCATAGCCGATTCTTGAAAGCTCCTGCTGCTCCTCCGTCAGGCTGATCTCGTCCCCCTCGCTGAAGGAACGGATTGCATCCACCCAGCGCTCCGCCGGCATGCAGTGGCTCATCAGCGCCGGAAGCGTGACGATCACCGTGAGTCCGTTCTCCCCGGAATCCGCAGACGACGAGGAAGCCAGGGCCTTCATGACCCTGACTCTCTCCGTCGTCTGCTGCATACTCTGAACATCTGCCTGGAAAAACAGGACATCCCTCGCCGGATACAGCAGAACCCGGCTGCTGAACAGCTGATAATTCTCGTAGATCTCCCTCGCCCTCAGATCATTGGATGCGATGATCATCGAGACCGGATAGTCCTGCGACAGACATGCGATCAGATGTGTCTTCTGGGAATCGATGCAGCCGGAAACCAGATGCATGCCGGCTGTTTTTTTCAGATCGTCCCGAAGCCGCCGGAACTGCTCCAGCTCCAGCATCGGGGCGTAAAGTGCCTTCATCATATCGAAACCTTCCGGTTATACGTGCTCATCACCTTCTCCGCAGGTTCCGTCATCAGCGCCGCCGCCGCGCGCGATGCCCGCTCGAAGGCCTCCGTCATCGTCACCTGAACGGAAGAAGGAAAGCGTCCCAGCACATAGTCTGCCAGATCCCAGCCCTCCGGCTTGCCGCCGGTGCCGATCTTGATCCGCAGGAAGTGATCATCCCCCAGCATCTGGATGATGTTTTTGATGCCATTGTGACCGCCGGCCGATCCCTTCTCCCGGATCCGGATGGTGCCCGGCTGAAGACTGATGTCATCATACAGCACGATCAGCTGACTGGCAGGATCCGCCTTGTAAAAAGTCACCGCCTGCTGCACGGCTTCTCCGGAGAGGTTCATGAAGGTCTGCGGCTTCATCAGAAGCACCTTCTGCCCCTCAATGAGCCCATTTCCGCAGAGCGCCTTGAATTTTCTGTCGCTGACCTCAATCCGGTACCGCTCCGCCAGAATGTCAATCACCTCAAACCCGCAGTTGTGACGAGTATGTTCATATTTTCCGCCCGGATTACCGAGCCCTGCCACAATATACAAATATGTCTCCTCTTCTTCCTTTCAAGTTCGCAGGCTATGCCCGCCGGCTGCCCTGAAGGCCCGATGACCATCGCCGGGAGCATACCGTCTTTCAGAGATTCAGCCCCTGGCAGACTTTGTCAGCGCCTCCACAATTCTGGAGAATCCCATAAAGTGGCTGGCCTTCACGAGCACGATATCACCCTTTTTCACTTCCTCGTCCTTCTTTTCAAGGAAGCTGTCCACATCCGGGTACCAGGAAGCCGAAAGTGCCGGTTTATTCTGAAGGGCCTCCTCATAGAGCTGGCGTGAGAGTGTTCCGATCGCGATCAGACGGTCACAGCTGCCGACCGCGTACGCGCCGACCTCTTTGTGGAGAGCGACTTCATTCTCCCCCAGCTCCCCCATATCGCCAAGAATGGCGACACGGCGTCCTTCCTCCGGCTTACCCCCTGAAAGAACGGAAAGGGAGGATTTCATCGATACCGGGTTGGCGTTGTAGCAGTCATCGATCACGGTGCAGTCTTCCGTCTTCAGGATGCGGAACCGGCCGGATATCGTCTCCGCCGACTCAATTCCCTTCCGGATCTCCTCGAGGGACAGGCCATAGACCAGACCGACAGCTGCCGCGGCCGCGGCATTCGAGACATTGTGAAGTCCCGGAACCGGAACCTTCACCTCGAAGCTGCCCTTCGGTGTCCGGATCGTGCAGCGTGTTCCCTCGAAGCCCAGCGGTCTGATATCAGCCGCGCAGACGAGACCGGACGCCGGAAGATTGCCCGGATAGTCCATCTTCTCCCCGACACACAGATCCTCTGTCCCTTCCGTGTCGGACGCGACACCAAACCACAGCGGCCTGTTCCCGTTTACTTCCCCTATCGTGCGCAGCTTGTCATCATTTCCATTCAGGATGACATGTCCTGACGGCTTCATGTACCGGAACACCTCAGTCTTTGCCCGCATGATGCCGTCTCTGTCCTTGAGGAACTCAAGATGGCAGGTTCCGATATTCGTAATCACCATCGTGTCCGGCCGGGCGATCCGCGCCAGCTGATCCATGTCTCCGAAATGACTGACGCCCATCTCCAGCACGGCGATTTCATGCTCCTCCCGAAGCCGGAAGACGGTGAGCGGAAGCCCCAGGCCATTGTTGAAGTTGCCCTCCGTCTTCAGTATCCTGTAATGCGTCTGAAGCACAGAGGCAATCATTTCCTTGGTGCTTGTCTTGCCGACCGACCCGGTGATCCCCACAACCGGCGTGCCCAGGATTTTCAGATACTCCTCCGCGATCTTCCGGAGCGCTTCCTGTGTGTCCGTAACCTCGATCCAGAATCTCGGAATTGTCCCGTCCGGTGCGATGCCAAGGCCTCCGGCGGCACTGCCCGGTCCTGCCGGCAGGACCTCCCCGGCCGCCACAGCAGCATTCCCTGCTCCGGCAGGCGCTGAGGCTTGATTTCCTGATCCTGCTGGTGCTGCGGCTGCGTCCCCCGCTCCCGCTTGCGTGGTCCCTGCTTCGATGTGCAGCAGTCCGGTTTCGTTCTCCGGTTTTCCCTGGAACGATTTCACAAACCGCTCCCGCCTGGCTTCCTTCGGATTCTCCTTCCATTCCGACATCTGCGAAACGCCAGTTTCCACAGTCTGGGCAGCCTGAATCGCCGCGTCCGAAATCAGCTCCTCTTTTGTTAGATCGCGCTCTGAAAGCACACAGATCGCCCCCTGGTCAAAGACCTGCGCGATGAACCTGTGTCCATCCACCCGCTCCCCCTGAATGGCGCCGAAGAGCGAGCCCGGCCCGGCCTTGCGGCTGTCCGTCACGATATCCGACACCTCTCGCTGCAGCATCGCCCCGAACCCCCAGCGGGCACGCGGGCTTCCCTTCCGCAGCGTTTCCCGCTCAAAGCTTGCAAAGATGCCTGCCTTTGTCAGGACAGACATATGGAGAACACCGCCCGTGACCTGTTCAATCCGTTCAATGGTAAGACCCTTCATGGTTCTCATATACAAACACCTCCGCGCTCATCGGTGCAAGAGTCAGGGAAAGCCTTCCCCTGCTGACCTCCAGCTCCTTCTCCTCGAGGCTGTAGCCCTCCTCATTTGTCTGAAATACACGCCTGACGCTGCACTCCATCGCTGTCTCCGCCTGCCAGACAGGAAGCGACACGATCATATTCTCCGGGTGGATCGAGAAGATCACGATCACCGTCTCGCGGCTGTCAAACCGGGCATAGGCGATGCAGTTCCGCTCCCCGTGCAGATAGCACAGCGATCCGGTCCGCAGCACCGGATACGCCTTTCTCAGCGCAATGACATCTCTTGTATAGGCGATCATCTCCTGGTTTTCATGCCCCCAGGGGTATGTTCTCCGGTTGTCCGGGTCCGTAAATCCGCAGACACCTGCCTCGTCCCCGTAGTAGATCGTCGGCGCCCCCGGCCAGGTCATCTGACACAGAACCGCCTGCCGCATCACGCCGCAGCTGACGCCGTCCGACGCGGCATCATAGTTGAAGTTTCCAACCCTGCCGACCTTGTGGTTCGTCCGGGTCAGGAAACGGGAATGATCGTGGTTGGAAAGCTCGTTCATCGCCGTGAGCAGCGAGGGCTCCATCATATTGGACGTATGGTACCGCATCGCGCCAAAAAAGCTGTCAGCATTACCGACCTGGTCGGGCAGAAATTCGTCCGAATGCTTCTCCATTCCGGTGAAGAACCAGCTCACCGGTTCCATGAACGCGTCATAGTTCATGATGCTGTCCCACTGATCCCCGAGCAGCCAGTCCCACGCAGATCCATAGTGCTCCGCCAGAATCAGTGCATCCGGGTTGGCCTTCCGCACAGCCTGCCGGAACATCCTCCAGAACCGGTGGTTGTACTCTATGGAATGTCCGAGATCCGCGGCCACATCAAGGCGCCATCCATCCGCACAGTAAGGCGGAGAGACCCATTTCGCCGCAATCCTTAAAATCGCATCCACCAGCTCCGGCGACTCATCATAGTTCAGTTTCGGAAGCGTGTCATGGTTCCACCAGCCCTCGTATGTAGCATTGTACGGCCAGGCATTCTCATTCTGAAAATGAAAGTACCGCCGGTACGGACTGTCTGCGCTAACGTAAGCCCCCTTCTCCCATTCACCGGAATGCTCATAGATCTGTTCCCGGTCAAGCCAGCGGTTGAAGGATCCGCAGTGATTGAACACACCATCCAGGATGACCTTCATGCCTCTGGCGTGTACCTCGCGCACAAAATCCGCAAAGTACGCATCCGCTGCCTCCAGGTTTTCCTTCCGTGTCGTCCGGCAGATATAGCGCTCCGCATCCCGGTTCTCCGTGCGTCCGTCGGTCAGAAGCACTCCCTCGTCCTTCACAAACCCGGTAAAATGCGGGTCGATGTGCTCGTAATCCTGCGTGTCATACTTGTGGTTGGAGGGTGAGACAAACAGCGGGTTGAAATAGAGAACCTCAACCCCCAGATTCTGCAGATAATCCAACTTCTGGCGCACCCCTTCAAGGTCCCCGCCGTAGAAATTGCGGACATCCATGCTCTCCGGGCGTCTGTCCCAGTCGTCCACATGGCGGATATTCTGCCCGATATACCGGTATTCGTCCGTCAGCGGGTCGTTCGCCGGGCTGCCGTTGCAGAACCTGTCTGTGAAAATCTGGTACATCACCGCACCCTTCGCCCAGGCAGGCGTATGGAAATTCGGACAGACCCTGAAAAAGAAATGTTCGTCCGGCGCATCCGCCACCCCGGAGCGCAGCAGACAGATCATTGTCTTCCCGCTCCAGATCTCAAAATAGTACAGAAGCATCTGGTCCGGCATCACAAAGGAGGTTTTGTAATAATCAAAAACCCCCTGCGTTTTCTCCAGATGCATGCGTAGTTTTCTTTCGCCGCTGACAAGCCAGACCTCGTCGACATTCGCCCTGGCTGTCCGGACCCTGACCGTCACCTCATCGCCGGCATCCGGCTCCATCGGAGTGACATAGTTCTCCGAAAGGTCTGAAAACAATGCGTCTGTGTTCAGCACAGGCAGCATGTTCATAACGTATTTTGCACACTTCAAAGACTCACTGTATGTTTTTCCCGTCACGCTGTTGTCTCTTCCCGGCAGCCTCAGGCAGCCGCCTAATCGTCGATCGCTGTCCGTTCTGGTAACGTTTCCGATCCGTCACGCCCAAGAGAGGGCAGCGCGCCCGGCACCGCCCTCTTCCCAGATCCTGTTATCTCTCAATTCCGCACTCCGCCCGCACATTGCGGCCGTACTTCCGCACAGTGCAGGGCGCAGCTGCCCGTCCCTGCCCGCCGCACTGGTCTGGCCCGGAGCAAACGTCCGCACAAGGAAGGTCAGCATCATCCCGTCCCTGCCCACCGCACTGGTCTGGCCCGGAGCAAACGTCCGCACAAGGCAGGACTGCAGCTTTCCGTCCCTGCCTGCCGCACTGGTCAGTCGAAAAGTGCTTCGAACTCTTCCCTGCTCAGCTTCTCCTTCTCCATCAAAAGCGCCGCCGAACGGTCCAGCACGTCCCTGTGCCCGGAGAGGATTTCCTTCGCCTTTTCATAGGCAGCGTCGATCAGCTTCTGGACCTCCTCATCGATCAGAGAGGCAATCCGCTCACTGTACTCCCTGGTGTGGCCAAGGTCTCTTCCGATAAAGATCTCATTGTCATCCTGCTCGTAATTGATCAGCCCCAGCTTCTCCGAGAAGCCGTACTTCGTGACCATCGCACGAGCAGTCCGTGTTGCCTGACGGATATCCTCCGACGCACCTGTCGTCACATCGCCGATGACCAGCTCTTCCGCCGCGCGGCCTCCCAGGCTGACCACAATCTCCTGGAACATCCGCCCCTTCGTCTCGTACATCTCGTCCTTCTCAGGAAGCGGCATCGTATACCCGGCGGCGCCTCTCCCGGTCGGAATGATCGAAACCGTATGCACAGGTCCGACTCCCGGAAGCACATGGAACAGAATGGCATGTCCAGATTCGTGATAGGCTGTGATCCGCCTGTCCTCCTCGGACATCACTCTGCTGTGCTTCTCCGCTCCGATGCCGATCCGGATGAAGGCCTGGTTGATATCCTTCTGGGAGATGTACATCCGGTCATCCTTCGCCGCCAGGATGGCGGACTCGTTCATCAGATTCTCGAGATCCGCTCCCGTAAACCCGGCAGTCGTGCGGGCGACCGTCTTCAGGTCCACATTGTCCGCCAGCGGCTTGTCCTTGGCATGTACCTGCAGAATTTCCTCCCTGCCGCGCACATCCGGCCTTCCGACCGTCACCTGGCGGTCAAAGCGGCCCGCGCGCAACAGCGCCGGGTCCAGAATATCCATCCGGTTTGTCGCTGCCATGACGATGATCCCCTCATTGGCAGAGAATCCGTCCATCTCCACGAGCAGCTGATTGAGCGTCTGCTCCCGCTCATCATGCCCGCCGCCCATGCCGGTTCCCCTGCGGCGGCCGACCGCATCGATCTCATCGATGAAGACGATGCAGGGCTGGTTTTTCTTTGCTTCCGTAAACAGATCCCGGACGCGGGATGCGCCGACACCGACAAACATTTCCACAAAATCCGACCCGGAAATGGAGAAGAAGGGGACTCCCGCCTCTCCTGCCACGGCTCTTGCCAGAAGCGTTTTTCCGGTACCCGGAGGACCGACAAGCAGAACACCCTTGGGAATTCTCGCGCCAAGCTTCAGGAACTTCTGCGGTTCCCGGAGGAACTCGACAATCTCTCCCAGATCTTCCTTTTCCTCCTCCAGTCCGGCTACATCGGCAAATGTCGCCTTCTTTGCGTCCGGCATGAAGATCCTTGCACGGCTTTTTCCAAAGTTGGTCATCGTCGTGCCGGCGCCTCCGTTCTGGCGGCTGAGCATCATCAGAAAGAACACCAGCATGATGGCCATCATCACAATCGGATAGATATAGGAAAAGACGGTTCCCCGGCGGGACACATCGTCCGTCGTGATGGAGATATCATATTTCTCGAGTTTTGCCTTCGCGGCATTGACGTCCGTCACATTCACAGAGCGGACTTCATTCTCCGTCGTCGTCACGAGAAGCGACCCCGTCGGCACCTCCTCGTTCTGTACGATCTCCACATGGGAGACCTTCCCGTCCTCCAGCATCTGGGAAAGCTGCTGCTCCGTCATATCGCTCCGTCCGTTGAAGCGGTCACGGAAAGCAAAGATCAGAAAGATCAGCATCATTCCGACCAGTATATAGATACCGATCCCGGCGTTTCTCGTATTCCTGTTCAAGTCCTGTGGCTCCTTTTGTCTCCGATATCCGCCCTCTCAGACGGGTGCTCTCCTCAGATGTATCACTGCCTTCTCGTCTGGCGGCACATGCTTCCGGTCCCTCACTCTTCCTCCAGATGCATGACCCCGATATAAGGAAGATTGCGGTATCTCTGGTCATAATCCAGCCCGTATCCGATGACAAACTCGTCCGGAATCTGGAATCCCTGGTAGTCGACATAGACCTCACATTCCCGTCTGTCCGGCTTATCCAGCAGCGTACAAAGCTTTATGGAAGCCGGCTTTCTGCTCTGAAGGTTTTTCAGCAGATAGCTCAGGGTGTGGCCGGAATCGATGATGTCCTCCACAACGAGCACGTCCTTGTCCATGATCGAATCATCCAGATCCTTGATCAGCTTGACGACGCCCGTTGACCTTGTCCCCGATCCGTAGCTGGAAACCGACATGAAATCCATCGTGACCGGGATCGTCAGCCTCTTCGCCAGCTCGCATACGAAGAAGACCGATCCCTTCAGGATTCCGATCAGGTGAACCGTCTTCCCCGCATAGTCGCGGCTGATCTCCTCCGCCAGCTGCGATATGCGCTCCGCTACCTTATCCTCAGGAATCAGTACACTGACATTCTCTTTCATCTTCAACCTCCTGGCCTTCCAAAGTGCTGCACGACACCTTCACATATGCGCTGCCCGGCGTTACCCTTGCCTTTTCGCTGATCCGCATTCCGGCCACCCACAGCACCTCGCTCCCGATCGCAAGGAGCACGACCCGGTCCCGCAGCGACGACGGAATCTTCTCATCGATCAGATAATCAGACAGCTTCTTTCTGCTTCCATCCTGCCGGACAACCAGCACATCTCCCGGCCTTCTCGTGCGGAAACAGAGCTTTTGCGACTCTTTTTGGGCTATTGTAGCATACGCAATCCATTTCGTGAACCGCTTCTTCGGGATACAGATCCCGTTCTCTTCTGCACAGCCGCACACAAGCGAAAAGCAGTACCCGCCGTAGCGGACCACCTGCCTGCCCGGAAATGGAACCTCCACCCATCTCTCTCCCGGCCGGGCATCCTGCGCGTATAGTGCCCCGGATACCGGCAGTGCCGTCCCGGTTGCAGGCAGCACAGTCCCGGCTGCAGGCAGCGCTTCCCCGGAAAGCGCTGCCGCTCCTGACAGAAAGCGGATCTGCCCATACGCCCGGACAGCAGTCAGTCCTCCGGGAAGGCTGACCGATTTCTCTCCTCCGCCGCAGGCAAGTCCCATCAGTGCTTCCACATGGACGGCGCCGATGTCCTTCAGGCTTCCATGCTCTGACGCCCGGCGGATGCACTCTCTCAGCAGCCTGTGCCGGATGAACGGTTCCTCCTTCTGCCAGGGCTCCAGCAGGAGAACCGGCTGCCCGTTCGCCCGGCAGTGAATACACCCTTCTGCCGCCCGTGCCGTCACCCGCTCCAGGTACGCCTCAGCCTCCGCCGCCTCCTCCGCCGCCTGCGCGATATGACGCGGCGCCTGTGCATTCAGCTTTATCAGATCCGGCAGAATGTCATGACGGATTTTATTGCGTGTCACCGTTTTGTCCAGATTTGTCCGGTCTGTCCGATATGACAGCCCGCGTGTCTCCAGGTACTGCTCAATCTCCTCCCTGGATGTTTCCAGGAGCGGCCTCACTACCAGGGGAGACGCTGCCTGCCCGTCCCGGAGCGGGCGAACCGGCAGAATCCCCCGCAGCCCCCTCAGACCGCTTCCCCGGATCAGATTCCAGAGCACCGTCTCCGCCTGGTCTCCCAGATGATGAGCAACCGCCACCCGCTGAGCCCCGCACTGCTCTGCCGTCTCCTCAAAGATCCGGTAGCGCTGAATCCGCGCCTCCTCCTCCTCTGTCCGTCCGCTTTTCCGCGCAAGCTCCGGCACATGGATATGCCGCACCGTGAGCCGGACTCCCAGCTCCCCGCACAGCTTCTCCACATACGCACAGTCCTGCAGGCTCTCCTCCCCGCGGATTCCATGCTCAACATGAACCGCCTCGAGGCTGAAGGAAAGCTCCGGCGCAAGTACATGAAGAACGGCAAGCAGACAGACTGAGTCCGCACCGCCTGAAACCGCCGCAAGCATCCGCTGACCGGGACTGACCATCCTGCAGCGCTTCATCATATTCCGGATTTTCTGCTCAAACCGAAACGCATCCGTCATGCTGTTCTTCCCCCGCACCGGCTGCACGCACAGCCAGATTGTCTTTCATTCAGACCGGTCCCTCTGCCGGAAAACGGTCGCCGTCTTCAAAAAAAGCGCGCTGCCGGCTCCCGCCAGCAGTGCGCCCTTCAGACACAGGTTCCCTTACTTTTCCTCCCGGAAGATCGTCTCATCCGGATAAACCAGGCCGAACTTTTCTCTGGCCGTCTTCTCCACGTACGAATCGGTCTTCGTGTACGCCTTGTAAGACTCGATCTGTTTGCTTCTGCCCTCTTCCTCCGTGTACTGCTCCTCAAGAGATGCAATCTCATCCGCGTAGGCGGCGTTCCGCTGCTTCAGCACAACACAGCGCGACAGCAGCACGACCATCAGAATCGATACCACTACCATAATCAGTACCATGCCGCTTCTGTTCTTTTTTGTCACGGCACGTGTCTTCCCTCTCGACATCTGTCCTCATCCCCTTATCAATCCGCCTCTCCTGCCTCCCCAGACAGGACCTGGCAAACCCGATTCTTCCCCTATGCGCATCAGGCGCATCCGATCAATAGTGGTTCTATCATAGCCTGAAATGGCCGATGTTTCAACACCCAATCTTCCCGGTGTCGGCCCCTGCTGATCCCCTGATGACGCCCCTGATGCCTCCTGATGACGACAATCATGTCCCTCGCTATGCTGCTTTCGAGAATGCTGCTCCAGCCCAAGCAGATCCGACCGCTCACAGATACCGGAACAGCTCCTGTGCATCCTCCTTCCGGACAGCATCCTGAACAGCCAGAACCTCCGCCTTCACGCTGCGGTTTCCAAAGCCGATCTCAATCACATCTCCAACCTTTACCTCGGCAGATGCCTTCGCCGTTTTCCCGTTGATCATCACACGGCCAGCGTCGCAGGCCTCGTTGGCTACCGTCCTGCGCTTCACCAGCCTGCTCACCTTCAAATACTTGTCAAGCCTCATCGTTCCCCCTGACAGACTGGCACTTGCCCAGCCTGATCCCATTCTTTGCACCGCCCGGCTCCTGCCGGCCGAATCCATCCTGTTTTCCTGACGTCCTGTAAAATGTTGCTTCGCCAGGCGCCATGATCTGCAAGCAAGCTAGCATCATGGTCTGGCTCGTCGCCTTCACAAAAAGAGGACTCTGAGCAAGTCAGGGTCCTCTGTCTCGTCTATATTCTGTAAGACATCCCGCCGTCAGTTCAGGCTGTCCTTCAGTGCCTTTCCTGCCTTGAACTTCGGATTTTTGGAAGCCTTGATCTCCATCGCCTCGCCAGTCTGCGGATTGCGGCCCTCTCTTGCAGCTCTCTCGGACACCTCAAAGGTTCCGAACCCGATGATCTGAATCTTCTCGCCCTTCTTCAGCTCATCCCCTACAACCTCGATGAACGCATTCAGAGCCTTCTTTGCATCGTCCCTCTCCAGCTCAGCCTTCTCAGCGATTGCAGCGATCAGTTCCTGCTTATTCATAATGTGGTACTCCTTTTTTCTGAATTGATGATCACATTGCTTCCCCACCCTTATTCCGGCGGGAATCTCTAATACTTATATAACCCAGCCTGATGTTTGTCAAGGCTGCCCGGCTGCCTCCGCCCCATGGCACCAGGACTGAAGAATCCGTGATGACAGTCCGCAGCCCCGTCCCGCAGTCGTCAGGCCCTCGCCGGGATGTCTTCGCGCACGGTTCAAAGCTCCGTGTCTGCGTAAACCTTCGTAACGGTCGTGTAGCCTGCCTTCTCGAGCGTGTCGATCTGGAACTTTGCATTCTTCTTCAGCGGCTCGACCGTAACCGTGAGTCCCTCTCCGCGCTCCGCGGTCGCCTTCGCGAAGACCTCCGGCACCCTCGACGCGGCACTCTTCAGATCTACCAGGTAGGCTTTCTTCTCCGCCTCATCCGTGCTCTTCCAGTTCAGGTCCTTCAGAATCGTATAGATCCGCTCGAAGCCGATCGAGAATCCGCACGCCGGCGCATCCTGACCGGAGAACTTGCCGACCATCTTGTCGTAGCGGCCGCCCCCTGCGATGGAGAAGGAATAGTTGTCGATTGTGATCTCGAAAATGGTTCCTGTGTAGTATCCCATCCCGCGGACCAGTGTCGGGTCAAACTTCAGCGTGATGTCGCTGTCAATCATCCCGCCTGCCGCCTCCATGATGGAGGAGAGACTGCTTCCGACGCCCTCCTCGATCTTATCGCCGCAGGTCTTCGCGATGAAGTCCTGAATCAGCGCCGCCTGTTCCTTGCCGTCGGCCTGTCCAAGCACCTTTTCGAGCTCATCGAAATACCCGATGTAACGGTCCGTCGCCGCCGCGTCGAAGCCCTCCTTCAGCAGCTCCTCCTTCACGCCATCCTTTCCGATCTTGTCCATCTTGTCAAGGATGATGAAGACCTCGTCACAGGAATCCGCCGGGAATCCGGCATTCTCCGCCATTGCCTTCAGAATTCTGCGGTCATTGATGTGGACGGTAAAACCGTGAACATTCACTTCCGAGAAAATGCGCGTCAGGGCCTTGCTTGTCGCGGCGATGAGTTCAATCTCCGCCATGCTGGAGCTGTCCCCGATGATGTCGATATCGCACTGAGTGAACTGGCGGAACCTGCCCTTCTGCGGACGGTCTGCGCGGAACACATTGCCGATCTGAAGCGCCTTGAAGGGAGTCGGCAGATCGTTCTTGTGGCAGGAATAGTAGCGGCTGAGCGGAACGGTCAGGTCATACCGCAGTGCAGAGTCCGCAAGCACCGTCCCATCCTCATTTGCATCCGTGCCGGTCTCTCCGCCTGCCCGGATTTTTCCAAGCGCACGCTGAAGCTCCGCACCGCGCTTCAGAACCTTGAAGATCAGCTTCTCGTTCTCCCCGCCGTTTTTGCCCGTCAGATTCTCGATGTGCTCCATCATAGGCGTCTCGATCTCATTGAATCCGAACTGCGCATAGGTTCTGCGGATCGTAGACAGCACATGCTGGCGAAGCTGCATATCAGAAGGAAGAAAATCCTGCATCCCCTTGACAGGGGTCTGAATAAATTTCATATATAAAATCCTTTCCCTGTAATGAACCCGCTTTCGCCCTTTCCGGCGGAGACAGGTCCCGGCCACTCTCTCAGACACTGGCCTAGTATAGCCAAAATCTACCCGCCCTGCAAGAATCCCGGCCGCTTCCAGTCACCGGGACATCAGCACGCCAATTGTCTCCGGGCGGACGCAGCCCTGCCCTCACGAGCCAGGCCGCCCCGGCACATTTAAAGCGTCAGCAGCTTTGCCCGCTCCATCAGATATTCCTTCGTGTTGAGGGACGGATCCTGAAGCACCTCGTCGAACAGCTTCCCGAGGATGTCTCCGATCTGCGCCCCTCTCTGGAATCCCATCCCGATCAGGTCATTACCAGTCAGCGCAAGCTCCTTCAGGCTCAGGCAGTCGCCTCGGTCCACAACCCTGTGGTAGATTTCCTCCACCTTGTCCATATAGTCCAGCTTGTCCGCCTGCACCTCCGGGTTCTGCCCCCGGATATCGGAACGCTTCACCTGAAGAAAAACCGGAAACAGCCGCGGCGTCAGCTGAACGACAGCCCGCCTCACACCCTCTTCGGAGAGTGCCGGATAGAGAGAGTGATTCCGGACCAGATGGACGATGTCCCGCATGGATGCCTTGTCAAACTTCAGGCGGCGGAGCACCTTCTCCGCGATCTCCGCCCCCGGCGCCGCATGTCCGTGGTAGTGGTAGACTCCCTTCTCATCGAGCCGCTGAACCGACGGCTTCCCGCAGTCGTGCAGGAGCATCGTCCAGCGCAGCGTCCGGTCCGGCGCCGCCGCCATCATCGTCCGGATCGTGTGCTCGCCGACCGTCAGGCGGTGATGATGGTTATTCTGAACCGCCTCCATCTCCGCGTCGAACTCCGGCAGCACAACCGCCGTGATCCCGCACTCATAGGCCAGCCTCATTTCCTCCGGGTGCGGGGAGGTGATCAGCTTCTCCAGCTCTGTCCGGATCCGCTCCGCGGAAATGAACGAGAGCGAGGGTGCCATCTGTGTCGCGGCCTCCTTCGTCGCCGGATCGAGCCTGAACCCAAGCTTTGCGCAGAACCGGACGGCTCTCAGCACCCGGAGCGCATCCTCATCGAATCGCTCCCTGGGGCTTCCGACACAGCGCACGACCTGATCCCTCAGATCCGACAGCCCGCCGAACAGATCCACAAGCCCGTCCCGGTCATTGTAGGCCATCGCATTGACCGTGAAGTCCCTGCGCATGAGGTCTTCGCGCAGGTTCCTGGTATAGGAAACGTTGTCCGGGTGGCGGTGATCCTCATATTTCCCGTCCAGCCTGTAGGTTGTGACCTCGAAGCTCTCCCCCTCAAAGCGCACCGTCACCGTCCCGTGTTCGATCCCGGTATCGATGGTGCGCCGGAAAACCTGCTTCACCTGTCCGGGGAGCGCATTTGTTGTGATATCCCAGTCATCCGGTGTCCTGCCAAGAATGCTGTCCCGCACGCAGCCGCCCACCGCATACGCCTCAAACCCCGCCTGATGAAGGGCTGATAGAACTTTCTCTACCTTGTCCGGAATCCTGATCCTGATCTCTTCTGGCATTCCCGCTCCTGTCATTCTGCCTGATTCTTCCCGCTGCTCCTCTGCCTCACCTTCGCAGTCTCCATGACGATCCGCCCGGTGATGCACCATGCGCCCCATGACTGACGGAACCGCGTCACTGTCTAGTGAAGTGCCACTGGTATGCCAGGTACTCTCCGAAATGGAGCGGTACCGGCAGCCCTGCTTCCATGAGTGCTCCTCCGCCGTAGACGATCCCCCGCTTTCCGGCCGTATTCAGGCCCATCGAGCCGTTCTGCCCGCCGGGTGCACTGCCCGCTGCCTGAGCTGAAGCCTCCGCTGCGTCTTCGCCGTTGTCATCCAGCAGGTAGAGCGCCTCCTCGTCCAGCCCCTGAAGCCTGACATAGTCCTGTGTCATATTCCCATGATTGTTCTGCGTGACAATGCTGACCAGAACCTCCGTTCCATCCTTTGACACAATCTCCCAGGCCGCCGGTCCGCCCTTCAGCGGATCTGTCAGGCGGTAGTAATCCCCGCCGGAAATGAGCGGCGCATACCGTTTCTGCCTTGCCACGTCTCTTCGGACCTCCGCCTTCTCCGCCTCGCTCATTTTCGCCGGATCCAGCTCGTAGCCGAAGGTACCGCTCATGGCGATCACCGTGCGGGTATAGAGCGGCGTGACGCGGCCGTCCTGCTCATTCGGCGACACCGAGACATGGGCACCCATCGAACTGACCGGATACCCGAAGGAGGTTCCGTACTGAATGCGGAGCCTGTCGATCGGATCCGTGTTGTCGGAGCACCAGATCTGCGGCGTGTAATACAGCATGCCGGCGTCAAATCTTCCGCCCCCGCCGCTGCAGCCCTCAATGAGCAGCTTCGGATACCGGGTGCAGAGCCGTTCCAGAAAATCGTACAGGCCGAGGATATAGTCATAGAGAACGGCGCCTGCCTCCCTGCCGGCTTTCGAGTAAACCTCCGCAATCGAACGGTTGTAATCCCACTTCACATAGTCGACCGGGCCCATGTCGATGATCCGGCAGACCTGATCATAGATGGCATCCACTACTTCCCTGCGCGAGAAGTCCAGCACCAGCTGGTTGCGTGCCCGCACCGGCTTTCTTCCGGGAATCGCGAGCGCCCAGTCCGGGTGCGCCCGGAAAAGATTGCTGTCCTCGTTGACCATCTCCGGCTCAAACCAGATGCCGAACAAAAGTCCCATGCCATGAATCTGCTCCACCAGCCGGTGGAGATCCCCGATCTTCTTTTCATTGACAAACCAGTCTCCAAGTCCGCTGTTGTCCGAGTCCCGCTTTCCAAACCAGCCGTCATCCAGGACGAACAGATCCAGATTCAGCTCCTTCGCCTCCCTGGCCAGATTCAGAATCTTCTCCGCGTCGAAGGTCAGATAACAGCCCTCCCAGCTGTTGAGCAGCACCGGACGCACCCGGTCCCGCCAGTATCCGCGCACCACATGGCTGCGGATGCAGTCGTGAAGCTGCCTTGACAGGCCGGACAGGCCTTCCCCGCTGAAGCTGAGGATTGTCTCTGGTGTGGTAAATGACGCCCCGCTTTCAACCGGATAGTGGAACATGTGGTCCGACAGACCGATCTGCATCCGCGTCTGTCCGAACTGGTCGAGCCCGGCCATCCCCATAAATCCACCGCTGTAGACCAGCTCCATCGCGTAGCAGGATCCTGCCGTCTCGGCTGCCTCGCGGTCAGCCAGGATCAGAAGCGGGTTGTACTGATGGGAGGAAGTTCCCCGCCGGCTTATGACAACCTGCTCTCCGTGGGACACCGGTACCCTCTGCGGGGTACGCTCCATGGCATGCCTGCCATAGAAGGTCATGAGGTCATAGTCCCCGCCGACAAAATCCAGATTTGCAGAGAGTGCCCGGTTGAGATAAATCTTCTCATCCGAGTCATTGTATATGACGGCCGCCCTCGTGATGATATTCAGCTCCGGTAAAACCCCATACAGAAGCTCGACCCTCAGCTTTGCCTCCGGGTCCCGGAGCGTCACCACCAGCGTCTGCGCCTTGTCCTTATCTGCGTCTGCATACACGGCCGGAAGCTCCGGAAGGCTGTACTTTCCGTCCCGGATTTCATAGGAGTCGAAACGCAGATCGCATCCCGTCTTCCCGCTCTCCGTCTCAACCACCAGCGCGGGGGATCTGTAATCACCGGTTCCCTGCGACGGATACTCCTGCGGAAGCGCGTCCAGAGAATACGCACGGTCATTTCCGACATCATACGGATTGCCTGAAAATCCCCTGTCCGCATATGTCAGCAGATAGTCCATCCTGCCGGCACTCTTTCTCCCGTAGTACAGGTGCAGAAGCCGGTCATGCCGGTCTGCCATCATCTGATAGGTACCGTCTTTCGTCTGAATCGTAAAGATCCTGTTTAATTCATCGTAGGAAATAGTCATCGTAGTGATTCCTCCCTGTTCTGGATGTCTGATGCCCTCATTATACACGAATATCCCGTCCGCGCGCGGCTCTGTCCCCGGAAGAAGCGGTTTCTTTCTCTGCCCGGCTGCCGGTGCGTCCCTGAAATGTGATCTCTCGATGCCTTCTGTTTTGTTGTGCATTCTGCACAATCATCGCATAACAAATACATCATTTTCATGTCATATCGTATTAAGAAACCTGTCTTTTCAGCTTGACAGTGCCCATAGCCCGGGATATAATCAGGTTTGCAATTACGATTAACGGTATGAAAGATACAGCCCTCGTTGATAGATGAAGTTCATTGATTGTCAACCAAGCTAATGTTTCTTAAATAACCGTTGTCAATCCTGTTCTTATTTTCAATGGAGGTTCATCATGAACGGAACTGTTAAGTGGTTCAACGCAGAAAAAGGCTATGGCTTCATCACTGGCGAGGATGGAAAGGACGTATTCGTTCACTTCTCCGCAATCCAGGGCGAAGGCTTCAAGACCCTCGATGAAGGCCAGAAGGTTACATATGATCTGGTTCAGGGCAACCGCGGCATGCAGGCTGCCAATGTTGTGAAGCAGTAATCAGAAGCTTTACAGGCGGTGAATCAGGGTGGCTCGCTTCGGCGTTCCGCCCTTTTTTCTGCTGTCATGCCATCCGTCTGCAGGGTCCTCTCAGTCCCGCGCCTGACGTCTGCTTTCCGGCGACAGTCAGCTGCGCCTGCCCCATCCTGCAGACATTCTCCGGATCTGAGCCGGACGTCTTTCTTCCGGAGGCAGTCAGCTGCGCCTGCCCCATCCTGCAGATATCCCCGGTTCTGCGCCGGCAGCCATCCACCTGCGCCGGAAGCCATCTCAGATGCTACCGTAAATTTTCTTCGGCACATAGGCCTTCACCCAGATCCCATCCGGCTCATATTTCGACTCCAGAATCTGCCCGTACGTGCGGATCAGCTGAACCTTCCCGCCGTCCTGATAACCATATGTCCGTTCCACCAGGATGAGATCGCGTGTCAGGACATCCTGAAGGACACGCTCGAATGCATCCAGTCCGGCGCCGGTCTTGGCCGATATCCGGACAACTGCGTCCGCACGGCGGTCACCTGTCACCTTTCCGGTCATCCCATCGTCCAGACAGTCTGTCTTGTTCAGCAGCGTAATGACCGGTTTCCCCATCACGCCAAGCTGTCTCAGCGTGTCATAGACGGTCTCCATCTGGCTCCCTGCCTGCGGGTTGGAGGCATCCACAACGTGGATGATCACATCTGCATACTTTGCCTCCTCCAGTGTCGAGCCGAATGCCTCGACCAGATGATGGGGGAGCTTTCGGATAAACCCGACCGTATCGGTCAGCAGGACCTTCTGCCCGCCATCAAGCTCCAGCAGCCTGGTAACCGGATCCAGCGTCGCGAACAGCTTGTTCTCCGCCAGAACCCCCGCGCCTGTCAGGGTATTCAGAAGAGTCGACTTCCCGGCATTCGTGTAGCCGACAATCGCCGCAACCGGTGCGGCTCCCTCGCCTCTGTGCCCGCGGAGCAGCTCCCGGTGCCGTCTGACATCCTCCAGCTCTCTTCTCAGCTGTGTGATCCTCCGCTGAATGAGCCGCCTGTCTGTCTCCAGCTTCTTTTCTCCAGGTCCCCTGGTCCCGATGCCGCCTCCGAGTCTGGACAGCTGCGTCCCAATCCCGGACAGCCTCGTCATACGGTACTTCAGCTGCGCCATTTCCACCTGGACCTTTCCCTCGGAGCTGGTCGCCCGCTGCGCAAAAATATCCAGGATCAGAAGTGTCCGGTCCATCACCTTCAGGTCAAGCGCATCGCTCAGATTGCGCATCTGAGCCGGCGAAAGCTCATCATCCGCGATCACGCCGTTTGCCTCAAGCTCCTGCGCAAGCGCCTTCACTTCCTCTATCTTTCCCCGGCCGATATAAGTGCCCGGCTCCGGATTCTCCAGGTTCTGAATCACCGTGCCCAGCACTTCCGCACCGGCGGTATCCGCAAGAGACGCCAGCTCCTCGAGAGAGTCCTGCTCATCCACCTCGCTCTGCGGCGTGCGGACTCCAATCAGAATTACACGATCCCGCTGCTCACTGCCTTTATCTGTCATCCGATCGTCCAAGCTGCTTCCTTTCCCGGCTGCCTGTATCTGGCTGCCTGTGTCCAGTCCGTCTTCGGCCGTCACCCCGCCAGCCCGGACATAGCCGCTGTCCCTTCTTGATGTTTCGTCCCATGAAGCGCCGCCTCAGTTCCTCGAATTCAGGAAGGTCAGCTCCCGCTGCCCCTTCTCGTCTGTCGGGTAGAGCTCCACATATTTCTGGCACTTATCCTTCGCTGTCAGGAAATCCAGACTCTTCTCGTAGGCTACAACCTCATTGAAATAAAGATCCTGTTTTCCTTCATTTCCGGGAAGAGCAAGGCCCTGCGCAATGTACTGGAGCGCCGTCTGGACATCATCCTGTGCCAGCGCGCAGAGCGCCAGCCCGTTGTAGCTGTCCGTGCTGGACGGATCAATCGACTGTACCTGCGTATAGATCGCCTTCGCGTTGTCATAGTCCTTCCTGGCAAGATAAATCTGCCCCATCAGAGACATCGCCGGGACATTCTTCTCCTTGATCGGCTCGGCCAGAGCCTTGGCCGCCTCATCGTACTGCTCCAGATAATAGTAGATTTGTCCAACCTGATAGTACCCTTCCGCATCCGACGGTTCCGTTCCGAGCGCCGTCTGGAGATATTCGTCCCCGACAGCCGACAGATGATTGTCATTGTAGACTCTGTATATATTCAGGTACAGACTGTAGTTTGACGGATCCAGGGAAACCGCATAGTCAAAGTTCGTCTTCGCCTTATCCTGCTCGCCCTGGTAAAGATATGCCGCGCCTCTGTAGAAATAAGGCTCCTTCATCTTCTCATCCATGCCGATGAGCGATTCCGCCGTCTTGATGACCGCCGCATAATCCGCTCCGCGGTATTCGGCAGACTCCCGGTACAGAAGCAGATCCTTGACTGTGTCCGGCATCTTCTCATCCGTCGCGGCCAGCGCCTTGTTGAAGGCATCCACCGCATCCTTATACTTCGCCTGCCCCATCAACGCAATGCCGAGTCCGCGGTATGCCTGAACCGCATCCTCCCCCTCCGTCACAGCCGTCTCGAAATCCTGCTGCGCCGACTGGAAATCCGCATCCTTCACAGCGCGGTATCCCTTCTCCGTCTTCTGCGTAGAAATCCCGCCCGAACAGCCTGCCAGCAGTCCCCCTGCAAGCAAAAACATGCCTGCCGTCACCGCCACACGCCGTCTCACCGACTGCTTCCATCTGCTCATCTTTCCGTTCTCCATAACCCTCTTTCCCGATATGGTCCGGCACCCGCAACCGCCCGGCGCTTCCTGGGTCCGGATCCGCGCCATCACCTTATCTCCGGTACCCGGCGCCTCCTCTTCCTCACTTCGTGACGTCGATCCACGCCTGGTACCCGGAGTACTGTTCAAGCTGACTGAGTGTGATCCGCACCGCACTGTTGCCGCTCCCGGCAGCCGGATAAACGACCTCATGGCACCTGAGAGACGCATCCAGGTACACCGTGACGTCCTCCTTCACCGCAAACGGGCAGACCCCGCCCGGCGCATGCCCGATGTATGCCTCCACCTGATCGTGCGGAATCATCATCGCTTTTTTATGAAAGTATTCCTTATATTTATGATTGTCAACGCGGGCCATCCCGGCCATCACGATCAGCACCGGTTTTCCGTCCACCAGAAATGATAGTGTCTTCGCGATTTGATCCGGCTCTGTATGGAGCGCCTCCGCCGCCAGCTCAACCGTCGCCGAAGACTCCGGCAGTTCGATCACCTCGATGCCTGTTCCCCTGAAGTATTCCTTTACCTTCTCTACTGCCATAACGCTGTTCTTCTTCTTCCCACGTGACTGCATGCCGGCTGCCCCGCCCGAATCTGTGCAGCCGTGTATAACAGGCGTCATTATCGCACATCTCCGGAAAGTTGGAAAGAGCCCCGGCTGCATACCGGAGCTCTTCCCATGTTCACATGATATTCACGTGATGACTTATTATCCTCTGTTTGTCCCGTGAATCAGCGGGGACAGTGGTTTATAGATCAGGAATGTCACCACAACGGACAATATCGCCTTCAGAAATGTGAACGGCATGTTGAACGTGACAAGGCACTGAAGCAGGTCGCCATCCTGAATCGCCGGATTGATAACCTGATACATCTTGATGATAGCATCCATCGGCATGAAAGCCGTATAGAACGGATAGACGATGAAGTAGTTGATCGGGACGCTCAGCGCCGCCATAACCACCGCCCCTGTCAGTGCCCCCGCAATCGCGCCTTTCTTGGACTTGCGGAAACGATAGATCAGCCCTGCCGGCAGGACGAACGCCGCATTCAGCAGGAAGTTCGAAAGCTCCCCGACACCGCCCGATGAGGTGAAAAACAGATGCAGCAGATTCTTGACCGCAGCAATCACGACCCCGTAAACCGGTCCCATCGCAAACGATCCGATCAGCGACGGAAGGTCCGAGAGATCCAGCTTGATGAAGGATGGCATGAATGGCACGACAATCTCGATGTACATCAGGACAGTCGCGATTGCGGACAGCATCGCCGTGACGGCGATGTACCTGGTACGTTTCTGCGTCTTTGTCATAACACGTGGTTTCATTGTTGAACCTGCAGATGAGTCAGCCATAAAAAAAGCTCCTTTCCGTGTACTCTACACTCTGCAAGAGGTTCAGGTGTGAAAGAGATGGAAAGAAACTTCGATTCAGTTCGATATATCTTCTTCCATCCGGACTATACCGTCGGCCCCGGAATCACACCGGGTCAACCGCTCTCGCGGGTAGCAGGCTTTCACTGCCGGTGGGGAATCGCACCCCGCCCTGAAGATCTCTTTACTTGATTGACAAGCCCAGTATAGGGCACAGGGGCCTGAGATGCAAGCCCCTCTCCATTTCCGATCAAAAACTTTTCATCACTTTTCAGCAGAAATCACTGTACCCATCCATCTCTCCGATCACTTGTGATAGATGCAGATCCTTGCTCCGTCCGTCACCTGGCGCAGGATTTCGATCATATTCTGCCGGCTAACTGCCACGCAGCCTGCCGTGTAACCGGAGTTGCCCTTGCAGTGCAGGAAAATCGCGGAACCTTTTCCCGGCGTATTCGCACTGTTATAGTCAAGGAACATGCCATACGCATAGCACTGTGTATAATCAATCAGATGCTCTCCTGCGCACTTGTGCGGATGTTTGCGGATATCAACCAGCCGATTGTACATATACCGGTCGCCGCACCAGTACAGATACTGGTTCACCCGGACGTAAGGCATGGATGTCCCCGGATTCGCCTGGATTCCAAATCCGGAAGTCAGCCGGAACGTCCCGGTCGGCGTCCGCTTGTCTCCCTCCTTCACCTTATCGATCCCATTTTTTCCGACCTCGCCGTCACAGGTCAGGATGCATTTCCATGTCCCGGACTCCTTCACATACAGCAGGACATCCGCCCTGCTCCCGCCGGTATACTGGACAAAGAGAAGCTGATTCACACCGCTCTCATTCTGATACATCTCCAAAAGACGTGTCCATCGGTCTTGCTGTCCCGATTGTGAAACCTGTGTTGTCTGTGTTGTCTGCGTTGGCTTCCCGCTCTGATATTCCACGCTCTGCGTCCCCTTTTTTCTCCTGACCCGAACCTTGCAGATAGCCTTGAGCTTTCCATAATAAGCCGTGATCTGTGCTGTCCCCGCTTTCTTTGCATGAATCCTGCCCGAAGACGAAACCGCTGCCACCTTCGGATTGCTGCTTTTCCACTTCATCCTGCGGATATTTGTCTCCACTGTCAGACGCTGCCTCTGCCCGGCAGCCATGTCGATCCTGGATTCAGCCAGCTTCAATATCTGTACTTTCACACGGCAGGACAGCACCTTTCCCCCGGGAAGAGCTGCCGTGATCCTTGCCCACCCGCCGGAAATACCCCGGACAACTCCCTTGCGCGAAACCCGGGCAATGTTCCTGTTACTGCTCGCCCAGACAATCCTGCCAGAATGCACATTCCGCACTCGGAGACGCAGCTTCTTTCCCTGTGGCACATAAGCTATCCGCTGACTGATCGAAGGCGTTGCCGCGGCAAAGGCATTGTTTTTCTCGCCCGTCCAGACAGTCAGCAGCAGGCACAGAAAAAACGCCCCCAGCCAGATTCTCTGAAAGCATTTACAACTCCTTTTCATACCCAAATCCTCCATCTCTGTTCCCGTTCAGTCTCTGCACAAAGTTTCCTGCTGTTCAGGTATCCTTCCTCCCTGCCCGTCTCTGCCTGCCCGCTTCATACATCAGAATCGAGGCCGCCACGGCCGCATTCAGCGATTCCACCTTCCCCGCCATGGGAATGCGGACCCGGACGTCGGCCAGCTCTGAGATCCCGTCAGAAAGTCCCCGGCTTTCATTTCCGATCAGGAACGCAGTGCCCTTCGTGTAGTCTTCCCCATCATATGTGTGTCTTCCCTGAAGATGAGCGGCGCAGACTGTAACGCCCGCCTGCTTCACCTTCCCGATCGTTCCTGAGAGGTCATCTGTGTAGAGAAATGGAACCCGGAAGATGCTCCCCATCGTCGATCTGGTGACCTTCGGGTTGTACAGATCCGCCGTCCCCCTGCTCATCAGAATTCCGGTCACACCGGCGCCCTCCGCAGTACGGATGATCGTCCCGAGATTGCCCGGGTCCTGAAGATTCTCTAGAATCAGAAGAAGCGGCTCTGTGTGCTGCCCGAACAGATCCTCGAGGCGGTAATGTTGCTGAGAAACCACGGCCATCACTCCCTGGGGCGACTGCGTATCCGAAAGGTTCCGGAAGATCTCATCCGATACCGTTTCAACAACCGTTTCCTTCAGTCTGTCCTGAGCTGCCAGCACGGCTTCGACTGCCTTTCTTCCTGCTTCGCTTTTCAGAAAAGACTCTGATGTGTACACTTCCCGCAGCTGCGCGGCAGGAATCTCCCGAAACATCTTGATGCCTTCCACCAGAAACACATCCTGAGCATTCCGCTCGGATGCCTTTCTCTTTAATGCGATCAGATTTCTGACCTTCGCATTGCTCTTGCTCGTAATCATTGTTAATCCCCGCCGTTTCCTGTCCTTACATTCCGGCTCTCTCTGCCGTTCCGACGCCTGACGCCTGTACCCCGCACGGCCATCTGTTCACAAAGGCAGCCTGGCTTCCTTTGCTGTTCCAGTGCCTTACACCTGCAGCCCGCACACCCGTCCGTGTTCACAAAAACAGCCCCGCCCCGGTTTTTTCCAGAGCGAGGCCGTCACAAACCTCCTCATACAGAGAGTCATCTGCTATCGTCGCTGCATCCTCAGCTGGCCAGTGCCCTCACGGCTCTTACCATCTACACCAGCTGTCTCTTTCTGCGTCTTCAGATGCTCAGCGCCTTCGCAACTCTGACCATGTATTCCGGCAGGCTCTTCTGCATCTTCAGCGCCTCCGCAATATCAAAGTCAACCCACTCGCCGCCCTTGACACCGACCACGCGGTTCGTCTTTCCTTCCGCAAGCAGATCGACCGCATACGAACCCATCATCGATGCATACACACGGTCGCGGCAGGTCGGGCTCCCGCCTCTCTGCATGTGCCCGAGAATCGTTGCCCTGGTCTCGACACCGGTTGCCGCTTCAATTCGTCTTGCCATTGAGCTCGAATGCCCGATTCCCTCGGCATTGATAATGATGTGGTGCTTCTTTCCACGCTTGCGCATCTCGATGATGTGGTTGATCAGCTTCTGCTCATCATAATCGTAGGACTCCGGCAGAAGAATATCCTCCGCGCCATTCGCAATCCCACACCACAGCGCGATATAACCCGCATTCCGGCCCATGACTTCGATGATCGAGCAGCGCTCATGCGAGGTTGACGTATCGCGAACCTTATCGATGGCCTCCATCGCCGTGTTGACGGCCGTATCAAAGCCAATCGTATAGTCTGTGCAGGCAATATCGAGATCGATCGTTCCCGGAATACCAACTGTGTTGATTCCGAGCTCCGCCAGCTTCCCGGCGCCCGCAAATGAACCGTCTCCTCCGATCACAACAAGGCCTTCAATGCCATGCTGCCTGCACACCTCCGCCGCCTTCTGCTGTCCCTCCGGCGTCCGGAATTCCTGCGAGCGTGCCGTGTACAGAATCGTTCCGCCGCGGGAAATGATATCCGACACATCACGTGCCGAAAGGTCCACGATCTCTGCGTTCAGCAGCCCCTTGTAGCCCTGATAGATGCCCTTTACATCCATCCCCTTGCCGATTGCCTCACGGACAACCGCACGGATCGCCGCATTCATGCCCGGCGCGTCCCCGCCGCTTGTCAGCACACCGATTGTCTTGACCTTTGAAGCCATCTTCGCATCCTCCGTTCTCTCAACTGCCCGCCTTTATCTGCCGCACTCCCTCTGATCTTTTCTTTTCTTCATCTTACCCGCATAAGAGAAGCGTGTAAAGCGTCCGCTCAACAGGAAATGATTCAGAAATGATTCGGTCCGGCTGCTGTTAGCTGCGGTCTTCCAGCTTGTGGTAGGTTCTGTGATGCCCGACATACTTGTACGCCGGCCGGATAATCTTTCCGCCGGATGAAATCTCTTCCATTCTGTGCGCGCACCATCCGGAGATTCTCGCCATCGCGAAGATCGGGGTGAAGAGCTGTCTCGGAATGCCAAGCATCGAATAGACAAAGCCGGAGTAGAAGTCCACATTGCAGCAGACCGGCTTTGACAGATGCCGTTTTTCTGTCAGCAGCTCCGCCGAGACCTTCTCGACCGTCTGATAGAGATTGAACTCCTCCTCCAGTCCCTTTGCCTCAGACAGCTTTTTCGCCTTCTCCTTCAGAATCACTGCTCTCGGGTCAGAAAGCGTATAGATGGCATGTCCCATTCCATACACAAGACCTGTGTGGTCAAATGCCTCTCCGTCGATGATCTGCTCCACGTATGCCCTGATTGCGCCTTCGTCCTCCCAGTTGTTCACATGCTCCTTGATATCCTTGAACATGTTCTCGACCTTCAGGTTTGCGCCGCCGTGCTTGGGTCCCTTCAGGGAAGCCAGTGAGGCTGCCACCGCTGAGTATGTATCGGTTCCGGTCGATGAGACAACATGTGTTGTGAAGGTTGAGTTGTTTCCGCCGCCGTGCTCCGCGTGGATGACGAGGCACGCATCGAGAACTCTCGCTTCGAGTTCTGTATACTGACCGTCATCGCGCAGCATTCTCAGGATGTTCTCCGCTGCGGAAAGCTCTTCATCCGGATACCGGATGATCAGGGACCGGTCGTTGTGGTAATGCTGGTACGCATGATAATTATAGACTGCAATCATCGGCATCACACCGATCAGCAGCATAGACTGCCTCAGGACGTTCGGGATGGTGATATCGTCCGGATCCGAATCGTAGGAGTACAGCGTCAGAACGGAGCGCTGCATCCCGTTCATGATGTTCGCACTCGGTGCTTTCATGATGACATCCCGGACAAACTTGCTCGGAAGCTCGCGGTACTGCCCCAGAAGATCGATGAAATCACGCAGCTGTTTCCGGTTCGGCAGCTCGCCGAACAGCAGCAGATAGGTGACCTCCTCAAAATTGAACCGGTGGTTCCGGAACCCCTCTACCAGATCCGTGATCTTGTAGCCCTGGTAGTACAGCTCACCCTCGATCGGAACCGACTTCCCGTCAACATCCCGGTGTCCGTTCACGTCTGAGATCTCGGTCAGGCCGGTCAGCACGCCCCGGCCATTCGCCTCACGGAGTCCTCGCTTCACCCCGTACGTTGAATAAAGCGACGGATCAATCTGCCTGGACAGCCCGCCGCTCTGCCCTGCGAGCACCATCATCCGGTCGTCCCGGATTCTTCTCTCATCATCATTCAGCATGTCATACCGCCCTTCATTTTTAAGCTTTTCTAATACGGTACAGCATATTATTTTGAAGGTCAAGCCTCACGGCCCGAATATGTGCGGCAAATCACTTCTTTCCGCCCTTCTTTGACTTCTTCCCCTTCTTGCCCTTTTTCTTTCCCGACGGCTCATGTGCGCCAGCCGTCTGTTCCCTCATCCCGGCGACAGGCTCCACAGCTGACGCTGGCTGCACCCTCATTCCGGCGACAGGCTCCACAGCTTGTGCCGGCTGCTCATGCACTCCGTCCGTCTGTTCCCGCATCCCGGCGACGGGACCAACAGCCGACTCTGCTCCCCGGACCTCCTCTGAGATCAGGCTTTTCTTTTTCTCTTCCTGCACCCTCTCCTCTGCCACAGTGGCCCTTGCCCTTATGGCGATATCAGACTTCTCCGCGTGCTCGGCCTCACTCAGAAACGCCTCCAGCCTCTCTGCAGCCTCCTGAAGCACCGGCCTGTTGACAGAGTAGATTGTCCACTTTCCGCTGCGCGTTGCCGTCACGACCCCATTGTCTGTCAGCACCTTCATATGATGAGACAGGGTCGACTGAACGATATCCATCGATTCAAGAATCTCTCCCGCGCTCAGCTCCTTCTTCGCCAGCAGCCTGAGAATCCGCAGTCTGTGTTCATCCCCAAGCGCCTTGAAAACCCCGTCATAGTCTTCTCTCTTCATGCTCCCACCGAAATCTCTCATCATCTGCTCCCCCGATTGATCAGATACTGATATATATGTCAACTCCTTCCGCCACTCCCATGGCGGAGAAGAATCCTGTCCCGCTGTTTTTCATGTTCTGTCAAAAATCAGACAGACGAAACCCGATATTTTTAAAAATTTCTCTTGACTTTTTCTTTCATATCTACTATTTTCGATGTATAGATAATTCAGATTCTTCTGAACAGATCAGCAAGATCCTGAACCGTCTCCGCAATATATGTCGCGCCTGCCTTCTCGAGCTCCCCCGGTTCGGCAAAGCCATAATAGACGCCGATGGAATCAAGGCCTGTTTCATTTGCCCCCTCAATATCAAATCGCCGGTCACCGATCATGACCACGGAGGCCTTGTCGGCCTGCGTCAGCTTTCCCCTTCTGAAAACCTCCCTGATGATGTCCGGCTTCGAGCTGAGTTTCTCATCCATCGTCGCCCCGACGATCTCAGAAAAATACTGTCCGATCCCGAAGTGTTCGAGAATCTCCCGCACAAAACGTTCAGGCTTCGAGGAGGCGACGGCAAGCTTTCGTCCTTCCTGCTGAAGTGCTTCCAGCAGTTCTCCGATGCCTTCATAGGGATGGCATTCATACAGCCCCTTGCTGCTGTAACGCTCCCTGTACCAGTCAACCGCCTCCATGGCCTTCTCCTCGCTCATTCCATAAAGATCCCGGAAAGAATCGAGCAAGGGCGGACCCACGAAGGCCCTCAGCCTGTTCAGATCCGGCTCCTCAATCCCCATCTTTGAGAGCGCGTACTGTGTACTCTTCGTAATCCCCTCTCCTGAATCGATGACTGTTCCATCCAAATCAAAAAGCGCATACCTGTATTTCATCTCTGCACCTCCGCTGACTGAGTGGATCCGCTCATCCCGCGCTCACTCGCTCCATCATCAGACACCGTCCCATACTGTGCCTCAATATAGGATGTGATCGTTCGGATATCCTGCATCCCGGTATTCTGGGAGACTGCCTCCTGTGAGTCGTCCTTGTAAACAACAACGGGCGTCCCGTCTCCGATTCCGTTGTAGATCAGTTTTACAGCGGCAAGCGGCGTATTGATGCAGCCATGTGAGCCTGCTCCATTGTAAACACTTCCGCCGAAATAATAGCGCTTCTGCAGATCGTGAATCCCGACTCCGCCATTGAAAGGCAGCCAGTAATCAACCGGTGTCGCGTACCCTTCCCCCTTCAGCGTCGCATTCCGGTACTTTCCCTTGAGCGACCAGACACCTCCGGAAGGCGTCTCGTTGTTCTTCTGAGGATTCCCCGTCACGACCGGTGTATCGACAATAAGCGATCCGTTCTTGTAGAACCACATATGCTGGTTTGTGAGATCAATCTCCACATAGGTATTGCCGATATCATTCTTGTCCCGGCACAGCCCCGTTGTGAAATAGACAGGTTCCAGCGTTCCCTTCTTCTTTTCCTTCAGCGCCTCCTCCAGCTCCTGCGCGGTGGAATCCGCGTCCAGCGTCCATCCGTAATCCCCGCCCTCGAGCTCAACTGTCGTGCCAAGGCTTGTGTGAAAGGTCCGCTTTCTTCCAACCGTGTCCGTCTTGTCCGCCAGCTTCACGATATAGGAGGAAACCTTGCTGTCATCGACGTAGTAATTGCCATCCATATCCAGAGAGAGGAAGGTTTCCGCCGTCATCTCCGGATTGATCTGAACACTCTGATCTCCCATCTCAAGTGTGACATTCGCACCCAGAACCTGATTCAGAGCGTTCGCCTTCTCATTGAGGGCATCATCATCGGCGTACACCTCCGGATTCTGATACAGTCCCTCTTTTTCCAGATTGATGGATGTAGAACCATCATTCAATGCGTGAATGATGGCTGTTTTCGTCTTGTCATAGTCCAGCCTGGTTCCCATGACCTCCTTCGTGATGACAGCCCCATCCGCCGTATACTTCAGCTCTGCGTTCCTGGGCTTAATCACACGGCTGCTGTCAAAGACCGTCAGGTTCCTGATCACTGAATCGGCCAATGACGAATCGTATTCCGTTCCAAGTGTTTCTTCATTCGGAGCCAGGATTGTCTTCAGCAGCGCGGCCGGCCAGACCGCCGGGTACTGCTGCCTCATGGCACGGTCAATCATCCCATTGTCCCGGTACTTCATCCCGACCTCGTCAGCGGTGATCCGGTCGCCCGCCCCGCTGTTCGAACCGCCGGAAGAGCGTCCTTTGATCTGAAGCTGGTATCCCTCCACCTTCTTCTCGACCTGCCGCTTCACTTCCTCCACCGTAAGCCCCGAAGCCTTGATCCCAAAAAACTCCGTTGATGGATAAAAGTGATCACTGAAATGAACGCCTGCCGCAATGTATCCGGCTGTCAGAAGGCCGACTCCGGACGCCACAAGAACCTTCCGGAGCGAAACCGTCGAAGCCGTCCTCTGGCTTCTCTCCGCCCTCACCTGCTGCTTTCCGTCCGCTTCAGGCCCCGCCGGTCCGGGATTCCGGCTCTCCGCCAGTCCGATATTCCGGCTCTCAACCCCTCTGGGATTCCGGTTTTCAGCCGGTCTGAGCATCCGGCTCTCAGTCTGCCTGGTTTTCCGACTCTCAGCTGGTCTGGGATTCCGGCTTTCAGCCCCTCTGGGATTCCGGCTCTCCGCCAGCCTGATATTCCGGCTCTCAAGCAGGGGATTTGGCGCATTCAGATAAGGACGGGCCATCTTCACCGTCCCGAATACAGAAGACGCCTCCTCCATGCGTTTCTCCAGATCACTGGCTGTTTTTTCACCGGATGCTTTTCCGCCGGCAGCCGGTTCCGAACGCCTGGCTGGCTCGTTTGCTTTTCTTCTTTTTTCTGACTCTAAGGCTGATGCAGCAGGGTTTTCCTTAACGCCAAATAAGCGTCCGTGCATTCCGACTTCCAGCTTTGAAAAAGCTGCTGCCGGCGCACTGACGCCCTTGTCTCTTCTCTGTGTCTGTTCCGCTGCGTATACGTTTCTCTTTGCTGAGTGGACATTCTTCACACCAGCGGAAGACTTCTTCCGCGACTTACTCGCTGAAGCTGTCTTCTCCTCTGCCAGAACCTTCTTCCACTCGCGATCGCTGACATACAGGAGAGCGTTGCCCTCTCTGCCGTAGCGGGTATAACGGCTTGATGACGGCCGATCTACCCTCGGATCTTCCGCCAGATTTCCCCTGTTCATCTGCTGCCCCTTATGACTGTTTCCACACGAAAACCGCCCTTACAGTCCTCGTGCGCTCCCCACATGCGCCTCTGCACAGGCCCTTCTGATCAGGCAGACGAAAATATTCCCCCTCGGCCGCCTGCCGCACCGTTCCTGATGGCTGCCTCAGACACCACCGTTCAGAGGTCCTGTGCGAACTACTTGTTATTATATCGAATTCACCCTTAAATTCAACGCCGTTTCCAAATTTTTATAAAACGCCTGCCGCCCAGCCCCTGCCGCTCCATCTGCCATGATTACTTATACAGAATGACCGGCGTTCCGGTATCGATATTCTCATAGATCGTCGCTGCAACAGCCGGCGGCAGATTGACACAGCCGTGCGATCCGTTCGTCTGGTAGATATTCCCTCCGAAGGCCGTTCTCCAGCTTGCATCGTGAAGTCCCTGCCCATCGTAGAATGGCATCCAGTACTGGACCGGTGTTCCATTTGTCTCATTGGACGGAATCAGCGTCGCCGGGCTCTGCTTATAGGCAATCGGGAAGACCCCTGTCTGTGTCTCCTGCTTTTTCGACACATTGCCCGTCACGACATTGCTCTCCACAACCAGCTGGCCGTTCTTGTAGAACCACAGATGCTGCTGCGTGATATTGATCTCCACATATTCCAGCAGGTCGTTCGTCCCATCTCTGCCGACTCCTTTGTACGAATAGACCGGCTCCCGCTCCACAGACGTATTGCTCTGGATATCTGAGAGAAGCTGCTGGTATTCCCCATCCTCGTCGACCAGATAGCCGTAGTTATTCTCGCTGTCTGTGAAGGTAATCTGCTGTCCGCCTGTTGTTGTAAAGGTCCGTGTGTAATAGATCGTGTTGTACTTCGCGGCAAGGCTGGTTACATAAGCGCGGATCTTTTCCTCGCTCAGCATCCCCTGTCCATCCTGGAAGAATACCCAGTCCTTGATGGTGTTCCAGTCCAGCACTTCCTTCTGTGTTCCGAAATCATAGGTGATGACAGCCTGATCATAGGCATTGTATGTGTTCATCTGAAGATTAAGTGTCTCATCGGTTGAAAGAACATCCGGCTTCTTGTATAGATCTGACGGAATCTCCACGTTCACATCGCCCGCAGGCTTGGCGGAAGTCACCAGCTTTTCGGCCTCTGTCTTCACCAGCTTCTGAATGTCACCGTCATCCAGCTGCGTTCCCTGAACCTCCGGCTTGATCGAGTACGTCTTTGTTCCCTCATCATAGACGAGCTCGGCATTCGCATTTTCAACTCTGGGATCCTTCAGACTGGCTGCCGTAACCACAGAGCTGATCTTTCCCTCATCCGACGAAAATGGAATATCCAGTGTGAACTCGTTGCCGTTCATGATGCCGTCCAGCAGGATTGGAATACTCGCCCGCTGCTTCTTCAGCGCATCCTGAAGGCCTGCGAGAAGCTTTGACTGATCAACCGTATACCCGAGCTGGCTGAGCGTCCAGGCTCCCTCCTCTTTTCCGCCTTCCGTCAGCGTGATCTTCGGTGCCGAGTATGCATCCGTCAGTATGTGCAGGACATCCTCCGGTTTTCGCTCGGATACATCGAACCCGTTGATGGTTGTCTTGTCAAAATAGGTTGTCCGGTTCCACTCGCGGCTCAGATATGAGACCAGCACAGCGACGGCAACACCAAGCGCCCCAAGCAGCGCAAGCAATACGATCTTAACTGCCTTATTCCCCTTCAAAGTCCTTACCTCTTTATCTTGTACTTGTCTGATGAAACGATCATAGCATTATTGCAGGATGCCGTCACTTGATTTTCCTGTAAAATATTATTTAAAAGTTTCTTAAGACAGAAAAAGAGAACCTGCAGGGCGCATCCCCGGCAGGTTCTCTTTCCATTCATATCATTCGATTCTTTCCACAGCACTTTTATGATTCACCGTCACCCGTTCACGATGCTCTGAATGCTGCCGCTCTCCGTACAACTCTGTGGTACCTGAGCAGCCAGATACCCGATACAAGGAAGTAGAGCGCCTTTGTTCCGCCTGCTGCAAGCCCCAGATAATCATTGGGAGCAAGCGGAAGAAGCATCAGTGCGAAGAAAACAGCCAGGATAATCGAGAGGATCCCGACATAGGTCGGCACCCGTCCGATGTCGCTGCCGCTCCGGACGTTGACCTTCACGCACTTGAGCGTATACATCCACTGGATGTAGTACATGATCGTAAAGATCGCGATGAAGATCATGATAATCAGCATGATCAGTCCCTGAATAAAGCTGCTTGTAAACCGTGCGCTGGAAGCCCCGACCACCACGAAATACACCGATATGATCAGACCGACTGCCAGTACCAGGCAGGCAACGACAAACTTCAGCACCATCATGACTCTGGCAAGCGTATACCCGCCAAGTCCGAACTTTGAGCGATCCCGCTTCGTCTGAATCAACATGATCCACAGAGCAAGGGCAAACAGTGCATTCGGAACTGCAAAGATCAGCAGAATCGACAGCTGGACACTCGTCCCAAGCTGCTGGATGATGCCGTTCACATTGACAGCCATCGACACAATCTGCTTTGCAAGCTCCGTGATCAACTGCGTCGCGAAGCCATTGCTGCTTCCGAGCACTCCCTCCAGACTCGAATCCAGATTGGAAAGATTATAATATGCGTTCGAAACCTTCGGGTCCATCGCACCCGGGAGTGCGAGGTTGCAGAAATTCACAGCCACCATCGCCGTGAAAAACAGCGTCATCAGGAAAAACAGAAAGCCCCTGACCATCTTTCTGGAGCGGAACAGGATGGTTTTGCTCCCGACCGCCGTACTCATCCTTGCCAGATCCGGACGGTCCTGCGCCGCCTCCGGCGCCTGCCGGTATCCGTATCCCGCGCTGCCGTACTGTTCTCTCGCGGGTGCCGCATACCGTCCCCCGCGCGCCTCGTACTGCTGGCGTGCGCCGTATGTCTGTCCTCTTCCGACACCAAAGCTGTCTGTACCGCCCTCCGGCGCTCTCGGCGGAATTCTGCCCGCAGTTGTTCCCTCCGGCTGCTGCGCAAATGACGCTGCCGCTGCACCTGCCGCACCCTGGCGGTAATTAACAGCTGCATTCTGGACAGGCTCTCCGGCCGGCCTCTCCGGGCCGCTCTGTTCGGTTGTCTCCGAGCGGGCAGCTTCCTGATTCAGACTGCCTTCAGGCTGAGCCCCACTCGATGACTCCTGTGTCTCATCGGATGCCTCTGAAGTCCCATCCGTCGTATTCTGCACGTTTTGACCGGACTGCGCCGCAAAATGCTGGAGCGCTTCCTCGTCCGACTGGTCTGCGCGGGACTCCTGCTTCTCTCCGATCGCTTCTTCCTGCGCAGGAATTACCGAGCCTTGCCCCTGCGGGACGGCCATATCTTCCGGTGTCCTCGCTGCAGGTTCAAACCCGCTGGCATCTCTCCTGTCCCCGTCCACAGCCGGATCGCCGGAAAAGCCGGTCAGCCTCTGCTCCTCACCGTCCGGACGGTCAGGAAGCTGATTGTGGCATCTGACGCACACTGTCGCGCTGTCGTCATTCTCCGTTCCGCAAAATACACATCTTTTCATGATGACTGATCTCCCCAAACCAACAAAGTTCGATTTATTATAAGCCGCACGGGCTGAAAGAGCAAGGTTATGATTGCCTGTCCACCTGTGTCCGGGAGACCTGGAGCAGCCTGTTTTTAAGCTCTGCCTCCATCTTCTGCATCTCCGCCTCGGCTGCCACACGCTTCTGGTGCCCTTCCTCCTGGATCTTCACCACATCATCCAGTGTCGCAATCAGCTGCGCATTGGTCTGTCTGAGCGTCTCCATATCCACAACGCCCCGCTCGGAGGCCTTTGCCGTCTCGACGGACGCCGTATGGAGCTGCTGGGCATTCTTCTGCAGGAGCTGGTTCGTCATATCCGTCACTTCCCGCTCAGCCTTCGCCGCCTGGTTCGAATGCTCTACCCCCAGGGCGATAACCATCTGATTTTTCCAGAGCGGAATCGTGTTCACGATGGTCGACTGGATTTTTTCCGCCATCATCGTATCCGAATCCTGCACAAGCCGGATCTGAGGTCCTGTCTGAAGCGCGATCTGCCTGGTCAGTTCAAGATCGTACAGCTTCTTCTCAAAGCGGTTGCAGTAAGCTGCCAAGTCCTTCGCCGCCTGCGCGTCCTGCGCATCCTGGCTCATTTTTGCCTTCTCCTCCAGCTTCAGGAGCTCTCCGCCCCTCACCTCGGCGAGCTTCTTCTTTCCGGCCGCGATATACATCGTCAGCTCCTTGAAGTAGGAGAGGTTCAGCGCATACATCCGGTCGAGCGTCGCGACATCCTTCATCAGCTGAATCTGATGCTTCTCCAGCGCATCCGAGATGGCCTTTACCGAGTCCTCCGTCTTATCGAACTTTGCCTGCAGCGCCGTCACCTTGTTCGCATTCTTCTTGAAGAAACGCAGAAAACCGTTCTCCTCCTTCGTCACATCGAAGCTCTGAAGCTCCGACACCAGTCCGGAGATCTGCTTTCCAACCTCACCCATATCCTTGTTTCGGACATTCGCCAGCGCGGTATCCGAGAATTCGGACATCTTTTTCTGGGTGCCAGCGCCGTACTGCATGATGGCAGCGCCATTTGTGATGTCGATTTTTTTCGCAAATGCATCAACCATCTTCTGTTCCTGAGGGCTGAGGATCACCTCCGTGTCCCGGATGGCATCCGTCACATGCTCCCGGATGGCCGACCCTGCCGGCGCCCCCTCCGGCGTCTTTGACGCAGCCTCTGGTGCTGTCTCTGGTACAGTCTGCGGCACCTCCCGGGCAGCTTCCGGCGTCTTTGACGCAGCCGCCATCAGCTCCTCTGCGGTCATCGCCGCGGGCGCGGCTGCCGCAAAGCTTCCTTTCTGCTCGTCCGCCGCACTCTGCCCCACGCCTGCCGAAAGGCTCCCCTCCGCATCACCGAACGTCAGCTCGATCTGCCGAGGCTCCTGCCCTTCCAGGCCGGCTGCCCCGCCGCTTCTGTTTTCGTCCGTCATCCCTTGCTCCTCCCGATCTCGATCCTTGTGGTCCTGCTCTCTGATCCTGTCAGGTTCCCCTTGCCTTGCCTCGCCTCAGCCGCTGTCTCCTGCACTTTGTCTCAGGCCTCTTCCTTCTTCCCGGATTCCACCTGTCCCTGTGCCATTTTTGCCATTCCTCCGGCTTCCGCAGCCTGAAGCCCGGCTCCGGTCCCCTGGCCGCTGCTCTGAACTGAAACCTGTGTCTGTTTCAGCTGCTTCGCTTCGCTCTCAGCCTGCGCCTGTCTCATCTGCTGGAATTCATCCTCGGTCAGGCCGTCCTGCCGGAGCATGGACTTCATGACCGACACATCTGTCCCGACATCCCACGCCGTATGCTGGAAGAATGAATCAAACAGCTTTTCGTACGCATCATTGATGGTGTCCAGCGAGGTTTCAATCTCACGCTTGGCGCTCTCGATATTCTCCCCCTCCACATGCTGGGCATCCAGCGCCGCATAGGTATCAATCAACTTCTGCGTCGTCGGAAGATAGTAGCTCATCAGCCGGTGGAGATCCGGAGCGCTCTCCGGACTTTTCTCCACCTGGTCAAAGATCCCTGTCACGATCCGCTCAAGCCTGTCAAGCTTCGCCGAAATCTCCTCTCCCGGAATCTCCTCATTCTTCTGATGGATATGGACAATGAAGGCCTGCCCTTCATCCAGAATCTTCTGCGTCTCTGCATCAAGCTTTCTTCTGTATTCCTGCTGCGCCTTCTTCTGCGCCTGCAGCTTCCCATATTCCGGCAGCGGCTCTCCGCCCAGCTCCGGGGCATCCGCCCGGTCCTTCGACGTTTCTTCAGCCCTTTTTCCCGGTTCTTTCCTGCGGCTCTCCTTCGTCCTCTGCTTTTCTTCCTCGCGTTTCCTGTTCCTGTACGATTCCATGGTCTGACTGTACAGCCCATAGGCCTCGCGGCTGAGAATCAGCGTTGTCTCGCCCGAATCCATATAGACCGGTCCGTTCAAAATCCCCTTCCGAAGGATTTCCTTCAGCGACTTCCGGGTATCCTTTTTGCTCTTTCCAAGCGCCGATGCAATCTCCTCCACGGAAATCACGTCCCGGCCCTTCCGGATCCGCAGGATTGTCTCGGCGTCATCGATGACCTCCAGCTGTTTCACTGAAAGGTCCCTCAGCCAGTAGAACATGCCGGTGATTGCAAGGAAAAAGAGCCCGACACCGGCCGAGTGCGCTACAGTAAAGCACCCGATCGCAAGCAGCAGGTTGGGAATCATCCCGACCGTCCCGATGACTTTTCCTGCCGTCGCCGCAAAATTGTTCCGGATCCGGAGGCGGCTACGGCCTTCATCCGCCGCTCTTCGGGAAGACTTTCCGGCCTCTTCTACCGCCTGCTCATAGGCCGTCTTTTCAGATGTTCTCTTCCCCTGAGGCCTTGTTCCGGACTGCATGCCTCGCTCCAGAAGAGAGTCGTGCACAGCATCCACTGCCCGGTTCATCGCCCAGTTGATCTGCTCACTCAGCGCCGAATAGTCCCCGCTTTTGATGGCACTGTCGACCAGCCCGCTGACATCTCTCCCTGCGCGGTAGGTCATATCCTTCCAGCCGGCCCCATTCTGTCCGCTCCCGGCTTTCATCTGATCCTGCCCTGCCTGCTTTCCTTCCGTTCCCATTCAAGACGTTCCTCTATCTATGACTGATGTTGTAATCTGGCTTACAGATGAAATTTATTATCGGTGATTTACAGGATAAAATCAACCATCCGTCTTTATCCGACCGCGCTCCGCACTCGATCACGTGCCGTCCACCTGGTCATCCGAACCTGCGCAGATGCCTTCATCCCGCGCGCCGCATTCGATGATGAACGGCCGCCTGCACAGAAAACGGCCGGCACAAAGTGCCAGCCGTCTTCTACTCTTATGGCCATTCCGGCGCGGCCCCGGGTATTCCCCCGGCATCCTGCTCCGCTGTTATTCCTTCGCTCTCCCGAGGTAAGCCTCGCGGACCTGCTCATTTTCCGCCAGCTCTCTGCCTGTACCGGACAGGGTGATCCGCCCGGTCTCCATGACATACCCGTAGTCTGCCGTCTGAAGCGCCATATTCGCATTCTGCTCGATCAGAAGGATGGTCGTCCCTTCCTTGTTGATCTCACGGATAATCTCAAACACCTCCTGGACGATGATCGGCGCGAGCCCCAGTGACGGCTCGTCCATCATGACCAGCTCCGGTTTGCTCATCAGGGCTCTCGCGATTGCAAGCATCTGCTGTTCGCCTCCCGAAAGCGTTCCGGCAGGCTGCCAGGAACGCTCCTTCAGCCTCGGGAACAGTGTATAGACGCGCTCCAGGTCCTTGTCGATGCTGTCCTTGCGCATGTAGGCACCCATCCGAAGATTCTCGGCGACCGTCAGATTCACAAAGACGCGGCGTCCCTCCGGCACCATCGTGATCCCGCGCGTGACGATCGTCTCTGTCGGCAGCTTCAGAAGATCCTCGCCCTTGAAGGAAATGCTTCCCGCCGCCGGCTTCACAAGCCCGACAACGGAACGCAGTGTCGAGGACTTTCCTGCGCCGTTGGAACCAATCAGTGTGACAATCTTTCCCTTCGGAACACCAAAGCTGATTCCGCGCACAGCCTCGATTCCGCCATACCGGACGACCAGGTTGTTGATTTCCAGAAGATTCTCTGTCTTTTCCATGAAACCCCTGCTTTCCTTAATTCTCAGGACTCTGCTGTCAGACCCTTCCCCGGCTTAGTTGGTCTTCCCTGTCCCGAGGTACGCGTCGATGACAATCTGGTTGTTCTGAATCTCCTCCGGCGTGCCCTGGGCAATCAGTTTCCCGAAATTCAGCACATAGATTCGGTCCGATATGCTCATGATCAGATCCATGTGATGCTCAATGACAAAAACACTCAGGTGAAATGCTGCCTTGATCCGGCAGATAAAGTCCGCCAGATCGTCCGTTTCCTGCGGATTCATGCCGGCCGCCGGCTCATCCAGAAGAAGCAGGCTGGGCTTTGTCGCCAACGCACGTGCAATTTCCAGGCGGCGCTGCTTGCCATACGGAAGCGACGTCGCCAGCACATCCGCCTCATCCTTCAGACCGACCATCTCGATCAGCTCCATGGCGAGCTCCCGGTTTGTCATTTCCTCCCTGCGGTTCAGTCCGAAGGTCGCCGAGAAAACATTCGCCTCTGACCGCATATGGGTCGCAATCAGAACATTCTCAAAGACCGTCATGGCCTTGAACAGACGAATGTTCTGGAAGGTTCTCGCAATCCCGAGCTTCGTGATGCAGTCAGGCGTCCTGACGATTGAGTTCGAATAAAGCTCCGCATTCTCGCCGAGGTAATTCTTCCGCATCTTCCCTCTCGGATGGTTTTCGATAATCGTGTCTCCCTGAAACTGCACCCGCCCATTTGTCGGCTGATACACCCCGGTGATGACATTGAATGCAGTCGTCTTGCCCGCCCCGTTCGGACCGATCAGCGCGACAATTTCTCCCTTGTCCACATCGAGCGACAGGTTGTTCACTGCCACGACACCACCGAACTGCATCGTCACATTCTCCACATGGAGGACATTCTCTCTTGGCTCTGCCATCACTGTGCACCTCCTTGTGAAGTCTTCTTTTTTCGCCTGAAGACGGAGAACAGGTGATTCCATGAAAACTCCCGGTCTCCCATGATGCCGCGGCGCCAGAACAGCACAACCACCATCAGTACGATGCTGTAGATGACCATCCGGAAGCCCGGCCGAAACAGCGGGATCGAAACACCGCCGACCGTCAGCGGCTCATCCAGGAAACGCAGCCACTCCTGGCCGCCGTTGATCAGAAACGCGCCGATGATCGAGCCTGTGATGGAGCCAATGCCGCCCAGAACGACGATCAGAAGAATGTTGTAGGTCATCGTGATCTGGAAGGTCTTGGTATCGATGGAACGCATGAACAGCGCCAGCATGCCGCCGGAGATTCCCATGAAGAACGAGGAAATCACAAAGGACAATTCCTTTGTTCGGAACAGATTGATGCCCATCGCCTCCGCCGCCACCTCGTCATCCCGGACTGCCTTGAACGCGCGCCCGTAGGAGGAATGGAGCAGCAGCATCATAATCGCAATACAGACGGCTGCCAGAATCAGCGGCTGGAAGATGTTGGTAAATCCCGGGATGTTGTTCAGCCCGTAGGAACCATTTGTAATCTGATCCATCATCGGCGCCGCAAGAACCGTGCGGATGATCTCCGCAAATCCCAGCGTGGCAATCGCCAGGTAATCAGACTTCAGGCGCAGAACAGGGATGCCGATCAGCGCCGCAAACCCAGCAGAAATCAGCCCGCCGAGAATCATCGCGACCAGAACCGGTGCCTGCAGCTTTTCAAGCCACGGCGCGATGCCATTCATGTAATAGACGCTCGCCCTGGCCGAAAGCGGAATCGTCAGGACAGCCGTTGTGTAAGCCCCGATTGCCATGAAGCCTGCTGCCCCGAGCGAAAACAGACCGGTAAATCCCGTCACCAGGTTCATCGCGGCCGCCGCGACCGCATAGACAGCTGAGCGTTCGATGATGGAAATCGCATAGGAATGGTCAGAAGCGTTCCTCTGATAGAAGGCCATCAGCGTTGCCAGAAGAATACAGACAGCCATCGTGAGCACAGCGTTGCGCACATGATGCGGATCTCTCCGCTTCTGGTACACATGGCCGCTGGATCCGGGGACATACCCACCGTTCATATTCGAGGAAACAGCCTTTTCTTTCATCTTACTCATCCCAGCCACCTCCTCAGACCTTGTCGCTTGCTGCCTCACCGAACAGGCCGGTCGGGCGCACAAGCAGGATGATGATCAGAAGCACGAAGGTAAATGCATCTGAGAACGTCGAGTATCCGAATGCGACGATGAAGGTCTCGCTGATTCCGATGATGAAGCCGCCGATGACAGCGCCCGGAATCGAGCCGATTCCTCCGAGAACCGCCGCAACGAAGCACTTCAGCCCCGGCAGCGCGCCGGAGTATGGATAGACCGTCATGCGGTCTGTGAAATACAGAAGCGCGCCGACTGCCGCAAGCAAAGAGCCGATGAAGAAGGTAAAGGAGATCGTGGAATCCACCTTGATTCCCATCAGTCTGGATGCCTCCGTATCCTTCGAGACCGCCCGCATCGCCATGCCGATCTTCGTATGGTTGATCAGCTGCAGAAGCATGATCGTCAGCACCACCGTCAGAATCGGCGTCAGGATCGTGACCAGAGAGGTTGTGACCGGTCCGAACGTCAGGATCTTCTTCAGCCCCGGAATCTCCGGATAGGCCATTGGAATCGCCGTAAAGAGATAGGTCGCCAGGTTCTCAAGCAGATAGGATACGCCGATAGCGGAGATCATGACTGACATGCGCGGCGCCTTTCTCAACGGACGATACGCCGCCTTCTCGATTCCCATACCGAGCAGGATTGTGCCCGCGAATGCAACCGGGATCGCGATGAACCACGGCATCGAGGCAATCGCAAAGATCATGAAATAGCCCGACATCATGAACAGATCGCCATGCGCGAAGTTGATGAGCCGGAGGATTCCGTAAACCATCGTGTATCCGATCGCGATAAGTGCATACGCGCCGCCCAGCGAGACACCGGTCAGCAGCTGCTGCACGAATGTAGCAAGACTCATGGAAGTTGCCCCTTCCTGTGTGTATGTTCTGACGCACAGCGCCGGTCCTGACAAGGTGGCCGGCGCTGTACTCTGAAACATTCGCTTCTTTCTATTAATTAATTAATGGATGACACTGGCTCAGCTTACTCTGCTTCGGTTGCCGCTTCTGTGGAGGACTCGCCGCCGCCAACTGTGACAATCTTCAGGAACTGAAACTTTCCGTCCTTCGCAATATCGATGTAAGCGGAATCCTTGTTCGCATCACCGGTCTCGTTGAAGGTGATGTGTCCGGTGACATAGTCGCCGTCGATCTTGGAGATCGCATCCTTCAACGCTTCTCCGTCAATCGTATTCCCTGCTTCAATTGCGTCGCAGATGACGTTGTAGGTGTCAAAGCACAGTGCGGAGTTTCCAACGATGGCATCGTTGCCGCCGTTGTTCTCAATCCGCTTCTTGTCGGCGTTGAGCCATTCCTTGTAACCCTTGACAAAGTCGGTTGCAACCGGGTTGGAATCGTCGTTCTCATCGAAGAATGTCGATACAACAGTTCCCTCTGTATTCTCAGCGCCTGCGTTGTCGATAATTGTCTGATTGTACCAGGTGTCGCCTGCCATGATCGGTGCGTCGATGCCCATCTCCCGAGCCTGCTTGATGATCAGTGGCGCCGTTGCAATGGAGGACGGTGCGAAGATGGCGTCTGCATTCGCTGCCTTGACCTGCGCCAGGATGGCCTTGAAATCGGACTGATTGGTCTGGAACTGCTGCTCGGTTGCGATGGCTCCGCCGAGCGTCTGGAACTGCTTTACAAAGAAGTTTGCAAGACCGGTCGAATAGTCATCACCGATCTGGTCGATCACCGCAACATTCTTGTACCCGCTGTCAAACGCGTACTGCGCCATGACCGACCCCTGGAACGGATCCAGGAAGCATACACGGAAGTAATAATCGCAGCCCGAGGTAACCTGCGGATTCGTGCAGGAAGCACCGATTGCCGGAATCTTAGCGTCTGCAAATGTCGGTCCCGCGGCGATCGAGACGCCGGAGCCGTAGCTGCCGATCACGGCCACAACCTTGTCCGCCACCAGCTTCTGGGCAGCGGTCACGGCCTCTGTCTTATCGGACTTGTTGTCGACCTCGTCCAGCTCGACCTTGTACTCCTTTCCGTCGACCTTGACAGTCGGGCGGATCTCATTCGCGTAACGCGCACCCTGAAGCTCCTGGAGGCCGCCGCCGCCATTCTCACCTGTCTGCGGCTCAAAGACACCGATCTTGATGGTGTCGTCTGCTGCGAGCGCCGTCATGGACATGACCGGCATCGTCGCGGCTGCCATCGCCGCTGCACAGATTACGGAAATCATCTTCTTGTTCATAACCATCCCTCCTCTTTCCGAAGCCCTTGGTTTGTGCGTGTAGCGCGGACAATTGTCTTTTCATCGGCTACATGCCACGAATTATATCACTCACATCCCTTCAATGCAAGAAAGAAGGAAAACTTTTTCGGTCTTTCTCTGAAGTTCTGCAAATGTTTGTGCATCGAAAAAGGGGATGCAGACTTGCTTGAAGTCTGCATCCCCTTTGATGTTGAGATAAGAATACGCCATTCAGACAGGCTTGTCTATCCCTTTTTTTGTTCCTGGTGTGAATTTTGCGATATTTTCCGGTTTTCCTTGTATTTTTACTGCCAGTGTCCGCCATTTTCCGCTTCTCAATTTTTTCAGAATCATGCAGCGGACCTCACACTGCCAGGCCGGCAGACAAGAAACCGCCGACACCTCACCGCACGGTTACCGTCACCTGCCTGATGATGGAAGCGCTTTCCAGGTTGACAGCGCGGACCGTAATCGTTGCGGTTCCCTTCCGTTTCGCCGTCAGTTTTCCGGTCGAGGATACGGTCACGACCTTCTTGTTAGAGCTCTTGTAGCGAATCCGGCTTGTCGCATTCGCCGGTGTCAGCTTCGGATACAGCTGCCGTTTTCTGCCCTTCTTCAGCGTATATGCCGTGCGGACATTCCGGATCGCCACTGCATCAACACCGGTGACCGTTACCGTCACCTTCACCGAAGCCTTCCCGGATGTGACCGTGACCTTGCAGCGGCCCGGCGCCACGCCGCGAATCCTGCCGGTTCTGGAGACCGTTGCAATCTTTGTGCTGGAGCTCTTGTACGTCACCGGATTCTGGCTTGTCAGCGGAGAAAGCACCGGATTCAGCCTGACGCGCTGTCCCTTCTTCAGCGAGACCGTCGATGGAAGGCCTGCGATCGCTCTCGTCTTCACGATCCCCTTCTGCACCTTCACAAGTGCGGTGATCTGCAGCCCGCTGGCAGCCGTCGCCGTGATCGTGGCTCTGCCCTTTTTGCGTGCGCGGATCGTGCAGGTTCCGTTGAACTTGCCGGAGACCGTCAAAATTTTCCGGTCAGAGGACTCCCATTTCTGGATATAATCACCGTTCGCAAGCGTCACGCAGAACTTGTCCGTGGTCTTTCCCGCCTGAACCGGCACGGACGTCATGTTCGCAGAGATCGTCGGCGTCAGCTTCGGGACGGACTCCGTCTCCTTGTACCCGCAGACCGTGCAGACATGCTCCCGCTCACCGGCAGCCCAGACCGTGGCATCCTTCGTCACCTTCCAGTCGCCGTAGGTGTGGTTGACCGTGTCGATCGTAAAGGTCACAGTCCTCGCGCCATAGACCGCATCCGGCGAATACTTCGACCAAAGCCTGCAGGTCACTGTGCAGGACGGATCGTCTATACCCTTCAAGGTCGCCGTGGTCAGGACAGAATTCGCATTTGATGAAACCTTTTTCGTGTCCCAGGAATCGTACTCATCAGTAGGATTCCAATCCGTCCCAAGCTCGTCTTCAAACAGCTTCAGACTCCCCTTGATCTCCATCTGCGCCGTGCCGGAGCCTGCGACAGTGGCAATCTTCGGAGAGACATGAAGTGATGTATCCTTCGTATCGATCTGAAGTGGGTCACGAACAATATAGGCAAACGTGTAATCCTGATTCCGTTTTTCATCCGCCTCGCCGGCTACCGTAACCGTGCAAAAGTAGGCATAGACTCCTTCCTTCAGCGTTGTTTCTGCCGTGTCGGATACGCTTCCGCCATCTTCCTTCGGCTGCGCTCCCGACAGCCGATCAATGATCTCCGTACTGGTGTTACTTGTCCAGGAGAAGGTTACCGAAGCGTTCTTACTCAGATTCGCTGCTTCCGCTCTCAGCGTCAGCTTCGTCCCGTCTGCTGCTCCCCGATCAGCCCAGACAATCATTGCGTCCGACCGTCCGCCGTAGTTCGGGGTCTGTCCGTCAATCGACGCCGTCAATTTGACTTCTCCCTGAACCTTTGCCGGCTCCTCTGCCAGCTTCCTCTCGTCCAGCTGTGCTGTCTCTGTCTGGCCTGTTGCTGCCGGCTCAGCCTCCATCTGATCCGAAGCTGTCTGCCCGGACTCTGTCTGACTGACGGCCGCCTGTCCGGATTCCGTCTGACCTGAAGCTGCCTGCCCGGACTCCGTCTGACTGACAGCTGCCTGCCCAGCCTCGATCTGGCTTGGATCTGTCTGGCTGGCCTCCGCCTGACTTGAAGCTGTCTGGCTGGTCTCCGCCTGCCCGTTTTCTGATGCGGAAGAGGCATCTGCATCAGACTGTCCGTTTCCCGTGTCCGCACAGCCCTTCTCAGAATCTGAAGCTTTCCCTGTGGCCAGCGCCGGATTACCAGTTTCTGCCTTCGCAGCAGTCTCACCGCTTCCGTCAGCGGCTGTGCCATTCCCGGAAGCTGCCTGAGCCGCAATGCTTTCCTGTGCCGGCACAGTTACCTCGGCAGCTGTCGCCAGAGTGCCCTGGCTGGCCGCCATCACAAGCGCCAGAACAACCGCGGCGAACCTGTTTCTATTCCTCATACCCATTCCATCTCCTCTGAAAACCACCTGCACGGTCCGGCTCATGGCCGCTGAAGTCCGTCTCACAGCAACATATGCAATCCTGTCTCCAATCCTGCCTCGGCTCCTCTGCCTGACCGTTTTTAACGCCCATACAGCTTACCATTGCAGGAAAGCAGATTCAAGGCCGGTTGTCTGCAATCTGGCTCCTTCTTTCGTACAAACCGGCTGCTCTGGCTCTCATGTGCCTGTCCACTCGCCCAGCCCTTATGCTCGTTTTTTCTTCTCTCTGACCGCATCCATCAGCCTGAGAATCCGCTCGGTTGCATGTCCGTCGCAGCCGCCCATGAACCGGTACTTGAATTCTCTGACGCGCAGCCAGTCAAAGCCCGTCTCCATCCGGCGGATCTCCCGCGCCACATCATGTGTCGAATGGCAGATGGGTCCGGGCATCATCTCCCGGACGGGGTAGTAGAATCCCCTCTGCTTCTCGTAGTCCTCGAGATCGAACGCAAAGAAAACCATCGGCTTCTCGAAAAGTGAATACTCAAACACAATCGACGAATAGTCTGTGACCAGCATGTCAGAGGCTATGATCAGGTCCTCAATCCTCAGATCCGAGACATCCATCGCAAACCCTTCCGCTCCTTTTGGAATCACGGCCTTCTTCCTGACAAATGGATGCTGCCGGATCAGTAGCAGATAGCCATCCCCAAGCTCTTCCTTCAGGCGAAGAATGTCCAGCTGATCCGGCGAGGCCGCCTCTCTGACAGATCCCCTGTAGGTTGGCGCGTACAGAAGCAGCTTCTTTTTCTCGAAGACACGCTCGCAGTCCCTCGGCATCGCGCCGCCCTTTTTTCCAAAGGACCCATTCGCACCGATCAGGCACGCCGGCGCCGGCTCATCCCGCAGTGACGGATTTCTGTCCTCCAGCACATGACGGACACGCAGCGCTGCGTTTCTCCGGACCTTGCTGTGAAAGTAAAGGTCCGTCCGGCTTACCCCGATCGGCAGAATATCCTGCACGCGGTCTTCCATATGGAAGGCCTCCGCATACGCCCAGACCACTTCCTCTGACGAAACGGTCACATAGGAAAAATTCTTATGCACCGGGTACTTTTCAAGATCCGATTCCGTCGTCCCGAAGCCCTTCCCCACCGCACTGTAGCCGAACTTCTTGAACGCCCCGCAGGCATGCCAGGTCTGGATAACCGTCGTCTCCGGGCGAATCGGAAGGCTGCTCAAAAAATAAGATGACTCATTGACAAAAACATACTCTGCCCGTGCGATTTTCGGAATCGCGGCAAGGCAGCGGAGCGTCACCGACGCCGGGTTCTCCATCCCCTCGCGGATACAAACCGTATCAAAGCTGTAGAGCCCCTGCATGCCTTCAGTCTTCTCTCCGTTTTCTCTGTTTTCACCGCTCTCACGGCTGCGCCGCTCCAACGCTGCCCGTATCAGTCGGAAATTGTCGGTCAGCTCCTTCTCCCGCACCTCCAGGAACACCACATAGCCGGCCTTGACCGGCCGTTTCGCTGCCGCCAGATAGCGGGATGGATAGAGCTTCTTCAGGCTTGTGTCCTTGTACGCCGACCGCACCGCATTGTACGCTGATTGAATGGTGTTCTTTGTCCCCATACCTGTAACTCCCTTCCCGCTGGCATCATTTCACCCAATACGTCCGTGTATCACGACTATTGAAATGATAGCACACATCCTGGCGGAATCGCAGCGACATATCGCAATTTGGCAAATTGTGTTATGATTGTTTCAATTTCATGAAGTCTGTGTAAAAACATGAAATCTCATATTAGAAAGGAACTCCTTCTATGATCAACCAGTACACCCGGGGAAACAACCGTCTTTCACGCCTTTTCTTCCGCATCTGCCATGGCATCTACTGGCGCATGACACGGATCCCGCCCCTGAAACAGATCAAAAGATACTTCGGGCTGAAGAGAAGCGACCGGTTGTACGGAGAGACCATTCCTGCCTGGTACCGTTCAGAAGCAGGAAAACCGGTCGATGATCAAAAGGTTCTTTTTATCGAAAACCGCTCTGTCTCGCTGTCTGATAATTTTCGGCTGATCTATGAAGACGTAAAGCAGGCAGGATACACCGTCCATGTCCATTATCTGCATGAATTCGATCCGGGGACAGACTCGATGAAGCCACTGGAGGCGTACGCAAAGGACGCTGCCACGGCGAAATACATCTTTCTGAACGATGCAGCCCTCGCCACCAGCAGCTTTCCGCTGCGGAAGGAGACGAAGGTCATCCAGCTCTGGCACGGCTGCGGTGCCTTTAAGAAATGGGGCGCCAGTACGGCGAATAAAAAATTCGGAGCAAGTCAGAAGGAACGCGAAAAGCACTTTCTGAATTACTATAAGAATCTCAGCCTTGTCACCGTCAGCAGCCCGGACGTCGCGTGGGCATACATTGAGGCGATGGGGCTTGAGGATCAAAAGGAGATCGTCAGGCCAACTGGTGTCAGCCGGACAGATGTCTACTTTGACCCTGAATTCATCCAGAAAAATACAGAAAAGGTCCACACCGTCTTTCCGGCATCCATCGGAAAGAAGATTCTCCTTTTCGCTCCGACCTTTCGCGGAAGGGTTGCAGGGGCCTCCACCCCTGATTTTCAGACTTTTGACCTGCGCAGGCTGAAAAAGGAATTCGGGGATGAGTACGTCGTCGTCATCAAGAACCATCCCTATGTCGGCCCGGTAGCCACCCCGAAGATTCCGGCAGATCTGGATGGAACCTTCGCGATGGATCTGACACATACCTGCACAATTGAGACGCTGCTGTGCGCGGCTGACCTTTGCATCACGGATTACTCTTCGCTGGTCTTCGAGTACTCCCTGCTTGACCGCCCTGTTCTGTTCTACGCCTATGATCTCGACGACTACAACGACTGGCGCGGCTTCTACTACAACTACAGCGAACTGGCTCCGGGCCCGGTCTGCAAAACGATGGACGAACTGACCGACGCGATCCGTCAGTCAGAAACTGCCTTTGACAGAGAGAAGCTGGCGGCTTTCCGGAAGAAGTTCATGAGCGCCTGCGACGGTCACTCGACAGAACGGATCGAGCAGCTTGTTTTCGGAAGGTCCCTGCGCTGCAAGCCAGAGGAGTCCTGACAACGGTTTCCTTTTTACTTCTTCCCGACGCTTCCGACCAGAATTCTGGTCTTCAGCTCCTTCTCAGCCATCTCCCAGGCCTGAAGGATGACCTGGTCCATGTTGTAATATCTGTACGTCCCGAGCCGGCCGCCGAAGAGGACGCCCGGCTCCTTCTCGGCCAGCTTTTTATACTGCTCATACAGCTTCATGTTGGCTTCGTCGTTGACCGGGTAGTAGGGTTCCATGCCCGGCTGCCACTCTGTTGAGTACTCGCGGGAAATAATCGTCTTTGGAAGATCATTTCCCTCCAGATCCTTTCCGAACTCGAACCACTTGTGCTCGATGATTCTCGTCCACGGAGCCTCGCTGCCTGTATAATTCACCACGGCATTTCCCTGGAAATTCGGCATGTCCAGCTCCTCCGTCTCAAACCGGACGGTCCGGTACTGCAGATGCCCGAGCCTGTAGTCAAAGTATTCGTCGATCGGCCCCGTGTAAATCACCTTCCGATACTTCCCGGCATACTTTTTCGCGAATGTCCGGTAGTCAATCCCCGTCATCACCGGAACGCCCGACAGAAGCTTCTCAACCATCTGCGTGTACCCGCCGATCGGAATCCCCTGATAACGGTCATTAAAATAGTTGTTGTCATAGGTAAACCGAAGCGGCAATCTCCGGATGATGAAGGCCGGCAGCTCCGTGCACGGACGTCCCCACTGCTTCTGCGTGTATTCTCTGATCAGTTTTTCGTAAATATCCGTCCCGGCGAGAGAGATCGCCTGCTCTTCCAGATTCTGCGGGACAAATGCTTCTTCCGGCGCAAGTCCCCGCTCTTTCTTTTTCTGCGCGATATATTCCGCTCTCTGCTCCTCGATCTTTGCCTGTACCTGCTCCGGTGTATAAAGCCCCCACATCTTCGAGAAGGTGTTCATATTGAACGGCAGGTTGTAGAGCTCATCCTTGTACCGGGCTACCGGCGAATTGATGTAGTGGTTGAACTCTGCATACTGGTTCACATACTCCCAGACCTTCTTGTCAGACGTATGGAAGATGTGAGCCCCGTATTCGTGAACATCGATATTATCCCGTCGGGACGTATAGACATTGCCGCCGATATGATCGCGCTTGTCGATCACAACCGCCGTCTTGCCAGCCTTGCAGGCTTCATTTGCAAAGACAGCACCGTACAGGCCAGCGCCGACCACCAGGTAGTCGAAAACCTTCCCGGACTCGATCTCCTGCCGGTCCTCCCGCTCCTTCTGCGCATAGGAATATACCTTCTCCTGATGCTCCAGATACGCGTTGCAGACCGTCTCCGGGTCTCCCTGCATCACGACATCGCCCTTGTCAAGCCACAGGACATGGTCGCAGAGCCGGATGACCGACGGAATATCATGGGACACATACAGAAGCGTCGTGCCGCCGGAAAGCATCTCCTGCATGCGCGCATTGCAGCGTCTCCTAAAGTTCGCATCTCCGACCGACAACACCTCATCACAGATCAGGATCTCCGGATTGACCATCGTGGCAACCGCGAAGCCCAGCCGCGCCTTCATGCCGGAGGAATAATTCTTGATCGGCGAGTCGAGGAAGCGCTGAAGCTCCGCGAACTCGACAATCTCATCGAAATGCTCCTCCATGAACCTTCTCGAATGTCCGAGCACCGCCCCGTTCAGAAAGATATTCTCACGCGCCGTCAGCTCCTGATCAAAGCCCGCACCGAGCTCGATCATCGGCGCAATCTTCCCCCGGACCTGAACCGTTCCCTTGTAAGGCTTCAGGATTCCGGTAATCATCTTCAGAAGCGTACTCTTGCCGGAACCATTTGTCCCGATCAGCCCCCAGGACTCACCCCTCTTCACATGAAGATCCACATCCTTCAGCGCCAGGAACTCCTGGAAGGTCAGCTCATGCCGGATCTTCCGGATCGTAAATTCCTTCAGATTGTCGACCTTGATGTTTCCAAGGTTAAAGCGGATCGATGCATGATTCACATCGATGATATTTTCAGCCATAGAATCTCTCCATTTCTGCCAGTATCCCCCGTCTCCGGTGGTTGACGACCGGCTCTGGCGGTCCTGCGCCTGGTCTTCCGATTCGGTACGGTTCAGATGTGAAGGATAAACTCATCCTTCTTTTTCTGAAAGACATACAATCCCAGCACCAGAGCCGCGAACGCCCACAGCCAGCCCCCGACGACCAGCCTCGGTCCCGGCATCCTGCCGGCAAGCGTAATGTCCCGGAATGCAGCGATGTAATAGTACATCGGGTTGAAGCCCTTGATGATGACCTGAAGCAGGTGCGGCAGATTTTCGATCGGATAGAACAGTGGCGTCAGGTACATCCATGCTGTGATAAACGCATGGTAGATATACTCCATGTCACGGAAAAACACCTCGAGCGCCGCAAGCAGGAAGGTCAGCCCCAGACTGAAGATGTACACCTGCATGATGATGATGACCAGATACAGCATGGTCCAGTGGAATGCAGAGCGGGTGGCAATCATCACGATGAAAAAGGCGCCCAGCGAAAAGACCGAATCAATCATTGTACTCGTCACCTTCGACAAGGTGAAAATATACTTCGGAATATAAGTCTTCTTCAGCAGCGATGCGTTGTTAGTCACAGACTTGAGTCCGTTCTGGGTTGCCATCCGCATGAATTCAAACAGAACACGCCCTGTCAGCAGATAGATCGGATAATTCTCGATATTCTTCTTGAACATCGCCGAGAACACAACCGTCATGACAACCATAATCAGGAGCGGATTCAGTACGCTCCAGATATACCCAAGGACGCTGCGGCGGTACTTCAGCTTGATGTCACGCTTGACCAGCTCCACCAGCAGATCCCAGTACTTCCGGAACGTCCGGATCCGATTCTTCCACTTGCTGCCCATCTGCAGTTCTCCTTCGCTTCTCTCTTCCAGGCGCCCCGGCATTCCTGCAGCACACCGCCCGGGCACCCTCTCATTCTTGACCGCTCTGTGCGGTCATTGCTGCTTGTCCTGGCTTTCCAGCGCCTTGAGATCCACTGTGATCACCGGGCAGACAGACAGATTCATATCCGTCACATCATCCCCGTACATCATCACCGTCCCTGATTTGGACTGATAGACAGCCGAAGACAGATCATGTCCGGGTGCTGCCAGCCACATGTCCACCGCCGGCTTTTCAAACACATCGGAATAGGTCTTCAAATCTTCCAGATCAAAAATCCGCACCTTATCGGTGAGTGGTTCAGAAGGCGCAGAGACCCCATAAAAATCATTGCCGGACGGCGTATAAGCCATGTCCACAAGCGCTGCCTGCTCCAACTCTGTAAACTCCCCCTGCAGCGCCCCGCCATTCAAAAACGCTCTGAGCGAGCTGTCCGCCCAAGAGACATCCTTCCGGACGTTATGAAACTGGACGCTCCGGAAGACACTGTCTGCCGATGGCGCTCTGCAGATCATCAGGAGCTTCTTATGGCTTCTCCGAAGGACCAGCCAGTCCTGCCCCGCATAGGACACAGTATCACCCTTCTTTGCTTCCGGGAGTGCCTTGCGTTCCGCTGCCTCTCTCTTCCGCAGATACAGCTGCCTGTACTTCTCCGCCTGCTCTCTGCTGTCCAGCAGATTCCCCAGCTGTGAAAAACGACTGTACGCCGACTGGTACTGTCCGCCGATGCCTTCAAGCCTAGCAGCCATATAGTTCATATAGCCACCCTTGTAGCTTCTGGCCATCAGTACCACCAGCGCCACAATCACCAGAAGAACCACAGCACGCGTAATCTGGAACCTCCGGTTCAGCGCCTTCGCCCGCTTCCGGGCATAATCCTGCTTCTCATCGGCATCCCGGTATCCCTGAAGGTTTGCAAACTCTCCGGCAGCCTTGCCGAATTCATGCTCCTCCTTCGCCTCCGCCAGATGACGGCAGGCTCTCTGATAGTCCGCCTCTTTCTTCTGTACCTTTGCCTCCGACAGCTGCTTTTTGCAGGAATCATAGAGCGTTTCCGCTCCCGGATAGCCCTTCACATCCGACAGAAGCGCCTCCGCCGCCTCCAGGTTCTTCACCCTGTAAGCCGGGGACACGACCATCGGATCAACACTCAGCTTCAGCTTCGCCCGCTGAACCAGCGCTTCATCCGACTCATAGTTCCTGACCTTGCGCTGTTTTGATTTCAGATAGTCCCCGAAATTGATCTTTGCCATATACGTCCTGTTTCCCCGTATGATTTACCAGGCAGAAGCCCGGTCTACCTGCTCATGAGTCCTTACTGTACCGATCGGAGGATTTCCACCGTATGCCGCAGTCCTGTCTCCATGTCAAACCGCGCCCTCCAGCCCAGGTCTTCCAGCTTTCTGCTGTCAAGAAGCGCCTTGGTCGCCCTTGAATATCCGGCCGCTTCCACCTGGTCCGGAATCTCAAAGACCACCTTCGTGCCCGCTTCCTTCGCAATGAGCGCCGCCAGATCCTTCAGGGTGATATCGCAGCTTCGCGTCGCAATGTTGTAGGCTTCCCCACAATCTCCAAGCAGCAGAACTGTCAGCAAGCCAGAAACCGCATCGCAGACATAGGTATAGGAATAATTCTGGGTCCCCGCGCTCTTGAGCACGATGTCTTCCCGCTCTACACCCTTCCTGATAAACTGGGAAATCGCCTTCGTGTCACTCATCAGCATGGACGGGCCGAACGACCTGGTGAACCTCGGAACCACGACATCCAGCCCCTTCTGCCGGATATAAGCCTGGCAGAGCGCCTCGCCCGCCCGCTTGCTTTCCGGATAGCCGGCGCGCATCGTATTGCAGTCGATGTAGCCGCAGTACTTCTCATCAAACAGCTCCACATCGCCTCGATTCTCCCCATAGATTTCATTGGAGGAGGCAAATGCAAACCGCCTTGCCCCGGCCTTCGCCGCAAACTCCAGAAGATTGTTCAGACCGATGATGTTCGTCACGACCGTCCCGATCGGATCCGTCGCGTAGGCGACCGGGTGTGTGTTCGAAGCTGCATGAAAGACATAGTCCACATGCTTCAGTCCCGCTACCCGGAGCGATTCCTTCAGATTCTCCACGTCATCAATATCACACTGGATAAATGTAAACAGCGGATCGCCCCAGTATTCCTCGAACCTTGACTTTCCTTTCTGTGCATTTCTCCCCAGTGCGAGGAGATGGCAGCCCAGACCATCCTCGCGGTTTTTCTTCATCAGCACATGAATCAATGTGCTCCCGATCATCCCGGTTGCACCCGAGATCATGAAGGATGCGCCCCGGAGCTTCTCCCACGGGAGCGCCAGTGCGGTCACGCCGCTCAGATCCTGCTGAAACAGTTCACTCTCCAGAAGTCTCATCATCAAAATACCCTTACTTCAGCCAGTTATCCCTGTCCATCTTCAGATACGCCTTGAACATCTCCAGATCATCCTTCGTTGTCAGCTTGATGTTCTTGTCAGAGCCCGCCGCAAAATACAGCCGCTCCCCCAGCTCCACCATCATGGTGTTCGTGTATGAGGAACCCTTGATCCCGATCCCCTCCGCGAATGCCTTGTGATACGCCCAGTCCAGCTTCCCGAACTTGTATGCCTGCGGCGTCTGTACCCGTCTCAGCGTCTCACGCGGTATATACTTCACCGTCGAGATCTCGTCATCCTTGACGAAAATCTGCTCATTGTAGGGCATGGAAGTGACGCCATTGCCATACTTCCGGCACGTCTCAATTACGTCCGAGAGCACAGAAGCATCCACCAGCGGACGAATGCCATCGTGGATGATGACAATATCATCCTCCGCACACTTGTCCTCCAGGCCGTAGACACCATTCCGGATCGATTCCTGTCCGGAATTCCCGCCCGGCACGATCCACTTCAGCTTGTCGATACCGAACTGCTTTGCATACGCCCAGACCACATCGTGCCATCCGTCGATGCAGACCAGCTCAATCGCATCGATCAGCGGGTGTTTCTGAAACCCCTCCAGCGTATAGATCAGCACCGGCTTGTCATACACATTGATAAACTGCTTCGGAATATCCTGTCCCATGCGGTGGCCGGAGCCACCCGCGATAATCAGTGCAACGTTCATATATCCATCCTCATAAAAAATGTATCATAGACGTCCACCATACCACAAAGTCCAGAATCGGGCAATCTTACGTATCTACAGCTCCGGAAGTCTCCCTATCTTCCCCGAAGCAATGTTCCCTGATCCTCTCTGCAATGCGCGCGGTCGACTGCCCATCGCAGGCAGACAGGTACCGCTTCAGGAATGCATCCCTTTTCTTTGCCTGGCTACCTATCCAGCTCGCTGTCTGTCCCCCGTTCCCTGATTCCAGTGCCCCGTCATCCACTTTGCTTTCGCCGGTGCACAATCCCGGACCGTCATCTCCTGCAGCCCGTCTGACCGCATCTGCCAGCCTGTCAGCATCCTTCACAATCTCTCCCGGAATCTCATGGATATCCATGTAGGTTCCACGCTGCGCCATGTAGGTATCGAGATCCGGAACATATAGCACCAGACCACCATGCACGCCCAGGCTGCCATGCAGATCCTGCTGATTTCGAATCTGCGCTGCCAGCAGGTACTCATAGATCAGAGACGAATAATCCGCGATCAGCACATCCACAACCGGGTAAAGCTGCTCCGTCGGGATCGGGCAGTGATTCTTCACCGCCTTCCGTGCCTCCTTCATATGCGGGTGCACCCGTGTCAGGACAAGGTACTCTTTCCCGAGCTGTCTCTGAAGCTTCTCTGTATCCAGATCCATCAGGCCCGGCTGCCCCGCATTCCCGCGAAATGTCGGCGCCCAGAGCACAACCTTCCGGCGTTTTCTCAGGCTGTCTGTCTTTCTGCCGCCCCTGGCTCCTGTCTCCCTTCCGCTTCCAGCTCCTGCCTCTCCGCCACTTCCTGCATCTGACTCTCTGCCACTTCCAGCACCAGTTTCCTCGTAGACGTCCGGGTACAGCTCCCGGAACGCCTCAATGCACCTGTATCTCCATTTTCTCGAGAAATACAGGTCTGTCCGGCTGACGCCAATCGCCTGCACCTCCCCGTGTGTCCGGTGCATCGCGGACGAAAATGGTTCCACCGCCGCTTCCGCGCTGACGGTAACCAGGCTCAGGTTCCGGTACACATCTCCATGATACCCCTCCGGAATATCGTCCTTCGCATCATACCCGAACTTCTTATAGCAGCCGCAGGCATGCCACAGCTGGACAACCATCGTGTCCCTCTTCTTCCGGCAGGAAGCAACCGGCAGGAAATTGTCGCAGACAACGACCACTGAAGCTCTGGCGTACAGTTTCATGAATCGCGTCGAATATTCCATGACCTCCGCTTTCGACGCCCTGCCAAAATCCAGGTACATCTCTACGATATGGTAAGCCGGCTGAACACGGCTCTGTTTCAGTCTCCGGTACAGCAGCTCCATCGCTTCCGGCCTGCCGTCATGGTGGGCATCCGCGAAGACAACCAGATTCCGCTCTACCCTGCAGCAGCGGTGAAGGTCATACACCGCCGGCAGATACACATTCTGAGAAAACATCTTGGCCTGCTGCTTCAGCTGAAATTCTGCTCCCACAAGTGTCTCCCTTCCAGTATGCCATTGCAAGGTCACGCCGCCTCATCCGCATCCTCATCTTCGGCAGGTTCCATTCCGACACTCCCGCTGGTCCTGCTTCTTTCTGAAGCGGTCTGACCGGCTGTTTCGATCTCATCCCCTGCGCTGGTTTTCCCATCTGTATTCCTCAAAACAGGAACTGCGTTTTGATTCATCTGCTTCATCAGATCAAGGCCAGCCACCATCCCATTCTCATACCGGACTTGATACAGCTGCCCGTCCGAAATCTGATCCGGGGTGACGTTCATAACGAATACGGTCTCCAGATTCTCCGCCAGATATTCATCCGCCGCGTACAGCCAGATGTACTGATAATTGCCCTCCGCAAGAATCTGCGGCAGATTCTCCAGCTTCGGCGTATCATACTCCTGAATCCGGATCTCACAGCCGTTCTCCGTGAAGCGCCACGGATCACTCAGGTAATTGCTGGACTGCCTGCCAAGATGGTAGAACGCAATGTTCTGCGGATACTCATTATCGGTGCGCTGATTCAGGAAGTAAACCCTCTCTCCTTGCACCGCCTTACTGACTTTCCTGACTTCCGTATTGGCCTCCGTGATGTCCTCGCTCCCGCTGATCTGATAATCATTGAATGCCGTCGCAGACGACAAGAACTTGTCATTGATTCCCCAGGAAAAGAACAGAAGAAGTCCCAGTGCGCCTGCCTGAACAATCCTGCGCCTCGTCGTCACTCTGGAAAGAAGGAGCGTCTCACCCCCCTCTTCTGTGACACTTTCTCCTGCGGAAAACCACAGCGTCAGCACAATCATCAGGTCATAGATCATGAGAATGCTGAAATACCGCTTGATACCCCTGACAATGACCGCCTCCTCATAATTGAACAGGCAGATATAGGACGCCGCCAGGAACACAAGAAACAGAACCGCTGTTGCAATGAGGTACCCGATCCTTGCTTTCGCTGCATTCCTCCTCCCAGTCAGCCAGCCAAGCCCAATCAGCAGGACGAAGAACAGCAGCATGAACATAAATGGATAAAGTTCGAGCCTGGACGCTCCGCCGAGCTTCTTCCCGAAGAACGCATTGCCAAGCGCCCCCATCACTCTTACAGCCTTTTGAATAGAAGGCTCCCCCGCGTTCAGCAGCTTCTTTACAGATGCAGGGAAAATCCCGGGGACATAGCCCTTGCAGATCAGGAGGAGAAATGCTCCTGCACCTGCTACGACAAGGAGCAGAAGAGCAGCTTCCACAACACCTGTCCTCACACGAAACCTTCTATCACGAAATCTTATGTTTTCGATGATCCTCTCTGTAAGTAAAAACAACGCAACGATCAGCGCCATCAGAGCGCCCACATAGGACTTCAGAAATACCAGCGTAAGGAGACCTGCCACCAGAACGATCGTCTCCTGCTTCCTGCGTTCCTCTTTCCTGTTCAGCCACCAGCCTGCAAGCCCGCCTGCCCAGGCGGCCGCCGGAAGATCTGTATACAATGTTTTATAAGGATACAGATAAAGCGAATAAAGCGACACAAACAGAATCATACTGTATAGAAGAACAGACTTCCATTCTTTCTTACCCTTGTAAGACCAGGGCAATAGCAGCCCAATCCACAGCATCAGAAAAGAAGCCGCATACATCCCTTGTTCACTGTATCCGGTCAGCTTCTGGAAGAAAAGCTGGAAGAACGATGCCGCATAAAACTGCCCTGCGATTCCGATCTCCGTCCAGTTAACCAGACGGTCCTGTTTCTCCATATACCGAACTGTTGCTCCCCACAGATGGAATTCATCGATGTGCTGAAGCGGTGCATGCCAGAACATAGCCATTCCATAGAGTAAAACCAGCACAAGTATCCAGAATACCGGTACGTTCCATGCATTCCCGATATCTCGTCCCCGGATTTCAGCGATCAGATTCCAAAAGAGACCAACGACACCCAGCACCACCAAAATCGCTTGTCCATAGAAAAAGGTTCCTGTCTTTCCACTTAGAAAAAGAAGCCCCACCACAACCGAAACCGCCAGAAACATTCCTTCGCCAAACCTGACTCGCAGTAAACGCATCAGGAGAACCGCTATTCCTGACAGAATGAAAAATCCCGGGATCATCATCAGTATGTTCATATCGCTTCCGATCCTTTCACTTGACACAAAACAAAAATCGGCGCAACCACACTGATCTCAACGGGCTGCGCCAGAATTATCTACTTACTCTGCATCTTCCTGCTCCGCGGCAATCCCGTACAGGTACTGTCCATACTGCGTCTTCTCAAGAGACTTCGCCTGTTCCAGCAGATTGTCGATTGTAATCCAGCGCTTTTTCAGCGCCACTTCCTCTATGCAGCCAATCATCTTCCCGCTCCGCTGCGCCTTCCGGATCTCTCCCGCAGCATCATACAGGCTGTCAGCCGTCCCTGCATCGAACCAGGAATATTCATCACCGAGTGTCACGACATTCAGCTCGCCCCGCTCCAGATACGCATTGTTTACGGATGTAATCTCCAGCTCACCTCTTGCGGATGGCTTCACCTGCCGGGCAATGTCTACAACCCTGTTATCGTAAAAATAGAGCCCTGGAACAATATAGTTGGACTTCGGGTGCTTCGGCTTCTCCTCAATTGAAATCGCCTTCCCATCCTGGTCAAACTCCACAACGCCAAACGCCCTCGGGTCTGGGACATAGTATCCGAATATCGTCGCACCCTTTCCGTTATCCAGCTTCGCTGCCGTCTTCAGTTTCCGGTTAAATACCGGCCCGAAGAAGATATTGTCACCAAGCGCCAGACATACGGAATCGTCTCCGATAAAATCCGCTCCGATCAGAAATGCATCTGCAATGCCCCGCTGCACCTTCTGCTCTTTGTATTCAATCCGGATTCCAAGCTGCGAGCCGTCCCCAAGCAAATCCTGAAATGGCTGCACATCATCTGGCGGAACAATCACAAGGATGTCCCGGATTCCCGCCTGCATCAGCACTGATAGAGGATAATAGATCATCGGTTTGTCGTACACCGGAAGCAGCGGTTTGCAGATCGGAAGTGTGATTGGATACAGCCGGGTTCCCTTACCCGCAGCCAAAATAATACCTTTCATGCCTCATCCTCCATTCCTGATTCCCTCGTCAGACCAGCCCGCCGAATTCTCACTCGGCAAGCACTTTCCTGCTGAACTGCAGCGACGATGCTATAACCTTATCCATATCATAATACCTGTATTCTCCAAGCCTCCCGCCGAACAATACCCTGTCCTCCCGATCGGCAAGTGTGCGATACCGTTTATACAGGTTTTCATTCTTCTCATCATTGACCGGATAGTACGGCTCATCGCCCGGCTTCCACTCAGAAGAGTACTCGCGGGAGATCACTGTCTTCGGAAGGTCATTCCCATCCGAATCCTTTCCAAACTCAAACCACTTGTGTTCAATGATCCTTGTCCAAGGGGTCTCCCTGTCCGTGTAATTGACCGCTGCATTCCCCTGGAAGTTCGGGGTATCAAGAAGCTCCGTCTCAAAGCGAACACTTCGGTATTCCAACGTTCCATGACTATAGTCATAAAATGCATCAATCGGTCCTGTGAAGACCACTTTCTCTGCAATCTGATTCCAGTGTTCTCTGTCCTTCAGATAGTCCTCATTCAGCCGGACCTCAATGCCCTCCAGCATCCTTTCGACCATCCGGGTGTATCCGCCCACCGGAATCCCCTGGTACAGTGCGTTGAAATAATTGTTATCAAAGGTCAGACGCACCGGCAACCGACGAATGATGAATGCAGGAAGCTCCGTGCATGGTCTCCCCCACTGCTTTTCTGTATAGCCCTTGATCAGCTTCTCGTAGATATCTGTCCCGATCAGAGAAATCGCCTGTTCCTCCAGGTTCTTCGGCTCGAATGGCACATCTGCAGACAGTCCCCTATCCTGCTGTTTCTTGGCTATATAATCCTTCTTCTGCTCTTCAATCTTTGCAGCTGCTTCCTGTGGTGTCACAACGCCCCACATCTTGTTGAACGTATACATGTTAAAAGGAAGCGAGTACAGCTCCCCATGATAATTTGCAACAGGCGAGTTCGTAAAGCGGTTGAAAACAGCAAACCGGTTCACATAGTCCCACACTTCCTTGTCATTCGTGTGAAAAATATGCGCGCCATAACGGTGGACATGGATTCCTTCCACGTCCTCCGTATATACATTGCCGGCTATATTCGGCCGTTTGTCAATCACAAGAACCGACTTGCCTGCAGCCTTCGCCTCATGCGCAAAAGTAGCGCCAAACAGACCTGCCCCTACTACCAGGTAAGCATACTCTGACATGTTAATATTCTCCTATTATCCAGATTCAGGCTCTTGTTTTAACTTTCATATTAAAATGATTTAGGTCCCATAAGATCGTAGTGCTACTTCGATATAAAGTACTTTTCCATCTTTGCTCTGCTCTTTGACAAATGAATACTTTTCAGGAATCGATTGATTTTTCTGCTAGTCCCCAAGAGCCTGTGGATTGGTCAATGGTCGCCACTATAAAACTTTTTCCGCCCAAATCAAATATTATGTTAGTTTAGAAATTCGCTAAATCAATTAAAAACGAATCAATTAAAAATTTTACTATAAATCACATCTAATATCGCTCTCCTATGGGTTCCAGCCGGAAAGACACGATTTACTATTGGCCTTGCTTTTGGAAATCCCCTCCACTCCTTTTTTGCAGCTACTGCTTCCTGATATGCCAAGCGTTGGATTAAGACTTCATAATAAATCGAATTTCTTGCGTACTTCCAGAATAATTCAGCATAATCTGAGTACGGTTGCTGCCATGGCTTATCAGGCCCTGCGTAGTGAATTATTTTAGGATGACTTCTAGCATCCATATACTCATCTCGTAAATATTTAGGCGCTCTGTTGATAATATTCGGAATACGTATTCCACGCCAATTTGTCATAACATTCCAAGACATATCTATAATCTTTGTTTTATCCTGTGCCAAAAAATTTAGTACATCTTGATCAAGAAGCTGCCATTTGTATGATGCAGCGAATTCTAACATTTCTTTTGTACTGTACGTATCTCTGAATTCCTTTAAATTAAAAAGTAATACCCCAGCCTGAAAGTATTCGTACGGCTGTTTAATTTTTAGCACATTATCCATGTACTCTTTCTTATCTGGTTCAAATCCATTATACAAACCAGCTGTATCTGCATCATGGCATCCTGCAAGTAGATAACCGTCTATATCTTCATTATAAAGCTCTGCCAAATCGGCATTCACAACAATATCCGAATCTAGATAGAGAACTTTATCGTAATCAGGTAAGATACTGGGCATCAGCAATCTAAAGTATGTTTCTAATGCAAAGTGTCCCCGTAAAAATAAATGAGCAAATTGCTTCTCATATTTGCTTACATCAAGAAAACGCAATGATACATTATTAATGTCAGAAAACTGTTCAGAAAGTCTTCTCTTACTTTCTGGTGATATATCCCGATTCATGATAATAATATCGTAATTATAATAACTCGAAATATGATCCCTTATTGATAAAAGCAATGTTGACACATATGGAACATAATAATCATTTGCAGAAAGTGCTATTGCAATATTATGTTCAGCGTACGCTGGTATAAGTTGAACTTCCGGATCTGTATTTAAAAAAGCAACTGTTTGAAGCTCTTTGATAGAATAGTCTCCATGGTCTTTTAAATACAAACAATATATATTCAACAATCTTTCTGCCAGATGTCCTGGTGTTCTGATTGCCTCTACTGAATAGTCTTTGTAATCTATTCTTTTATCACATTCTTTAAGTATGTCAAAGAGCCACTGACTATAGTTCTCAAAAATTTGTTTTTTCATAATGAACATGTTGTTTAAATAAGTCATATGTCCATTTTCATATTTTTCCGCATATTTAACAAAGTCCGGATATTTCTCATTTAGAACATCCATCATAATATCCAGATCAGTAGCATGTAAATATCCAGATCCCAGGTATTGCTCTCTCATATTTTTGCCCATATGGGGCATTTTCGTAATATCCTTTTTTTCGGGGAGTATAATATCATATCGTTCGATAAGAGATGATATTGTCTTCCCATCAAGTCCATATTTTTTTTCTGCTGAGCGATCAAGAATGTCTTCTACTACATTTCCCCAAATATCAGTTTTATACCTTTTCACTGTATTAAATGAGAGATATCTGCGATAATGAAAAAATCCGTAATAATCCTGATCAGTGATATTCTTCCATGCAAAATACTGTGCAGTTAACTCGCAATATCTCGGATTGCTTAATGATATATTATCACCCACGTCATCGTATATCATCCCTTCAAAACGTTCCTTGCGCAATGCACTACCAACTTCAATCGGTTTTAAAATATCATTTTTTATGAAAGAGCATTCTTTATGACAAGAAATAAAAATTGTACTTTTCATAGCTGATCTCCTTTTGTTAAACTCCACTTATTTTCAATAGCAACAGGTCTCGACCCAAATGAATACTTTGCAGAAACGTGAAAATAGATAAAATGTGTCAAGCAATCGAAATCTTCCCCCTCCGGAGAACGAATTACCGCTTCTAGAATATACTCACCAGCTGCTAACGGTAGATGTGTCAATCGCATTGTCCCCTGCCAAATATGATCAAGATTTAAATAATACCCATACTGTAAATAGCTTTCAAATGACGCTAACCATATTCCGTCTTTTGTAATGATGTTAAATATCACATTTCCCTTCAGGTTCTTACGTTCAGATACAATTGAAAATGTAATATTAGCCTCTTCATTATAAAAAAACATCCTACAAGGTTTCCCCCCCGCATCTCGAAGAGAGATCTCCTGAAATCTTGCAATCATGTTTCCAGATCTACGGGCACTACTACCTGCCTGGTTCGTAATTTGCTTAATAGGATACTGGACATTAGGATCCTGAATAACAGTTTTAAAAAGCTCTGACTCCTCCATTCTCATCCTAGCTTGGGCCATATCATCCATTGCAGTTAAATAATCACTACATACCTGATATGCATCACCATCTCTGCGTATTTTACCCGCATCAAGCCAGATCACACGATCACATATGCTTTTAATTTGATCCATTGAATGAGATACTATTACAATTGTTGTTCCAGCTTTTTTTATTTCCTCCATTTTATCGAAGCATTTTTTTTGAAAGTTAGCATCCCCGACAGCTAATATTTCATCTACCAATAAAATATCGGCACTGACATTAATTGCTATTGAAAATGCCAGTCTCATATACATTCCTGAAGAATACGTTCTGACAGGACTATCAATATACTCCTCTAGCTCAGAAAACCTAATAATATCGTCTAATCTCTCATCTATTTCGTGCTTTTTTAGTCCAAATATGGTAGCGTTAATGTAAATATTTTCTCTTCCTGTCATATCCGGATGAAATCCAGCTCCTAATTCAATCAAACTAGATATCTTCCCATGCATGTATATGGTTCCGGAATCTGGATATAGTATCTTATTCAATAACTTTAGTGTAGTGCTTTTCCCACATCCATTATGTCCGATTAATCCAAGGGCTTGCCCCTTTTTCACCGTAAAACTAACATCATTAAGTACTTGATTCAAAACATAATTATGCCTTTTTCTAAACAGCACCCAATCCTTAAAAGTATGACTTTTGTCTTTATATATCCGAAAGTTCTTACTAACATGGTTTACTTCTATTGCAATTTTATTTGTGTTCATTACAGTTCCTCTGCAAAACGTTTTTTAATTTTATTGAACACTGAATACCCAATCATCAGTATTACAATACCCTCAATGAGAGGAATCAAATATTCTCGCGGAGCAGTCCACCTATGAAAATATAGAATATCATGGTAGCATGTTATTACCTGTGTAAGTGGGTTTAAAAACAAAATTCGTTTCATTGGATAAGTAACATCATCCAACGAATACATTATTGGAGTCGCCCAGATCCACGCCATAAGAACAACCTGTATAACATACTCCAAGTCACGAAAATACACAGTAATTGCCGATACAAAAAATGAAGCACCTAAGCACAAGATCAGTTCTATTAGAACAACAATCGGTAACAATACGATTTGGTCTGAAAACCCAATTCCCGAAATAACTAGGAACACTGCCATGACTGCAAAAGATAGTAACATATTTATTAATTTTGCAATTACCTCTGATATTACTAGTACTTCTCTAGGAAAATATATTTTTTTCACCATTTCAGCATTGTAGATAATTGCTCCTGTTCCCTGTCCTAACGAGTCAGAAAAAAAGGTCCATGGTAATATTCCTGACATTAGAAAAATATAGAAATTGGGCATATTGTTATGGAATATATTTGTAAAAACAAGAGAATATATTAAAATTTGAAAAAGCGGACCTAAAAAAGCCCACAAAAATCCAAGCACTGACTTCTCATATTTTCCACGCAGTTCACGTCTCACCAGACTCCAAATCATATCTCGATAGCTATAAATCTCTACTATATTTTTCATATGTTCTATTTGCTACCTCAATTATCCATTATGCCAATAAAATCTATTCCTCTTTATTCCGCATACAACTTTCTATAACAATTCAATTATTAGAAGAAAAACTATTATTTTTCTACCTAAAGAACCATACTCCAAAGTATACCCTATAATACTTAAGGCTAATGTTATATATCAACTATATGCGCTAGAAAAAGAACAACCACAGGTTCCCAAATAAATAATGCGTCCACCTTTCCTATGCTGTTATCTGATGAACGAGCTTCATCATAGAGACCAGGACCTTTCTGGTTGTCTTCTGTTCTGGTTCTGTATGCGAAAACACAACACTCTGAAGCTCTTTGACTTTATACCTCCCATTTCTTCTGATTCTGGTGAAATATACCCCCCACAAGCGCTCCGCGATATGCCCTGGCGTACGCAGTTTCTGGTCGTTATACTGACTCATGTCCGTCCTCTCACAGAATTCCTTTAGTATCGGGAAGAGCCACTCACAATATTCTTGAAATATATCTGCCCGGCAGACGAACATATTGCAATAGTATGCTGTTCTTCCGTTTAGATACTCCATTGCGTCCTGGTAATATTCTGGTGATCGTTCCTTTATTATCTCCAGCGTACGGAGAAGGTCCTCCTCCTTTAAGTACGGTGCAGCCGCATACTGTTCTCTGACTGTATACGGCTGAACTGCCTTCACAGACTTGCTCCGAATACCATCCTCCGCACCAACCACTCTTCTCTTCACAGTCACGATATCGTACTTCATCATCACATGCTGAATGTTTTGATCCGTCCATCCGTACCTGTCCATGATCTGACGAGTGAAGTGCTGGTTGTCCAGAAGAAATGGTTCATATACATTACCATATCTGTCTTCCGGATAACTTTTCTCAGAGAAACTCAAATACCTTCTGTAGTGAAAAAAGCCATAATAATCAGCCTTTAAATTTTTCCACGCCCAATATTGTGCTGTCAGTTCACAGTAGGACTTATTCAGATAAGATATCTGATCCCCCTCATCGTCATGAAGCATATCTGCATATTTCTGTTCACTGAACACTGCTCCGACCTGAATCGGCTGCAGAACAGTTGAACGAATTGCTACTGACGGCTTATGGCAACTGATCAGGATTTTTACATTTGGCCTTTTTTTCGCCTTCTCCTGTTTAGCAGCTTCACTGTAAAGCCCAATATACTGCTCTGCAACTTTTTGGATATCATACCGTTCTGCCACTTTCTGTGCCACTTTGCACATTCTTTGATATCGTTTGGGATCTTCCGCAATTCGGACAATTGCCCTCGCCAGTTTTCTGACAGGAACGGCGCCCTTTTCCGTCAGTGGAAATGTATAACCTGCGGCTCCTGATTCTGTTTTCACCATCTCCGGGATCTCTCCCAAAGCTGATGCCAGCACAGGCTTTCCACACATAAAACTGTCAATCAATGACAGTGGAAAGCTCTCGCCCGCGTATTTGGAGGGAAGAAATCCCATATCAGATGCCATCAGATACTGCCTGGTGTTATTCTGTGCTCCAACACAATGTATGTGTGAATCCTTGATATTTTTCAGTCCATCATACGCCTCACCATCCCCGACAAGAATCAGATGGATCGCCACTGTTGACCATTGGTTCGCCAATCTTACGGCTTCAACTGCTTCTTTCCAACCCTTTTCCCAGATTGCACGGCTGACAAGACATAGAACAAAATCATCCGCCCCTATTCCCAGCTTCTGCCGCTCCACAGCCATGCCCCCGCCAGATGGAAGACCATTGGGGATCTTCGTAAAGCGTTTGTCAATCTGTATTCCCGCCTCTTCAAACGGCTCCAGATTTTTATCCGCAATATAGGCAAAATAGTCCGTATACGGAGAAACAGATTTCACCAGCATTCTTCTTCTCGGAGCATCAAGCGCCTCATACATTCCATGAAGTGTGATAACCAGGCCTGCATCCATCTTGCCGGTTTCGATTGCCCGCGCGGTCGCGAGGTCGATCATTGCGTGGTGGCTGTGAATAACCTTGATGTTATAATCGTTCGTAACCTGCGAAAGCTGCGCATAACTGTCAAGTGAAAGACATGGAACATCTGGATTCACCAAGGATCTGATTCTCGGATCCTCCTTTTGCATACCGCAGCTGATCAGTATAACCGGAACCCCTGTTTTCCAGAGGCAGTTTGCCAGATTAATCGGGAATATTTCCCCACCGCCAATCGCAAAGCTGTGAAGAGCGATTCCGACAGACGGATATTTTCCATCTGCAGACCGCTTTCTGAACATATCAAACGCCTTCTTGTTGTTTTCTTTGGCTGTCAGCCAATTGCAGGCAATACTGCTATGTTCAATGTTTTCAGAATCAACAGCATGCTTAATGTCATCAATCCACTTTTCCGCCACTATTTTTTCCAGTTCCCGTCCAAGCAAACCGGTGTGACTGACAAGAACATTCTTCAGATTATAGATGCTTTGTGAAATATCTCTTCCACCCATACTGAACACCAATAATTACCTTCCGCTGCGCAGATATTGCAGGTACACTTCTGCCGCGTCTCTAGTCCGCTCAAGACGAAATTTCATCTGAGATATACTTGTATGATATGTATGCCTGGTCGCCGCTCCGCTTTCATGAAGAGCCTTTAATTGAGGTACATATCGAATCAGATATCCCAGTCTCTGACACCTTAACGCAAGAATATATTCCTCATAAAAAAACATCGTTTCTGGCTGAAATGCTTTTTTCTGTTCCGCTACAAAGGCTGGTGTTAAGATCAGACAAGCCCCAAACGGGACAATATTCTCACATGGTTCTGTTTGTTTTTTCTGAATGGTGCACCGTTCCGTCTCCCTACGGTCCCATCTTCTCAGATAAGGGTATGACAGTGGAAAAAGTGCCAATGCTGCACGATTCAGTCGAATCGTATGCATCGCTTCCTTTTCTGTCCGAATCCGTGTATCAAGAGGATTCTGATGTTCCTGCGTATGAGCTTTCACAATATCCGGAGCCAGCACATAACACTTCTTTTTCTGATATTCACAAGCCAGTATTTGGAGAAAATCCTTCTGCGGAAACACAATATCATTGTTCAACATAAGGATAAAACCACAACCCTCATCCCGTGCGTACGTATACCCAAGATTATTGGCCTCGGAAAACCCACCTTTGCCATCGTTCTTTAAGACTATGATGTTTGACTGTGTTTCGAAATGTCTCCGTGTGCTCTCCCGTTCTTCCGCACTTCTTTGGACCTCGTTGTCCACAATCACAATCAGTGTCTGCTCCCATCCTACCATACGAAGAATCGATTGTACGCAGTTATCCGTAGTCGTCATGTCACCATAGTGCAGTATCACAAAGCCGACTCTGTTATCCATACATCTCTCCGTATATCTTCTAAAGCTTCTTTTTACTTTAACTTTTTTATGGCTCTTCATATCATGCTGAGGAGATCTGCCACGGGGTAAATGAGTCTTGTATAGATCAGCATACGCATAACAGAAACCGCCATCCTCTGGATAAACGGAATATCCAAACTCGAGCGCAGGTTCATTTTCGAGTTTCTCATATAATCCGGCAGATACGTTTCAACGATCCGAACAGTGTACTTCGCGATCCTTCGAAGCATCTTTCTGTCCGCCCCTCTCGCAAGGTCAAAAAAGCATGTACTGAGAATCCGCATCACAAATAGCTCGAAGAACTCCCGGTCATTTACAATTCCGATCTTTTCCGCCTTCGTGATGGACTCTTCCAGCGACCGGAGCGGCAGATTCCAGGTTTTCAGCCCGCGGAATTTTCCCATCGCTGAATCCGCATGCTGAACATATGCATATCCCGCATACGGAAGGATTTCGATCCTCCTGCACACTGCACTGAAAAAAAGAGCAACCGGCATATCCTCACCGCGCTCCCCAACCGCGAATCGGACATGATACTTTTCCCAGATCTGTCTCCTGTAGAAATGAGAACACGCAGCCGAAATCCGGAATGTCCACTCTTCATGGACACCCCTCTGGTAGTAATCCGGAACGATCCTCTTCAGAATTCTTCCATCTTCATCCACATAGCACAGCCCGCAGATCACCATATCTGCTCCTGTGTTTTCACACCTCTTTTGTAGTCTTTCAATATAATCTCTGGCAATATAGTCATCCGAATCTACAAATGTCAGATATTCCCCTGTCGCTTCCTCCAAGCCACAATTTCTCGCCGCAGATGTTCCTCTGTTTTCCTCACACAGAAGCCTTATACGATGATCTCTTCCGGCAATCCCCCTGATGATTTCGGTTGTCCCGTCTGTACTGCCATCATCCACAACAATCACTTCCAGATTCTGATATGTTTGCCTCAGAATCGAATTCAAGCACTTCTCTATGTATTTCTCTGAATTGAAAGCCGGGACAATGATTGTTACCAGACCTCTCTGAACTGTACTCTGATTCATAATTTTCCATTGATCTCATTCGATTTTTCAGCAGACTGATAGAAATGTTCAATAATTCCCGCGATCCATTCAGGCCAGAACTTCCGATACATGTACAAATCCTCGACTCTCCGCTGATCTTTCTCAAGCAGCTGTGATGTTGTCGAATCCCTATGAATCCTGTGCAGCATCAGAGCAGATGGAATATAGGCAAACTCCCCTTTCTCGCGGGACAGTTTCTCCCATGCCTGCCAATCAATGTTGCTTTTCATATTGTTCTCAAAGACGGGAAGACTGACATTCTTTTTTACAATTGTCACTGACGGGCAGCAAATCGCAGATCCCATTGAAAGAATTCTACGCCTGACCCAGATGCTTCTCCGGCATGCTTTTATCTTCAGAGGACTCAGCATCAGACGCTTAACTCGCAACAGCCGATTGCCACGTACAATCTTTCCACCCCGCAGCTCGTCGTAATCAGTGAACAAGATCAACGGATGACTGCAAAAACTAGCCGTTTGCAGAACCGCTTCCAAATAGTGCCTGCCATAGATATCATCCTGATGGGCGATCGTGACAAGCGGAGTTTTCGCTGTCTCGATCGCAAAATTCCAGTCGCCTGCAATGCCGGCTTCACCATGGTTGCATATAAGAGGTATCTGATACTTATCAGCAGTCTTTCGGATAAATGTATTCGGAGTTGAGGTAACAATTATCACTGAGGAACAGACGGTCTGACCTGTGACTGAACGGATACAGTCCTCCAGATAAGGGCTTTCCTTATATGCACATATCACAAAAGTGTGATCCTCGTTCCCGTATTTCATACGATCACCTGTGTTTCCGATGATGTCATCAGGACTTGTGAGGCTGATCATTCTCTGAAACAGCTGTTTCCGTACTCTTCGCATCCATGCTCTTAATCTGCTGCTCTTCCTCTTTACTGACCTGCTCATCCGCATGTGAACGAAGCGCAACCTCTGCCGACAGCACCGTCACCTTATCCTCTAGCTGCGAAGTAATAATAGACAAGGTAAACACTTTCTCAATCAGAAGAAAGATGATAATCAGAAAAATCAGATTCGCCGGAGACTGCATCTGGAATACGCCTGTCAGCCAGTATGTAAATTCAGGGCAAATGCCCATAATCAACAGAATTGCTGCAAAGCATACCCAGAATATGGCATCTTCCATCTTCACCTTGCATTTTCGTATTTTCAGAAGAATCCACCATGCTGAGAACACAGCAGCGATCAGAAGCATTATACGCAAAACTCTGGACATCGTCTACTTTCCTCCGTCAAAAATACAGCACTAAGTCTCGTTTTTCTTTCTGACCCACTGGAATAAAAAGATAGAAAACATCATCTGCAGCATATACCGTGCAGAAGCCAGTGGATTTTTATAAATACTAGTTCCAGCAGTCCGATCATGCATTTGTACCTGAATTTCTTCAATGTGAAATCCGCAGTTCAAAAGATATGCCAGCGTGTCTGGCTCCGGACTGTAATGAATGTCATACCCAAACCGTTTGATCATCCGTTTGTTGAACAGTCTCATTCCACTTGTGACATCCTGAATTTTCCTGCCTGTTGTCATATGGATTGCGCCACTAATGATTCTGCTTCCCAACATCCGAAGGCCGCCCGGCTTTTTTTCAGTCTTGAACCGTGACCCGATTACGATGTCGCAATCCACCTCTTCCATCAGCCCAGCCATTGCAGCGATATACTTTGGATCATGCTGTCCATCACCATCGATCTGAACAACATAGTCGTACCCGTAATAGTTCGCATATCGCATTCCGGCTTTGATTGCACCTGACAGTCCTACGTTTACAGGAAGGTCGAGGAAATTATATCCCCGGCACGCACAAATCTTTCGAGTATCGTCAGATGAGCCGTCATTGATGACAACATAGTCATATTCTGGGTATTTCGTAATCAAATTGTCAACAACGCGCTCGATGTTTTCTGCTTCATTATAAGCAGGGATAATTATTAATATCTTTTCTATACTCATTTCAGACCTTATTTATTTTTGACACTCACTTTTTATATCAATAACCCCAGTATGACATTAGATAAATACGTAAACATACCTGATGACATTATCACTTTCCCATTTGAGTATTATTATCTTGCCCTGTCTTATTAAACCCTCTAATAATGATACTCTTTAATAATTCAATGAGTATTGATATTGTAATCACAATTGCTACCCTAGATAAGCACTGTAAATATATGTTATTTGTTCTTCCCCACAAATTTATGACAAAGCTATCTAAATGATGCACACACAAGACTGTCATTGTTATTCTTCCTAATGGAGCCAAGGCATGTGTTGCAATCCAAGAAAAAGATATTCTCTGCGATAACCAGAATAATATCAGTGTACCTGACAAAGCCTCGATGACACTGATCAAGATACCCGGGTAACTTCTTGAAGCCATTTCAATATATAGCCCGCTTCGTAAGCAGCTTAGCCAGAACCCAATTGTTAACACTTGAAAAGAGGCATTATTCTTAGTACCTAAAAAGTTCTTCAACTCCCACCCGATTACAATAAAAATGGTTGCCATTAATGAAACATCAAAGTTAAAGGGTAAATACTTCCCTTTTACTCCTAAAAATATTCCAAGTATACCCACAAGAATGGGAATAACTTTATACCCATCGCTCGGGAAAATAATATTTAATAGATTGAATATAGTTCTGGCAGAAAATAGGCTGATTAAAAACCACATCATCCCTAATGCAGGCGAATCATAGACACTTACTCCGGACGCCCAAAACAGAGCTCTTCCCATTCCACAAAAGATAGTAAAGAAATTATTACGCGAATGGTCCGTTGAAAACAAAAATTGCAAACCAATTGAGATAAATGATACATATAGCACAGGTAAAATCAGTCTTACCGCATCCTTCTTTACTCTTTTAGCAAAACTCTCCCAATTAGTCGATAGATGAAATGTATACCCTGATAAAATAAAGAATAGAGGCATATGAAACGAAAAAATAACATTCCTCCCCAACGTACCATATCCCAATGAATGACCAATAATTGTTAATATTATAGTTATACCTTTCGCAATATCAATCCAAGGAATCCTATTACTCTGTGCGTTGGAATTGGTTAATCTGTTACTTCTTCTATACCTCATCAGCGTTTCTTACCCCGTTTCTGTTGCAGTACCAAACAGAAAATGCCTAATACGCCTATGATGCTCACAATAGCACCCAATCTAGATCCTGGTACTTGATATTTCATTTGTATATCATTTTCACCATCTACAAGCTCAATCGAATACATACAATCTGCAAATAGCTCTGGTGAAACCTTTTTTCCATTTACTGTTACAGCCCATCCACTATCGAATGGAACAGAAACATATAAAGATTCACCCTTTTTTGCTTGGGTATGTATAGCCACATTGCCATTTGTCATAGAGATTGAATCTGCCCGTTTTGCCTGAAGTTTCTTGACCACTTCTGAGAATGTATCTAAATCCAAGGCGTAAAACTGCTCATCTCCTTGCTTTAAATCCACAGTATTCGATGATGTAACTGTTATTCTTGCTTCCTTGTCTCCCTTTTCTGTTGGAACATAAAAAACCGAAGGAGACAACCAGCACGCATAACGTGTTTTGTATTTATTATTAATATCAAGGATCCCATCGAATTCGGAATTCCATGGAAGGTTTCCATAGATTACATGATTATACTTCGGCACTTGAATATTGTATGTCAAACTCCCGTTTTCATTTACTCTTCTTTTATATGAAAGTGGAGCAAATATCTTTAGATCTTTCCCTGCTAATTGACTATATAACTGGTTCTGATATTCAAACGGGTTTTCGCTTGTAGATTCTGTAATATCCTTTTGCTGTTTATAAGTAAATGCCATTGGGAGAACATATGGATTTAAATAAGTACTTTTATTATTGTAAACATTCTCTTTTAATTTTTCGTATCCCTTGATCGGATATTCAGAAAAAATATATTTTACACCTAGCAATGCATCTGCGCTGATTATTGAAGTATTCACAATACATAAACTACCTCCATTCTCTCGATAGCCAAGTCTATTTAAAAGGTCTCTCTGAATGTCATCCGGAGAAGATGTATATCCACTGATTGACCAATAGTTATAAGCTAACGATTCATTATAATAGGCTGTCAAGTTATCAGTTCCCATATTTCTTGTTGACGTTTGTGAAATTCTATATACCTCGTTGTCGCTTTTTTGAACCCTATTCACTTGTTCCTCGGCAGCCTTTGAATACTCCCTATATTTACCAACATCCGAAGTATGATATTCAGTCATCAACAACTTCGTGCTATATGCACATTCAAAAAAGACCATGCATATTAAGCATAATGATACTGTTTTGTACCCAGTCGACCGACTATGATACAAATATATCGACACTCCACATAAACATCCAACGATCCCCATAATCACAGCCGAATATTGAATCCACCTTATATTTTCAACTGACTGTGTATAATTAACAAGCAAAAGCAAAGCAGCAAAAAAAACTCCACTTTTAGTTATTGTAAACCAGTCTTCCCAGTGCATGTATTGCAAGTAGAAATTGGCAGCTACAAACACTAATGCAAAAATTCCCACATATGAATAGCGGTACCAATAGCTGTCAGCACTTTTCAATAATGAAAATAGAACAAAGAGCGGACGCCAGTAAAATAGCATCAATATAAATGCTAATAACGATCCAAAATAAACTTTTTGCTTCTTATCTATTTCCTTTTTAAAAAAGAAGCTTATACATCCAATTATTACGATACTTCCACAGTATAACGATACCCTTCCATAAGAGCTTTTTGCGCCAAGAGAATACGCTTCGATAGCAGACACTATCGGACCAGTAAAAGAATAATCCTTCAATAATCCAACGTTTAGAGAGCCTCTCCCACTTTTTTTAAGTGCTGCAATAGTAGGGAAGAACAGGACGGCGCTCAAACAGATGCCGATAGTCATTGATATGGTATAGTTTATAATTGTTCTCAGAATGCTGCTGTTCGTATTATCTTTATTATGGTTCATCAAGCGATAATTGAATAGTTCAAAAAAGAACCAGATAGCTGAAAACAAACAGTTTATTCCGCCCGTGTACCAATTAAAAATAATGGAAAGCCCGACAGCAACGGAAAGAAAGCCCCTTTTTCGGTAATAAATCAGTCGATATACTCCCAGTAGGATTAAAGGCAACAGATAGACTCCCTCCAACCACATTATATTACTACTCTGTGCCAAAGAGTACTGAGATAAGGCATAGCAAACTGAAAGTAGGTAGCAGAATACTTTTTTACTTTTTTCTGACTGACTTACAGAAAACCGTTCTCTGAGGAATATATGCATCGTCACTGCGGCAATTCCACACTTTAATGCAACTAAAATGTCAAAAAAAGAATTAAGATTCGATTTACTAAAAAATATGACCAGCAGGTTCAATGGAGAAGCTAAGTAATACGAAAACACTGCAGCATTTGTCCCACCTAGTGTTTTCCCAAATGAATAAGATATATTATTTTTCCCTACAAGAACATCTTTCAGATATGCAAAAAAGTCAATGTACTGGATATTAGCATCCATTGTTGCTAAAGAATTGTTTCCAAAGGGTGCATAGTGATAAATTGTAAACAGAATCATAAGAATAAGAATGGAAGTAAAAAAGCAAGCCAGTTCACCAAAAACACACCTATTCTTTTCAATCTTAGCAGGCATTATTTCTCCTCTTTAATTATATATACTTGGCGTTTTTTTGTCTCAGTATAGATTTTTGAAATGTACAAACCTAACGTTCCAATCCCAGACATCATAATTCCACCAACAAAGATAATAATTGACAGAAGAGACGCCCAGCTCATCGCTGAATATTTCGTTACGATTGAATTAAAAATATCAACAATCAGCAGTATCAATCCAATACTACACATGCTAATTCCAAGTATTAATTCTAAATATAATGGTGCTACAGAATATGCCAGTATGCCATCTACCGCATACTTAAATAATCCCCAGAATGACCACTTTGTTTTTTCAGCACTTCTTTCTATAATTCTCATAGGAAATCCAATAAGTCTCAAACCCTACCCACGAAAAAATCCCTTTTGAGAAGCGATTATATTCACCATCGGCGACAATTGCATCCACCATCCGACGTGACATCATGCGATAATCCCTTGCTCCATCTACTATCTTTGTATCAGAAATACGGTTTATTAATTGATAAAATCTTCTGGCAAAAAAAGACCGTATAGCAGGTTCTCCTGTTCTTGTTTTCCGCCGAGTTGCTACACAGTCATAAGTTGAATCCGATTTCGTCAAAATATTGAACATTTCTGGAAGCAATTCGGGAGGATCCTGGAGGTCAAAATCCATAGTCGCAACATAGCTCCCCGTGCCATCTTCAACCCAGCCAGCAACGCGGCCTCCTTACCAAAATTACGAGAAAATGAACAATAATATACCCTGGAATCAGTATCGCACAATTTTCTCATTATATTTAAGGTTGAATCTTTTGATCCGTCATCAATAAAGCAATATTCAATATCGCCGGAAATTTGATTCTCATATTTCCGCATTGTGTGATAAAAAATAGGCAATGCTTCTTCTTCATTGAAACACGGTACAATAATAGACAACAGCATTTAACTTTCTCCTAAGCTATATTGATCTGGAAACAATATAACGCGGTCTTCTCTTTGCCTCCTCATAAATTCTAGCAAGATAGTACCCGATCACGCCCAGCGAGATCATGATGATGCTGCCTGTCAGAAGCACCAGGAGGATCACTGTCGTGAAGCCTTCCACTGCGTGTCCGGTGAAATAGCGGATAAGTGTCTGGATCCCCAGGATGACTGCAAAGGCCAGAAATGCCACACCCGCCCAGGTCACACACTGCATCGGGGCCGTTGAATAGCCGGCGATGTTGCTGATCGCATAGCGGATCAGCTTCCGGGTCGACCATTTTGAAACACCGGCTTCCCGCTCCTGGACATCGAACTCCACCTGTGTCTGCCGGAATCCGATCCAGGCACTCATCGCCCGGAAGAAGGCATTCTGCTCCGGCATGTCAAGCAGCGTGTTCACCGCTCTTCTGTCGAGCAGCTTGAAGTCCGAGGCACGCGACATATCGATCTTTGTCGCTCTTGACATCAGACTGTAAAACATCCCTGCCGCTGCCCTGTGCGCGCTGCTCTCCTTCCCGCGGCTCTTCTTGACACCCTCGATGACTTCGTAGCCCTGCTGCCAGAGCCGGTACATCTGAACCAGAGTCTGCGGTGGATGCTGCAGGTCACAGTCCATCACAGCTGCACAGTTTCCCTTCGCGGCTGCAAGTCCTGCAAAGATTGCCGCTTCCTTCCCGAAGTTCCTCGAGAAATGGACGCCATGCACCCGGTCATTTGCCTGATGGGCCGTCAGGATCTCGCTCCAGGTCAAATCCCTCGAGCCATCGTCCACGAAGACAAGCTCATAGTCAATCTTCTCACCCTCCAGTATCTGTGCCAGCACCCTTGCTGTCTTCGGAAGCATCGCTTCCTCATTGTATGCCGGCAGAATCACCGATAATGATGGCATAACTGTTCCTCCTGCTGATCCGCCCTTTGTCTTGTCCCCCACAGTATTTTACATCATACGTCAGCGCTCGACAGTCAGACACGTCCGTCTGCCTGCTTTCCCTTCCTCCGGAAGATGATCAGCTTCGAGAACACATAGTTCAGGATCACGACCAGGATACTGACCACAACCTTGGCGAGCATCCCCTTGACCCCGAACAGTTTCTGATCCAGCCCGGCCTTCACCAGGAGCGGAACCCCGGCCATCTCAATGACGCCGGTCATGAGCCTTGCCGAAATAAACAGAGCCACTTCCCGAAGGACGAACCCGACTTTCCAGCTGTAGGAGTGAAAGACCCAGACTTTATTGGTCAGGTAGGCGAAGATGACCGCGCAGACCCACGACAATATGTTCGAAACCGTGATTTCCATTCCAAGGTTTCTGGCGAACAGGGCGTAGGTTCCCCAGCTCACGACCGTCGTGAGACCGCCCATCACAAGATAGCGGATGATCTCCCCGAAATCCATACTTTGGGAATGATTATCATTCATTATTTCATCTTTCTTTTCTAATACCTCAGTATTCTCTGAATCAACCATCTTTGCCCCTAATCTTCCATCCTTAATCATAAATTAGTTTATCATACTCTTATCCATGATTTATCAATTATAGCATACGTAACAAAAGATAAAATCAATTCAGCTTATATATCCGGGTTCTTTCTCCAAGATATCGCTTCTTTCTGATTCTTGACCCCTTCTGAATTTCCTCATGCTATTCTGTTGTTTATTTCAGTTCACACCTCGTCACTTCTTAACATGCACTACATAGACTGAGCCTTCCTGCTCAATTGTATGAAACCTTGTATCCTTGACAACCTTTCGATCAGTCAGTTGATCAACCAGAATATACGGATTAAACTGAGCCGCTCCGTCCATATAGTGAGTTGCGAAGTAGTATCCGCCGAAGTAATCTTTTCCCACCTTAGGCAACATCATTCGTTTTAGCATCGGCGTTCTCTGAACCAATTTTTTTATACTGGGTGAGTAGCCGCATGTTCCCGTGAACAGGTACTCCATATGCCTGGAATCCTTTATTTCCGGCAGGTTATTCATGTCTTCCATAATCAGTAAACAGCGCTCATCAACATAGTGCATCTGCTCAGATACCGCATTGCCATAGGTGAGACTGTACACCAGAAAGCACCAGCTTATACCTACAAATGCAATCTTGCCGATTGGAAACTTCTGAGTGAATGACAGGCAAACCGCCATTGCAAGAAAGGGGGTTCCGATCCCATAAGAATACCTGGCAATGAAGTTTTGTCCTTCAAATGCTATCAGCGGCCCTACTACCAGAACGCTGGACGTTGCGATGCATAGAAGGCACATCACTGCCGAAACAAATCGGTTTCGTTTTGTGTTTACTACCACCGATATAAAAAAGCTGATCATCAGAACAAGCAACAGTAGTTTCCATGCTCGGTTCAGATCCGCTCTGAAAGCCCGGTAGATCACCCGGTAATTCGCCATAACTCCCGCCGGCAGCTTTTTTAGAGGAAACACTTTTCCCTGCGCATATGGGATGACATAGCGCACGAAAAGAATGCGGTAGATTACCAATGCCCCCAGATATGACACAATTGATATTCCCAAAATACGAAAACACTTTCCCGCTTTCCACTTTCCCTTCATCCAGTATCCGAATATTAAAAAGAGAACCAGTACAGGATATATGCCAAGAGAAGCCTGGTAGGTCATACAGGTTAGCAGCGTACCCAGAAAAGACGCTAGAAAATAGGAACGTGCACGATTCTGAACGTACAGAAGAGGGACTGTTCCTGCCAGCACGGATAATGCCATATATGGTGCGTCAAATTTATAGGAAAGACAGACAAGAAAATATGGAAATAAAACTCGGGGAAGCGCAGCCGTAATCTGAAGCCATCCTATCCTTTTCCCATCAGCAAATATCAGGATCGTAAGATAAGCGGCAATGGACGCAATGAACACAGCGAGGATTTGCGGAAGCGGCGATATATCGCTGATTTTGCATCCTGCATGCAGCATAGCGGAAAGAATGTCGTTGATATATCGATTTCCAAGATACCAATTCCGGTATCCGTCCACCGCACGCCAAAGATCATCCCGGTATGTCATGCCAGTTCGCAGTAATGCACTCAGAGCAAGCAATGATATCCCTGCAATCAGCAAGATTGATTTATAGCTTTGTTTCCAGAATCGCTCCCACCTGCTCAATACCCGAGAGCCTGCCCTTCTTACTTTCCCTGCTTCCATTCTTCATTCTCTCCCTGAGAACCATCGGCATCCGCATATCAGCTTTCCGACTGTCCCAATACTTTCTTCTTATCCTCCGCAGCTTTCATTAAGTGCATTTCAAAATCCTGCCGGTTCTTCTGAACCATGTTCTGCAGCTGCAACCCTGTGAAAAATGACTGACTAAAACTTCCCACACCAGAAAGGTGTGTCGAACCTTGAAAACTTAATAATGTAGGCAATTAGAAAGGCATAGATCCTGTCCCTTTGGTATAATTGAATTGTCCAAGAACAACCACACCTCAGGTTTCTATGCCAATTTCAATTTTACCACATGGCAAAGACGGACAGGAACTTTTTAATGCAATTTCATCGTTTTTCTCAGTTTTCAGGATAGGTAACCTTCTCCGCAAATGCAATGTCCAGAAGGAGAAGGGTGTTTCGGTGATTGATATATCCAAGTACAAGCTCTGCAATGTTTTCGCCGGCCGCAATATGTATATGCAGCAGAAGACCAGTTTCTTCAAAGAGGCGTTCTCAATGAATACCTTCTATCGGTTCCTGAACAGCCCGAAAACGAACTGGCTGCGTTTTACTACCCTTCTGTCTAAAAAGGTCGCTGACATCATTGTTCCGCTTACGTCGGAAAAACGAGTGAATGCGTTTGTTGTGGATGACAGCCTTTCTGAACCTACGAGCTGTAAGCAAACGGAACTCGGTTCCCGCGTGTTCGACCATACATCTATGAAATATCGCATGGGTTATCGTCCGATGACACTCGGATGGACCGACGGAAATACGTTTCTACCGGTGAACAGCTGTCTTTTGGCTTCTTCAAAAGAGAGCAATCTTATCAGCCCGATTGGTCAATACGATGGCCGTTCCCTTGCGGCAAGACGAAGAAAGCTTGTCCAGACAAAGGGTACAGAAGCCATGATCTAACTACAATAAGGATCCTATCTGATTGCCTGTGTTATTGAGTTTTCAAGGCGCGAATCCCATTTTTGATATGAGAAGTTTTAGTTACTTGTTATATGAGATCTCTAATTGCTCAACTACTTCTTGTAACCCTAAGAGAATACAAACCATGATCGCGAATAGGAAAAAAGTAAATGTCCTATATCCTGAGGCATAAATCGTCGGAGAAAGACCCATCATCTCTCTGGAGCCGGCAGCCAGAAACAGAAGCATCCCTATTATAGATGTCCTAATACGATTTCTTACCAGCAATACAATAGCAAACACAATACTCAATATCATAATGACAGAAAGAGCAAGTGCAATAAGATATTTTGTGTTTTTGAGGAAAGGGCCAATCTCTGGCATCTTAAATGCATAATCATAATATACAACAAAATGTTTATAGCCGAGTGCCCATATTAATAACTGCAATATTAATGGAAAACATCCTATAGATGCGCTTATATATTGTTTTTTAGAAGTGATCATCTCTTGTTTTGCCTGGAGAATGGCCTTAACAGAGAGGAGGGATAAAACAATCAGGAACATAAACATAATTACATTTGTCTTAAAAAACAAGACTGCTACCGTTGAACTATACCCATGATAAATCTTCTTCAATAATGACCAGTCTGCAAATGCAGGAAGATAGAGATCCCTCTCTTCGGTACTCGTCATTCTGTTAATATGGCCCGGCATATTCCATTGCCACAGATACAATATTACTGAAATGATCAATGTTGCCCATAAGCATAACAACACCTCTTTTCTAAAATGATCTTTTCGCCCTTTTTCAATCTTCTTCTCATATAACAGATAGCAAAGCATCAGGAAACACCCCCCCCATTAAAACCATTGCATATTGATCATGATTGGTTGCATATAGTAATCCAAATAAAGCCAATATGCTGATACCTACCACCTTTTTCTTATCAGAAAAAACAGGATATTCTTTTAAGGCTAAAACTATAGGAAGCACCGCAATCAATACTGCAAAAAATGTATAGATGTAATTTGTCGTTGTTGCTATATACCCGGCAGAAGAAAGATAATCTCTAGGGAATAATAAAATCAAAGAACAAACTGTTATCGTCTGCCACAGCTTTTCCTCTGAGAAATAAAATACCAACAAGCGAGCAATTCCTACATAAACAAGACTATCCACTACTTTCCACAACCAGAATGGAACATAAAAATAGAAAAATTCCGCCGCCATATCCGTAAATATTCTACCATTAAATGTATAACGCCATTCAAATATCTGTCGAAAAGTCCATTCAGCATGATTTGCAATATTCACACGATCATCACTGATAATTTGCATATCAAAATGTCGAAGTAAAATTAGAATGAAAAAGAAACTATATACATATATAGTATATTGTATATTTTGTTTTCTCTTAAATGGATGAGGACACGGTTTCTTCATCACATAAGCCTCCCTTAGTGTGATTTTCCTAAAAATTAACTCTCGGTCTCGACATCCGGCGCATCACCTTCTGCGGAGTCTTCCTGAAGGAACTTTATGATTTCCTCGAATCTCTTGCCACTGTCTTCGATCGCCTTCATGAGTTCCTTTTTCCGGAGTTCGTCACGCTTATTCATCATTTTCTCTAGTTTCGACACTTCAGCATCATAGCGGTCCTTTATCCTGCTTACAACCTGTTCCTGCTGATCAATCCACTCATCAAGGGTTCACCTTGTCATCACACCGCCTCCTTCGCTCTTTCGCAGAGTCCATCGTTGATCCCATTGGCCCATTTCTTGATATTGACTTCATTGATCCCGAAATCTTTTCATAGTCCGGTATATTTTTCCGAAGCTCCCTCAATACTTCTTCATTTGATTGAAACTGTTTACTTGTATATCCAAAATGAAGGATAAACCATACCTCAAAGCAGGGATTTGAGAGAACGATTTCCACATTGCTGTGTCCTGCCTGATGAATCGCTTCATCGATTTCACGCTGTTTGATCGGGGCAGTATCTGTGTCAAACACACAATACACCAGATTGCCAAACTCAGAATCGCACTTCTCTGATTGCCAGGCAACTTCCGCCTTTTTCACAAGGTGAATCGGATCCGCCTCACCATTCCATCTCCTATCGCGGGGATTGCACCATACCGTCCCTGCAGATACCCCCTCCGAATGTCTGCATTCTTCCGTGGTGCAAACTCATCCAGAGAATACAAATCCGTCACTCCGGTTTTGTTATCTTTCTCCACAAAATAAATCTGATCTCTGCGAAAACGGTTAAGGCTCAGTAAGCTGACATCCTGGGTTGTGACAATTAATTGTGCCCCGTTCGGATTTTGTTCCCTGTCACTGAATATACCAAGAATATAATCTACCAGAAATGGATGCAGGCTTGCATCTATCTCGTCGATGATGACTGTCTTTCCGCTTTCAATTGCCGCCTTAACAATCGGGCTGATGTACACAAACCTTCTGGTACCTTCAGACTCCATCCGGAACGGAAGTGAATATCTCTTCTTCCCTTCCGGCCCTTCAATCACATGTTCTGTAGTAATTTCATACTTTTTCAACGTTCCGGCTTTCCCATCGGTAATCTGCTGCATCAGGTTCAGTTCCCCTATTATAGGAATCTTCTTCAGATCTTCCGATGTAAAGTCACTGGCCTGCACAGTATATCCTGAAACATTAATATCTGCTATGTGCAACATAGACGTTACATACTTTTGCAAAGAACCATTCGGATCGTTCGCCAGAATTGGGGTCATCATGCTTTCCAACGTCCCACTATTGTATACGTCAATGCCTTCTGCAAACCACCGATATGCTATCTCCGTCTTCTTACAATTCCATGCCGTTGCTGTCGCCAGGAGTAACTTATTGACTGTGTTTTTTTCTGCGTACCCGTAAAACTTATGTCTGTCTGTCTGCACAAACTGATATTTTGAAACCTCTGTTCGTTCAAATATCATGGACGGCTTTGCACTGTAGTAAGCATATAAGTACTCTTCATATACTCTATCTTTATCTGCAGAAAAACCATATGAATACTTTACATCGCCGACTGTGAAGAGGAAATCAAATCTGCTTGGTTCTGTCCTCTTCTTTTCATCAAACACAAAAGGAATCATTCGATTCAACGAATCTGTTACCTGCCTGCCATTTGATTCACGAATGGTCATAATAGCTGCCGCAAGTGCCCGGATCACATTGGTTTTCCCTGCAGCATTGGCACCATATATAACAATATTTGGAAGAATACGCGCTTTTCTGAACGGAACCAGTGTATCTTCATGTTCCGTGTCGCGGTCAGCCAGCATGCTCAGAGTCACTTCATCCCGAATTGACGCAAAGTTGCTTACTGTAAACTGAATTAACATCGCACCGCCTCCTGAAACGTATCTGAAACTTGCTTATAATGCAATATGTACCCATAGGGCTATATTGGTAATTATACCAAATATCAGGAGAACGTGTGATATTTATTCGAAATTCGCGCTTATAATGCACTATCTCAAATAATTTCTATAACAACCACACCCGTTTTACAGAAGAAATACAAAAAGGTTCAGACATGTATACAAACTATAATCATGATAACGTTCGCATAGCTTGCAGAAAATTATTCGAAATTTGACTTCGATTGTCACTTCACAAAACTTTGCTGTTATCCACTGACATCGTCCGCCCTCGACCAACTACCTCTCTTAGCCATGACCATCTTATAGAAAAATACAAAAAGGCACTTCCTTCATAATGATGAAGAAAATGCCCACAGAGCATGACCGCCCCGGTTCAGTGATGCTGTCAGAAGCGATTCACGAGTATGTATTACACCATGCCTATTATGGTCGTTATGTGTATTATAACCAAACATACATCATGATACCTTTTCATCCTCCAGTTAAGATAAGGGCATATGGCTCAGAAACCTTCACCGACAATCGCGCCACCTGCCGCCGACCCGACCAGTCTTGCATATCTGGCAAGGTATCCTTTCTCCGAAAGTGGATGCTCCTTCAGTCCTTTGTTTCGTCTCCGCGCGAATTCTTCCTCTGTCACATCAATATGAAGAGTTCCATCTGGAATATCAATCGTAATCCAGTCACCATCGCGGGCATAGGCAATCGGACCTCCGGAAGCCGCCTCTGGTGAGATATGGCCGACAAAACACCCGTTGTTTGAGCCGGAAAAACGCCCGTCCGTTACAACTGCCGTTGTCAAAGCTTTCCCCTGTCCGTACAGCTTCTTCATAATTCGAACCATTTCCCGCATACCGGGCCCACCTTTTGGTCCCTCATACCGAATCACCATGACAGTTTGGTCTGGAACTCGATGCTGTTCCACAGCATCTGCAGCATCCTCCTCCGAATCAAAACACATTGCCCTTCCAGTGAAAATCAACATAGACGGATCAATGGCTGTCGGCTTGGTGATTCCCCCGTCTGGCGCAAGATTTCCACGGACAACTGCAAGGCTTCCATTTTGATGGAAGGGGTGTTGAAGCGAATGAATGATTTCATTTTCCACCGGCTTGACATCCCTCAAAGCCTCCCTCCACGACACACCTGCACAGGTCATCGCTTCAGCATGAATAAGACTTTCCAGATGTTTCATAACCAGCGGGACGCCACCTGCCTTATAAAACTCCGGCACATTCTTCGATCCATTCGGATAGATATTGGCAATGTGAGCGGTCCCTCTTCCGATCAAATCAATGTCATCGATGCCAAAACGGACATTCGCCTCTCTGGCAATCGCCGGAAAGTGAAGAGCCATGTTCGTTGAACCACCAATCGCCATCCCGAGCCGAAGGGCATTCTCGAGTCCTTCCTGATTGATCATATTTCTAGCCGTGATATTCCTTCGAACCAATTCAACAATCTGTCTTCCGCTCTTCTGTGCAACTCTCAAACGTTCTGCAAAAACCGCAGGAATCATAGATCCCCCAGGCAGAATCATCCCCATTGCTTCTGCGACCGCGCACATCGTATTAGCTGTTCCCAGGTAAGAACAGGATCCACAGGTCGGATTAGAGAAGTCTTCCAACTGATCATATTCCATCTGCGTAATTTTTCCATCACGGAGCATTGCAAGGGCTTCCACCATAGTGGAATTATCAGAAGCCCGCCCGCAGAATTCAATGCCCCCGAGTGCAGGCCCTCCATTCACCAGAATTGTTGGCCGGTCAAGCCGGGCTGCCGCCATCAGCAGCCCGGGAATCACCTTATCACAGGATCCAAGCAGAACAAGGCCATCAAAATGCTGTAATTCAGCAATCGTTTCAACCGAATCTGCAATCAGTTCTCTGGATGGAAGAATATAATGCATACCGGTGTTTCCGCACCCGATCCCATCACATGGGCCTATTGTTCCGACATCGACTGGATTGCCGCCTGCCTGCAGTACACCTCGTCGAACATATTCAGCAACCTGATTCAAATTAAAATGCCCTGGATTACCGCTATTATAAGTATTAAAAATACCAATCTGGGGGCAAGCCAATTCATGATCCGAATACCCCATCGCTTTATACAGAGCTCGCACGCTGGACCATTCCGGCTTTTTTAGAATGGATTGGCTGATACGGTTGTCTGCTTGTTCCGTCTCCTTCATTCTCTATTCGCCTCACTCACCTGCAAACTTCATCAGGACAGCTCGGACAGGAGAACCATCGCTTCCCACAATCTTCAACGGAAGTGCACATAGGAAATAATCTCCGACCGGCACATCGTCTAGCAGAAGTCCCTCAATGATTCCGATCTCATGTTCCAGAAGCGTATGGTGAATAATTCCGTCTTTTGAGTAAAACCGCTCGACACCAACATAATCCACTCCTATACAACGAATTTTCTTTCTCACAAGATACTCTGCCCCACTCCTCCCAATTGATACGTACTGCTTGTGAAAAACCCCATCTGTCAATAATCCCTTGTTTTTTGTCTTGAGAAGAATGGCATCGCCTTCCTCGATGTCAAGCTTTGCCAAGTCTACCTCTTCAATCAGATCTCCTTCGGTAATAACCTCTCTTACTTTTGAATTGCCCATGAATCTTGAAAGGTCTACACTTGCCATGTCCTTCCCATCATCAATATAGTGTTTCGGAGCATCCGCGTGTGTCATGCAATGAACCGTGCAGAATACAGACGATGAATTACAGATCGCCCCGTCCTTGATCTGTACACGCGGTTCAAAATGGAAATGATTATCTCCCGGCCACACTGGCGTGCAATCCGACAACGGAACACTAATATCAAAAAATTGCTCAACCTTCATTTTCATTCCTCCATAAAAATCAGTCTTTCGGCATTCTCTCCCATGATGGAAGCTATTGGAGACGAAAAAGGATACTTGTCACTCTCAATCTGGTTTTAGCTCCTATACAATGATTGTTTGCCAGCACATGCTTGTTACGAACAAAATTCTTCAGCCTGAAGGTCTCAGATGATGATATGTCGATAATTAAGCTCTTTCATCTTATCAAGCAATTCTCTCTCCTGTTCCGGAGTAAGATTTTCCATCGGTCGGCGCATATTCGTAGTTGCGATCACACCTTCTGCCTTCAGAATCACCTTATACGCAGCAATGTTATTGATTGCACACATGATTCCATTCAGCACATTGGTTCTTCTCTGAAGCTTTGTTGCCTTGTCGAAATCTTTGTCCTGTATCGCCTTCCATAAAGCAGCATAGTGCTCCGGAATGCACATTGCATTGCCTGAAACCGTCCCCTCTCCTCCTACCGCGCAGACCGCTTCAAACAGATGGTCTGGTCCGACCAGGACAGAAAACTGCTGGTTTCTGACCAGCATAAACTGCTGCAGTTTGGTAAAATCCGGATAACTGTACTTGATTCCAACCACATTCGGGCAAGCCTCCGCGACTCTTTCACATACAGAGGCATTCAGGTCGTTCACCGCATTCTGAGGAATCGCATATAGATAGACTGGAAAATCCTTCGGAACGCTGTCCGCAACCGATTTGTAGAAATTGAACAAGCCATCATCACTCAGTATATAAAATACAGGCGTAACGACACCGATCCCATCCGCTCCAATCTCCACTGCATGCTGTGCCAACTCGATGGTGTCCTTCTGATTCCATGCACCCACATGGACAAACACAGGAGCGCGCCCCGCTGCCTGCTTTACTGTAACGTCCGCAATGAGCTTCCTTTCTTCTACTGTAAGATACATCATCTCTCCAGTCGTACCACACGGATACAGGCATTGAAGTCCGTTGTCAATTACGTGGTCTACCAGTCTTTTCAGGGATTCCTGATCAATCGTATCCTCATCCGTAAGCGGAGTAATAATCGGCACAACTGTGCCATAAAGTTTTTTCATAGTTTGTTTTACCCTTTCTTTTTGGGGAATTCGCAATCGGCATTGTATCTTTGAAACATCTGTCAACCCACAGCATGAACCGGCTTTCTTCCTTCCAGAACCGCGATAATATCCTTAGCAGTTGTCATACTGACGTTATAGTAGGATTCTACCGTCTCTGCACCCGTATGGGGTGTCAGGACAATATTGCTGCAAGCAAGGATCGGGCTATCAAGTGGAAGCGGCTCCGTCTCGAATGCATCCAGCGCAGCTCCGGCAATTTTGCCACTCTGAATCGCTTCCGCCAGATCATCCAGATCCACAAGAGCGCCTCTTGCAGCATTGATAAGATATGCACCATCCTTCATCTTCGCAAACATATCGCTATTGAACTGATGAACATTATCCTTGGTCGCCGGCACATGAAGGCTAATCACATCGCTTTCCTTCACAACATGATCCAGCGTGGTCATCTCCACCCCGAGGCGCTCCGCCTCTTTTCTGTCCGGGTACAAATCAAATGCAAGTATCTGAACATCAAACCCTCTCAGTTTCTCCGCTACAAGACGAGCAATTGCACCGAAACCGACAAGGCCGACTGTCTTCCCTTTCATTTCGCTCCCCATCACACGGGGCCATTTTCCTTCTGTCATCTTCTCATGGAGAGGGACAATATGACGCAGCACATCAATGATAAAGCCCACGGTGAGTTCAGCCACAGCATTGGAATTCTGTCCTGGCGCATTGAGCACTCTGACACCATGTCGTTTTGCCATTGCAATATCGACGTTATCCACCCCGACGCCGAACTTGGCTACTGCCTTGAGATTCGGCAGCAATCTGTATTTCTCCTCATCACGGTAGTCATCCATCCCGATCAGGGCAGCTGCGAACTCTTCCCGATCCCCCATTGCGCGAATTTCTTCGGTCGAATAAGCTGGGAATTCTTTGCCCGGATCATATATCACTTCAAGATGATGCTCTTCAAACAATTTCCACGCATCTTGGCACAGCGTGTCAAAGTGAGATGCGGATACCAGTACTTTCTGCATGTTCTCTCCTTCCGTCTTATTGAACATCAACCAATGCTCTTACTTTGTTTTCTATGAATCAGCGTAACAAGCGATATCGCAAAAAGCAGTAACCCTCCCTGAGCAAGGTCAAATGCGAAGCTCGGCGCTCCCAGCATCGTAAGGCCAAAACTGATGATGCGGAGCAGAACAGATGCCACAATCGTACCTGGAATATTAAATACGCCTGGTTTGATAAAAGTTGCACCCAGCATCAGAACCGTCAGTGAACTGTTCAAGGTATCGCTCCCCATATATGGCGTTGCGCTTCGGAGCATTGACGTCTGCATAATACCGGCAATCGCACAGAGTAACGCGCAGAGAATGAATGCTTTCACTTTTTGTGCGGCTACATTAATGCCGACATATTTACAAGTTACCGGGCTGGACCCGACTGCGTAGAACAATTTGCCATTCTTGGTCTTCTCCGAATATACCCACATTGCAATCGTAATCGCTAAAGTTACGGCTACTGAAATCGGGATCACACCTGCGATATACCCCTGTCCGATCAGGGTATACACAGCAGGCCATCTCCTTGAAGAAATACTTCCGCCGTCAGTCAGATATTTTCCTATTCCAGTGGCAATCAAGGAGGTCCCTAGTGTTGCCACGAAGGATGGAATCTTGATCTTCGCGTGCAGGAATACATTAACTGCACCAAATGCCGCACCGACAATCAGTGTCAGAATAAAAACCGGGAAATACATACGGGACATTCCTGGATTATCCAGTACCCTGGCAATAAAGACAGCGGACAGGGACAGTTCCATGCCAACTGCAAAATCTGTCTCTCCAACGCAGAAGATCAAGGTTTCACCCATGCCTGTGAGCGCGAGAATACAGGTTGAACTCAGCATGGACATGATATTATTCACCGAAAGAAAACGTGGCTGCAGTATCGAGAATACTATGAAAACAAGGATTGTGAAGAAGAACAGCCAGTATTTTGTCAGGAAGCCTCCCGCACGACCTCTTGGGGATACTTGTGTACTCATTTTTGTCTGCCTCCCTTACTTATTAAACTTCACACTTGGCAAGCCGCCTTTTTGTGTCATGGATATGAACCCGACTGCAACCACGATGACAATGCCCTGTACCAGATCGTCCACAAAATCCGAGGTGCCAAGCGTGATCGTGCCATTACTGATAATAGAAAGCAGCAGTGCTGATACAATGGTTCCCTGCAGGTTATAACGTCCCGGCCTATAGAAAGTTGCTCCCATCATGACCGCCGCAAAAACAGTCATAAGGAGATCGCTTCCAAGCGTCGGAGAAACTGTCTTAACTTCAGAAGATAAGACAATACCTCCGAATCCTGCAATCACTGCACACATCAGATAAGCAACTACCACAATCCTGTCCACATTGATTCCAACATTTCTGCAGGCTGCCGGGCTCATGCCGACTGAATTGATATAGCGGCCGATTTTCGTTCTGTCCTGCATGACTATCGTCAATATGCCGACAATCACCAGCACAATGACCGGCACCGGAATCACATTGAACACCCTTGTCTGTCCAAGAAAAGTAAAGGACTTCGGCCAGTACTGGGAGAACATATAACGATTGCCAGTTGTGATTTTGATAAAGCCATTGATGAACGTAGACATTGCAATCGTCCCGATGAAGGATGGTATCCCAATTTTTACAACAAAGAATGCATTCAGGATTCCGACAGCCAACGCCGCTCCGAGGCCTATGAGAACCGCTAGAAAATAATTGTTGAACGATGGGCCTTCCAGTACCTTTCCCACAACTGCTGCTGCAATCGTGGCCTCGGCTCCAACTGACAAATCCATCTGCCCTGTCTGCATGACAATCGTCATGCCGATACCAAGCATGGCAGTAATCGCCGTTGAATTCACAATATTCATGATATTATTGACAGATGCGAATACAGGGCTCGCGATCGCGAAGAACGCAAAGATCACAACTGCTACAAGCAGCAGCATATATTTCGTCAGTCCAACTTTCAGAGACCTTTTTCCGTCCTTCATGTCTTCTCCCCCTTTCTGCCGCCCATCGCATCCGCCAGGATCTGCTCCTTGTTGAACTCCTCGCGGCTGTACTGTGCAACAATATCTCCGTCATAGAAAACACAGAGTTCATCGCAGGTCGTTAATAGTTCATCAAGTTCTGATGAGATGAAGATTACACTCTTGCTCTCGTCATCGACCAAATGGCGGATTTTTACATAGACCTCGCTCTTGGCTCCAAGATCCATTCCAGCAGTCGGTTCATCTAAAACCAACAATCGAAGATTATCCAGTTCAATGGATCTGCCAATAATCACCTTCTGGATATTTCCACCTGATAATTCAGTGATATTTTGGTCAATACTTGTATATTTAACTTCATTTTTATCCAGAATCTTTTTTGCAAAAGCCAGCATTTTTTCAACATACATAAAACCTGCCTTGCTGGAAAGTTTATCGATAAAAAGATTGCAAATATTGTCTTCTACAGAAAGCCCTGGGAAAGCACCATTAATTCTTTTCTCCGCAGTCAGGATGAAACCTCTGTGAATCATCTGAACCGGCTCTGTCTTCGTAATCCTTTCCCCTGCGAAAGTCACATCCATTCCATCGGATAAACGAATTCCTCCAATTGTTTCCATGGTCTCCGTTCTTCCCGACCCGACCAGCCCGTAAAAGCCCACTGCTTCACCTTTCCGGACTTTCATCGGCACATGATGTTTTTTTCCATCATAGGATACTTCTCTGGCTTCAAGAACTACTTCTGCATTCGTAAAATCCTTCTTCGGAACCACTATGGTCTTCTGACGGCCTGCACGAATCATAGCTTTCACACATTCATCCTGAGATAACTTGTCCTTCGGCGATGTCAGAATATGCCGGCCATCCGCAAAAACCGTAATCACATCAGATATGGCATACACTTCCTCCAACTTGTGTGAGATGAACAGAATAGCCATACCAAGGTCATCTCTGAGACTTCGAATGAAATCCAAAAAAGGTTCCACTTCTCCTTCCCCTAGAGAAGCAGTCGGTTCATCAAGAATCAGCACAGAAGGATTGCCATAGAAAGCGCGGATGATCTCTATAATCTGTTGCTGACCAGCTCCTAATTCTTCAACTGGTACATCCAACGGAATCTCAATCCCAAGTCTTGACCGAATCTCCTCCGCCTTGGCTACAATCGCCTTTTCGTCAATCAGACCACCCTTACGTGGTTCGTGTCCGAGGCATATATTTTGAGCGCCAGTCAGATGCCCGACAAGATTTCGTTCCTGATACACCATACTGATTCCAGCTGCCAGAGAATCTGCCGGCGCCTGGAATTGTATCTCCTTCCCATTAACAAAGATTTTTCCTTCATCCGGGTGGTAGACACCTGTCAGCATCTTGCAGAATGTACTCTTACCCGCACCGTTTTCACCACACAGAGAATGGATCTCATGGCGGTTGAATGTAAGGCTGATATTGTCATTCGCAAGAATACCGATAAACTTTTTGGTAAGGTTCTCCACCCGGAGAACCTCCTGATTGTTTTCTTGTGTTGGCATAATCTTCTTCCTCTTTATTTCATTGCGGAATACCAAATCATTTAGAATCCCCAGCTATCCTATGAGGGTAGCTGGGGACCAGAAAACAAAATGTTCATTCTGCCTGCTTTTTTGCTTCTGCTTCAGGCATCATTCACTTTATGACTCCGCCTCATAATCCGAGACAACATACGCCCCATCACCATCATTCCAGTTGTACCATGCGTCTTCGTCTTCAGGATCGCCGCCATAATAATTGAACACCTCATGAATGTTTGTCCCTACCGCCGGGCAATTACTGCGATCAATGACAACACCTTCACAATAGATAATTTCTCCGACATGGCTGATTGCGCAGCCTTCATCTCCCGGGTTCATTCCCTGAACCTGGATGTCATCGATCACTTCCAGGGCGTTATGGATAAACAACTCGTCCGGAACCGCATAACTGTACTGAAGTGGTGTGTTATTCCGAATATAAGACCAGCATTGAGATCCCCCGTCAAACCCGGAAACCCATACATCATCGCCTACTGAAGCCTGTGTCAGAGCCTCTGCGATCGGGCATCCAAAATAGTCGGTACTCGTGATAATACCATTGATCTGGTCGCCATACTGTGTTACCCATGTCTTTGCGAAATCGTTAGCCGCCTGAAGCTCATCATAGGTAACAGCTGCGATATCCTGCTCTGCCAGCACACTCATGCCCGGATAACACTCCGCAATTGCCTTCATAACATCGGTTCGCTCATAATGAACCTGGATGGACTTCTTTGTCAGAACAGCCACACCCTGCTGCCAGTTATGAACCTCACCGATATGATACATAAGAGCTGCCCCTGCAAGGCCATCTGGCATAGCAGAATTACTGATGACGCCGTCTACAACCTGTGTATCCGTGTTATACCAGCCAATTCCAGCAGAACGTGCCTGTTCAACCAAATCTTGCTTAGAATCCATGTTGGTCAATGAAAACGTCACAATAGCATCAACCTGCTGATTGATCAGATTCTGGATCTTATCACGAAGATCCTGCTCGTTTTCATAAACCACTTCGACCAGATCCCATCCACGATGTGTACATTCCAGGCGAAGCTGCTGAAGAATTCTTTGAATAGACTCAAATTCAGGTTTGTCTGAAACGAAACCAATCTTCAGATTCCCATCAGACTTGACAACCGGATGCGGATAACTATCAAAAGCTTCTGTTTCATCAGCCATAGCAGTCGACGCACCGAATGTGCCGGCAATCACCATCGTAGACAATGCGAATGCAGCAAACTGTTTCAATACCCTTAAGAATCTTCCCATTTATAACCTCCGCTTTCCTGTTATATAAACTGTTTCGTTTTTTGATACATTTTGCAATTTTATGCCATCAAGGCAAATTTAATAAAGCTGAATAAGACGGCTTTATCCCAAGCTTTTTAGATATATTACTAGTTATTTTCTAAAATATGTATTAAATATGCCTTATAAAATCGCTAATGTATCGTTATCTTTATTCATAATATTACATTGTTTCCGTTTTTGAACAATAGCGGTATTCGACGTCAAAATATCAATTCTGGACATCTGCCATTACATTCTTGAAAACGTTCACGTTGAATGTTCTCTCATGCAGGACACCGGTATGATATATAATGTAGTTGTTTCCCCATATATAGGGTCTCGATATATGATCTCTTTCATACAACAACCTTCTATTGCGAGATAAAATACACAGTATAATAAGCACTATGAGCAAAAACGATCGTCTTTTCAAACATCTCAATATGTCAATGACCGGAAATATCATGACAACCGATATTTCCTGGTTCCGGATCATTTTCTCCGGTAACGAGAATCTGAATACCAGTATGCACAAACACATCGTGCATGAGCTGCAGTATGTCTATAAGGGTTGTCTACCTATTCTGATCGGACAGAAGATTCTCTCGATCAAGGCGGGTGAATATGCGCTCATTCCTGCGGGCATACAACATAAAGTCATATCACCAGACGTCCCAACTCGAAAACTAGTCATTGGTTTCAGTATTGAATCAGACGATCTCTATGTAAAAAACACATATAACCATCTGGCGTCTCCAGTATTTCAGACTGCAACACCCGTCTTTCAACAACTCGCGGATGTTCTGGTCGAAAAATATTCTGCCAGCTATATATCGACACCGTCTGCCTCTGCTATGTCCTGCATTCTTCATATCCTTCTTCTCGATATCACAGATGAAATCTCATCCGCCGATCAAATCCAGACAATGACGCAGGCAGCGGAGAGCTATCAACGTTTTAACCAGATTCTCTCCTTTATCAACGAAAGGGCATTCAATAATATCTCCATTCAAGATGTGGCAGATAATCTGAGTTTGAGTGTTCGTCAGACTTCGCGAATTTGCCACAACCTCTTCGGTTGTACCATCAACCAACTGATCTCCCAGGTACGAATTCAGCAGATTTGCTTTCTTCTAACCCGTTCCGACAATAGCATCTCCAAGATTGCGGAAATGGCTGGCTTCTCCAATCCTTACACCTTCTCCCGCTTTTTCTCACATCAGACAGGAGTCAGCCCAAGCACTTATCGGAAAAATTATGAAATCAAAAAAGAATAAAACCGAGTCACTGCTTCATCATGTTCAATTGATGAAACCTTTTTCTAAACCGGCACTAATAGAAGGCCAATCGTTTTCTCATCTTATGTATGACTGGATGCTATTTTCCCTATATCATACAAAAACCTGCGTCTTCTTACTCAGACGCAGGTTTTCTCTTATATTCTTCGTCGGTTGTCAGGCTTGTCCTGAATTATCATCTGTTTTTTTCAATGAAGAGTCCGGATCAACATCGATAAGCACCTTCATGGTCGTCTCTCTGTTGGCATCAATATACTGATATGCCTTCAAATAGTCTCTGAACGGAAAATGAACACTCATCAGAGGCTTTAATCTGATCTTTCCATTACTGACAAGGCGAATCGCATCCTCATAATCTTCATGTCGATACATCATCGTCGTATTCAGGTCGAGTTCTGAATCATTCAGCTTGGCAAGATCGACATTCGCCAGCTTTCCGAATACGGCAACAAGAATAATCGTACTACCCTTTCTTGCATTGCGAATAGCACTGTTTATCGAGTCATCATTACCAGCACAGTCATACGCAATGTCTGCCTTGTCCGCTCCAAAACACTTTATCAACGCTTCCCCGAAATCTTGCACCTTTGTGTTGACAATATAATCTGCCCCCACATCCTTCGCAATCCGAAGTCGGTAATCCGATATATCTGTTGCCAGAACTTCTGATGCCCCAAGAGCTTTCAAGGACTGACACAAGAGAATTCCTATAGGCCCACACCCGAGTACGACTACCTTTTTCTCCACGACGCTGATTCTTTTCGCAGCATGAATCGCAACTGCCAGAGGCTCAATCATGGCGCCCTCGTCATACGTCATGTTAGCCGGTATCGAAGTACACTTTGACTCATCAACTGCAAAATATTCGCTTGCTGTCCCTGTCGTTTGAAATCCCATGACTTTCAGACCTTCACAGAGATTATACTTTCCGTGCATGCAAGGATAGCAATGTCCACAGAAAACCTGCGGTTCTATCACAACTCTCTGCCCGACCTCGAATTTCTTTGAATCAGAGCCCCTCTGTACAATCTGGCCTGAAACCTCATGTCCCTGTGTCACCGGATAGCCAGTATAGGGATGCGTTCCATGATAGACATGAATATCACTTCCACAGATGCCGATTCTTTTGATCTTTACAAGCACCTGGTGCGGTTCCGGCACAGGTACTGATATCTCCCGAAACACAATCTCACCCGGTTTGACCATAACCTGCTGCGTCATTGTCTCCGGAACAGTGTTCTCAAACAGATACTTCGTAAGTGTTCGTCTCACGGCTCCCGGTCCTTCAATTTCTTCACTTACCATTTTCTCAATCTTTTCACCCAGTCCATCATCATAGAGATTGCTTCCGAAGATATTTTCATTCGACAGCAATGGCCTGAGTCTGTTTCCCACCGATGAGGGATCCCCAAATTTCAGCCCTGCAAGAGTCTTCTGAAGTTCCGGGATCATTGGATCGGGTGCGAGGTCAAAATGTTGTCCCTTATCATCCACCTCCAACAGGTAACGAATCCAGCCTGCGATTGCAAGGGGAATTGCAGTCAGCTTCCTTGCCGTCCCATCCCGCTTCACATATGATTTGATCGTCTCTCCAAAACGTATGCCTACCATCTGTGAAATATCAACTGCAATCCGCTGTGATGTATCACCGAGATATGGATTGGAGACCCGTTCATGAATCACTTCATCCAGAAAAGTTTTCGGTGACAGGATTCCAGGATCCTCCACGACGGGAAGGCCTTCTACATAGCCGATCTGCCTTGCAAGTTCCGCAATCAGCGGATCCTTCATACCATCTGCAAACAATTCATAGCCGAGCATGCAATCATAGGTGCAAAGCCCGGTATGGATCGGGTTCAGGCAGGTGTTGACTTTCATCCGTTCCGCCTTATTGACCGTCCCCCGATCTGTCATATAGACGCCACCCGACTCAAGCTGCGGACGTCCGTTTGGGAACGTATCCTCAATGACTAGATACTGCTCCTTCTCGGCATTTCCGAACGGCGCAATGAATGTTTTCTTTGAAGTGATGATCGAGGACATTCCTTCTACGCCATTCTCTGTAAGTATGGCAGCAATACGATCCTCCGGCCTTGGAGTAATCTTATCAATCATTGTCCACGGAAAAGCAACCTTGTCTGAATCATGGATGTAGTTTAGGAATCCCTCATCCACATACCCTTTTTTGAGCCACTCATCACAGATGGTGAAGACAGCTTTCATCAGCCGTTCTCCGTTGTGGGAACAGTTATCCATCGAAACAAGGGCAATCGGAGCCGCATTCGACTGATAACGTCCATACAGCATTGAAGTAACAACGGCCATTGCTCCTCTGCATCTCTCAGGTCCATTGTTGATATCTGACAGAACTCCCCTCGTGTAAGTTCCATCCAGACCAGTCAACGCATATCCCTTTTCCGTAATCGTAAAAGAAACCATCTGAAGTGTCCTTGCTCTGAATACTTCCTTCAGCCGGTTCCACTCCCGCCCATCTGTATAATCCGCTTTCAACACCTCTCCAAAAGGAGCCAGTACACGCTTTTCGCAGGATCCGTCTCCATTCAGAATCACACCAAGCTCCAGGTTATCATATGGCTTATAGATCTTGTCTACGATCTCATAGTCAAATGATTCCACACAAGTGATGCCCGTATCCAGTTTTTTATCTCTGATCAGCTTATCCGCGATACTTCCGATGAAGATCCGAAATATGTTCCCGATTCCGAAGTGTACCCACCTCGGATCTGCTTTTGTTTTATTGTAAAGCCCCTGTATATCATAGTCTGGAACATCTATACCGGCTTTCTCCCAGACCGCTTTGTCCTTCAGCCCATTCATTGTTAATTTCATCTGTTTTTCCTCTGGTGATGATTGTTCTTTATAAATTATTTCTTAGAAAATCCAGAACGAGATCCTTGACTTCAGGCTGAATGAATGCCGCATCCGCATGATCAACGTCCTGAATCTCATAGAAATCCGCGTGAACTCCGCTTTCTATTAGTTTCTGATACAAAAGCTCACTATGCTGTTCTGGTACCTGGGAGTCATCTGACCCATGCAGGATCAGAAACGGAGGCGTATGTGATTGTATAAACGTTCGCGGATCCATTTCTCTGCCCAATTCCGGGTACTCTTTCAGGTATGGCACACCTGCGGCAACGGACTGCGGCTGCAAGTGTCCACGCAGCAGTGACTGGTCTGGGAAATCCCCGGTTCCCGGCGCCGCAAAGTGGTACATATCTACAGCCGGATAAAAGCATACAGCTGCTTTTACTTCCGAACTTTGATCCAAATAGTCTCCAGACTCATATTCTTCCATGCCGCCTGTTACTGCAGTCATAGCCGCCAGATGTCCACCTGCCGACTCCCCCATAACCGCAATCCTTTCTGGGTCAATATTCCACTCCTCGGCATGAGCGCGTAGATAACGAATCGACTGTTTGATGTCGGTCAACATCTCCCTGAAGAACCAGGTAGCCGGAAGGCTATACGACACACTCGCAACAATGTATCCATGTTTTACATAGTAGACAAGCTCCGGGAGCCAAACATTATGGTCTACTTCTGTCCAACCACCACCGGCTAGAAAAACTATGCAAGGCTGCTTTTTTACCTTTTCATCGTATGAGAAAAACATTCTTGGATGCAGAATACTGAGTTTCAGCTGATACCGGGTGGCATTGCACCAGTATGGTTTCTGGCAAAACACCAGATCTGTACACTGCAGAACGACTGGTTCGGTTTTTCTTATATGGATTACTTTCTTCATAACTGCCTCCGAAACATGATTCTGCCTATACCTCTAAAATATCAGGCTTTCGCTGCTTTACTTGCACGTATTCTTGAGTAGTAATCCAGGCCCACTGCAATCACAAGTACGATGCCATTCATTACATACTGCCAGTATGTATTCAGCCCCATAAGCGTCAGGCCATTGTTCATGACACCGATGATCATAACACCGAAGAATACAGCGAACAGACGCCCGGCGCCACCGCTTACAGATACGCCTCCCAGAACAACTGCTGTAATCACTTCAAACTCAAACCCTCGTCCTGTGTTCGGCGTCCCGGACATTAATCTTGACAGCATCAGAAGGCCTGCTACACATGTGAATAAAGAATCCATAATGTAAGCAATAATCAGCACACGGTCTACCTTGATTCCGGAAAGCCTTGCAGCCTCCATGTTACCTCCGATTGCGTACAGACTTCTGCCAAATGTCGTCCTTGTAAGAATAATACCTCCCGCGACAAATGTAAGAATCATGATTACGGTCGGGATGGGGACCTCTCCAATATAGCCCTGACCCATCTTCGCAAAAGAGTCTGGGAATCCAAATACAGGTTGCCCACCAGATATGATGTATGCGCCTCCATAAAGGATATTCATAAACGCCATTGTTGCAATCATAGGAGGGATATGCGCTTTTGTAATCAAAATTCCGTTTGCAAGGCCTACAGCCAGAGACAGGCAGAAGCTGATCAGAATAGCCATGAATGGCGACATCCCATATGACACCATCAGGGTCGGACATACGATATTCAATATTTCAATCGTAGATCCGATAGAAAGATCAATTCCACCTGTCAGGATGACCATTGTCATACCGACCGCAGCGATTCCTCTGAACGATATTTGCCTTGTGATATTAAGAAGATTATCGACATTCAAGAATGTCGGGGAGATAATGCTGAATATCACGAAGATTCCAAGAAATGCAAAAACAATTACATTATGATTGATCCACTTTTTTACAGCATTCGATCGTGATCCATTTGTTTTATTCATACTTGTGCTCTTTCTCTGTTGAATTGTTCACGGAAGCAAGTGAAAGCACACTTTCCTGCGAGAACTCACTCTTCTTCAGTTCTCCTGTAACTTTTCCTTCACAAAAAACAACGATCCTGTCAGACATTCCGAGAAGCTCTTCCATATCCGAAGAAATCATTATCACCGACTTCCCAGACTCGACCAGCTTCACCATGATTTCATAGATCTCTGCCTTGGCTGCTACATCAATCCCTCGTGTTGGCTCATCCAGAATGATCACTTCGGGATCACGCGCCAGCCATTTTGCCAGAACAATCTTTTGTTGATTCCCGCCGGAAAGATTTCTCACCAACTGCTCCTGTGAAGGTGTTTTGATTGATAAAGATTCTATATATTTTCTGATAATCTGATTTGTTCTACTGAAATTGATAAAACCTAGCTTCGAACAAACATGATAACTCGGAAAAGCTATATTCTCGCCAACGCTCATGTGAAGCATGAGGCCCTGTTCTTTTCTGTCTTCCGGTGCCATGACAATTCCTTTATTAATGGCATCCAACGGATCTCTGGCGACAAAGTCCTTTCCTTTATATGTGATCTTTCCCCCTGTCAGCCTGTTGATCCCGCAAATCAGCTGAACTGTTTCGGTTCTTCCCGCACCTACAAGCCCTCCAAAACCGAGGATTTCTCCCTTTCGCAGGGTAAAAGACGCATCCTTGACTTTGGGGCCTGATAGATGTTCCGCCCTCAATACAACCTCTTCCTCCGTACTACCAGACCGATCCGGGAACTGTTCACTGAATTGTCTCCCAACCATCAGAGAAATCAGTTGATCCTTTGTTTTAGAAGCAGTCGGGTAGGTTCCAATCATATGTCCGTCTCTCAGAACACTGACTCTGTCTGAAATCTCAAATATTTCTTCCAGACGATGGGATATATAGACAACTGTCACTCCCTTTGATTCAAGCTTATGGATAATGCTAAACAATGTATCAACTTCGTTTGTTGTCAGCGATGCGGACGGTTCATCCATAATCAATATTTTCACATCATGTGTGAATGCTTTGGCGATCTCAACCAACTGCTTATAACCTGTCGTAAGATCTTTGACCTGACTCATCACATTCACATTGATCCCAAGCATATCAAATATTTCCTGGCTTTTTTTCACCATCGCCTTCTTGTTGATAAAGCCATGTAAAGCGATTGGATCTCCTAAAAATATATTTTCCGCAATCGACAGTTCATTGACCAGATTGAATTCCTGGTAGATAACTGCCACCCCTTTCTCTCTGGCCTTTGCGGGACTCAGCCTCGTGAACCTCTCTCCGTCAATTGTGATGGAGCCTGATGTCGGTATTACAGCACCTGTTGTCATCTTTATCAGTGTAGATTTACCTGCGCCGTTCTCTCCGACAATCGCATGGACTTCTCCTTTGCGAAAAGCGAGGCTGACATGACTCAGTGCCATAACGCCAGGATAGCTTTTTACTACGTCATTAAATTCCAGAATATTTTCTTCCGAGCCTGTCATGATGCACCTCTGCAGCTACTATATACGAAGGGCTCCTTGCCAAAGTGGTGTTCTGTTTACGACAGCATATCAGAACGCAGGAGCCCCTTGTTGAAATCAGTCCCTTATGATAATGTACTTTCTCCAGGAATCACTGCAATTTGGACAGATCAATCTGATCCTCATATCCCCATTCTGCGATACGATCTTTCAAGTTACTCAGATCAATTTCTTCAGTAGGAGTAAGCTGTTCCGGGTTGTCAATTCCATCATTCAATGCATTGATGCAAACCGTAATGACTTCGTCACCAAGCTGCCAGCCCGCTCCGAAAGCGATTTCTTCCTTGATCGGATCACCATTCGCCATGAGCTGAAGAGCCTCAATAGTCCCATCAATCGCAAATATTCCGAATCCGTCTGCCTTCCCGGCTGCCTTTACCGCCTGATTTGCTCCAATTCCACCACCATCGCCGATCGACATGATTGCCTTCATATCAGGATACTGCTGCAGCCAGTTTTCAACGATCGTCATAGCCTTGTCAGCAACAACGCATGAGTCCTCCGCTACAACCTCAGCATCCGGTGCTACCTCCGCTAGCGCCTTCTTCATCTCCTCGCCTCGAATCTTACATTCCTGGTTTTCGTAGAATGTGAGAAGGCCAACCTGCGCCTTTCCATCATAATTGTCATTGATAAATTCTCCAGTTCTCTCACCGATAATCTTTCCAGCACCAGCGTTATCATTTGTCAGCGAAATATCATATGTTTTGGTGTGTACGCCATAACACATAACCATAATCCCTGCATCCTGCGCTTTTTTCAGGACATCGTCAACGGAATTGATATCAATAGCCTGAATAATTATGGCGTCCTTCTTCTGTTGAATGAAATCTTCTACCTGTGAAACCTGCGTAGACGGATCATTATTTGCTGCTTCTACAGTCACTTTGCTTCCTGCTTCTTCGCCCTTCTTCTCAACCTCATTGCAAACCTCGGCCCAGATCGGATTCGTTAAATCAGCGACTGTCATTCCAATATCATATGGCTTGTCTGATGTTAACTCCTCTGCTTCCGCCTGTGTGGAAGCCTCCGTCGATTCTGCATAAACATTACCGCCGCACGCCATTATTCCCATTGCGAATGCGCCAGCAACAGCCATCAGTTTCTTTGCTACTCGTGTCTTCATAGCATCCTCCTTTGTATAAAAATCGCTTTTCGCTGCTAGGTAATGTAAATTCATTTTATTAAAGTACTTACATTACCTTTGTTGATTGAATCTTACCATAGGGTTTGTTACTCTGCTATTGCCGTTCTATTCAAATAAAACAACAAAATATTGGTACAATTTTTTGTTATATAAAGTTTTTTCAATATATTTTATAAAACATTGTGCAGTCAGTTTTATGAATATATTTTATTATATAGATGTGGTTATTGTGATTTCAGCTCGGCTTTTGGGGATGAGAATCTGAAACGCTATCTGAATACAAAGATAAAATAGGAGGGAGCGATTTTGAATAATACAACAAACGAAATCAAGAACTTTAATAAATCTCAGGTGTACCGTCTCATTTATGAAAATAACGGTATTACCAAGCAGTCCATCGCGTACCATCTCCACATTAGTCTTCCCACAATTACGAAGTGTCTAAACGCACTTATGTCCGAGGGGAAAATCATCTGCAGTTCTTCTAAAGCCTCAACCGGCGGCCGACCAGCAGTTCTGTATCACTTTAACGAAACCGCTCGCATCGCGATTGGCGTAGAAGTATTGGCTGACCGCCTGAATATCGCTGTTGTGAACCTGATTGGGGATGTCATTAAGGAAGAATCGATCGAAATCAGCTTCTTAGACTCTGAAAGCTATTTTTCAATTTACCGCAATGTCCTTAGCCGCGTCATTGACTCCCTTCATGTCGGAAAATCCACGGTTCTTGGAATCACAATCTGCATGCAGGGAATCGTTGCCCCGGATGGAGAGCATGTTTTTTTCGGAAAACTGTTGAACAGTACCTCTTTTACTAGATCGAGCTTCAGTAAAGGAATCAGCTATCCCATCTCCCTTGTCCACGACGCAGAGGTTGCGGCACTAGCTGAGCTATGGAGTCTCCAGCAGATTCAGACAGGAATTTTTATCTCTTTGAATACCTATGTTGGAACAGCAGTTATCATCGGCGGTCAGGTTATCCACACAGAGAATCTGTCTTCCGGCGCCTATGAGCATATGATTCTTCATCCAAATGGCGATATTTGTTACTGCGGGAAGAAAGGCTGTGCCGATGCTTATATATCAGCGAACTCAATCAAACGTTCCTCAAGAGAAAACTTGGAAGTATTTTTTGAAAATAAAGCGGCCGGAGCACGCATGGAAACAGAAATATGGGATGAATACCTAAAAGATCTCGCTTCCTTCATCGACAACGCCAGAATGGTCATCTGCGGGGATATCATTCTAAGTGGTACTTTATCTAAATATCTGTCCAGAAGTGATTTTGAGAACATTCGATCATATATAGAATCCACTACAACCTTCAGAAATTTGAATTATCACATATACAAAGGTCGCTTTGGTGAAAAAGCAGCTCTGATCGGTGCCGCTCTGACCCGTATCCAAACCTATCTGCGTTCAGAAGGTCTGAAGTCCGATATATTTATACCTGGGGCTTCTGATCGATATACCGTTCCACAGTCTCTACAATGAGCTTTATCTTTCTTTACGTATCTGGGTTGTCGCATAGCAAAGGCCCCTCCGGGAGAGTGGTGCTGCCCTGTACGGACAGGGACAGCCTTCGCACTTTTCAGGCGGGGTGTATATTGTCAATAGGTAATCCTTTTTATACGCCAAAATACCCTGCTATCAAAAGAAAAAAGCATTTCCAGTTATTCCAAATGGCATGATTGCATGAAGAACCCAGAGTTTTTTGAAAATAACCGGATGGTTGAAGAATGCATTGCTCCTTCGCAGTTGTATTCTAATCGTTTTCAGGCATCTGAATTATCCCTTCATTATTACTGCTCATCATCATTCACACTACATCATAATTCATCCAGATATGGCACCTTCACAACCGCCTTCTGCACCTTCTCAGGCGTTCCTTCGCAGACTCCTGGCATGTGGGCATCCTTCGGGAAGAGAATCAGAAAGTCTCCTGGTCCCAGCTGGTATTCCTTACCCTTATTGTTTCCTTCATACAGCTCGATGTCGCCGGTCTCACCATACCTGCGGATGCACGTCCCCGCCCTCATGGTCTCCAGTGACTCTACGGAGATGATCTCATGCCCTGAGATGATGTACTGAATATCGATGTATTTCCTGTGCGCTTCAAAGGTTCCTTCAGACTTCGGCTTTGGCATATAGGTCTGAATATTGGCAAACACGCCATCTGGAAGATCATAATGACCATCCTGGCAGTCCTTTGGATTTATGCTGCTCAGAAAACGGTATGCCGCCTCCGACACATTTCTCACTTCATTCAGATCGTCCATATTTCCTCCGTTTTTGGCTGTACTGCCGGTATATTACCTTATCCCTCTGCGCATACATTGAAACCTGTCAGTCTGAGGTGACATCCGGGTCGTCCAGACGGACCGGTCTTCCCGTTTCAAGTGATTTTCTGGCAGCTTTCGCGATCAGAACGGCTTTCAGACCATCCTTTCCTCCGACCGGAACCGGTGCATCGCTCAGACAGGCTTTCACGAAAGCCCGCTCTTCTTCCACAAACGCGTCATTGTAGCGTTCCAGGAAAAACCAGGTTGGCTTCGCGCCCAGCGTTCCGGAAGCCGTAGCCAGCCGGGCTTCGTCTTCCAGCTGATTTTCATCTCTCACGCAGCCCTTCTCCCCGTGTACCTCGACACGCTGGTCATAGCCATAGGGTGCCTGGCGACAGTTGTCGATCACTCCAAGTGCGCCGTTTTCAAACCGGAGCGTCACGATCGCCGTATCCACATCTCCGTAGTCTGCGAAATGAGAATCCACCAGACATCCGCCTGCCGCATAGACCTCTGTCACCTCGCTGCCGGACAGATAGCGGACCATATCAAAATCGTGGATCATCATGTCCATGAAGATGCCGCCAGACTTTTCAACATAGGACATCGGCGGTGCCTCCGGATCACGCGAACACACCTTCACCACATATACTTTTCCGATTTTCCCGGATGCGGCCGCATCGTGGACAGCTTTATGGCTTTTGTCAAAGCGGCGCACAAAGCCAACCTGCAGCTTCACCCCAGCCTTCTCAACTGCCCGGAGTGACCTGTTGATATCTGACACGTTCACAGCAATCGGCTTTTCACAGAATATATTTTTTCCAGCTTTCGCAGCCCGCACAATGAAGTCTGCATGCGTATCTGTGGATGAGCAGATGAACACTGCGTCAATGTCCGGATCCTCGAATATATCCTCCGGATCTCTGCTGCAACGGGCAATTCCGACACTCTTCGCCCACCGCTCCTTGTCCTCATCCAGATACAGGTCTGCCGCACAGACAATTTCTGCCCCTTTTACAAGGCTCTGAAGATTGCTTCCGTGTAGTTTTCCGATCCTGCCCATGCCAATCAGTCCAATCCGAAGTACTCCATTCACGATGTTTTTTCCCCCTCTAAAAAAATGGAAGCCTGCCAACAGGCAGGCTTCCTTACACGTAAACGATATTCTACGCCGGAGCGCCCCGTCGTTTGCGGAGGCTAAATATATACGCTCATAATATTCTAGCCGTCATGACCGGCGAGCTATCATCTAACTCGTAATATAGCACAGAGAGCAACAAGACGCCACCACATTTTTCTACCGGAAACCAAAGGCTCAAAAGCCCCGCCGGGAGAGTGATGCTGCCCTGTACGGACAGCCTTCACACTCTTCTGGCGGGGCAAGGGGGTGTCACGCGCAGAAAGCCTGCTCTTGGAAAGAAGCATAGCTCTGGTGTTCTTCCGGGGTCTCCTCTGGCATGGCCAGTCTCACAGTCATCCGAACTTCTCTGTCACGAGTTTTACAATCTCTTCCCCGATTCTTCTCTGAGCTTCCTTCGTGGAAGCGCCGATGTGCGGGGTCATGCAGACCTTCGGATGGTGCAGAAGGCGCTCGTCCTTGCAGGGCTCTTCCGGATAGACGTCAATCCCGGCACCGGCCAGCTTTCCTGAGTCGAGTGCGTCGCACAGTGCAGCCGAGTCCACCAGCGCACCGCGGGCGGTATTGATCAGGTACGCGCCGTCTTTCATCTTACTGATGGCTTCCGCATCGATGACAGGAGGTGCCCCCTTGACTGCCGGCATATGAAGCGAGACATAGTCCGATTCTGCCAGCAGTTCATCCTTCGTCTTCCACGGGTACAGGACATGGATGTGCGGGCCGGAACGGTTCGTGTAGATGACATTCATCCCGAGCGCCTCGGCGCGCTTTGCGACTTCCATCCCGATGCGGCCGAGCCCGACAAGCCCGAGAGTCTTGCCGCTCAGCTCTACGCCCTTGTACGCCTTCTTCTCCCACTTTCCCTCGCGCATGGTGACATTCGCGATATACAGGAAACGGGAGACTGCCAGCATATGAGCAATCGCCAGCTCTGCGACGGCAGCGCTCGATGCGTTCGGGGTATTTGCAACGGTCAGTCCCTTGCCGCGGGCATAGTCGACATCGATGTTGTCCATACCGACGCCTCCGCGGATGATCATCTTCAGCCGGCCTGCCGCCACTGCCTGGTCGATGACCGGCTCACGTACCTTTGTTGCAGAGCGGACGAGCAGCACATCGACATCCTCGAGTGCCTTCCCAAGCTCATCTGGTTCATAGTGCTGCTGCAGGACCTCGTATCCGCGTTCCTCCAGCTTGCGGACTGCAGAGGCATCCAGTCCGTCTGCTGCCAGTATTCTTACCATCGAATCACCCTCCTTTTTATCTTTTTTCACCCTTCCCAGGTTTCCCTTTTTTCTTAGCTTCACTATAGCAGATTAAGCATGTGTAAACAACTATTTTGTTATCGGCTCCAACTATTTTTCTGGAAGGTGCACTTGCGGAACAGGGATATAGTATCGTAGTATGATCGTACGATTGAATGAAGCAAAAAACGCCCCACGGGAGATTCAGACAAGACAAATGAATATAAAAAGAAAATACAGGAGAACACTGCTTGCATGCTATCTCGGCTTTATCACACAGGCGATCTGCTCGAATTTTGTCCCGCTTCTCTATGTGACCTTCAGCCGGTCCTACGGGATCACGCTCTCAAAGCTGGCACTCATTTCGACCTGCTTCTTCTCCACACAGCTGGTCACAGATGCCATATGCGCAAAGGTTACAGACCGCATGGGCTACCGCGCCGCTGCAATCGCGGCAGAAATCACCTCCGGGCTCGGCCTGCTCTGTCTGGCATTTGTACCGGATCTGACGCCGGATCCCTTTATCGGAATCTTGGTCTGTGTCGTCATCTATGCAGTCGGAAGCGGTCTGACTGAGGTCATCGGAAGTCCGATTGTGGAGGCCTGTCCGTTTGAGAATAAGGCTTCCGTCATGAGTCTCCTGCATTCCTTCTACTGCTGGGGTTCGGTTGGTGTCATTCTGGGCTCCACCCTCTTCTTTACTCTGTTTGGAATCCGGAACTGGCGCATCCTGGCTGTCATCTGGTCCGCCGTCCCGCTCTTAAATGTCTTCAACTTCGCGGTCTGCCCGCTTGAAAAGCTGGTGGAGGACGGAGAGGGGATGTCCATGGGAGAACTGCTGAAGACAAAGCTGTTCTGGATCTTTATCGTGCTGATGGTCTGCGCCGGCTCCTCCGAGCTTGCGATGGCACAATGGGCATCTGCATTTGCAGAATCAGCCCTGCATGTCTCCAAGTCGGTCGGAGACCTCGCCGGTCCCTGCGGCTTCGCAGCACTAATGGGGCTCAGCCGCGTCCTCTACGGCAAGTTCGGGGAGAAGGTCAACCTGACAACCTTTATGACGGCTTCCGGTATCCTGTGCCTGGTCTGCTACCTCATCGCCGGTCTGTCGAAGAATCCGGTTCTGGGTCTGATCGGCTGCGCAGTCAGCGGCTTCTCAGTCGGAATCATGTGGCCGGGTTCGATCAGCATCTCGTCGCGGATTCTCCCGAAGGGCGGCACCGCCCTCTTCGCGCTGCTCGCGCTCGGCGGAGACCTGGGCGGTTCTCTCGGCCCTTCCATCATCGGCAATGTCTCTCAGCGCGCAGGCGACAACCTGCAGATGGGCGTCCTTTCAGGCATCGGCTTCCCGATTGTCCTGGTGATCTGCGTTTTAGGCGTGCGCCGCAGGTACATGACTGTCAGCCCTCGTTGACGGCTTTGCTGTTGTCCGGGGCGAGGCCCGGACGATGACCAGCCCGGTGGGCTGCCCTCCGGGGCGAGGCCAGCCGGGCGGATGCCCTCCGGGACGATGGCAGCCGGGTTGGCTGCCCTGCTTTCAGCAGAAGAAAATGACTGGTTCCCCGGTAAGCCGGACCGTGTGTTCAAAAACATCCACGCTTCTGCCGCTGATCAGGTCTGTATAGGTTCCGTCCGGCAGATCGACCTGCACGGCCTTGGCGCTGCCGAGCGTGCTGAACAGGCCTACGATTCGGTCACGGCAGTCCCCTGGCATGGAAGCTTTCTCCGCTGCCTCCCCTGCCGGTGATCCATTTCCCCGCCTCTCTCTGACCGCGAAGATCACATCGCCGGCCACCTCCTCCGCCTCGAAGGAGGAATCCGCAAACAGGTCCTGCTGCCTGATCGCGCGAAGCTTTCGCATCAACGGGGACAGATCCTTTCCCGTCTCGAAGTCGACCGGATCGCGGTCGAACAGTGTCGGGTGATGTGTCACCTCAAACTCCTGTCCGGCATAGACCATGGCGGTTCCCTTCTCAAAATACTGCCACGCCGTCCAGTTTCTGAGCGCACGTTCATCCGGCACAAGCTCTGCCGCCCGCGGGCGATCATGATTCTCAAGACATCTGAGCTTGACATAGTTCTCGGGAAGAATGCCCTCCTGCAAGTTGACACGGTTCAGATATTCCTTCAGAAATCCTGCACGTTCACCCGAAACCCTCACCGCTCCGCCCGGCAAGAACATGCAGCCCGTCTGAGCGGCCTTCTGCCAGTTGTAAGTATCATAGTCATAGCAGATGTCAAATGCCTGGTACAGCTCACTGTCGGAGGAGGTCGGTACGCCAGCCTTCCGGTTTGCGATCACCATCTCCGGCTCGACCGCCTCCGCCAGCCAGATGCAGCCCGGCCGGACCTGCTCCACTTCTGTGCGGGCACGCTTCCAGAATGCCAGCGGCACCATCGGCGCCACGTCGCAGCGGAAGCCATCCACATACTTTGCCCACATCTTCAGCGTTTCGATCTGGTAATCCCAGAGTGCCTCCGAGCTTTCATAATCCAGATCGACAACATCCCACCAGTCTCCGATCCGGTTTCCGAGAGAGCCATCCGCCTTGTGGAAGAACCATTCCGGGTGCGACTTGGCCAGAATCGAGTCCGGTGACGTGTGGTTGTAGACCACATCCAGCATCACCTTCAGCCCCTTCCGGTGTGCGGATTCGGTCAGCTCCACAAAATCCTGCATTGTTCCGATCGCCGGATCGACCGCGCGATAGTCCGAGATGGCATACGGCGATCCCATTGATCCCTTCCGGTGCAGAACGCCGGACGGCTGTACCGGAAGCAGATAGATGATATCGACACCGAGATCCCGGATTCGATCGAGATCCCGCTCCACATCCTTCAGCTTTCCGCTCCTGTAGTTTCTTGTAAAAATCTGGTAGATCACCTGCTGTCTCAGCGACTTGTCTGTATCCTGCGCCATATTTTCCTCCTGATCTGTTTCCCACAGACATCTCTGTGTGTCCGGTTGTTTTTCCGCCACAGCCCCTCTTGTACATGTCTGGCTCGTCTGTGCCGCCCATGCCTGCTCCGTTTTCGTGATCTTTTATGTTTTTCAGCATTACTGCCTGGATAAATCATCCGAGGGCATCAACTCTGCCTCCCGCTGTCTTGCGTACGCCTTTTATCCGAAATCCGTTCCTTCATGATGAAGACAGCCGCCACAAAGCTCGTTCCCATGGCGACAAATACCATCGTCAGAACCGTCGCGATGCCCCATTTCCATGCGGCATGCATCTCCCCGGTCACAAGACTGTTCATCGTCTGGTAAAGCGCATTTCCGGGGATCAGCGGAATGACTGCCGATATCAGGAACACCGTCGCCGGCTGCCTGAGTTTTCTTGCCCACAGCTCGCTCCACAGTCCGCAGAATACGGCTCCGAGAAATGAGGCAATCATATATCCCTTCCCTGCGTGGATAACCGCCAGATAGACCAGCCACGCCAGCGCCCCTCCCAGGGCTGCCGGGAGCAGACTCTTTCTGCCGATATGAAACAGAATCGCAAAGCCCATGGACCCTGTAAATGCCATGAGAAGCTGCACCAGCTCAGTGACAGTCAGCATATCGAACCCTCCGACAGGAATCTATGAAAACTGCCCGGGCAGTCAAACCTCCGGGCAGTCTGTTCCGCGATTATTTTAATAAATCCGCCTCATGGTCAAGGAGTTTTCCGCCCGCTGCACAGGCCGGGCAGATGCAGTACTTCTCGCCGTGGCTCTTTGCCGCCTTCGCATCCTCGGTCATCTTCGCGGCTCCGTCCGCTCCGAAGACCTGCTTTCCTTCCTCAGATCCTGCGAATGCGATCAGGTCGTCGATCGATGTGACGTCTTCCTTCATCTCCCTGATCAGGGACTCTGCCGCAGCCTTCTCCCCGGCTGTTCCGAAAGCCTTCAGATACGCTTCTCCTTCCGTCTTCAGCTCCGGGCAGCAGGACGGTGCCGCGATCATCTTCTCTACTTCTGCTTTGATTTCCTGTTTTGTCATCATATACCTCCTGTCTGGTTCCCTCTTTCGGAATTCCATGTGTTCCTCAGTCTTCGGGATTTGGCCGGCCGCAAATCGAAAACACCATCTTCTTGTATTTCTGCGCCTGCAGTCACCGTAATTATACCACTGATCGATCCTGCATTCATCATACCAAAGCATGTAGACAGCTGCAGCAAAACAGCCACGTCTTCAGCTTCGGCAAAACAGCCACACCCGCGGCTTCAGCAAAGCAGGCACGCCCGCGGCTTCAGCAAAGCAGGCACGCCCGCGGCTTCAGCAAAGCAGCCACACCCGCGTCTGTCACCTCATGCCGTCATGTGAATCGCAAGCATGAATCCGGCTGCGAGGGCGAGCGCCCAGGTGAAGCTTTCAATCAGCCTGATCTCACCTGAAATGGTGTTGCCGACCATCATTTCCCGGACGGCATTAATCATCGTGATGCCGGGGTTCAGCAGCATGATGTCACCGATCATGATCATCGGCCTGCTGAAATACGGGACGACCCGGCAGATCGCGCCGATCCCCAGTCCGACGATGGCTGAAACAACCATCGTATACAGAATCCGGTTGGTGGAGTACTTCCCAAGCGTGCACTGGAGCAGAACGATCAGAAGCGAGAAGAGTGCCGCTGCAAGCCCGTCCGGTACGCTCCCGCCAAAGAAGACGGAAAAGCTGAAGGCGCCGAGTGCATTGCCAAGAATCAGAATCCACACGGGATTTGTTCTCTGCCGGATCCGGTCAATCTCCCTCTCGAGCGCTGATACTGTCATCGGCGAGCTGCAGCAGCGTCTCGACAGGTCATTGAGTCTGTCCAGCCTTTCGAAGTCAATGTTGTCGTTGTCCCCGACGCGCCTCGTCTGCGTCACCGTCACGCCGTCCGAAAAACGAAGCGTGATGGCAATGCTGAAAACGATGACGTACACATCCGGTGTCGCACCATATGCGCGCCCCAGGCGGCAGAGCGTGTCCTCCACCCGGTTGATCTCCGCCCCGGACTGAAGCATCAGCTCCCCGATATCCAGAATCCGCTCCAGGAGACGCTCCTTGTTTATGGAATCAGAATCCCTGTTCTGTGAATGCTTGTTCTCTGTCATTTTTCTATACGATATCTGTCACTGCCGCCCAGATTCAGGAAAGGCAGCATCCTCTTCTAGCTGCCCCGATTTCTCACTGCATGGCGGCTCTTTCAACGCATCAAGCCCCATAAGGTTGTTGGAAGGCAGCATCCTGCACCCGCTGAAACCACCTCCTGCACTATACCAAAATTTGCTCCGCAGCGCGATGGAATTTTACACGATCGATCAAGATTGATCCGCAATGTGCCATGCTCTATAATATTTTTCGCGTGAAAACAATGGAATTCAAAGGGTTCAGATAACGGTGATATCAGGAATGTCAGAATTGTTAGATCAATCAGAAATACAGCAAGCGTCAGAACGAAATCCCTTCCCTGTGAGGGACGAGATCAATTTCAGAGATCTGGGCGGGTATCGGTCCTCAGACGGGCGAACCATTCGCCGGGGCTGTTTTTACAGAAGCGGCGGCCTCTACAAGATGAATGCTCAAGAGCTTGCCTTCCTGAAATCGCTCCGCATCCGCACGCTGCTTGATCTGCGAACTAAGGAGGAAGCTGCCAAAAAGCCGGATCCTGTTCTGCCAGGCGTTACAATCCTGCAGCACAGCGGTGTTGTGTCCGCCGGCGGCGAGGAGATTGATTTTTCACCGGCGGGAATGAAGCTTCTTGGGGAAGCCGGTCTCACTCAGATTGAGAATATGCACAGGTATTATCAGATGATGCCGTTTCACAACGAGGCTTTTCACATCCTGATGCAGGAAGTGATCAGCGGGAATGTTCCTGTCCTGTTTCATTGTGCAACCGGAAAAGACCGCACGGGCGTCTCCGCAATGATTCTCCTCCTGCTGCTTGGCGTACCGGAGCAGACCGTCCTTCAGGATTACCTGCTCAGCAATTATTACCGCCGCGATGTCATCCGGCGGCACATGGAAGAAGACCAGGCTGTCATTCGACAGCACCCGGAACGGGAAGCCCTCCTGCAGCTGCAGCATGGTGTCTCCCCGAAGATCGGCCTGGAAATTCTGGAAACCATCCGGAAGACCTGCGGCGGATATGAGGGGTATTTTGAGAAAGAGTACGGGCTGGGGCAAGCAGAGGTTGAGAAGGTAAGGGAAAGGTACCTGGTCTGACCGGCTTCGGTTCTTCCCTGCATCAGAGCTTACCGATTAAGTGAATCTATATATTCCGACGGTGTCATGTCCATCACCTCATGGAATACTTTGTTGAAATACTTTCTGTCTGTAAAACCAGTTTCATAAGCCACATCTTTTAGAGTTACACCGCCTTCCTTCAGCAGGAGAAGGGCACGGCTAATCCGGTAACTCTTGATAAACTTTGAAAACGTCTGACCAACATCTCTTGCAAAAAGATAGCTCAAATATTCAGGTGTAATGTTCAGCTGCTCGGCAATGTGCTGTTGATTAAGATTGCACTTGTATCCACTCTCAATTATATCCAGTGTGCTCTTCACCAACGGATGCGCTTCCGGAAACTGTCCTCGCAAGCTTTCTGTAGTTTCCTCCCGCCCTCCTGTTCCATTCGTTTCAATTTTTAAAAGAACTCTCTTCAATTCGTCCTTCATAGGTGGCTTCAGAATATAGTCATCGCATCCAAGCTGCATGGCTGCCCGCGCATATTCAAACTCGGCATAAGCACTCACAAGCACAAAATGCGTATGATAGTTCTGACTTCTTGCGGCCTCAATGAGCTCAATTCCGGACAAGTATGGCATTTTGATATCCGTAAAAACCACATCTGGATGCTGTTCCTGAATCATTTCCAATGCGGTTCTTCCATTCGACGCCAAACCGACAATCTGATAGTTTTCTCCGAGAGACCGAATCATTTCCCTGAGGCCTTCTCTCGCTCTCTGCTCGTCTTCTGCAATCACGATCTTCATTCACCAAAACCTCTATCCAGGAACCGTCCCACTACAGATACTCTTCTTCAGCGTCATCCTGTAAAAAACTATGAGGCAGAGGCAGTTCAAGAAGAAACCGGGTCCCCTTCCCTTCCTCCGTCCAAAACCGGATCTCCAATCTTTCTCCGTAAAAAATTCTCAACCTTGCAGCAACATTCTCAAGCCCGATCCCGGTGCCCTCCATATGGATAAATACTGCGGCAGACAACTTTTCCTGTACGGCATGACTCTGATCATCACTCATCCCGCAGCCATTATCTTCAATGAGGATTTCCATTCTGCCATCTTTCCCCATTCGTCCCGTTACGCTGATAAAACAGTCCTTTTCCTTCTCTACAAACCCGTGTCGGATTGAATTTTCAACGAACGGCTGAAGAAACAACTTGCAGCACGGCCATTCCAGATACTGAGGCGGAAATTCAACCCGATAATCAAACCGATCCATCAGTCGAAACTTCTGTAGCGCAAGGTACTGTGTAACCCAGTGTACTTCATCTCCAAGCGTTACCGCCCCCGTCGAGCTTGAGTAAGCATAACGCATAATATCGGATAGCTTTCTCAGCATCTCAGATACTTCCTCGTTCCCCTGTTCCGCAGCACTCATGTTAATCGCATTCAGCGTATTACACAGAAAATGGGCATTGATCTGAGATTCCAGTGCATGCATCTGCGCATCCGCGGTCTTCCTGACTGCCTGAATCTGTTCCTCATTCTGACGCGCATTTTTCTCTTTCCATTCTTCCAATGCATCAGCCATCTCATTGTAATTTTCAGCGAGTTTCCATATTTCGTCCTCCCCTTTGATCTCAATCCGCGTTTTCCACACGCCCTTTCTGACACTATTCATCGCTTTTTGGATACTTCGAATTGGAGAGAGCGCTCTTCTTGTCATAACAAATTGAACTGCACTGATTAACAAGATCGCCAGGAGCAGGACCGTGACGCCTTTGTGGTATCGCATACGGATGATCCCGTTTAATCTTTCTACATCCAATGCAATATTGAGGTTCCATCCTGTTTTATCAATTTCAGTCGATACAATTCGATATTTCCCCTCAGGCGCGACATTTTCCAATCTCCTCCCAACCATCCCAGATTCAGGAGCATACACCAAATATCCGTTTTGATCCGTAATATACGTATCTGTATAGTTATTCGACATGCCCGTAATCTGACTGAAAAAAGCGCTTACAGAAGACAATTCAAAACTCAGGACAAGGATGGAGTCAACCTGATCAGGCGACGTATTTCCCGGAAGGGAGAATGCAATATTGATCATATTTCTGCAGGTATATACAGGCGCCTCCTGAGTATGAAAGATAAACTGATTCGGTTCAGTGGTCCAGACACACTTCGGAACGGTATTCTGCTCCAACTGATCAAACAATTTACTTGAAAGGTTTTCAAGCAATCGCTCATTGCTCTGATTCCAATATGCTTCAGTCCCGGTCAAGTTACCGATCACACGGTTCCTTTGAAAAAGGATGTTCCCATCGGCAGTCATAAGCAGAACGTTAATCAGTTCTCCTCCACTCTCCTTAAAAGTCTGTTCCAGCTCATGTCTCAGCGTCAGCTTTGAAAGTGTGTCGTCCGGATCTTCCCGCAGCGCAGTTGCCGACTCTATCAAATCAGCATTCAGGGATAACTTTGCCCCAACTTGTATGACGTTATCGATATTTCTTCTGATTGTACTCTCCTCAGTGTTGAGAAGAACTTTATCTGTCTGTGTAGAATTTTCAATCAGATACTGCAGATATTGTGTTTGAAGATAAAACAGGAAGGCCATGGATGCTCCAACAAGTGAGAACATCATGATGATGGATACTCTCAGAAAATAGTTGGTACGGAGAGCCCTTATAAATCGCTTCAGAAATCCACCTGGACTTTTGATACGACTCCTTTTATATGCACCCTTCCAGTTCACCTGCTCCTCCCCATTCTGCAGTCATTCACATGGTTCTTATTTTAATGCAAATTCACCAATTGCAAAGATAATTATTCTTGTCCACCCTGAAAAGACCGGATTTTCTTTTCAACCAAGCCATTCAAAAACCAGGTGAAAAACCCGGGAACCAGAAGAACAGTCAGCGGAAACCGATATACTGCATAATATCCTGCCATCAACAATGCAATCCCTGCTATTGTTTGCAGAGGATAATGATAGGTACAAAATACTGCCGGTTTTAAGTACCATCCAAAAGGCATACGATATCTCGATATCAGCGGAAACAGATAGCAGCAGACTGCCATGACTGCCAGAAACAGTACCAGATAAAGTGCACATAATAACCATTGCACATGTCCATGGAATAATTTACTGCTTATCCCAAAATTCAGCAGAAACAAAGCCGACAGCAAAAAGCTGGACAGTCCGTGCAGACTTCCTATTTTTAACGAATTTTTCCAGGTAGCCCAGAAACGTTCGGTCACACTTTCTCTGTCTTCCACTACAGACCTGGAAACAGCATCATAAATTGCCGCTGCTGATGCCCCAATTGTGACAATCGGCAGGCTTCCAAGAATCCACCAGATTGAAACAAGCATAAGGTCAAACGCTTTACTTCCCCATGTAAATACCGGACCACTATATGCAAAAACACTCTTCTTGGACATATTGCTTACCTGCTATAAAGAAGGGATTCCCATCCATCATGTTTTTCCCTGCACATACAGAAAGATGAGAATCCCTGCATCAGTATGTTATTCGAAGCAGAACCCATTCCTTGTGAACACTGGAATCTGCTCAAGCGGAGCCGGAACCTCTACCCTTGATCCTCCTTCGTAGATATCCCCTGTCCAGTAATTCTTCCATGTAGCTCCTTTTGGGAAATATACTGAAAGCTTACGTTCTCCTTCATGCATGACAGGCGCAACCAGAATCTCCGGTCCGAACATGTATTCTGTCTCGCAGTCCCAGCATTCCTGATCTGCCGGGAAATCATAAAAGAGCGGCCGCATGACGGGTGTACCTTTATCATGTGCATCCTTCATTACTTCAGTGATATATGGTTTCATTGTTTCACGAAGGAACAGGTACTTCTTCAGAATCTCATATACCTCAGGTGTATAGCTCCAGACTTCGTTGGGTGCCCCAGACACACAGGTTGCCCCGCCACTTGTCCCAACCTGTGGCTGCATGGGCCAGCGAACGCCATGAAGCCGCATAACCGGACAGAAGGTTCCATACTCGAACCATCTGATAAGAAGTTCATGGAACTTCGGGTCATCCACCCATGCGCCAAAAAAGCCGCCAATGTCGGTTGTCCACCACGGAATCCCGGCAATTCCCATGCTTAATCCAGCCGCAAACTGATTCCGGAGGCTCTCAAAGGAAGACATAATGTCGCCAGACCAGACCAGTGCGCCATATTTCTGAGATCCAGCCCACGCACAGCGAAGCAGATTAATAATATTGTGCTGACCTTCCGCCTTCATCCCGTCAAAGAATGTCTTTGCGTACATCACCGGATAGATATTGCCAACCTCCACATCTGGCCCAAGGAAATACCGATAATTGTCGTAATCATAATATGTGTATTCCGGCTCTGCCTCATCGAGCCAGAATACCCTGATTCCCTTGTCGTAATAGTTCTGCTTTGCCTTCCCCCAGACATACTTCCTCGCATCTGGATTTGTAGCGTCAAAATGGAGCGTATTTCCCTGGAAATCCATTGAGATCGGGTATCCTCGATCTACACGGATCAGATATCCTTTTTCGTTCATTTCCTGGAAATTCTCACTTCTGTAATCCACCGTCGGCCAGATCGAAACCATCAGCTCGATCCCCATCTCCTTCAATTCCCTGATCATTGCGTCTGGATCCGGCCAGTAAACCGGGTCGAACTTCCATTCACCCTGCATTGGCCAGTGGAAAAAGTCAATTACAATCACAGAGATTGGGAGCCCTCTTTTTTTATATTCGCGGGCGACATCGAGGAGCTCGTCCTGTGTCTGATAACGCAACTTGCACTGCCAGAACCCCATCGCATAATCTGGCATCATCGGGACTTTCCCCGTTGCTGAAGCATACGCTTCCTCTATTTCTGAAGGCGTGTCTCCTGCTGTAATCCAGTAGTCCAGTTTCTTCGTAGATTCCGCCTCCCAGGTTGTAATATTTTTTCCGAAGTTTACTCGTCCTACAGCAGGATTATTCCAGAGGAATCCATATCCCAGAGACGAGATCATAAACGGAACTGAAGACTGTGAGTTTCGATGCGCCAGTTCCAGATCCATCCCCTTCTGGTTTAGGTAAGGCTGCTGATACTGTCCCATACCAAAAATTTTTTCCTCTGGATTTGATACAAATCTCGCCTTCAGATGATAATCTTCGCTTCCGATGATTGCCTTGAATTCGCGAGCATCCACCATCAGAGAACTCGTCGTACTGCTCTGCATATCATTCTTGTTTCGAAGATACTCCTCAAGCAGAAGTTCTCCCTTTTCGTTACGGAATTCAATTTTTCCGATGTTATTGATAATGGCAGTGATTTTGCCATTGGTGATCTGAGCCTCCAGCTCTCCAATCCTGATTTCCGAATTGCTCTCCGGAACCTCCTCCGTCAATGCCCATTTTTCCTGTGGCATCTCTGCACACTTCGTCGCTGTCACTCGGAAACTGTTCTGTCCCCATGGAGCAATCACCAGTTTCTCCGCCCCAAGCCTGTAGCAAAGAGCATTTGCTTCCGTAAAATAATACCCGAACCTGCGCCTGGTCTGTCCGGCGACTTCCGCAGATGCTGTTCCCATTGAATTCATGATAGCCTGTTCTCCCATATGTGTTTATCCTTTCTATTTATTATTCCTTTACTGCTCCCGCCGTCATCCCCCCGACAATATATTTTTGAAGGAAGATAAACATGAATATGACCGGAAGTACCAGAATCGCTCCATATGCCATAATACAGTTCCATTTTGTCCCGTACTTGCTCTGAAACTTGTGAATGTTTGCGGTCAGCGGCCTCATCTCCGGCTTGACATTAAAGGTCATAGAATACATCAGATCGTTCCACCCATTCAGGAAGGAAATCGTGACGATCGTGATAATCCCGGTTTTAACCGCGGGAATCATTACCAGAAAAAAAGCCTGCAATGCGTTACAGCCATCGATTCTGGCTGCTTCGTCAAGTGTGACGGGAACACTTTTAAAGTATGGCCTGAGTGTAACAACTGCAAAAGGTACCGCCCCTGCAGCGATCGCAATCGGTGGTGCAGCATAGGTTCCGAGAAGATGCATTTTGCTGAATGTCAGATACATCGGGGTCAGCATCAGGGATGCAGGAAGCATCTGTGCTACCAGAAAAATAAGCAGAAATGCCTGATAGCCTCTGACCTTATAGCGCCCCATTCCATATGCTGCCGGAATCCCGAAAAGCATCGTCAATATCATCGTAAAAAGGCCATTTAAAAAACTGTTTCTCAAGGATGCAATGAAGTCCTTGTCTCCCAGATTCGCCATCCACGGGTCAATTGTGAATTCATGCGGGAAATATGTCAGTACTTTGCCGAATGTTTCCATGTCCGACTTGAAAGAAAGCTGAAGCATCCAGTAAATCGGAAACAGAAAGACCACCGCGATGATGACTGCAATAACTGACAGCCTGAGATTTCTATGCCATTCCCTTGAATGCCTGCGTTTTTCGGAAGCAGGCAAGGATTTTATCCTGTCAGGCTCCTGATTCATGCCTCTTCCTCCTTGTCATCTTTTCTGAGCAACAGTAAATACAGGATTCCAATCAGCAGCAGGCAAAGAAACAGTACAATTGCGACTGCTGATCCCTTTGAGAATTGATACTGTGTAAAGGAGAGCATATAGGAGTAGGTTCCTAAAACATCCGTTGAATTCAGCGGGCCTCCCGCCGTCATGATAAACATCAGGTCGAATGCACGAAATGTGTAGATGAATCCGAGCATCAAAACCGCAAGAATAGAGTCTTTCATCAGTGGCATTGTGATCTTCCAGAATTGCTGCATCCTGCCGGCTCCGTCAATCGCAGAGGCTTCATAGACATCTTCCGATATATTCGACATTCCGGATATCAGAAGGAGCATATTAAACGGAATTCCCACCCAGCAATTCATAATCACAACAGCAATCATGGCAGTTGACGTAGATGTCAACCATGCCGGTCCTGCTATACCGACCTTTGAGAGTAAGTTATTTATCAGACCGCTATTTAAAAACAGATTCTGTCCGAGCAAGCCGGTGACAGCCATCGGCATCATGTACGGAATCAGCATGAGACCTCTGATTGGTCCGGATAATGTAAACTTTTTGTAGAAAAAAAGCGCCAGTAAATACCCGATCGTAAACTGAAAGATCAGGCTTCCGATTGTGAATACAAATGTATTCTTCAGAACCAGAATAAATGTCGGATTATGGAACAGCTCTATATAGTTCTGAAAGCCAATGAATTTCGATGTCCCGGTCGCAAGGTTACGGACACTGGTATCTTTGAAACTTAAAATAAAATTGTAGACAATCGGGTAGCCTACCACCACGAGCATGTACAGAACTCCCGGAAGAATAAAGCCATATGCCTCCCTTGTCCGCCTTCCATTCGATCTTCTTTTTTTTGCAGTCATGTCTTTTCCCCATCTTTCCTGATACAGTCTTGATATGGAGATTGCCGGTTCCCCCTGAGAGGAGAACCGGCAATCTCCGAAATGACTTTTATATTACTGCTCCGGAAGCGGGTCGCTCTCCAGAATTGGTGCAATCACATCATTTGCAGCCTTCAAAGCATCTGCCGCAGAGTCACCATTCAGGAACACCTTCTGCGCTGCCGTGTAAATCTGCTCGGAGATCGTCGGCCACTGATCATGTGGTCCGCGTGCAAGCGCTGTATCCATCTGTTTCTGGAAGATCTTGAAATTGTCCTCCTGATAAGTGTAAACCGGTACCGCATCCGATCTGGTAGCAAGTTTCCCGGATTGTACCGCCCAGCGTTCCTCGCTGTCCTTTGACATGAACCACTTCAGGAAATTCACTGCTTCATCGACATCCTTACATCCGGTGCAAACGCCAAAGTTCTCACCTCCAATTGTGGAGCTGGAGGTTCCCTCGTCGCCGGTTGGGAGAGTCGTGATCTGATACTCAAAAGCGCCGTTCACATCATTATCAATCGATGCCAGATGCCATGTTCCGATCTCAGCAAATGCAGCTTTCCCGGCACAGAACTGGTTGTAAGCATCCGCCTGTGTCCAGTTGACACACTCGGGACTCATCTGACCATTCTTTACAAACCCTCCGAGTACATCCAGCCCGATCGCTGCCTTCTCATCTGTCAGATTGGTCAAGGATGTTTTTGTTCCGTCATGTGTCGCGACAATCCACGGAAGGAGCTGGAAAGTACCTTCCTCCGTTGAGATCGCACACATTGCAAATCCAAACTGGCTCTTGTCTGAATTTGTTGTTTTCTCAACATCTTCCTTGAACTCATCAAGGCTTGTCGGAAGCTTGTCAATGCCAGCCTCCTTCAGTGCATCCATATTTGCAGCCAATGTCAGGCAATTGGAATTCTGTGGAAGGCCATAGATTTTACCGTCTGCATCCTTGCAGGACGAGAGCGGTCCCGGGAAAAACTTATCCAGATCTTCCCAATCACCAAGCTGCTTTGTGACATCTTCAAATACACCAAGCGATATATAAGATTCCATATCCGGAGAATCGACCATTCCGATATCAGGAAGCTCTCCGGAGACAGCACCGATTGTGTACTGATTCATCAATTCCTGGCGTGCAACATATGTTGGATTGATATACACTTTGTCCTGGAGTTCATTGTATTCATTAGCAAAGTCAATTATTGCTTTTGCATCAGCTGCCGCATCAAAATAATGCCATAACGTCAGCTCCTCTGCATTTTTTGTGTTTGGGTTCAGTGTTGCTCCTCCAGTTGCCGCAGCTTCCGTCTCCCCGGCAAATACGGGTGTACAACCAACTGCAAGGCTTAGTGCCATCGCTCCTGCTAATACAACAGATGCAGCTTTCTTTTTCATATTTTTCCTCCTTTTATTGTGCATGTTGCACATTATTTCTTTCTTATGAGCAAAGATTATCATTGTAATAACGTTTAAACAACTTACATTCTTGAAATAACGGTGATGATTTTCGGTTATAATTTTAATATTATGGGGATATTTTTAATATATTTTGTCATATTGACGATATACTCGGTAACTATCTTCTATCGTTTACGTGATTCATCACTATCGCATTCAATAAAAGAGCTGCCGTTTTCCTGCACGGCAGCTCTTCTCAAACTTAATCAGAACACAATGTTTATTCTTCCCGCATCCAGACCTGCATCTCTCCCTTTCCCCGGTTATTCCAACAGGCATATGGGATGGCCTTCAGATGGCAAGGCTGGTACACCGGCCGCTTAGCGCTGTAAAGCGGCTCGTCGCTGCCGACGCTGCGGTAATCGATTCTGCTTCCTGAGACAACCGCACACAGCGTTCCGCCCAGAAGATCCGGGTTCTCTTCGGTGCAAATTGGAGCCGAAGTATCGATCCTGCAGCCAGCAAGATATGCTCCGTTATCAGCCTCCTCGAAGCAATAGACAGATGGTCCTCTCATGATGCACACCTTTCCGATGTCATCGCGCACTTTCGGATTGCCATATACAAAACGGAAAGCCACATCCAGATCAAGCTCGATGAGATCCCCGTCCTGCCATCTGCGGTTGAGGTAGAGATACCCTTTGCGATACACCGCCCGCTCTCCGGAATCGATACCCCTCCGGTTTTCTTCATGACCTGCATCATCCTTTGCTACAGATATCCTTTGTCCGTTGACCAGGAGCTGATATCTCCCCGCAGAGTAGGCTGGCAGTCTCAGGGCAATCTCTGCATCCTGTCTGCTCTTCTCCGGATGTAGGCATATCCGGATTCTTCCGGTCGCCGGATAATCCGCCTCGACCGTCATCCGCATGGTTCCCTCTGGCAGCGGAGCCTCAATCTCTCCGGCGAGATACAGGTTCAGATACGCAGTGTTACCGCCAACATGAAACATATAGTTTCCCATTGACGCGAGCGTTCGAGTGATGTTCGGCGGGCAGCAGGCACAACCGAACCAGAGTTGGCGCTCTGTCTTCACATGCCGCATCGTCGGATTATGTTCCGCCACCTCCGGAACACATTCCAGCGGATTGACATAGAAAAAATGTCTTCCATCGAGCGCAATTCCGGATAGCAGGGTATTGTACAGTGCCAGTTCCACTACGTCCATATACTTTCCGTCTTTTGTAATCTGAAAGAGACGGTTTGAAAACATCGCCAGGCCGATTGTCGCGCAGGATTCCGAATAATTAGTATTATTCGGAAGATCATAATCTGTGGTGAACCGCTCTCCATAAGCCGCCGACCCGATGCTCCCGGTTACATACATCTTTCTGCGAACAATATTCTCCCAGAGCATCTCGCACTGACGGAGCATCCGTTCATCGCCTGTCTCAGCCGCAACATCAGCCATTCCGCTGTACAGGTACACAGCTCGGACAGCATGGCCCTCCGCCTTGTCCTGTTCTGCCAGCGGTCTGTCTGCCTGGCAGTAATCCATACCAAAATCCTTGAATTCCTTGAAGATGAAGGTTCCGTTCTGATAATTGCTTTCTGACAGGAAGTAGCAGGGCTGCTGCCCTCTGACATCAAGAAAATACTGTGCAAGACGCAGATAATCCTGCTTTCCTGTATACTTGTATAATTTATACAGCGCCAGCTCAATCTCAGGATGTCCTGGGTACCCGTGTATCTTTCCCTCTTCTGGTCCGAACACCGAACACAGATAATCCGCCAGCTTCGCACAGGAATTTACAAATTTACGTTTTCCTGTTGCTTCCGCATAGGCAACCGCCGCCTCTATCATATGACCAGCCGTATACAGCTCATGCCCCTCGAACAGATCGTAGAAGCGCCCTTTTCCCAGGATGGTATTGTAGGTATTGAGATACCCATCCGGTTCCTGTGCCCCGATAATCAAGTCGATCGCAGCATCCGCTGTCTTCTCCAATTCCTGGTCCGGCTTCTTCGCAAGAGAATATGCTGCCGCCTCCAGCCATTTTGCAACGTCTGTATCCTGAAAAACCGTCCCCTGGTGAGTCCCCTTCTCGAGGCCGCCCGCAACCCGGAAATTCTGCATACAATAGCTCTTTTCCGCTCCTGGAACACGGTCATTGATCAGATCCCATTCGAAGGGAAGAATCACGCTCTCCACAAGACCGATATATTTATCCCAGAACTGATCATGAATATGGATATTCCGCAGGGGGATGTTCTGAAGCCTCTTCTCATCCATCGTGTACTCCTTTTTCTGCGTCTGCCGTCATCTTACATACCGAAAGCCTCCCGGAAGGCGACCTTGTCCTCCGGTATCTCACTTGCTGCCCGTCTGACGGCAGGCATGATAATCTTACTGTCAGGTACCGTTCTCTTCCGTCTTCCTGTCATCTTTCACTGTACTGTCCCCTGTCCGAAAATCACTGACAGAAGCTCCTTCTATGATCCTGCACGGATAGATGATATTCGTCACCTGCTCGCTCTCATCCTCTATCCTCTCCAGCAGCAGAGACAATGCGGAGTATCCCATCTTGTGAAGCGGTCTTTGAGCCGTCATCAATGGTGGAATCAGCTGCTGGGTAAATTCAGCATCGTCGAAGCCTGTAACCGATAGATCTTCCGGTATGCGAAGCCCCAGCTCCGCAGCGGCATTATAGACGCCAAGTGCCATCTCATCATTCATTGCAACCATAGCGGTTGGTCGTTCCTGCCTCGGAAGGAGATCTTTTTTCGTTCCGCCGTCCTTCCCCGTCAGGATTCGGATCGCAGCGGCTTTTCCCTTTTGAAAATCATATTCTCCGCATTCATCCCAGCTTTTGGGCAAGGTGATTCCCGCTTCCTGCAGCGCCTTCAGAAATCCTTTCCGCCTCAGCCTTGCAGGTTCGGAGGTCACATATCCCCCGATCAGCGCAATTCTCCGATGTCCCCTGTCTATGACATTTCTGGTAATCCTGTATTCAGCCTTCTCATTGTCATAGCGCACGGACGAAGCCTCGCCATCAGCGGTATAGCAGTAACAGTAGACGACGGGCTTCCCTGCCTTCCTGAGCACGTTATCCATCAGGCGATCATGCATCCCGATATAGATAATCCCGTCAACCTGCAGCCCCAGAAGAGTCTGTACAGCTTTATCAATGTCCTTCTGGAATCCGGTCAGCTTGTCAAAGCTGTTGTCAATCTTGCGTACCATTTGCAGATTGCTGAGAATCGTATAGCAGTTTTTCTCATCCGCCAACCGATTGATTCCGTCTATGATATATGGCGTATGCCAGACCGTGATATCCTCGACCAGTATTCCGATCAGCCCAGTTCTGTTTTTGCGAAGACTTCCCGCCAGTTTATTCGTCCGGTACCCTGTCTGCCGGATGATATCCTGTACTTTCTTCCTTGTCTCCTCACTGATATGTCCGGAGTTGTTGATGACATAGGAAACTGTGGCGGTTGAAACACCCGCCCGCTGCGCGATCTCTTTGAGCGTCAAAGTTTTCACCTCTTTGTCTGATTTCTGACGGTCTATACCTTTTCATACCCCATACATCCATCTTCGTACAAACTTTTTCCGGAAGAAAACGTCCGTTCGTTTGTTATCCCTTCAGGCCGGAGGTTTTGATTCCTCCCTCAAGATGCTTCCCGGCTGTCAAATAGAGAATCATCGGCGGGATAATCATCAGGGAGGAGGCCGCCATGATGGAGGGCCAGTTGATTACGAAAGCGTTCCCGGAGGTGTACATATAAGATGTCATGAGTGCGATCGTAAGCGTCCTCCATTTGTCTGAATTGATATAGAACACAGGCTGCGTCAGCTCATTCCACCAGAATACAGAAGAGAGAATCCCGATTGTGACAAAGGTCGGCTTTGATATCGGAACGATGATTCTTGAAAACACCTGGAACTTCGAGCATCCATCCATAATGGCTGCTTCATCCAGTTCTTTCGGAATAGAGCGAAAATACTGTCGAAGTAAAAACACATTGTACGGATACGCAAAGAAAGAAGGGACGATCATCGGCAACAGAGAATCCAGCCAGCCAATCTTTCCGAACATAATATACTGCGGAATGATCAGTGCGATGTTTGGAATCATCATGGTTGCAACGATGATTGAGAATATGACGTTCTTCCCTCTGAACTCCAGCCTTGCAAGCGCGTAGGCAACCAGGGAGGAAGACAGCAGCGTTCCTACAGTATTGCCGACAATCAGAAGCAGTGTGTTCCGGACATAGAGCCCGATTTTTGACTGTGTGAAGATATAGATGTAGTTTTCAAGTGTCATTTTCTCTGGAATGATCTTAGCACTGGTTGTAAATTCCGTCAGCGTTTTAAATCCGCCGGAGAAAATCCAGACAATCGGGGCAAACATGATCACAGCTACAAGGATCATCACTGCGTACAGTGCAATCCCTCTTCCTGTTTTCTTATGTGAAGCTTTCATTACACGGCTCCTCCTCATGTTTCGTAGTAGACGGTCTTCTTTGAGATCGCGAAGATCGCAATCCCAAACAAGGCGGCAATTACAAACAGTACAACCGACAAGGCACAGGCATACCCAACTTTCATATTGCTGAATGCCTCTTTATAAATCAGGAGGCTCAGCACCTGTGTCATGCCTTTCGGATCCCCATTTTCCCCTGAAAGCGGATAGAGAAGCGCAAAGGAACCATTCAATGCACTGATGGCACCGTTGACAGCGTTAAACAAAACAAGCGGAGATATCATCGGAAGCGTGATGTGCCAGAATTTCGTCCAGGATCCAGCTCCATCGAGCTCGACAGCCTCATAAAGATCCTTCGGCACATCGGCAATTCCAGAACGGAAGATCAACATCATCTGCCCGGTATTATAGGTAAAGAGCGTCACAAAGAACACTGCCAGATATACTGTCTTTGGATCCATCAGCCAGTTGATCGTTACGTTTTTTCCTGACAAATTCCCCAGAATCCCATTCAGAAGACCTCCGTCTTTTCCGAACATCGTTCTGAATGCGTATGCCAGAGCAACCGTCGGTACAACAGAAGGAAGGAAGTAGAAGAACTGGAACAGGCCGTTCAGCTTTATCTTATTGTTCAGTAGGATCGCCAGAACCAGTGCCCAGACAGTCGTGATCACCAGCATGACTATGGTGTAAAACAACGTGACTCTCAGTGAATTCCAGAACACCTTGCTTCTGAACATATTCCGGTAGTTGGCCAGTCCCACAAAGCTTGATGTTCCCGTCAGCTTGCGATTGGTCAGGGAATTATAGATCATGAACCCAATTGGAAAAAGCGTAAAGCACACAAAACCAATCAGCCATGGCAGGCAGAACACATAAGCGATCTGAAATTTTTTCTTCGTCCCCTTCATATCTGACATCCTTCCCTTCCCCGCAGAACACTCCTCCATGTCTCTGTTGGCATTCGAGTTGGACAAATTGACTCTGTCCAACTCGATACGGCGATTCCGCCGTCATCTTGTGCTCTGCACTCGATGATGAGCGGTCGCCTTCATAAAAAGGGGAGCGGGTCTTCATCCTGGCCCGCCCCTCCGAGCACTTCCATCACCTGACTGGGATAATCAATACCCAATTGTCTCAGCCGCATAGTCCGACGCGTTTTTGACTGCGTCCTCCGGGGACTCCTGTCCCAAAAGCGCATTATCAAATTCTGATACCGCGTTACTGGTCACTCCGGATGGCAGACAAGTATACCCGAATACACCCGATTCGAGAGCGTCTGTGACTGCATCCCAGTTTTCGACTGGAGCTCCGTCTACCTTCCATGCACCTTCAGCCGCGATCGACTTGATGGCAGACATATTACCGGAGGCTTTGGAATTAATCGTCTGTCCCTCTTCGCCCATCAGATACTCAATGACCTTGAAGGCCGCATCCTGTTTTTCGGAATTTGCATTGATGGTATAAAAGCCAGTGTGAAGGGTATTGTACTTGACCTTGTTCGTCGGAATCGTCGCGATATCCCAATTGAATCCAAGTGTGTCCTTATAGCTTCCGATCATCCAGGTTCCCTGCCAGCTCATAGCAGCTTTCCCAGCACCGAAAAGATCTGAGGTATCGGAAGACGGTTCCGGCATGATTCCGTCCTTCACCATCTTTGCACAATCGCTTACAAACGAAACGGCACCATCTCCAATCACCAGCTTTCCGCTTTCCGGATCATATACCTGGTCACCTGCACCGCCGATTCCAGCCCACCAGGTCTGGGTATTCGGAAGATCCATACCATAGACTGCTGTCGTTCCATCTTCATTCTTCTGTGTCAGCTTTTCCGCTGCAGCCTTGAAATCCTTATAACTCCAGTCGTTCGTCGGATAATCGATTCCCGCCGCATCGAACATATCCTTGTTGTAGTACATAACTTCCGCAGCCGCGCACCATGGAAGGCCATAGGTTCCGCCCAGCCCTTCTGTCAGTTTTGAAACCGCATCGATCATGTCACCTGTATTTATGGATGAATCTTTCAAATCATCATCCAAATTGATAATACCGCCTGTCTCTGCAAAATTCTTGATATCAGTCTCCCAGACCACATAAATATCTGTAGATGAGTCCTTCGTGGCAACCATCTGATTCAGTTTGGACGAATAATCACTTTCTGGAATAACGGTCACATCAACCTGAATACCTGTTGCCTTCTCACACTGCTTATACATATTCAGCGCATCATCTTTGTTTGGCTCATTCCAGACAGCCAGTGTCACGCTCTCTCCCGTGCTGACAGTTTCAGAAGCCCCTTCCGTGGATGCAGCCAGTGCTGATCCGGAAAGCATTCCGGCCGCAAGGGTTCCTGCAAGTCCGATTGAGACAAGTTTTTTTCTCATCATGAATTCTCCCTTCAAAACATAATAGATATATCACTTTTAGTTAATCGATTAACTTTGCTGGAGATATCATACTCTTCCACTTCAAGGCTTGTCAATATGATGCTATTACCATAAAATACAAACATATATTGTGCAATATGATGTTTGTATCTCCTAATAGTCCCGTTTCTGATGCCCGCACTCTTGTTATAGGATATTTTTGTCGCAATATTCCCTCATGTGTCTCTTTCAAAAAGCTTTTCTTCCGTTGTTTTTTGTAGCGCATTAGTTAATCGTTTATTCTATGTGAATCTCAGAAATCACCAAAAAACAGGCAAGGGTCCCGGATCCTCTCCGTGGTCCCTGCCTGTTTTTTACTGTGCCAGGAAATCCCTTACACTTATGATTCTTGGATCTGTCACTGATGATTCCAGAAAATCCTTGTCACCGGTCAGAAACAAATCTGCCCCGACCCCCAGTGCAGCACGCAGAATCGGCCTGTCCTTTATATCCCGAATCTTCAGCTCTGCCTCTGCTTCCTCTCCCGGTATGGGTATGACCTCGATGGATTGCAGAGCTGCGAACAGAAATGCCTCCAGCTCGACCATCTTGTCCGGGAACTTCTCCCGAAACTTACGATGCAACTCATCCACAACATAGTCGCATACCACTGGCTCATACGGCGGCATCAGTGCCTTCATCAGAGCAGCCGCCACCCGCCCATTCGGAAAGAGCGCCGCAGATATGAAAATATTCGTATCAATCATTACCTTCACTGCGCGTTATCCTCTCTTCTGGCCTTCGTGATCCACTCCGCGATATCATCCTCAGACATGAAACCAGCCTTTTTCGCCTCTCCCTTCATCTGCTTCTGAAAGCGCTTCAGCGCATACACAGCAGAGTTCATCATTCGAATTTCATTCCCGTCCACGATAAATGTGACCCTGTCACCGACATCAATGCCGAGTGCCTCCCGGACATTTTTTGGGATCGTCACCTGTCCCTTGGACATGACCTTCGCGTCATTCACAAATTCAGTCGTCATTGTTGCTGCCATCATATCAGCTCCTCTCAAAACATAAAAGTAGGGTTTCCCTACTTCAGGTTATACAGAGAAATATGAATCATCGCAAGCGGAATTTAATAATTCAGATTCCTTACTATGGGATAATTAACCCAATCCTGCATCTAATATATGTAAACAGATTCTTCAGGCAGACAGGAGGTGGTGAGAAGGTGACCAAAAAGCAATTGGGAACGCTGGTTCTCGGATCTGAGAGGCAGCTATATTCGACTGCCAAGGCAATTCTCTGCAGCGATCAGGACTGTGCAGACGCCATTCAGGAAACGATTGCAAAGGCATTCTCAAAGATCGGAACGCTTCGGAATGACCGGTATGCGAAGACGTGGCTGACCAGGATTTTGATCAATGAATGTTACGCAATCCTGAGAAAATCGGACAGGTTTGTCCCCCTGGACGAGGAGAATGGGAGGGTGGCAATGAATCTGGAGCCGGAATCGGATTATATGGAGCTATACAGAGCACTTCACTCTCTAAAAGATGAATTGCAGATTCCCATGATTTTGTACTACATCGAAGGTTTCAGCATCAGAGAGATTGCCCAGGTTCTGGAGATCTCTGAAGGTGCCGTTCAAAAAAGACTCGCCCGCGCTCGCGGAAAGCTCAGGCAGGATTTACAGGAAATGGAGGTGCTGACAATATGAAACTTGAGGATATGAAGTACAAAATCCCCTCAACGCCAGACTTTATCCATGAGATGATTCATGATGAGGTAGACCGGCAGCTGAGGCAATCGAAGACAATCGACTTTCCGTCAGGGAAAAAACGAAAGTGGTCCCGTACCAGTGTTGCTGCGATGGTAGCTGCCTTCGGGCTGGCTTTGTCGACAGCCGCTTACGCAGGTGTACAGCTTTATCATTTATTTACAGAGAAACGTGGGACATATGGCATTGCAACCGGGCTTCAGACGGCAGACACCAAAAACATCACGCTTCCTGAGGAGGTACATGATATCCGTATCACCACCGGCTATATTCCGGAGGGCATGGAATGGACTGATGAATCGCATCTCCAATATTCAGACAGCAAACAGAGGGGCGGTTTCTCCTTCTCCTCAGAACTGATCGATCAGGATGCTCTGAACCATCTCATCAAGGACGACAACGTCGTGAAATATGAAAAAAGATCATTCGGCGGGTACGAGGGCGTATACCTTCAATATCACGACCTCAAGATCAACAAGGACAGCCGGATTTTCAATCAAAGAATATATCTTCTGTGTCCGGAGGAATACCGCATCATTACCATATTCATTGGGAACGACGTATCAAAGGAAGATGCCTTCAAAGTGGCAGACCATCTGGTGATTACCGAGACGGACAAGATGATCAAAACGGCAGATATGTATAGCTGGAGCGATGTAACATCAGATGAAGAAACAGAGTCTGAAGCCCCCGGTATCTCTGAGGATCAGCTTCCGGTATTACAAGTCGGAAAGACATTCGAGATATCATCAGTCGGGATATCATCGGGGGACGAGCTCGAGGAATGTACTGCCTCGGCCTGTGTAGATTCGGTAAAACTGTCGGATGATCTGCACCTTCTCTCTCAGGACAGGATCCCGGAAGCATGGAAAACTGTGGTTGACGCAGACGGTCGTATCAAAGACAACACGCTCTACTACATTCAGTCCGGCAACGGAATCGACACCGTAGACAAGGTCATCAAAACAGAAAGCGTGAAGCAGAAACTCGTCTATGTGACCGTAACCTATACCAATAACACAGACCGTGAGCTTCGCCACATTCTGTATTGTGGCACCCTGATGCTTCTGGATCACAAAGGCGGCCAGTATCAGATAACGGACCCGGCAAAGCTGTCGGGAACGGACTGCGACTATGTTAACTGGGATGGCGTTTCTAATACGGAAACGATGGCCTATTCCGATGTTTCCGAAGATTATGGCAATGGAGGAAATTATATCCCGTCACTGGCCCCAGGAAAAAGTATACAGATTCATATGGCATGGATTGTCAACGAAAACCTGTTGGATCACCTGTATCTGAACCTGAATGGAGATTGCAACGCCTACGCATTCTCGGATACGCTGACCAAATCCGGAGTTGTGGACGTCCGGCCTGCGGTCCCCCTCTCATAGAAGAAACATCATCACAAAGTGGCAGAAGCTCCCGGCCATGACAAACAGGTGAAAGATCTCATGGTTTCCAAAGTTCGGGTGCCGGCGGTTGAAGTTCTCCATCTTCAGGGCATAGATGATGCCGCCGATGGTGTAAACGATGCCGCCGGCAACGAGCCAGGACAAGGCGGGTGTCGAAAGGCAGCCCGCCAGCCGCGGAAGTGAAAAGGCGGCCATCCACCCCATCGCGATGTAGATCACCGCAGAGATCCACTTCGGGAAATGACGGACAAACAAAGTTGCCAGAATGCCGGCCAGGCCGATTGTCCAGACGACTGCCAGAAGTTCGTAGCCATACGGTTTGTCGAGAGATATGACACAGATCGGCGTGTAGCTCCCTGCGATCAGCAGATAAATACTCGCGTGGTCAAACCGCTGAAGGTGCAGCGACGAACGCGGGCTAGCGCAGATGGCATGAAAGAGCGTGCTGGCAAGGTACAAAGTTGCCATGCTCCACACAAAGACGGTCAGAGCGGCTTTTCTGTCCGGTGTAAATCCTGCCACGCGAATCAGCGGCCCTGCTGCCGCCAGTGTCAGAATCAACGCAATCAGATGCGTCACCGCGCTTCCGGGTTCTCTCAGCTTTCGAATCGTCATAACCGTCTCCTCCTTTCAGCGCCTCCTCCTTCGGGAGGCGCTTTCCATTTCACGTCTCATATCTTAATGCTTCATATTACTTCCTCATTCACAACCGATATGCTCATAATAGGATTGTTCGCTCTGCGTGTCAAGCTTTTTAAAAACCGTTCACAAGCTTTTCACATTTACTATATAGGATTCACACATTCGCTGTACAGGATTGCGATGATTATGTTATGATATAAGCTGACAATGAAAGGAACGGACATACGTGCATCCATCGACACGAGAAGGGTTTCTACGCTCACCTGAACTATGTTGTTCCGTACTGCATTCTGATCGAATAGGAGCAAATCTTTTATGCTTAAATTCCAGCTTCCTGCTTACCAGGAAATCCCGAACGTCGGTCTTTATCTGGAGCAGACATTAAAGTATATCAACGATACGTTCTCAGCCTTCCGAAGTGTCGAGCTCACCAAGTCCATGATCAGCAATTATGTAAAGCTGGGCTATCTGCGCCGACCGGTGAAGAAACAGTATGACCGGGAACAGATTGCCGCACTTCTGTTCATTGCCGTCAGCAAACAGGTGCTGAGCATGGACAATATCGGGAAGCTCTTCCGGATGCAGGTGGAACTCGGTTCAATGGAGGAAAGCTATACCGCCTTCAAGGCTGATTTTGACTATCTGCTGGACAGTATCTGGAATCAGAAGGTGATGGACAGCGGCCAGGTCAGTGCGTTTATGCAGCCGCAAGGGGCGTACCTGGCATATGAAGAACAAAAAGCGGAGGAGCAGACTTCCAACAACGAAAAAGAAGACAGGTCCCAGGATGGTTTCCCATCCAGTCCTGTCTCCCCTGAGGAAGCCTATATGCTGCTGTGGCAAGTTGCTTCCGCGGATGCCTACAGCATCTATCTCAACGAGCTGTTCAGCCACTTGTCCGAAACACCCACGCAGAAGGACAGCACGGATCACTGAGAATCATTCTCCTTACCCAATCAGGTCGTTCTGGAACCGGGAAAGGTGCTCGAACGGCAGGATGAGCCTGCCGTGATACAGACCGCAGCCGTCATTCATGAGCTCGTTGTTGTATGCGGTGAACATGTTGACGTCAATTTTTGAAAGATCCAAACACTGCAGTACCATGCCGCGCTCGTATGCTTCGTCGAACAGCGGGCACGCCCCCTCCGGAACCGCGCCTCTGCGGCGCCGGATGATGTTCTGCTCTTTTTCATACTGGCTGTGGTTCGCTGTTCCGATCTCCGCGAAATTGTCCATCTCATGGGTACGCAGCTGAACCTCGATATAACTGGATGCTGCCTCGTCAAAGAAGGCGATGTGAAGCGACCGGTATCCGGACTCCTTCGGGTGCGCGACATAATCCCGGTAGTACGGGCGAACCTGCGGTTTCAGGCCAGAAGGTATGCTGCCGGAAACTGTCTCTTCAGTTGTCTCGCAGGACAGCACTCCTGTGGCGCCGGTTGAGTTGTTTTTTTCTACGGTCATTCCGGCTGAGCCGTCAGCCGCCCCGGATCTGCCGCCGGCAGCCTCGATTCCGGCTTCGTCCGCTTCCCCGCCCTGCCGAATGGCCGGCTCTGCCGTGAACGACCGCTTCTCGAGAAACGCCGGCAGTGCGTTGGCAATCTCATAGAGATAGCGGATTTCTTCCTGCTCTCTGTCCTGTCCCGGGCGTAGGTGGCAGGCGGGCATGGACAGTACAATCCGGTATGCAATAAAGTCCCGGAAGTGATTCAGCTGCTTCTGCAGTCCTTCAACCGGCGGAAAGGAATGGTGTTTCACGTAGTAATCGTAGATGTACTCTGTGATATACCCGTTGAACTTCTCCTCCGACCGGATGACAGACTTGATCCTGCCCCTGAAGGTGAAGGCTAAAAACGGATATTCGGAGGCCATGTACTTGTAGAACTCCCGGATCCGGTTGGACTGGAAGGTCAAAAAGTCATTGTGCTCAAGCTGGTACAGGATCCCCTCCAGAAAACGGCTGTGCTGAAAGTCAATGGCCGCCCGTCCGAACGCAGTATCCACCGTCTGACTGCCATCCGGAACACATCCCTGCATACGCATTTCCGCATCCGCGCCAAGGTCCGCCGAATACCGCCTTAAAATCTTCAGAACCGTATCCCCGGCATACAGATAATTGTTCAGGCTGATCATATCATCCACCCCCTGCGGCAGCTTTCTCACCATCCGTCCAGCACAGGGTCTGTTCATCTGCGCTGGCTTCTCTGCACTCCACCATGGATTGATTCAAAACACCCTCAGTATATGCGAAATCGTGTTATCAGACAATGCCGGGCTCATGAGCAGTCGCCTTCTCGTACTCCGTACTCGATGATGAACGTTCGCCTTTACAAAAAAGCAGCCGGGATCCCCCGGCTGCCAGCGTCACTGATTCAATATTGATTTTTATCCCGCAAACTCCAGCAGCTCTTCCAGATCTGCCCGGATACCTGCTTCATCCGGCTCCACCTGTGCCGCGTATTCCACGACAAGATCCACGGGTCTTCCGATGTCCCTGACCGTTCTCAGAAATGCATCAAAATCAAGTGTTCCGTCATGGATGCGCCGGTGGCTGTCATGGATCCCGTCGTTGTTGTGCAGATGATAGGCGTGAATCTGATCCCCGAGCGTCCGGCAGAGGCGGCCGATGTCCCAGCCGTTCGCATGGGCATGTCCGATGTCGATCAGCACCGGATATTGCTGCTCCCGGCAGAGCCGGATAAATGCCTCTTCCTCCAGGAGCACATTGCCTCTGGAGCGGACGCCCACATTCTCGACAAGAAGCGGGATACCCGCCTTTTTTGCCATGGCCTCGACCTTGCGGTACTGGACGCACGCTCTTTCCAGCATCTGTGCTTTTATTGCCGGATCCTCTGGTACCCTGCAGTTGTTGTGATGGAACACGATGTGCCTGGCCTTCAGCTTTTCAGCTGCGCGGACCGTCTTTTGAAACATCTCACATGTCCGCTCACAGACCTCTGAGCCTTCCGGCGCAGTGTGGTCTGCCTGATAGTAGGGCTCGTGAAAGGTTACTGGAACCTTCTCCAGTGTCGGGAGCAGACGATTCAATGCCGCATCAAAGTCCCGGTCGTGAAAAAGCGGGAAGACTTCGACGCCCACGGCTCCCTGGAAATAGTCCAGATACCGCTGAATCCTCGGAAATGTCTTCGTGCTGTACATATTCGTGCTGAGCAGGATACTCATCTGGTCCTCCAATTTCCATGACAGCTTCAGAAACCTCCCGGATGCAGGCAGCCGGCCAGCCGAGGCTTTTCCCATCCTCCGGACTGAACAGATGGAAGTTTCTGAAATCGATCTTCAGCGATACCAGCTCTCCTTCCCGTGGAGGGCGGCTGTTTTCCATCACCACAAGATCCTGCGCCAGCCCCTCCGGCCGGACATACACCGCTGCCTGATTTCCATAGTTCTCGATATACCGGACCTGGCCGCGAATCCGGCTGGAAGCGTTCTCTCCTTCCGGGTCTGCATCCTGATCCTGCCGCTCCCACTCACCCAATCCTGTCCGGATCAGCTTCAGATGCTCCGGGCGGATTCCGATGGTATAGGTGGAATCCGGGTGCTGATCTACAACCTCCGCCCGCCATTCCTCCGGCAGATAGACGCGCGATGTTCCGATCACCAGTGATTCCCGATTGTAAGGAACCTTCTCGATGATGTTCATTGGCGGAGATCCGATGAACCTGGCGCAGAATACATTGGCCGGAAAATGATAGATGTTTCCCGGCGTGTCCAGCATCTCGATGCTGCCCGCGTTCATCAGCGCGATCCGCTGGCCGACCGTCATTGCCTCCACCTGGTCATGCGTCACATAGATCATGGTCGGATGATATTTCTCGTGGATTTTCACCAGCTCCTTGCGGGAATGCATCCGAAGTTGCGCGTCCAGGTTGGAAAGCGGCTCATCCAGCAGGAAATAGTCGGCCTGCTTGACCACTGCCCGCGCCAGCGCCACACGCTGCCGCTGCCCGCCGGACAAATCCTTCGGCTTTCTGTCTGCGTATTCCGTCAGCCGCAGCATATCCAGCACCTCGTCCAGACGCCGCTCGATGACTGCACTGTCCAGATGGCTGACCTTCAGCCCGTAGGTGATGTTCTTCCGGACAGTCATATGCGGATAGATTGCATAGTTCTGGAAGACCATGGATACATTTCTCTTGCCGGCAGGTACATGGTTGACAATTCTGTCCCCCATCCGGATTGTTCCGCCCGTGACCGGCTCGAGCCCGGCGATCATCCGGAGCAGCGTCGACTTTCCGCAGCCGGACGGTCCGAGCAGGATCAGCCGCTCGCCCTCCCGGATCTCCATGCTCAGATCCTCGATGACCGTTGTCTTCCCGTATTCCTTATGAACGTGTTCCAGTGTTAGATTCTTCATGGTTCAGCCCTTCACGCCTGTCATGGCAAATATACTGATGATGTATTTCTGGAAAATCAGGTACAGCACAAGCGGGATCAGCATCGTCAGCACCGACACTGCCATCGCCAGCGGGAAATCCGTCCCGCCCTCCGCGCTGATGTACATCTGAAGCGCCAGCGGAAGTGTGTAGTGCTCCACCGACTTCAGAATCAGCACCGGCCAGACATACTCATTCCAGGAATTGATGAAAAAGATGATGCCCGTCGAGATGACAGCCGGCCGGACAAGCGGCATGATGATATCCTTCATGATCTTCAAATCCGGGATGTTGTCCAGCTTGGCTGCCTCGATCAGGGACTTGGGGATCCCTCTCATCGCCTGCCGCAGCAGGAAGATCCCCAGCACATCGGCCATCTGCGGAAGCGCGACGCCCCAGATGTTGTCCCGGAGTCCCATTTGCGTGATCAGAAGGTAATTGGGAATCATCGTCACCGTGAAAGGCACGAACATCGTGATCAGCATCAGGAAATACAGCACCTTCTTCCCCCTGTACTGAAAGAAGACGAACGAGTATGCCGCCAGAAGGGAAGTCAGGGTCTTGCAGGCCGTCACGGAAGCCGCGATCAGGAAGGTATTAAGGGCGATCCTGACAAATGGAAGTTTCGCGAACACCTGCCTGTATCCGTCCAGTGTCGGCCTGCGGGGAATCAGCTCCAGAATCGTGTTGTAGGCATCGGAGGAAGTCTTGAAGGAGTTCGATACCGCGAATGCGATCGGAAACAGAATGAGGCAGGTGTACAGAATCAGAAATACGTGCCAGCCGGCCGCCCCGGCGCTTCCTGTCTCCCCTGTTCCCTGTGTCTTGCTATTTCCATCCCTGTCTGTCATGCCGCCCGCATCCAGAGGCAGCTTCATCCAAGCGTTCCTTCCGGCATCCCCTGCGCGGATCCTCTGATCAGTTCTCATAGTAGACGCCCCTTTCAACGAAGCGGAATTCCAGAAGCAGCAGAATCACGAACAGCAGCATTGTCAGCACGGATGCCGCGGAGGCTGTACCCGTCTTGAAAAGGGTAAACGCGTTGTGGTAGGACATATAGATCAGGTTCGAGCTGGCATAATTCGGTCCGCCCTGCGTGATAACCTTGATCGGTGTGAACACATACTGAAGTCCCTGCACGATCGTGATGATGAACACATAGATTCCCGTTGCGGAGCTCATCGGGACAACGATATCGAAGAAAATGCGCCTGAGCGGAACATTGTCGAGTCTGGCAGCCTCGATCACCTCCGGAGACACCCCGGAGATTCCCGCCAGCAGCACAATCAGATTGTAGCCGAATGTCTTCCACGTCGTGATGATGCACAGCCCGGCGATCACCCATCCGTCCGTTTTGGTCCAGAAGGGAAGCCGGATCCCCAGCGGCTTCAGAAGAATCGCCACCGGCCCCGACACCGGGTTCAGAATCCAAGTATACAGGATCGACCCGACGACGAGTGAGATAATGCTGGGCAGAAACAGGGCTGATTTGTAGAATCCGCGCATCCGGCCCACGACAAACGACAGGACAAAGGAAACCAGGTACGGAAGCGCCCAGTTGAGGATCAGCAGAATCACGATATACCAGAAGGTATTCCCGAGAATCTTCCAGGTATTCGGAGCCCTGAGCAGGATTACGTAATTCTGAAATCCGACGAATTTCTTCTGCGGCTGAATCATGTTCCAGTCAAAGAAACTCAGATATACTGTATAAAAAAGTGGATAAAACATAAACACGCAGAATGCCGCAAGTGACGGAATCAAGAACACATATCCCAAAACACTCTGCTTTTTCTGATCTGCCATGAACACAATCCTCTTCCCTGTCTCTATTCTGAAAGCCTGTGATGGACCTCCCTTCGAGGGAACAGCCCCATCACAGGCCTGCGCACACTGCTTCAGCCGTATATTCAGGCTGGACACTTACTGTGCATTCAGCAGCTCATTGATCTGATCCTGCGTAGATGTCATCGCATCCTTCGCGGAGGCCTGACCGCCGAGAATCTGGTCTCTCATATCAAGCAGAAGCTGCTCCGCCTGGAGGCCTGCGTCCCCCGGAAATGCCGTCCACGGAACAACGCCGTCCATCTGCTCAATCGCCGCGTTCATCATCTTATTCTCTGCCAGGAAGTCCTTCAGCCCATTCTCCGCATCCGCGACATCCTTTCTCGGCGGCACATATCCGGTCCCGATCGTCCAGGCTGCCATCGATTCAACACTGTAGAGATATTTCTCGAATTCCCATGCCGCCTGAATCTGGTCATCGCCCTGCGCAGTGATGGCCAGGAAGCATCCACCGGCTGGAACCTTTCTGTCCTTTCCTTCCCAGACAGGAGACTTGACCGTTGCCACATCAAACTTCGCGCCGTCCTGAACAGAAGCTCTGCGGGCAATGGTGGTGTACAGCATTGCACAGTTGCCGTCGATGAAGCTCTGGCAGCCCTCATCCCAGCCGACATGAAGCGCCGAACCGTCCTTCACCATGTCGGCCACAAGCTGCATCGCCTCAGCGCCTTCATCGGAGGCAAAGGACGCCTGCGCCTTTCCATCTGCATCCTTCGTCAGCATGGAAGCGCCGTTGCTCTCGATCAGCGCCTGCTGCGCCCAGAAATCCGCCGGCTCCTGCATATAGAAGCCATACTTTCCGGTCTTCTCCTTGACTGCTTTCGCAAACTGCGCGACCTCCTCCCAGGTTGCCGGCCCATCCTCGCTGACTCCTGCCTCCTTCAGCAGGTCTTTGTTGATGTAGAGAACCGGGTTGCTCAGCGAATAAGGAATGCCGACCTGATCGCCCTTGCTGTTGACCGCGAGGTTCAGAACATTTGGAAGGAAATTGTCGGAAAGGAAGGTGGAATCTTCAGAATCAAACTTGTCGATGGCGTCCTGAGGGGACGTGTAGGAGAAATTGTTGGAGAAATAGTCGAGAAACGCCCAGCCGATCTGTACAACCGCCGGATAGCTGCCGGTCGCTGCCTCTGCCTGGAGGTTCTGCATCAGGCCCTTGTACATATCCGGGTTGTACTTTGCCGTGACCTCGATGTGGTCGTTGCTCTCGTTGAATTTCTGGACGAGCTCATCAACCGTCTTGCCGCCCTGCTCCTCGGAGTTGCAGTGCCAGTACTCGATCTTGATCTTGTCTGTATCGCCTGCATAGGATACTGCCGGGACAGCCATCGCCGCCGCCATCGCGCCGGTCAGGATCATCGCTGCAAATCTGGAACCGTTTCTTTTCATGAATTCCTCCTCTTGTAAGCAATTGGTTCAAAATAATCAGCTAACAGAGGAGAGAATATCAAAATTGTCTGTAAAGTACCATCTGATTTCAGAGGGATTCTGGTAAGACTTTTGTAAATTGAAACACGTCGGGGTATAATCGAAATCAGAATTTTATCAACGTAAAAAGGGAGATCCTATATGACCATGAAGCATCGTGCCCGGGCTTCCCGGGACCTGACATTCCCTTATGCACTCCTGCAGATGTTTTACTGGATGAACATGGCAGTGACAGCAGGCTATGCAAGTTTCTTTCTTCTCGGAGCAAAACTGACCAACTCTCAGATTGGACTCCTGCTGGCAGCGGGAGGGCTCCTGTCTGCCCTGATCCAGCCTCTTCTGGCAGCCTTCGCCGACAAATCTTCCAGCTTGTCCGTCCGCTTCCTGATGATGCTGATGTCTGCCCTGCTGCTGGTCTGTTCCCTTCTGCTGGTGTTTCTCTTCCACGGGAACATAGCCGCTGTCTCCGTGATCTACCTGCTGGCCTATCTGATTCTGCTGCTGCAGCAGCCGTTTTTGAATGCAATCGGCGCTGAGAGCATCGATGCCGGAAGGCGCCTGAACTTCGGCCTTTCGAGAGCCTTCGGCTCCGCCGGCTATATGGCAGCTGCTTTCCTGCTTGGACAATTCTCGGTGCATACCGGCCCGGTTCTTGTGCCGGCCGGTATCGCAGCCGCCTCCTTTGCCCTGCTTTTGTCCTCCGCTGCCTATCCGCAGTCCTCGAAGCGCAGCCAGAAAGTCGCCCGCCCTTCCGAAGACCATGTGGGCTCTGCGCCTTCGGAGAATTCTCCAGCTACATCGCAGCTCCGCGCAGAGGGCAGCATCTTCTCCTTCTTCGCCCGCTATCCGCAGTATGCCGTAGCGCTCGCCGGCCTGCTGCCGATCTTCATCGGACACATCTACATCAACAACTACCTGCTGCAGATTGTAAGGAGCAAGGGAGCCGGAAGCAGCAGCATGGGAAACCTCATGTCCGTCGCAGCCTTGCTGGAACTGACCGTCATGCTGATCTACGGGAAACTCCGGACATGGAGACCGGATTCCTTCTGGTTCCGGATTTCAGGCATCTTCTTCACACTCAAGGTTCTGCTGACGCTCCTGGCTCCCACGATTGGCTTCCTGTATCCTGTGCAGCTGATTCAGCCGCTCGGCTGGGGGCTTTTGTCCGTCTCCTCCGTCTACTATATCAGCGAGGCGATGGCTCCTTCTGACAAAGTCAAGGGACAGGCCTTCTTCACCGCAGTCTTCACGCTCGGCAACGTTCTGGGCAACCTGACGGCCGGTTTCCTTCTGGATCACGGCGGCGTCTTTGCCATGCTGCTGTGCGGCTCAATCGTCTCCGCCATCGGCGCCGCGCTGCTTCTGCTCTCCGGTAGTCACAAACTTTGTCCATTCACCCGGAAAAGCCACCGTTGACAACCCGGAATCCATCCCGCCCGGATTCCAGGACCAGATCTGCGTCCAGCGAATGCCGGAGCACCAGCCGCGCGTTCGCCATATCGCTGTAATCGACAAACCGCTCTGCCTCCGGCCGCGGCGTCCCTGTCCGAATCCGGCGCTCCAGAAGCCGTTCTCTGAGCACTTTCTCATCCGCAACCAGTTTCATCGTGAAATCTGCGTAGTTCCGGAGATCCCGCCAGCCCGGCTGATCCAGCAGCAGGTAATTTCCCTCCAGCACCACGATCTTGCTGGAAGCGTCAATCCGAAATACATCCTCTCTCGGATTCTCAATCGTGCGGTCATAGTCCGGCCAGCTGCAGTCCTCTCCGGCTGCAACCTTCCGAATCCGCTCCTCGAGAAGCGCCCTGTCAAATGTCTCCGGCGCACCCTTCACCCTCGCCATCAGAATCTCCTGCCCGTCCCGGACGGTCGTATGCGTGTCCAGAAAAGACTGATAGTGGTGGAACCCGTCAATCCCAATTGTTGTAATTGGAGTCCTGTCCTGTTCCTCTGAGGAAGGTGTCCCCGGCAGAATCTCTCCGCATGACAGCTGCCTGAGAAACGCAAGGAGCGTGCTCTTCCCCGTCCCGGGCGGCGCCGCAAGAAAAACCAGGATCCGGCGTCCCTTCCTCTCCTGCATCGCCTTCCACTTTTCCAGAAGCGGGAGAAAAATCTTCTGAACGTCTTCATCCCGATACTGAACCGTTCCTTTGATTCCATTAATGGATGCTTGAAACTTCATGTTGTCCTTTCCTCCTTCTGCATTCTTCTTGCCTGATGGTCACAATTCTGTCATCGGAAATGCAAAAAGTTATTTACATATAATAATTGTTAGACTATACTAATTATATCCTTTTCACCGGTAAATTTCAAAGGAGAGTCTGTATGAGCATTGTCATTATCGGCGGAAATGAATGTATGGAGCGGGATTATCTGAATCTGTGCAAGGAACATGGATGTAACGCCAAGGTTTTCTGCAAGTATAAATCCTGCATGAAAGACCGGATCGGCAACCCAGATCTGATGATTCTGTTCACACACACCGTGTCCCACAAGATGATAAAAGTGGCCCTTGATTCAGCCGGTACCGGCACACAGATCGTCCGGACCCATACCTCATCCAAAACATCCCTCAGGTCCATCCTGCGCACATACGCTCAGACCTGACGACCGTGATTTGATTCCGTCCGCGATGCACTTGCCGGGGTCCCTACAGCTGACAGCTGACGCAGCTGCCGCTCACTGCTGACTGGGGCACCACAGCTATCCTTCAGCATCCCCTGCCATTGACTGCAGTGACGACATCCCGGACCGTCCTGACACCGATCAGGCGGATTCCCTCTGTCCGGCCGACACTCTTCATGCACGCCTGCGGAAGGATCACGGTTGAAAAGCCAAGCTTTTCCGCCTCGCGCACGCGCAGAGGCGCCTGACTGACCGAGCGGATCTCGCCGGACAGCCCGACCTCCCCGAACACAAGTGTCCGCGGGTCGATGACGATGTCCTTGTAGGAGGAGATCACCGCGATGATGATGCCCAGATCAATCGCCGGCTCCTTCATCCTGACTCCCCCGGCAATATTTACATAGACGTCCGCCTGGGACAGCGACAGCCCCAGCCGCCTCTCCAGAACCGCCAGCAGCAGGTTCACCCGGTTCAGGTCCGCGCCGTCAACTGTCCGCCTTGGATACGCAAGGTTGGAGGGCGCTGTCAGCGCCTGCACCTCGATCAGAATCGGCCGTGTCCCCTCGATCGAGCAGGCGACAACAGAGCCGGAGGCTCCCTCCGGACGTCCCTCCAGCATGAATTCCGAAGGATTGAGAACCTCGCGAAGTCCATTTCCCTTCATCTCGAACACACCGATCTCATCGGTGGATCCAAAACGGTTCTTGACGGCGTGAAGGATGCGGTAGCTGGCATGCCGGTCTCCTTCAAAATACAGGACCGTATCAACCATATGCTCAAGCACCCTCGGCCCGGCGACCGCTCCCTCTTTCGTCACATGTCCGATGATGAAGATGGTGACGCCCAGCCCCTTGGCGAGCTGCATCAGGACCCCTGTCGCTTCCCGGACCTGGGAAACCGAACCCGGAGCCGAGGAAACGGTCTCGCTGTACATCGTCTGAATCGAGTCGATGATGACAACCTGCGGCTCAAGAACGGCGATCGCCTCCTGAATATCGCTCAGATTCGTCTCGCACATCACCAGCAGGCTGTCTGAAAAATCTCCCATCCGGTTTGCACGCAGCTTGATCTGCTGCTGGGATTCCTCCCCGGAAACATAGAGGACCCGCGCCGGCACCCCGCCCATCTGCTTCTCATCTGTCAGGTTTCTGCACATCTGAAGAAGAAGCGTGGACTTTCCGATTCCCGGATCGCCCCCGACCAGCACCAGAGAGCCCGGCACAATGCCGCCTCCGAGTACCCGGTCCATCTCTCCGATGCCGGATGAGACACGCTCCGCATCGGAAGCCGTGATGCGGCTCAGCGGAAGCGCCTTCGATCGGGAAGCGCGGCGCGCCGAAGCCGAAATCGGCTCCTTCCGACTGCCGAAGCCGGATGCAGCACCGGACATGCTGACGCGGTCACCCATTTCCTCTGACATGGATGCTCCGGATCCGCTTTGTCCTCCGAACTTGACGGACGTCACGGACGTGCCTGCCTCGCCTTTTGTCCCGCCCTGCGGAATGGCCGCCGGCTTTCCGGAACGGAGCGAATATGCACCTGTCTTCCCTGTCCTGTCCCCCAGTGTCTCCCACTTCACGACGCCCGCCGTCGGCTTTTTTGTTCCTGAAGACGAAGTGGATGCGACCTGTGCAACCGGCTCCTCCACGAAGGTATTCCACTCGTGGCATGCCGGGCACTGTCCCATCCACTTTGCCGACTCATAGCCGCAGTTCTGACAGAAGAACGCCGTTTCTTTTCCTTTTGCCATATTGTTCTCCGAAACAGCTTGCTCAGCTGCCTGTCACTGTCCGGCGGCAAGCCTCGCCGCCGGGCCCTTTCTCAGTCCTTCTTCACCTCGACCAGCACGCTCTCCGCTGCCTGAAGCTCCACGGACAGAACCAGCTTTCCGCCCATGCCGGTTTCCATAATGCCCTGATCTTCTCCGTCGATGCAGACACGGTAGGAGGCATTGTCAGCCAGCCCCAGAATAATCTGCGCATCCTCAGGTCCTTCCACCCTGAACGTCACGCCTGTCTCATCTTCCTGGAAATGAGAGACCGCGGTTCCCGGCTCGGATTCATATACAAGCATGTCATTGCACTCAAGTCTTGTGACCTCGCTGAAGGTTTTGACCTTGTAGCTGTCGCCGTGAACCTCCACGTCACTCTTCTTGGTCTTCTGAGAAAGCTCATAATCTCCGAAGCTGATGCTTCCGTCTTCCTCTGGTCTGATCAGTTCCTTTACGACTGCCATAATGGCTCCTTTCCTGGTATCTTGTCTGTCTTTACTCTGTTTCCTGGCCTGTCTGTTCTGCTTTTTCTGCCTGCTCCGGCTTTCTTGTTTTCCTGCTCTTTTCCCTGTCCGGTGCCTGTCGGAAGGTGACTTTCCCATCCTGATAATCGCAGAAGATGGTCTTTCCCTTTTTCACGCCGCCCTGCAGGATCTCCTCGGAAAGCGGGTCCTCGATCTCACTCTGAACAGCCCGCTTCAGCGGCCGCGCCCCGAACTTCGGGTCAAAGCCCTTCTGAGCGATATAGTCCCGGACAGCCGGCTTCACCTTCAGAATGATTCCGGTCTGACTCTTTGCCCGTCCTGCCAGTCTGTCAATGATCAGATCCGCGATCTGCCGGATCTCCGGCTTTCGGAGCGGATGGAACACGATGATGTCATCGATCCGATTCAGAAACTCCGGGCGGAAGATGCGATTCACCTCACCCATCACGGAGCTCTTCATCGCCTCATAGTCCGCCTTCTCGTCATTTCCGCTGCCGAATCCGAGTTTCTTCGGGGATATGATCTGCTGCGCACCGGCATTCGATGTCATGATAATGACCGTATTGCGGAAATCAACCTTCCGGCCCTGTGCGTCAGTGAAATTTCCTTCATCCAGCACCTGCAGCAGCACATTGAATATGTCCGGATGCGCTTTCTCGATCTCATCAAACAGCACGACGGAGTAAGGGTGCCGCCGCACCTGCTCGGACAGCTGTCCGCCCTCATCGTACCCGACATAGCCGGGCGGCGAGCCGATCATCTTCGAGACATCGAACTTCTCCATATACTCCGACATGTCGACGCGGATGATATTCTTCTCGCTGCCGAAGACTGCCTCCGCCAGCGCCTTCGAGAGCTCTGTCTTTCCGACACCGGTCGGTCCCAGGAAGAGAAATGACCCCACCGGTCTCTTCGGATCCCTGAGTCCTGCGCGTCCGCGGCGGATGGCTCTGCTGACCGCCTCGACGGCCTCATTCTGGCCAATGATTCTCTTATGAAGCGTCTTCTCCAGACCGACCAGCTTCCTGCTTTCGCTCTCTGTCAGCCTTGTGACCGGAATCTTCGTCCACTCAGAGACTGTGACGGCGATGTCCTCCGCCGTGACGGTCCGTGCGCGCCCGCCGGCCCCCTGGGAATGCCGGGCTGCCTTTTTCTCCAGCGTCTCGATTCCGGCGTGGACTTCCCGCGCCTTCTCAAGATCGCCCGCCGACAGAGCGGCTTCCAGCTCTCTTCTGAGACCGGCAAGATCCCCTGTCTCCTTCTCCGGCTGCCCGTTTTTCTGGTAATAGGACTGAAGCTGCCGCCTGGAGCAGGCCTCATCCATCAGATCAATCGCCTTGTCAGGCAGAACCCGGTCTGTCACATACCGTCTGCTCAGCTTTACGCAGGCTTCGATCGCTTCGTCCGAAATCTTCACCTCATGGTGCTTCTCGTATGCCGGCCGGATCCCCTCGAGAATCCGGACACACTGCTCCGGTGTCGGCTCCTCGACCAGAATCGACTGAAAACGCCGCTCCAGCGCGGCATCCTTCTCGATATGCTTTCTGTACTCATCGACCGTGGTCGCCCCGATCACCTGAATCTCTCCGCGCGAGAGCATCGGCTTCATGATATTCGCCGCGTCCAGCGCACCTTCCGAGCTCCCCGCGCCGATGATGGTGTGAATCTCGTCAATGAAAAGCAGCACGTCACTGCTGTCCGCTGCCTCCTGCATGGCACCCTTGATGCGTTCCTCAAAATCTCCCCGGAACTTGGCGCCGGCGACCATACCCGCAATGTCCAGCATGACCAGCCGCTTTCCCTTCAGCGGGTCCGGGACATCTCCCCGGACAATCCTCTGGGCAAGTCCCTCGACGATCGCTGTCTTTCCCACACCCGGTTCACCGATCAGGCAGGGATTATTCTTTGTCTTCCGGCAGAGGATGCGGCAGATCCGCTCCGTCTCCTCCTCCCGGCCCACCACCGGGTCAATCTTTCCGGACCGGACGTCCTCCGTCAGGTCCCGCGAGTACTGATCCAGCGTCGGAGTGGCGCCTGTCTGCCCCTGTGCCGTCTGCAGGACGTTGGACAGATAGTCGGCCGCCATGTCATCAGGCACGCCGATGATATCAAGGATCCGCTGGTACATCTCCTGAAAATCGACATGCAGCGTATGCAGCAGCTTTGCCGCATTGCAGTCGATATCCCGCATCAGCGCCAGCAGAATGTGCTCCGTCCCGATGTCAGAGGAGTAAAAGTACTTCGCCTGCACGCCGGAAGCCTTCAGCGCCGCCACTGCCCGCGGCGTATAGCTGTCCTTCTCCGTCGTCTCCGCGCTGCCTTCTCCGATCAGCTTCTCCACCAGATCCGAGAGACTCTCCTCCGTGACACCACAGTCCTTCAGGACAACCGCGGCTGTCCCCTCGCTGCGGGAGAGAAGCCCCAGCAGGATGTGCTCGGTTCCGACACTCTGCACGTGATATTTTTCTGCCAGCTTACGCGCTTCCTTCAGCGCAAGCTCTGCCGGCTTCGTATATTTGTTGTTACGGATTGTATCCATATCCTGTCTTTCTGATTGCCTGTCTGATCCCTTTTCTGACACTTACAGGTCGATCATGTCTACCTTGACGCCGTCCTCCTTCTGATCCGGATTGAAACGGCTAGGCTGTGGCTGTCCCTGAGGCTGTACAGCTGGCTGTTGCTGCGGCGGCTGTACCGGAGCCTGCGGCTGCTGTGACTGTCCCTGAGGCTGTGACGGAGCCTGAACCTGAGACGGCTGTGACTGTCCCTGAGGCTGTGACGGAACCTGAGACGGCTGCTGGTTCCGGGAGACAGTATCCTTCATGTCACCGTCGGCCGGCATCACACCCGGATACCCCTGCTGACCTGCATACGGATTCTCACCCGGCGCCGGAGCCTTCTTCCATCTGCTTTCCTGCTCTTCCTTCTTCGCCTTTCTGGCTTCCTTCTCTGCCTTTCTGGCAGCGGCCTTTTCCGCCCTTGTCAGCTTCTTTCCCGGAAGAACAATCGTCTGATCTCCCGGTGCCGGAGCCTTCTTCATCCCCTCCGCATGCTGCGGGACACTGTAGCGCCGTGTCTCATCCATGGAAGTGCTGCCTGCGCCCTGCGTTCCATGCCCGCCGGCCGGCTTCGTCTGCCTTCCGGTCTTCGCATATCCGTTGTACGGTGTATATTCCTTCGGCGGCATGACCGGAGTTCCGACCTGCTGCTGCGTCCAGGATGTCTGGGCGTTCTGACGCGTCCCCGGCGCTACTGGCGGAACGTCCATGATCAGATCGTCCGTCTCACCGTAGCTCGGGACGGTCATCCCTCTTTTATTCTTCTTCTGTTTCCTCGAAGCCCTCTCATCCGGCTCATCATCCAGCCACCCATCCTGCGGGATCACATCGCCGGTATCATCGAAGCCCTCCGGAAGTTTCCGCTGCTTTTTGTATGTATTCAGCTCGGCAGCGATGTCCTTCTTCCGGATCAGAAGATTCACAACCAGAAAGAGCAGAACAACACAGCCTGCAATCAGCGCATAGATCACATATGTGAATGTATGGCTTCTGTCCTTGTACACCTGCAGGTCACTCTGGAGCCTGGAAATGGTATCCTCCGCATCCTTCAGTGTATTCTTGTCCACCTTGACGTAGCGCGAATCTTCCGTCTCCGTGACCGGCTGCGTCTCAGACTGAGTCTGCGCCTGCGTCTCCGACGCACGCTGGGATTCCTTCTCCGAGATGGCTGTCGCCGGGTCCACATTCGTATCAGCGGCAGTCGTCACGTTCAGGGTATAGGCCGTCATGGCACCGCTCGGCGCCGTGACCGTGATGGTGACCGTGCCGGTCCCATTGGTAAGCGTCGTTCCATCAATGCTGTTGATGGTCGCGTTCGGGTTGGACAGAACCGGATCCAGCGCAAGCTCGGTAGTTCCTGCCGGGACGACCACATCATAAGTCAGATGGTCATATGAAAAATCGGGACTCACCGTCACGCCCTGTGTCGTAATCCCGAGGCTGGAAAGTGAATTGTCATCGCTCTGGCCTTCCGCCCACGCTGCCAGCTGAATGCTGAATGTCAGCACGATGACAGCAACCAGCGCCATCAGCCCTCTGGCCGTCTTCCGTCCGCATTTCATGTCTGTTTATTCCCCCATTATCTCTTTCTTGCCAATATCCCGGCGATACATCTCATCCTCAAAGCTGACCTCTGAGACAGCCTTGTAGGCGCGCTCCCGTGCCTCTTTGAGATCCTTCCCGAGCGCTGTGATCCCCAGCACTCTTCCGCCATTGGTGACCACCTGTCCATCCTTCTTTGCAGTCCCGGAATGGAAGCACCAGCAGCCTTCCTTTCCCCGGACATGCTCAAGCCCGCTGATCGGAAGCCCTTTTCTGTACTTCACCGGATAGCCGCCGGACGCAAGAATGACGCAGACGGCAGCCTCGTCTCTGAACTTCAACTCGACCTGGTCCAGCCGCCCGTCAATGCAGGCTTCAAAGACATCGACGATGTCGTTCTCCATCCGCGGGAGAATGACCTGCGCCTCCGGGTCGCCGAAGCGGCAGTTGTACTCCAGTACCTTCGGCCCGTCCTTCGTCAGCATCAGGCCGAAGAAGATGACACCGACAAATGCTCTTCCCTCCGCCCGCATCGCGTCCACGGTCGGCTGGAAGATCTTCTCCTCGCAAAAGGCACGGACCTCATCCGTATAGAACGGGCTCGGGGAGATATTTCCCATTCCGCCCGTGTTGAGTCCGGTGTCGTTGTCCCCTGCGCGCTTGTAGTCCTGCGAGGAGGACATCTCCCGGAAGGTCTTCCCGTCACAGAAGGTCAGGACAGACACCTCATGACCGGTCATGAACTCCTCGATGACCATCTGGCTGCCGGCATCGCCGAACTTTCTTTCGCCCATGATTTCTTCCGCGCCGCGGAGCGCTTCCTCCAGGTTCCGGCAGATCAGGACGCCCTTGCCGAGCGCAAGACCGGATGCCTTCAGGACAATCGGGAAGGACGCCTTCGTCTTTAAATATTCGATGGCGGCTTCCTGATCCGAAAAGGTCTCATACGCGGCCGTCGGAATGTGATATTTTTTCATCAGGTCCTTGGAGAATGCCTTGCTCCCCTCGAGGGTCGCGGCCTTCTTCTCAGGTCCGAATACCCGAAGCCCTCTGGCCCTGAAAACATCGACAATCCCGCCCACAAGCGGGTCGTCCATCCCCACAACTGTCAGATCAATCTTCTTCTCGCAGGCAAAATCTGCCAGCTTTTCAAATTCCATCGCACCGATCGGCACGCATTCCGCAAGCTCTGCGATGCCGGCATTCCCCGGCGCACAGTAAATCTTCTCAACCCTGCTGCTCTGCGAAATCTTCCACGCAAGCGCATGTTCTCTTCCGCCGCTGCCTACAATCAGAATTTTCATACCTGACTCCCTTTCTGAGAACCGCCTTCCTCATCCTGCCCGATGACGGTCACCTTCCGGCCGTCCACCTTCACCTTCCCGTGCGCAATCAGATCAATCACTCTCGGCAGAATTTTCCACTCCGCCTGCTCCATGATCCTCAGCTGAAGCGTCTTCGGCGTATCATCCGGAAGCACGGCGACCGCCTTCTGCATGATAATCGGTCCTGTATCGGTCCCGCTGTCCACAAAATGAACGGTAGCCCCCGAGATCTTCACGCCGCGCTCAAGTGCGGCCTCGTGGACCTTCAGCCCATAATAGCCCTTTCCGCAGAAGGACGGAATCAGGGACGGATGGATGTTGATGATCCTGTTTCTGTACGCCTCGACCATCTCATCCGGAATCGCGCAGAGGAATCCGGCCAGCACGACCAGATCCGGCTGATGCTCCCGCACGCAGTCCAGAAGTGCCTCGTTGAAGGCCGCTCTGGCTGCAAATGACTTCGGTGAAACAACCGCCGCCGGGATCCCGCGCCTGCGTGCCCGCTCCAGTGCGAAGGCGCCCTCGTTGTTGGACAGGACAAGCGCGATCTCCGTGTCTTTGATGGTCCCCTGATCGATGGCATCGATGATGGCCTGCAGATTCGTCCCGCCTCCGGAAACCAGTACCGCTATTCTGAACACTGCCGTCTCCTTCCCCTTCCCGCAGCCGTCCGTTGTCATCCCTGCCTTGTCCATACTCTGCACAGCAAGGACAGCCGCCGGCACGAACTGATATCACTTTCCCCGGGCTTGGCCGGTCTTCCCCTGCCTGATTTTCAAGTTGTTCAGATGACCTCCGCGCACTTCTGCGTGCTTTCCTCAACCGATCCGATGACATACGCGCGCTCGCCTGCACGGCTGACCGCCTCAATCGCGGCATCCGCATCCTTCGGATCCAGGGCAAGCACCATGCCGATGCCCATATTGAAGGTGTTGTACATGATCTTCCCGGAGATATCTCCCTCCTTCTGAAGAAGATGGAAGATCGGTGGAACCTCGTAGCTGTCCTTCCGGATCACAGCCTTCACACCCTCCGGCAGCATGCGCGGCACATTCTCATAGAAACCGCCGCCCGTCACATGGCTGCAGCCCTTGATTCTCACGCCCGCGTCCTTCACGCTCCGAAGTGCCTTCACATAGATCTTCGTCGGGCGCAGGAGCACCTCTCCCAGCGTCGCACCGAGCGACTCATGATAGGTGCCCAGCGTCTTTTCGTCGCAGGAAAAGACCGAGCGCACCAGAGAGAAGCCGTTGCTGTGCACGCCTGAGGAAGCGATCCCCACCAGCACATCGCCCGGCCGGATGTCCGCGCCTGTGATCAGGTCCTTTTTATCTGCCACACCGACCGAGAAGCCGGCCAGGTCATATTCGTTCTCCGGATAGAAGCCCGGCATCTCTGCCGTCTCACCGCCGATCAGCGCCGAGCCGGACTGCACGCAGCCCTCCGCCACGCCGGATACAATCTTCGCAATCTTCTCCGGGTTATTCTTCCCGCACGCGATATAGTCCAGGAAGAACAGCGGCTCGCCGCCTGCGCAGGCCACGTCGTTGACACACATCGCGACACAGTCGATTCCGACTGTATCATGGCGGTCCATCACGAAGGCCAGCTTCAGCTTCGTTCCGACACCGTCCGTCCCGGACAAAAGCGTCGGGTGTTCCATTCCCTTCACCGCATCCATCGAAAAGGCACCCGAGAAGCCGCCAAGGTCGGTCATGACCTCCGGTCTCATGGTGCGAGCGACAAACTGCTTCATCAGTCTGACAGATTCATACCCTGCCTCGATGTCAACCCCTGCGCTTCTGTAATCCATAAAGGCCCCCTATCCCGCGTTCCAGCTCACACCCTGCTGATAACCTGCCGCAGCTCTCCTTCGCCTGGGCAGAATCCAGCCTCAGTACTCCTTGTACCCGACTTCCTGCAGCCTTGCATCCTTCTTCTGAACGGCATCACACTGCTTTCCGGCATACGCCTTCAGCTTTTCCAGAAGCTCCGGATTGCTGATTGCCAGCATCCGGACGGCGAGAAGCGCCGCATTCTTGGTTCCGTCGATCGCAACCGTCGCGACCGGAATGCCGGAAGGCATCTGGAGGATCGAGTACAGGCTGTCCTCCCCGCCCAGCGTCTTTGAGTAAAGAGGGACACCGATGACCGGCAGCGGGAACAGCGCCGCGCACATCCCCGGCAGATGGGCTGCCATGCCGGCACCGGCGATGATCACCTTCAGGCCTCTTGCCTCCGCGCCCTTCGCGTACTCAAAGAACACATCCGGCTCCCTGTGAGCGGATATGACTCTCATCTCATACGGGACTCCGAATTCCTCCAGAATCGCCGCAGCTTTCGACATGACTGGCAGATCTGAATCACTGCCCATCACAATTCCGACAACCGGCTTCTCCATCTTCCGTCTCCTCCTGATTTTTTCCCGCTTTATCCTACCTTAATTGGGTCGCTTTCGCAAGCCATGCCTGATGCATCCATGTCAAGGGGTCCGTTCAGTTCCTCCGTTCCCTCCAGTGCAAACCGGCCGTCCCGGATAATCGCCTGTCTCCAGCTTCCATCCTCGTTTTCCACCTCGATCAGCCCCAGCTCCTCATAAGGAATCGTGATGTCCGTATGACAGTTGAAGTAAGCCTTCGAGGGATCCTCCTTCCGGAGCCTCGAGAAATCATTCTCCCGGGCGACGATCTTCTTTCCGTCCGGATTGCGCGTCACATTGTCCTCGTCCCAGCTGTAGCAGGTGTCGCCCACCGCAAAGTGCGGTCCTGTCTTCTCTGCGATCAGGATATCCATCTTCGGTCCGATCTGGTACTTCTGGATCATCGCGTAGGCGGTCGTGTTGGTCCCGATCGCAAACTCACCCATCGGCAGCGTCTTGTGATGGAACAGGATGTTTTCCTCGATGTATGCCCGGTTTTCCTCCTCCGTCTCGAAGTTGGAGCAGGAATAATCGGTGATACAGCCGTCCTTGAAATGAAGCTCCAGATTCCGGAAGCTCAGTCCCTGCAGATAGACCTGGCTGACAAACAGCACGCCGTCCGTCCCCTTCAGAACCGGAGACGTGAACACCTCGCCCACCGGAATGTTGACATCCGCACCGCAGTTCTCAAAGATAGTCTCCTGTGCCGGATCCTGAAGCCTCCACAGCTGCACCGTCAGATCCGTGCGGTTCTTACCCCTCCCGAGAATGTGAACCTTCGTTCCCTTGTCAAGCGTATCGATCATTACCTGCTGAATCGCACTGTATTTCTTCGCATCCAGGGTGTTGACCTTCATCGTCTCACGGAAGATCTCCTCATATCGTTCTTCGTCGATCGTCGGAACCGGGAACGAAATGACCGTAAAGGAGCGTTCCTGCCCGTAGATGGCATCATTGACGATACGCGCCGTCTCATTTTTCAGCTTTACGGAAAGCGCCTGCTGCTTCTCCGAATATTTCAGCGCCTCCTTCTTCGAGACCGGGTCAAACGGAGGTTCCCCGAAGACCTCCAGCACAGCAGGACCGCCGTACCGGTGTGCCTGCTCAAGGAATTCGCCGTACACCGCCTCCGTCACTTCGAGCTTCCGCTCCACAAACCGGGAATCAAGAAACAGCGCCGCATCCTCGCGGTGATCATAATCATACTGCGGATTCGGGGACGCTCCTGTAAAGCCTCCGGTCCTTGACATCCCCGTCACGGCAGACACCCCGCAGCGGACAATGGTGGGACGCAGCCCCATTTTCAGGAAATTCCGGACCGCTGCCTGCATCATCCGCTCAAATCCCGCATGATAGATCAGCGAGACCGTCCGCTTTTTATACAGCGGTTTCTCACCAAGAATGAAGCCTTCCCGGTATCCTTCTGTGAATGTATCTGCCATCCGCTGGATTTCCGCTTCCGGGAGCGATGCCAGATACCGGAACGTTCTCAGCTCGTTTTCCGTAATATACTCTCCGCTCCTGTAAAGGGATGCCGGATCGTTGGTATCGAGTGTCATCAATGTATAAACAGCATCGTCACAGGCCGGATCGATCTGCCCCCGGATGCGGTTTCTAAGAATCACATCCGTGTTGTCGCTCTCAAACCAGTACAGCGTCTCCCGGACATCCTCCGGCTTCGGCAGCCCTTCCGCAAACAGCCCGTACACCTGAATGAAGAGCTCCATGTGCGCGGCCAGCTCCTCCACCTTGTCTTCGAACACATAGGCGATCAGGCCGCGCTCCTGCGTATACAGAAAACACAGAAGAGAACCGAAATCAGCACCAAGCATGCGTTCTGCACAGGCGGGATTTGCAAAGCTCTGCTCATAATGGTCCGGGAGGATATCCTCATACATCCGCCTGTTCATTTCCGGCCACTTTTCCGGATGACTGTCATAGTAACCGCTCTTCAGGCTGGCCCTGATCCCGCACAGCTCCGCGATAAAGGACGCGGTGTCTCTGAAAAAAGCCTTGAATGCCTCCGGCAGCGGATGGGCGGCATTCGGATCCGCTCCCGGCATACCGGTCTCTTTCCCTTCTCCGGCTGTAGAATTCGTCCCCGCAGCCCCCAGCTCCGCTGCAATTTCCCGGATCCGGCCCTCCGCCAGCCCGTACCGCTCCTCGCAGAGGTCGATCGCGTCATAATCTGCCCAGATATTCCCCATGTCTCTTTCCTCATCTAAATGTACGGCCGCCCGCCGTCTTCTCAGGCGGCAAGCCCCCGGCAGAACAGGATAAACCAGACGGCCACCATCATTCCATTGATGATCGTCCCCGTCTTGCTGAACCCATAGGACGGCTGTCTGTCACGAAAGCTCCTCAGCCCTATGATCACACCGGCCAGGGCTGCCATCATGCCTGAAAAACCGACCGCCCCTGCCCACAGACCCGCCTGCCCCTTCAGCGCCGTGCAGGCTGTCAGAAGTCCCAGAAACAGGATGATTGTGATGCCTGAGAGCACCACGCTCACAACACCCTTCCTTCCTGCCCTTGGGTGAATCTTATATGTATATGCCTTTGCCATCTGAATTGTCTCCTCCTTGCCGGTCCCGTTCACCGCGCCAGCCTTCCAGTCCCGGAATTTCAGTCACGCTGTGACGATCAGCCGCGCTCTGCCGGCGTTCCGCTGTTCATCCGGGCTCTGCCGGTGTTCCGCTGTCTTTCTGCCCCGGCGCAGTCCGCCGCGCCAGCCTTCTGCTCAGGGCAAACAGAAGGTACCCCAGCAGTCCGCCCAGCGTATTGAGGATCACGTCGTCGACATCACAGCTCCCTCTCCTTGTCACCAGCTGCGTCAGCTCGACGCCGCAGGAAAACAGAAAGCTCACCGATACGGTTCGGTACACACGCCTGAAATACCGGTGCATCGACGGCAGAAAGAAGCCAAATGGAAGAAGCCCGATGATGTTTCCGTATACGTTCAGGAAGACAGCCCGAAACCCGAGGATCTTCCGGTAGACAAGGAATCGTCTGATCTCCACGAAGGGAACCAGGTTGTAGCGCATTTCCACGCTTGGGGTCCTGCCATATTCGTCTGCAAAAAACAGAAAATAGATGAGCACCGCAAGATAAAGAAAAAAAAGCACACCCGACACTCTCTGAATGTGCTTCTTCCTCCGTGGCGTCATACACCGTACTCCTTATAGTAAGCGTCAATTCTCGCCTTGATATCGTCGTCGATCAGGACTCTGCCGCCGACCTCTCTGTTATAGAGATAGGAGACGACCTCCTTCATTGTGACAATCGCCGTCGTCTTCAGCCCGTATGTCTCCTGAATCTCCTCCAGCGCACTTTTTGTTCCGGTCCCGCGCTCGCAGCGGTCGACCGAGACGACAAGCCCGCATACCTGCGCATCCGCCGTGTCCCGGATGATCGGGAGCGTCTCCCGGATCGAGGTGCCGGCTGTTGTGACATCCTCGATGATTACAACCTTGTCACCATCCTTGATCGGACCGCCGAGCAGGATGCCCTTGTCGCCGTGATCCTTGATCTCCTTGCGGTTGGAGCAATACCGGATCTCCTTCCCGCAGTCCTCGGAAAGCGCAATCGTCGTCGCAACCGAGAGCGGAATTCCCTTGTAGGCAGGTCCGAACAGGACATCAAAGTCCGTCCCGAAGGCATCCTCGATCGCCTTTGCATAGTACTCGCCAAGCTTCTTCAGCTGGCCGCCCGTCCGGTAAAATCCCGTATTGACAAAGAACGGCGTCCTTCGCCCGCTCTTTGTGACAAAGTCTCCGAACTTCAGAACCTCACAGTCCACCATGAATTCAATAAATGATTCCTTGTACTTCTCCATAACCTCTCCTCACTGCCGATTCATCCGGCAATCTGAAGCCGTCCCGGCTGCCGTCACCACCCGCCGCTTCTCCCGGCAATCTGCTGCTATTCCGGCTGCCGCGTCGGCTGTTTATCGTCACCTTACGCAGCCGACCAGCTCCCTGACCGATCCGATCTGGTTCTCCTCCAGATAAGCCCTGATCCCGTCGATGACGCGGACCACCGTTGTCTGATCCCGGAAATTCGCTGTTCCAACCGAAACAGCGCTGGCGCCTGCCATGATCATCTCCAGGGCACCTTCCGCGTCAGCGATGCCGCCCATCCCGATGATCGGGATCTTCACACTCTGCGCGCACTCCCAGACCATCCGGACTGCCACCGGGTGAATCGCCGGGCCACTCAGCCCTCCGGTCCGGTTCGCCAGCGCAAAGGTTCTTCTTCTCACATCGATCTTCATACCGGTGATGGTGTTGATCATCGACAGCGCGTCCGCGCCGCCCGCCTCCGCCGCCTTCGCAATCTCCCGGATATCGGTCACGTTCGGGCTCAGCTTCATGATCACCGGCTGCCGGGCCGCCTTTTTCACCGCCGCTGTGATCTGCTCGACCGCCCGGGGATTCGTCCCGAACGAAATGCCGCCCTCCTTCACGTTCGGGCAGGATATGTTGATTTCCAGAAGATCCGCGCGCTTTTCGTCCGCGAGCCTTCTCACGCAGTCGACGTACTCCTCCGTGCTGTGTCCGCAGACATTCACGACTACCTTCGTGTCAAACTGCTCCAGGAACTTCAGATCCCGCTTCGCAAATGTCTCTTCCCCCGGATTCTGAAGCCCGATGGCATTCAGCATCCCGGAGGGCGTCTCGCAGATTCTCGGGGTCGGGTTTCCCGGCCACGGAACGGAGGACACGCCCTTTGTCACAACCGCGCCTAGCCGGTTCAGATCGACAAATTCCGAAAACTCCTGTCCGGACCCGAAGGTTCCGGACGCCGTCATGACCGGGTTCTTCAGCAAAACCCCGGCAATCTCCACACTCATATCCGGCTGCATATTCCTGTTCATCCTCTCCAGCGACGCCCGTTTCGCCTAGGCGCACTCGTTTACCTGCCTGCTGCCTTCCCGGCATTCCGACACTTATCCAGTCTCTCCGGGTGCCGTCCCGGCTTCCAGGGGCCGTCCCGGCTTCCGGTACAATTCTGATTCCCCGGATCCCGGGCCATTCCTTACAGCTCATCACAATTCGATATCAATCGAATTGAATACCGGTCCCTCCGTGCAGACTCTCTTGTTCCTTACCCTGGAATGTTCATCGATATCAGTCGATTTGCAAACACAGCTGAGGCAGGCACCGATCCCGCAGGCCATCTTCTCCTCGAGAGACAGCCAGCACTCGGCTCCGGTCTCCTGTGCGTACACCCGAAGCGCGCGCAGCATGGGGGTCGGCCCGCAGGCGCAGATCACATCAGCCTTCAGGTTTCTCCCGCGGATCGCATCGAGCACGTTGCCCTTCGTCCCGCAGCTGCCGTCCTCCGTTGCAATGACCACTTCTGAGTACGCTTTCAGATCGTCCACAAGAAACAGCTCGTCCCGGAATCCCAATACCGAGATCAGCCGCGGCGCACCCTTTTCATCATCGCCTGCCGCCAGTGTCCTTGCCAGCTGCACCATCGGCGGGATCCCGATTCCGCCCCCGATGAGAAAAACCGTCTTTCCCGCCTGTCCCTTCAGGACAGACTCCGGAAATCCATTTCCAAGCGGTCCCGTCAGATCTACCCTGTCTCCCGCCGACAGACGGGAAAATTCCTCCGTTCCCCTTCCGGCGACGCGGAATACCAGCCGCAGCTCCCCGCTCTCCGGGTCTGCGCCGCAGATGCTGATCGGGCGCGGCAGAAGCCGGGAGTGATCGTTGCTGTAAACCGACACAAACTGTCCCGGCTTCGCGGCCGCCGCGATCTGCTTCGTCTTCAGCCTGAGATCATAGATGCCTTTCGCAATCCTCGTATTCTGAAGAACTTCCGCCTTTTCCCTGAACTTTTGAACCGCTCTGATCCCCGTTTCCTGTCCGGCCTGCATACCCGTCTCCTGTTCGTTCACAACACGTTTCTTGTGTTCGCCCGGAATCCCCCGAACGATCACCCTGTTTTTCCTGATTTCCCGGAATTCTCCGCCATATTTTGCGCCGGCATCTTTGACCTTACCGGGCGGCAGTACCCGCAACCTTTCAGCCGATGGCTTCCCGGATGTCCTTCCGCATGGCCTTGACCGCGGCGCGGCTTGCATCCGCGAAATTTTCCGGCATGTATTTGTCACAGTATGGCTCCTGCTTATAGGCTGCGATGATGCCCCTGCTGGAGTTTACGATCGCGCCGAGCCCGTCTTTGTTGAAGAAATGCGTGAGATCCTTTCCCTTTCCGCCCTGGGCGCCGTATCCCGGAACCAGGATGAAGGAATGCGGCATGATCTTCCGGAGCACCTTTCCCATCTCCGGGTAAGTCGCACCGACAACCGCGCCCACCTCCGAATAACCGCTCTTTCCCATCAGCCTCGGCTCCCGCGCCCATCTGGCGACTTCCTCCGCCACAATCTCATACATCGGGCGGAGCACATAGCTGCGAAGCCCGTCCTTGCCGGCCGCCAGCACAATGCTCTCAAGCGAAAGGCCGCCCTTGTTTTTCTTTCCTGTAAAGAACGCTGTGTCGATGCTGCCGCCTGCGTCCTCGTCAAACTCCCCCGCCCTGACCAGCACCAGCCTGTCCTGGAACTCTCCACTGGAAGGGTTCGAGGTCTTGACCAGCACGAAGATTCCCTTGTCCTGCGCATCGCAGACCTTCAGGAAGGGGACCACGCCGTCCGAGCCGAGGTACGGGTTCACTGTCGCAAAGTCCGCGTCAAACAGCTTGTACTCACGCTCTCCGACCATGACCCTTCCAAGGTGAGCGTCAGCATACGCCTCTGAGGTCGATCCGATGTCACCCCTCTTGACATCTCCAATTACAACCAGTCCCCTGGACTTGCAGTAATCAATGGTCCGCTGATAGGCTGCCAGCCCCGGAATTCCGAAGCGCTCGTACATGGCAATCTGCGGCTTTACAGCCGGAACCAGGTCACAGACCGCATCGACAATCGCCTTGTTGAAACGGAACAGAATCTCACCTGCAGCCTCAAGCGTCTCGCCCATCTCATCAAAGACAGGGTTCTTGACCTCGTCCGGAATAAACTTCATCTGCGGATCCAGTCCGACAACGATCGGTGCCTCCGTCTTCTTGATTCCCGCAACCAGCTGATCGATCATGATGTTTGTCTCCTTTTGTCTGTGTACACAATCTCGCCGTCACAAATCGTCACCTTCACCCGCCCGCGCACCTTCCAGCCCTCGAACGGGGTATTCCTGCCCTTGGACAGGAACTGCTTTTTATCAATCGTCCACTCCTCATCCGGCCGGACAATTGTAATATCCGCCGGATTCCCGACCTCTATCTTTCCGTCCCCGTACTGGCGGGTCAGGTCTGCGACCTGCGCCGGTGCGGTGCTCATCACCCTGGCAAGATCAAGCGGGCTCAGAATTCCCGGCTCGACAAGCCTCGTGACCGCCAGCGGAAGCGCCGTCTCCAGCCCGACGATACCGAATGCAGACGTCAGCATTGAGCCGAACTTCTCGCTGACCGCATGAGGCGCATGATCCGTCGCGATGCAGTCGATTGTTCCGTCGCGGAGTCCCTCGATCAGTGCCTCCCTGTCCGCAGCTGTCCGGACCGGCGGATTCATCTTGAACATCGGGTCGTCCGCCAGGATATCGTCTGAACAGAGCGTGAAATGATGCGGCGTGACCTCCGCAGTCACGTGGACGCCCTTCGACTTGGCAAACCGGATCATCTCCACCGATTCCCGCGTCGAGACATGGCAAAGATGGAGATGCGCGCCCGTCTCCCGCGCCAGCAGGATGTCCCTGGCCGCGATCACGTCCTCGGCGCTGTCCGGAATCCCCGGAAGCCCCAGGCGGACTGCATTCTCATCCTCGTTTACGACGCCCTTTCCGGCCAGCTTCTTGTCCTCACAGTGATCAAACACCGGAATTCCGGCCTTCACTGCCTCCCGCATCGCCTGCTTCATCAGCGCTGCATTCTCAACAGACCGGCCGTCCTCGGATATGGCCGGTGCGCCGGCATCCGCAAGTCCGGCGATGTCGGAGAGCTCTTCCCCCTTCTCACCCTTTGTGATCGAGCCGATCTGCATCACATGGATCGGGGAGAGCGCCGCGCTTTTGAACCGCACATAATTCAGCTTGTCCGGATTGTCAATGACCGGTTTCGTGTTGGGCATCGCGCAGATTGTCGTGAACCCGCCGCAGGCTGCTGCCTGCGAGCCTGTCCCGATATCCTCCTTGTATGTCTGCCCCGGATCACGCAGATGAACATGGAGATCGACAAATCCCGGCATCACCCAGCACCCGGATGCGTCAATCGTGACAGCCATATCGGTCGAAGCCTCATCAACCGTTTCGCCCGAGACGGAGGCTTCCTTGACGATCTTCTTCTTTTTCGGAGCAGGGAATGTCAGCCCATCCCCGATCTGCGTTACGCACCCATCCTCAATCAGGACATCTGTGACCTTGTCGGTTCCCGAAAGCGGATCCAGCAGCCGTCCCCCGCGGATCAATATCTGCATATTTGACGCCCCCTTTCATTCATTTCCACACATGTCAGCTCTCAGCCCATCTTCGGCACCGGCGTCGGCCGGTTGGAATCCCAGACCGACTTCACGTCAAACAGGTCGGACAGCAGATCCGGATTGTAATACATACGGTAGCCGTCCAGGTTCCGTCTTGCCTGTCTCATATAGTCCGGGCCGAACTGCACCCAGCTCTTGACTGAACCATCGACGTTGCAGTAGATACTGAACTTCTTCGACTTGAGATAATCAAAGTACGCGTTGTCATGGGTGTACGGATGCCAGTCCCCGATATCCGCTCCGAAGGCGAAGATCAGCACATCCGTATCCCCGACAATCGGCGCGACATTGTTCAGCCAGCGCTCCGTATCCTGCTTCACCGCGTCGAGCGAATACTGCAGCGGTGCGATATGCCCCCATGTGTGGGATGCGAATTCCCAACCCTCCGCTTTCATCGCATCCGCGACAGCCTTGGCATCGGCGCAGTCCTTGTCATAATCAAAATCCGGATTCTCGTCAAAGAACTCCTGCTGGTACTCTGTCACCCTGGCCGGATCCCTTGTCTTGTAGACCTCGTCTGTCCGGTACCCGAGCACCCCCTCGTACCCGGTGAGCGCCAGGATTCCCTTGCGCCCATGATATGAAAAATCCGGATGCTGCTCCACAAATGTATCAATCAGCGGCACGACATCGTAATCTCCGATGCTCACTGTTCCGTCATCCTGGAGCAGGGAATTCTTGACCTTCCCCTCCTCCGTCACAACCAGCTTCTGCGGAAAGCCATCGTCCTTCATATAGTGGTAGTAGCTGCAGTCATCCTGCGACAATACAAAGGGTTTCTTTCCAGGCGGCAGCAGAATCTCCTTTTTCGAGACCGTTCCGTCGTCCGCCACCTCACACATATCGTGGAGGCTGACCATCACATACCCCTTGTCATACATCTGCTGGATGATTCCGTTAAACTCGGAGATGGTTGTCATGACCTGATTGTACCCAGCTGCGGTTGCATCCGAATCAAATGCCTTTGCATCGTTGACAACCAGCGAGTGAAAGAATACATGTGTGATCTGGTCGATCGGATACGGCTGGCAGCTGCTCTTCGTCTTCTCATAGGAGTTGGCAAGCGCCTTGAGCTGGTCGTTCTTCCCGAAGTCCTTCTGAGACTTGAGCAGATTGACCGCACCGTCATAATCATACTGCGTGGCAAGCAGATTCGCCTGCGCCTTCACACCTTCAAGATCCGAATCGCTGCCGGCGCTGCTCTCCTCCTTCGCCGCAGCAGCCTGCTTTTCCTCCAGTGCCTTCGCATACGGATTCGAATAGGTCTTCATCTTTCTGGTTTCATAGATGAGAAGTCCGGCCAGAAGCGCCAGGATCACAATCAGCAGGGCAATCATGCTCCTGAGCAGCACGTAGCTCCGTCTCCTCCTGTATGCTCTCTCCGTCAGAGTTGAATATTTCTTCTTCACTTTCTTTCCCCTTGAAAACCTTGATGACACACGCTCCCCATGGGTTTCCGTCCCCTTCACCAGGCTCTCCGGCAAACCCATCTTTCATGCCACTGAGAGTTTATCATACTTTGCAAAGCGGTAAAAGGAGTAGTCGAGCCGGACCTCCGCATTTCACGGCGCTGTGGCCTGGCCCTGTGCCGTTTGTCTCCCGCTCTTTCATATGCTAAGATAGGCCTGTTTCCGGAATATGATCAATGAAAATGGAGAAATCGATGGCTGACCAGCTTCAGGTTCTTTATAAGCTCATGACGCTCTACACGCTGAGCCGTGTGGATTTTGCAATGACCAATAAACAGATCGCCGGCATCTTCACAGACCTCGGCTATACGAACTATTTCAATGCCCAGTACACCATCAGCGATTTGGTGGACGCCGGGCTGATCCACGAGGAAGCCTGCCCGGACTGCTTCTACTACTCCCTGACCGATGCCGGCCGGGCAAGCCTTGACGCGCTGAAGAATGACCTCGGACCGGATATCCGCTCCGATATCGATGCCTACCTGAAGAAAAACAGGCTGAGCTTCCGCGAGGCCGTCAGCACACGGGCACAGTACTACCGGACAACCTCGGGCGACTACGCTGCCGCATGCGCGGTTCTTGAGCACTCAGAGCCCCTGATGGAGCTGACGCTCACCGTCCCGACCGAGCAGCAGGCAAAGATGATCACAAAACAGTGGAAGGAGAAGAGCCCGGAGATCTATTCATATCTCTTCCGGACTCTGTCCGACTTCACCGGCGAAGAGTCCTGAACCGGCATTCAGAAACAAAAAACGGAAAGCGGCACCACCGGGGAGGTGATGCCGCTTTCCATATAGTTGATTTTGTAACATCCCAGACCGCTTGCGCGGCCCGGGGGATTACCTTATGAGAAATAATGCGCACCCAGCTTTGTTGTGCCGCTGTGGGTGTTGAAGTACAGCGCGCCCGGAACAGGCTGTGCCCCGTTCAGTGCATCCTGCGCTGCCTGGTAGCAGGTGGAATTGACACCGGAAGCAAGCGCGCTCTGCAACGTCCCGGATGAATACGGGGTGAACTGTCCCGGCTGCTCAAGCACTTCCGCGATCGTGTTCGGGAAGCTGGAGCTTGCGACACGGTTCATGACAACCTCGCCGACCGCAACCATGCCGTCATACGGCTGGTTCCCGGCCTCGCACCAGATGATCGCCGCCAGCAGATCCAGATCACTGTAGTCTGCGTAGGAACCTGTCTTTCCGGAAGAAGATCCCGTACTCTGGGAAGCCTCTGTCTGAGGCGCTTCTGTCTGGGGTGCCTCCGTCTGAGGCGTCTCTGTCTGAGGTGCTTCCGTCTGAGCCGGCGCGGAGGTCTCCTGCTGAACCGGCTGTGCATCTTCCTGCCCCTGTGATGCGGAAGAAGTGCCATTCGCTGCCGCTACATATGCGTTATACGCCTGAACAGCCGCTGCCGCCTTGTCCTTGGCATCCTGCTCGCTCGTGCAGTTCATCGCTGCGTTCTGTGCGGCGATATAGGCATCATAGAGTGCCTGCACATTTGGATCGCTGCTGACTGTCTGGCTAGCGTAGGTTTCCTGTGAAGCGGACGCCGCATCGCTGCCGGATGCACCCACAGCGGCAGAATCCGTCTCTGTCGACGCGGACGCCGTGTCAGATGCCCCCGAGTCGTAGGAAGCAGACGCATCGGAGTACCCGTCACCTGCATCCGATGCCACGGAGCTGTCCGAATATCCCGCATCCGATGCAGAAGACGCATCCGCGCCGGTTTCGTCTGCAGCACGGCTGTTGTCCGAAGAAGAGTCTGATGTCGCGGCAGCCGCATCCGTTCCATCTGCAGGAGCCACAGCTGTTCCGCCAAGATTCTCCGTATAGGTCGAGGCAATATCCTCACCGTCTGCCGGGACAGCGGTATCAACCAGAAGCATCCTGGACGCATCGTCCTCTGACACGTATCCGGCGCTGTCCGCCCCCTGCTGCACCAGCAGCCAGTGGCCTTCGTCGGAGACCAGCGGGAACGCGGTTCCATCCGAAACGGTCCTGGAAATGGAGCCTGCACTCTTGTCCGTGAAGACATTCACATCGTTCCAGTTCGCCACAACGCCTTCCTTGCCGTAGTAGTCCGCAAGGCCCTTCGCTGCTTCTCCGTAGACCAGGTAATCATTCATCACGTAACCGGTCACGGCACCGGACTGGATCTGTGTCCAGGCATCACCCTTATCCAGGACATTGACCGCAGCACCTCTGTACAGATACCCCACAACATCCGAATCTGTCGACGCGGAGGAGCGGATGATCGCACCGGATGTGACGGTGTCATCGTTCGTCATCGCAATGCTGTTCCAATCCTGCTGTGACCAGTTCGCCACATCCAGACTGAAAGCCTTGTCTGCTGCGAATGCACTCACACCGCACACTGCACTGAGCGCCATCCCCATCGAAAGAACTGCTGCTATCTTTCCGGCGTTCCTCATATCCGTCAACCTCCAAAATCTTGAACAAATCTTTGAATCTTATTTCTTTTTCGTTTCAAATATTACAAAATTATTAAAATCTGTGCTTATAATATTACAGACTTCTCACATTGTCAAGTATCCATCTGTGATCCGCACGTTTTCCATATCATATCCGGCGACTATACCGGTTTCTGGCGGCCGCTTTGCTGACTGGTTCCTGGTTCCGCCTTTCCTTTTTCCTCTGCTGCATTTTAGAATGCGTATGGCGCAGCGGTTCAATATTCCTTATACTGATACATATTAACCGGCCTGTTTACATATCAAGGAGGAATCATCATGTATTGTTCAAACTGCGGAAAACCGCTCCCGGATGGGAGCCGCGCCTGCCCATACTGTGGAGCGCCTTCCGGTGGCTTTGCCCCTTTTACGGCATATCAGCCGAACATCACGGAGGATAACATTCCTGACGAATGGAAGCCCATCTCCATGTGGGGCTATTTCGGTTACGAGATTCTCTTCAGCATCCCGCTGATCGGGCTGATTCTGCTGATCGTTTTTTCCGTCGGCGGAACGAAGAACCGCAATCTCCGGAACTTTGCACGGTCCTATTTCTGCTTTCTGATCGTCGCCATCATCGTGATCGCAATCATTCTTGCAGTCACCAGCACCAGCACTTTCTTCACAGATATTCTCCGTGCCTGATCTCCTGCGGCAACATTCTCTCAGGGCATCGCTGAACAAAAAAGGACAGCTGGCTATATTCAAAAGCCAGTTGTCCTCTTTTATGTCGTCTCTTTCTATGTACAGCAGTTCTCAGTGCCACACAGCCCAGATAAACAGATACCCTGCCAGCACCGCCGTCAGTGTAAGCGGGACTCCGATCCTGGCAAAATCGCTGAATGACACACGCTCTCCGTTTTTCTCCAGAATCCCGATGACGGTGATATTGGCGGAGGCGCCGACCGGTGTCAGGTTCCCGCCAAGTGTGGCCCCGGTCAGCAGACCGAAGTAAAGCAGGTAGGGCTCGATCCCGAGCATCGTCGAGACACCCTGCATCACAGGAAGCATCGTCGCAACATAAGGGATATTATCGATAAATGCAGAAATCGCAACACTTCCAAAGACGACGACCGTATACAGAAGAAACAGGCTGCTTCCGCCTATCCTGCTGATCGCCGCCGCAACGTCGTCGATGATCCCCACCGCCTTGATCCCTCCGATGACGGTGAAGAGGCCGATAAGCAGATAGATCGTGCTGAAGTCAATCCCCTTCAGTGCCCTGACAAGCCCCTTCGTCTTTTTCGTCCGAATCAGATCATAAAGGATGGAGACTCCGGCCATGCAGCAGCAGATCAGGCCGTTGGTGATGTCCGGTTTGCCCGGAATAAAGGATGCCGTAATCAATGCCGCGACAACGCTGAGCAGCATGAAGGAAGGGACGAAGTCCGACACCTTTGTCATTTCGTCAGCATGAACCGGCTCCTTCTGTTTCCGGAAGAGCAGCATCAGGACCGGGATGGTTGCGAGTGCGCCGAGCTCCACCGCCCAGAAGATTCCCGGACGCCCCTTCATAAAAAAGAAACTGGTGAAGTCCATGCGGGCGTAGGCGCCGAGCATAATGGAGGTCGTGTCCCCGACCAGCGTTGCCGCGCCCTGGAGATTAGAGAAGACGGCAATGCTGATCAGCATTCCGACCGGACTGATCTTCAGCTTCCTGCAGACCGCAAGACCGACCGGGGCAACCATCAGAACCGTCGCGACATTATCAATGAAGGCGGAGATGACGCCCGCAAACAGAGACATATAGATTGTCACCCACATGACATTGTCAGCCTTGTCCAGCAGAATGTCCGCGATGCGGTTGGGCATCTTTGATTCAATGAAGTAATCGACAACCACCATCGTCCCGGCAATCATCAGAATGACATTCCAGTCAATTTCATTGAATACGCTCCGCACCGGCAGAATTCCCGTAACCAGAAAGATGGCTCCCGTGATGAGGGCGGCCAGCGTTCTCCACTTCGGCCGTACAATCATGACGACATACATTGCGACAAACAGGATAATGGCTGCAGTTTTCAATTCAAATTCTCCTTCTGTATATGTGTCCTGCCCCCGGATTTCGATCTTCAGGTCTTCAGACGCCATCAATTGTTCACAGGTTCAGCACAGTCTGTACACATTCTGCCTCTATAGTATAGCCATCAGATGAACAAAAGCATTTGATAACACTTTTCATACTCATGCCGGTCGGCGAGAGCCGGCCGGCACTCCCTCCCAGAATACAACTTCCGCCCGGGCAGTGATCCATCCGATCGCTGCTCGGGCGTTTTTTTAGAAGGTTCCGGGACATCCCCAGTTCTGCAGGCTGCCGCATATCGCCCGAACCGCCTCATCTGCTCGTCTGGGTGGGACTGGAACTGCATACCGCCCGAGTCTCACGCTGGGATCGCCCGGAATCTGCATGACGCCCGAGCATCACCCCGGAATGATTAGGGCTTCACCCCGGGATGTGCAGCAGTGCCCGCGAGATACTGAGAAATATCAGCAGCGAACAGGAGTCCACGATGGTCGTGATCAGTGGGGAGGCCATCATGGCCGGATCGAGGTGGAGTTTTGTCGCGATCAGCGGCAGGACACCACCAATGACCTTCGCCATGACGACCGTGCAGAGCATCGCAATTGCAACGGTCAGCCCGATCAGCTCATGTCCCGGATACTGAATCAGAATACGGATATAATTCAGGGCACCCAGAATCAGTCCGCAGATCAATGCAACCCGCAGCTCCTTCCAGATAACCTTCAGTGCATCCTTCACGCTGATTTCATGCAGCGCCAGTGACCGGATAACCAGCGTGCTGGACTGCGCGCCTGCATTCCCGCCCGTGTCGGTCAGCATCGGAATAAATGTAATCAGGATCGGGATCGCCGTCAGCGTATCCTCGAATTTCCCGAGAATTCCGCCGGAGACCATGTCCGCCATCATCAGCACGATCAGCCAGATAATCCGGTGACCGACCATCCGGATGACCGGCGTCTTCAGGTATGGCGCATCCTCCGGCGTGGTTCCGGCCATCTTCTGGAAGTCTTCCGTAGCCTCCTCGGTCAGGACATCAATGGCATCATCGACCGTGATGATTCCAACCAGCCGGTTCTCTGCATCCAGAACAGGAAGCGTTGTGAAATCATAGCGGTCAAACAGCTTCGCCGCGTTCTCCCGGTCCTCCGTCGTGTGAACCGAGATGACATCCCTTGTCATGATGTCGATGATCTCAGCGTTCCGCTTGCACAGAAGCATCTCACGGACTGTGACAACGCCGAGCAGCTTCTGGGCGGTGTCCGTCACATAGCAGGTGTAGAGGTCCTCACTGTCCTCACCGTTTGCACGGATCCAGCGGATCGCCTCCATGACCGTCATGTTCGGACGCAGCCGGACATATTCAGTCGTCATGACCGCCCCGGCGCTGTCCTCCGGATATTTCAGCAGAGCGTTGATATCCTTGCGGTCTTCCGGTCTGACCTTGCTCAGCACCCGGCGTACGACATTCGCTGGCATCTCCTCCAGCATGTCAACGGCGTCATCCGTATACATCTCCGCCAGGACATCCTTGACCTCCTGATCGGTAAAATTATCCAGGAACTTCTGCTGCTCCTCCGGCTCCATCTCACTGAAGGTATCGGCTGCCTCATCCTTGGGCAGAATCCGGAACAGAACGATCCGCTTCTCGTCCGGAAATGCCGACAGAATCTCCGCGATATCGACCGGCTCCATATGAGTGAAGATTTCCTTCAATCCTGCAATGTCATGCTTTGCAAGAAGTGTCTTAATCCTCTCTACTCTCTCTTCAATTGTCATATGCTGTCATTCTCCTTCAATTAAAAACCAGATACCAGATTGCTCCTGAAGAAGAAGACTGATGTTGTCAGATGTAAACTGCTCTTCCGGGATTGAATCAGACCGTACGCAGCGCTGTTTGAATGGAACTTCCACGCCAAAATGACTGTCCGGGCCTGCAGGCTGCCAGACAGGCGGCTTTCACCGTGATCGTCTCAGGCTTCTGCGCTCAGAAAGGCTGTGCGCAGAAAATCGGCTGCTTCACGCATCCTCATGCAGACAGAAGAACAGAACCATATTCGAACACCGTCTCCGTCCATACATGCACACTCCTTTCTTTCCAAAGATAATAAATGACTTTCTCCAGCAGAGACCATTCCTGTGGCTGCCTGCCGGAACCAGACTGCTATACAGTATACCATTCGTCCGCGCGGGTCAAGCCGTGAAGCGATGGATCCAGAGCAGGGGACATGCAGTATACCATTCATCTGCGCGGGGCAAGCAGCGCGGCGCAGACATATAGCAAGGCCGGCGGCTCCATCCGCTCCGATGCTGAAGTTTACAAAAAAGCGGGACTTGTCCGGTTCTTTTCCGGACAAGTCCCGCCATGTGCGTTTTACTGCACCTGCCAGATGTCTCTGTTGTACTCCTCAATCGTGCGGTCGGAGGAGAAATAGCCTGCCTTTGAGATGTTGATCAGGCACTTCTTCTCCCATGCCTTTCTGTCCGCGTAGTCTCTGTACGCCTGCTCTCTGATCTTCGAATAAGCCTCGAAATCCGGGAAGGTCATGAACCAGTCCTTATTCAGAAGCTCGTTCTTCAGACGATTCAGGCGCTCCGCATTGCCAGTCTCCATCATCCGGCTGCCGGTCAGATAATCGACTGCCTCGCGCAGCACTGCATCCCTGTTGTACCAGTCGCGGGAGACATAGTCCGCCTTCTCGTAGTGGCTGATGACCTCCGGGCTTCTCATCCCGAAGATGTAGATGTTATCGTCTCCGACAAGGTTATGAATCTCAACGTTTGCGCCATCCTCTGTTCCGATCGTGACCGCGCCGTTGAGCATGTATTTCATGTTTCCGGTTCCGGATGCCTCCTTGGACGCAAGGGAAATCTGTTCGGACAGATCGCAGGCCGGAATCAGCTTCTCCGCAACCGTGATGTTGTAGTTGTCGACCATCACGACACGGAAGACCTTCGAAACCTCCGGATCATGCTCGATGATATCCTGCAGGCAGAGGATCGCGTGGATAATATCCTGTGCAATGATATATGCCGGCGCCGCCTTTGCAGCAAACAGGACTGTCACCTTCGGATCATCCAGCACCTGGCCCGCCTCGACCTTGCGTCTGAGATCCAGATAGTGGTGGATGCACCACAGAAGGTTCATCTGCTGTCTCTTGTACTCATGCAGACGCTTTGCCTGGATATCGAATATGGAGTCCGGATCGATCTCGATATTCCGGGTGTCCTTCAGATACTTCGCAAGACGCGCCTTGTTGCGGCTCTTGATGGCCATCAGATCGTTGAGAACCTGCTCATCATCCGCGTACTTTCCGAATTCCTCCAGCTTCTCTGCATGGCGGATGAAGTCATTTCCGATCTTTCCGGCAATGTAGCTTCCAAGCTCCGGATTGCAGGAGAGCAGCCATCTGCGGAAGGTAATCCCGTTCGTCTTGTTGTTGAACTTCTCCGGGTAGATGTTGTAGAAGTTTCTCAGCTCCGTCTGCTCGAGAATCTCCGTATGAAGCTTCGCAACGCCGTTGACCGACTTTCCATAGTGGATATCAATGTGCGCCATATGCACCGTGTCATTTTTATCAATGATCACGACCGACGGATCGTCATACTTTCTTCTGACACGATCATCCAGTGCCTCAATGATCGGTACCAGCTGTGGAACAATCTCCTTCAGATAGGAAATGGGCCACTTTTCAAGCGCTTCCGCCAGGATCGTGTGATTCGTGTACGCCGCACACTTCGAGACAATGGCAATAGCCTCATCCTCGCCGATGCCTCTCTCCTCCAACAGCCGGATCATCTCCGGAATGATCATGGTCGGATGCGTATCATTGATCTGGAAGACTGCGTAATCCGCCAGATCATGCAGGTTGCTGCCTCTTGCGACGCACTCGTCCAGGATCAGCTGCGCACCGTTGCTGACCATGAAGTACTGCTGATAGATGCGAAGCTTGCGTCCGTCATCGTCGGAATCGTCCGGATACAGGAACAAGGTCAAGTTCTTTGCGATATCCTTTTTGTCAAAATCAATTCCATCGTGGACGATGGTTTCGTCAACCGTGTCCAGGTCGAACAGGTGCAGCGGAATGGTCTCGCTCTCGTATCCTGTCACATACAAGTCATAGAGCGTGGAATGGTAGGTCTTCCCGGCCATGGTCACATCGTAGCCCCTGGAGGTCTTCACTTCCCAGCCGGACTTCTTCAGCCACGGGTTCGGCTCTGCCTTCTGCTGATGATCCACAAACTCCTGTCGGAACAGTCCCAGATGATAGTTCAGCCCGACGCCGCAGCCGTTCAGGTTCAGCGTTGCGATGGAATCCAGGAAGCAGGAAGCCAGACGGCCAAGTCCGCCATTTCCGAGCGACGGCTCCTCCTCGATCTCCTCAATGGCCGTGATGTCCTTGCCGTTCTTCTCCAGAAGCTCCCTCGCCTCATCGAACAGCCCGAGATTGATCAGGTTGTTTGAGAGAAGCTTACCAATTAAGAATTCCGCAGACAGATAGTAGATTTTCTTCTTTTTTTTGCTCTCGAAAGGGAGCTTTTTCTCTGCCTCCGCCTGTGTGATTGCCAGAAGCCCCTTGTACAGCTCCTCGTTCGAGGCTTCTCTGACGCTCTTGCCCATCTCCTTCGCCAGCCTGCTTTCCAGTTCGCTCATGTTCGTGTACCCCTTTCTGACTGCATGTTTATCGCAATGATTCATCCGGCTTTCTGCCGGCGTATCTCCCTCTTTTCTTGTTCGCACCAATACCATAGCCCATTCCGACAGCCGGGGCTTGTCGATACCGCTCGAAAAGTAGTACAATCCTATCAATTCATCTGGTCTGGGCCTTCTACATGCATGATGCGCTGAATGTGTTTCAATCAGGCTCCTCCTCCCCGTATGGGGTCCTCCCGAGCACAGGCTGCGCTGAAGGCGTATTACAGGAAAGGAAACAGCAGAAACTGACACAATTATCTTGATAGAATACGGAATACCGCTTCCAAAATAGATACCGTCAAAAAGGGGGCTGTTTAAAAATGGATATGGACCAGTATCAGGGATATCACGAGACAAAGGTGCACACAAGCGAGGACTTTCCGTACAACACCCTCCCCTGTACAATTCCGCTGGATTTCACCTCCGTTCCGCTGCACTGGCATAACACGGCGGAGATCATCGTTGTCAAGAAAGGCTCCGGTATCATCGGACTCGACATGACAGACCTGGTCTGCAGGGAAGGCGATTTTGTGCTGGTGCTTCCGGGGCACCTCCACTCCATCCGGCCGCTGAAGGATGAAAACGGATACGTCCGCATGGAGTATGAGAACATCATCTTCTCGACCTCGCTTCTGCTGGCGAGACAGCCGGAAATGACCAGCTCGCTGATCGAAACCTTTCTGCAGGGGGACTACCTGCCGGAGGTCCTTCATTTTTCCAGAAAGGAGCGCTGGCATGACAATGCCCGGATGATCATCGAGGAGACCGATCTCCTCTGCAGTCAGAAACCGGAGGGGTACCAGATCGCTGTGCGCGGCAACCTGCTGCGGCTGTTCTATCTCATCGTCTCGAGGACCGTCCGGACACCCGGAAAGCTGCGTCCCGGACGCCTCGAGAAGGTGAAACTCATCGTCAAGTACGTGGAAGACCATTTCTCTGAGCCGATCAGCATCCATGACATGGCCGAGCTGTCCGGGTACAGCGAATCCCATTTCATGAAGTTTTTCCGGGACACGATGGGCATGAGCTTTGTCTCCTGGCTGGAGCGCTACCGTCTTTCAATGGCTGCCCGCATGCTGACACTCACCGACGATCCCATCCTGCTCGTCAGCGCAAACGCCGGCTATCCGAACCTCTCTTACTTCAACCGCTCCTTCAAGGCACGATACGGTATGACTCCCAGCAGCTACCGGCGGCAGTCCGCCGCAGCACACTGAGTGCCTTCATCTCGTGCTCCGCACTCGATGATGAGCGGTCGCCTTCACAAAAACCGGGCGCGCATCCGCTCCCGGTTTATCCTGTCTTCAGGTCATCAGCTGGCTGTATACCTCCCGCCGGCTGATCCCTCTGTCGCGGGCGACGGCCTTCATCGCCTCTTTTCTGTCCATGCCCTGGCTGACATACTTCTGAAAATGCTCTTCCACCGTCATGCTCTGGGCGACGGCATCCTGTTTCTCACGCTTCAGCTCACTTCTGCTTCTTCCCTCGATCACCAGAACATACTCGCCTCTCGGCTCTTTTTCTCTGTACGCCCTGAGCGCGTCCCCGATCGTCGTCTCCGCGATCGTCTCATGCTTCTTGGTCAGCTCTCTTGCCAGCGTGATATTCCGGTCTCCCAGCGCGCCGAGCAACTCCTCGAGTGTCCGGACAAGCCGGTGCGGCGCCTCGTACAGCACGATGGTTCTCGTCTCCGTCTTCAGCTCCTCCAGGATCTCCGCCCGTTCTTTTTTGTCCATCGGCAGAAAGGCCTCAAAGCAGAACCGCCTTGTCGGTTTGCCGGAGCAGACAAGCGCATTCACCGCCGCGCAAGCTCCCGGGACTGGAGAAACAGTAATCCCATTCTGAAGTGCCATGCGGACCAGCTCTTCCCCGGGGTCGGAAATGCCCGGCGTCCCTGCGTCCGTCACGACAGCCACATTTTCCCCCTGGAGCAGACGGTCGATCAGGACATGTGCCTTGCTCAGTTTGTTGTACTCATGGTAGCTCGTCATCGGGGTATGGATGTCAAAATGATTCAGCAGCCTGACACTTCCCCGTGTATCCTCCGCAGCGATCAGATCTGCCTCTCTGAGCGTGCGGACCGCCCGCGGCGTCATATCTTCCAGGTTTCCGATCGGCGTCGCGACCAGATACAGTATTCCCGCCATCTTTCCCTCGCTTTAACGTACACTGTTTTCCGGCAGGCTGTTCTGCTCACCCTGTCAGCACAGGCTTTCGTGCCGTCATCCGTACAGCGACCGCACTTCCTCCGTGTAGACGCCCGGCCGCTCATAGATGACCAGCGGTTTTTCGACTGCCAGCCTCGGTCTGCCGCCCCTGACAGCCTCGATCAGCACCATATTGGGCTCCCGCCCCTCCATTGGATGAACCAGCCTCATCCGCTTCGGCTCCAGGCCATACGTATTCAGATTTCGGAAGATATCCGCAAGCCGGAACGGACGGTGCACCATGCACAGCCGCCCCTGCGGCCTCAGTGCATATGCAGCCGCCGCGCAGACATCCTCCAGACTGCACAGAACCTCGTGCCGTGCAGCCGTCAGAGCCTCATTTTCCCCTGTCAGCCCATGCCCGCCGATCATATACGGCGGATTGACCGTGACCAGATCGAAAGACGCCGGTTTTACCAGTTCACGGATCCTGCACAGGTCTCCTTCTATAAAATGAACGCGGCCTGTCTGTTCGTTTCCTGCCGCACTTCGCGCCGCCATATCGGCGCATATCGAGTTGATTTCGATGCCGGAAAAGACCGGATCTGGAGCGTCTTGCTCCTCTCTGTGCCGGTCCTGCCATCTTGCATCCATCAGAATCGGGATGATTCCGTTGCCGCTGCACAGATCAAGAACCCGGCTGCCAGGACGAAGAGCCTGTTCTGCAAAAGCTGCAAGAAGCACGGCATCCATTCCGAAACAGAACAGAGACGGGTTCTGGATCAGCCTTGCCCCGTCCCGCTGCAGGTCATCCAGACGTTCTCCCGGATGCAGGTCAAATCCAGCCGCGCCGGCTTCTTCAGACAGCCGCAGCCCGTGCAGCTGTCTTTCCCTGAGAATCCGCGCCTGAGACTTTTGCGCCTCTGGCTGCCGCCGGACATTTTGTCCCGTTTCCACTATCTTCTCCCATAGATCGCCATCTCATTTGATCTCTTCTGCGTTGCCTCGCCATCTGCTGCCATCAGGTTTTCTCCGCCCGGCACTGGCCGGACTTCCATTGTGTCCGCTCTTTCCCGGACCGCCCCGGCGCCTGCATCCGGTGTTCCGCCCGGGCTGACAGGTTTCTCCACACTGCGGTCTGATTCCGGCTGGCGTTCTCTCCGGAACCTGTTCTGGCTGTCTCCTTTATATTTATATCCGCGCCTTTGCCTGTTCTGGGCTTCCTCGCCACGTTCCGGACGCCTTGGTCTGTCCTGGACATCCTCGCCCCGCTCCGGTCGCCGCATTCTGCCCTGGACATCCTCGCCCCGCTCCGGACGCCTCGGTCTGCCCTGGGCATCCCCGCCACGTTCCGGGCGACTCGGTCTGCGCTGACCATTCTCTCCTCGCTCCGGGCGACTCGGTCTGCTCTGGACACCCTCGCCCCGCTCCGGTCGCCGCATTCTGCCCTGGACATCCTCGCCCCGCTCCGGGCGCCTCGGTCTTCCCTGGACCCCTTCGCCGCGCTCCGGACGTCTCTGCCTGTTCTGAGCTTCCTCTCCGCGGCCGGGCTGATTCGGAGCATCCTGCTTCCGCTCTTCGCGGTCCGGACGATTTGAAAGCTCCCTCCGGCCAGATTTTCTGTACCCCTTCTCCGGCCGCTGCATACGATCCGTCCGTACAGCCGTTTCCATCTGCGCGTCCGCCTCTGATTTCTCCGTCCGCTCTTGCTGCTGCATACCGGCTTCGGAATCAGGCGCCGGCGTCAAGGTGACAGCTCCTGTCAGGCTCTCTGTCTCCCGCTGCGCATCCTCCGGTTTTCTCCGCCCGTCGTCCGCACGGCTCTCATTTCTAACTCTGACACTGTCTGCAGGGCTCTCTCCCCTGCCCTGTGCGCTGTCCGATCTGCTGTCCGGCTTTCTCTGCCCGCTCTCCAGGCTTCCCTGCTGTCCCTCTTCTCTCCGCTTTCTCGGCGTAAAGGTCAGTTCGTCCACGCTGAAGTTCTCGATTTCCTTGCTGTCGTCTTCCTCAAACAGAACACGGACCCGCTGCCGGAGGACATTCAGCTCGATCACCTTGCCTGTGCGTCCGTCGGCAGTCGTCGCCGCCGCACCCAGTTTCGGCATCCGGGTATTCAGGAACTCGTACGTCTCCTCCTCGTTTTTAAGGCAGCACATCAGTCTTCCGCAGATCCCGGAGATCTTTCCCGGGTTCAGAGACAGATTCTGCTCTTTCGCCATCTTGATCGAAACCGGTGCAAAATCATTGAGATAGGTTGCACAGCACAGCTCGCGTCCGCAGCTTCCGATGCCGCCAAGCATCCGGGTTTCATCTCGGACACCGATCTGACGCAGTTCAATCCGGGTGTGGAACACCGACGCGAGATCTTTGACCAGGTCCCGGAAGTCAATCCGTCCGTCCGCTGTGAAGTAGAAAAGAATCCGGTTCTCGTCAAATGCATATTCCGCGTCGACGAGCTTCATCTCCAGATTGTGTTTATGAATCTTTTCCCGGCAGATTTTCAGCGCTTCCTTCTCTTTTGCGGACAGCTCCGCCCGCTTCTCCTCGTCCTCTTTCGTCGCCACGCGGATCACAGACCGGAGCGGCTGCGCCACCATATCATCCGCAACCGTCCGTGCGCGCATCGAGACGACGCCGAACTCCGGTCCGCGCGCCGTCTCGACAATCACATGATCTTCGATGTGGAGCTCAAACTCCTTCACATCAAAATAGTATACTTTCCCGGCGCTGCGAAACCGCACGCCTATGATCTTGACCATATATCAATTCTCCTTCATCGTCAGGAGCAGCAGCTCCATCGTCAGATCGAAGCTGACATTCGCCTTCAGCCGGATCTTCGCCGTCCGAATGGCATCCAGAATCCTCTGGATCCCGTCGTAGGAGCTCTTCTGCGCCGCTTCCCTGATCTGCACAATCTGTTCACGGAAAATGATGCCGTCGGCATCCCTCGTTGCCTTGAAGAGCAGCACATCCCTGTACCAGATTGAGAAAAGATCCAGGATGTCGTTGACCACATCCTTTCCTCTGTCCATGTCGCGAATCAGAACGACGATATCCGATACGTCCCACTCCTTCACATGCGTCAGAATCTGGATCGCGCGCTCCAGCAGGCTGTAGAAATTCTCCGAGGTTGCCAGCGCAACGGCTCTTCCGATATTCCCCTGGGCAAATGCCACACAGATATCCGCCTTGTAGGGCTCGACTCCATGTCTGTCCATCAGATACGACCGCACCTTCGCCGCATCGACAGGGCGCAGCGGCAGCACCACGCACCTGGAAAGGATCGTCTCCAGCATGGCATCTCGGCTCGTCGAGAGCAGGATGATCACTGCATACTCCGGAGGCTCCTCCAGCGTTTTGAGCAGCGCATTCTGCGCTTCCCTCGTCATCTTCTGCGCATCCGGAAGAATATAAATCTTGTACCGGGACGCGTAGGGTTTGATCTGAACATCACTTACAAGCGCCCTGATATCATCGACTGATATCGATGTTTCCTTCTGGTACCGCCAGACCATAATATCCGGCTGGTTATTGGTCTCCGCCTGCCGGCAGCTCTTGCACGTTCCGCAGGCATCGATGGACTGAAGCGGAAGCGTCCCCGAATTCTTCTCTCCCGGGCTTTCCTGTTCCTGCTCCAGCATCCTCTCAAGGGTCTCACACTGCAGTGTCTGGACAAATGCCTGCGCGATGGTTTTCTTTCCCATCCCTTTATCCCCGACCAGCAGATATGCCTGGCTTACGCGCCCGGAGGCAATCGCATTCTTCAGATGTTCAATTGTACGCTCATGCCCTGTAACATCCCGGAATCCTGACATAACGCCTCCTCTGGCACCTTTGCCCATGTATCATTATTATATCGGAACTGCCCGGACAATACAATCTGACTGTCAGACGGCAACAGCCTCCCTGCATGCCCCGGCAAACTCCAGCTCACTTGCATCCTCTGCAATGGTCACATAGCAGCCCCCTGCATGGCCCGGCAAAATCAGACTCAGACCAGACGCTGCCCGCTCTCAGTCTCTCATCCCTCCGCCTGATACGACCGGATGTACGCTGCAATCTCCGCGATGCAGATGCTTCGATTCTCATCATTCTGAAAGCGTCTTCCGATCCCTGCCCGCCGCAGATTCTCCTCCGAGAAGTCCGCCTGGTCCGCCAGAAAACGTCTGCACATCTCCTCATACCGGCGGTTTCCGGGCTTGCGCTCCCGCTTCAGAGCACGCTCAAGCCTGAGCCCGTCATCCACCTGGATATACAGCGGAATCACCTGCTTTTCCCCGAAGTAATCGCGAAGCCGGACATAAGACTGCAGCGTCCCGATTCCGATCACGTCCGTGTCCCCCTCTAATATCCCGTCGTCGACCGTAAAGTACGTCCACAGACCGCACACTGTCTCGTATGTCCGCTCCTCGATCACCTTTCCGGCTTTCTCCAGCCGCCGCAGCGTCTCCCTGTCGGTAAAATGATACTCCTGTCCTTCCATTTCCCCGGCACGGATCGGTCTAGTCGTATACGGAACAAGCGGGCGAAGCTGAAGACTTTCATCCTTCAGCAGCTCCTCATAGATCGTGTCCTTGCCGGACGCACTCTTTCCGCACAGATAGAATAAATGTTTCATGAATGTTACGGCCTTTCCGGCTTTTCTCCCTCCTCTTGCTGACCCACGCACCAGATCGAGCTCAGGCTGTGGTCGTCCGCTCCTTCCACCGCGTACCCGGCCTCCATCAGATCCCGGACACGCACAGGAAGATCGTCCGGTATCCGCTCTCCCGGTGTAATCAGCGGAATACCCGGCGGGTACAGATACAGATACTCGCCGGACACCCGCCCGGCGACCTCCGCAAACAGAATCCGTTCCTGCGCGCTGTCCTGCGCCTTTCTGATCGTCATGACCGCCTCCGGGAAGCTGCTGCGTGCATGCTCTGCAGGTCTGTCGGCGCTGCCTGCCATTTCCCTGGGCGCTTCCGGGCCTGTGACAGCGGATCGTGCTTCCTGTTTTTCCTGCTCTCCGATACCGACTGGCTTCCTTCTGTCTCCTTCCGGCATTGCTGCCTTGCTTACGGTCGGAGGGCTCCCGGCAGTGCTCCAGCTGCGGTCAATCTGATGCAGTGCTTCGCTCAGCCGCCGAAAGCCTTCCTCATCGTCGCCGATCGAGCTGAGCATCAGCACATAGGAACGGGACAGCATCTCCGGCTGAAGATGCCAGGTCTGCCGCAGCGCATCGTACAGCTCACCGGCCTCATGCCCAGCCGGCCTTAGCAGAATCTTCGACGGATCATCCGTCACAATACAGCTGATGGACGACAGGTCTGCCACCGCTGTGTAAAACCATCTGAGATTTTCCGCCAGTCTGTCGAACAATTCTCTTCCCTGGCTCTCCAGCATCCGGATGCACTGATCGATGCTGGCCATGAGCACATAGCTCGGACTGCTCGTCTGGAAGATGTCGAGCATTTCCCGCAGCCGCCTGCGGGAAACCAGCTTTCCCTGTACATGAATCAGCGCTGTCTGTGTCAGCGATGGCAGGGTCTTGTGCACACTGTGGATTACCAGATCCGCCCCCAGCTTCACGGAGGACTCCGGGAAAATCTCATGCATGCCGAAATGAGCCCCGTGTGCTTCATCAACGATCAGGGGAATCCCGTGCCGGTGCGCGATTTCGGCAATCGCCCGCACATCCGAGACGATCCCATCGTATGTTGGCGATGTGATATAAACCGCCTGGATTCGCGGATCCTCCGCAAGCGCCCTCTCCACCTCCGCCGGATCGGCCGGCTGCCCGCAGTCCAGCTCTGACAAGCCGGAGGCCTGCGCATGGTCCTGTACTGTATTGCCATACGCCTTCCTGTCGTCCGGCTCTGACTGGCCGGCTGCCCGCGCACAGCCCGGCTTCTCGCTTTCGCACATCTTCAAACTGCCTGGTTCTGTCAGGCCATCTGCCTGTGCACAGCCCGGCTCTGCGTCGCCAGAACCAGCTCTGTTTCCACAGCCCCCGACCAGGCGGATGTGCGGCGCAGCGCTTCCGCTCGTTCCGGCAAGGTAATGCGCCGTAAGCCCGCCGGCCGCGACCGCGTGATACGCGGCCTTGTGGCTTGCCCGCATCATCAGAAGATGACCTCCCGCGGTCGTAGCCGCACCGATTGCACTGAGAATACCCGCCGTACTTCCATTGACCAGGAAATGCGTCTCCTCCGCCCCATACAGCCTTGCGGCTCTCTTCTCCGCTTCCAGCAGAATCCCTTCCGCATGATGCAGGTTGTCAAATCCATCGATCTCCGTAATATCGAATGAAAACGGGTCCTTCAGCTGCCCAAGCCTCCGCTTGTGACCCGGCATATGAAACGGGTACGCATCCGACCCGCAGTAGCGCACCAGTTCATCATATAGATATGGCATATCTGCCCCTCACTCTCAGATTCCTCTTTCCATGCCCGACCGGTCAGCCATCGTTCAAGCCGTGTATCTGCTGACTGCTGCAGGCATCTTCAAAAGGACCGGTCAGCCGTCGTTCAAGCCATGTATCTGCTGCCTGCTGCAAACACCTGTAAAAAACTGTCAGGCAAGTCTGTAGACATCCTTCGCGTTCTTCAGCAGCGCCGCTGCACACGCCTCCTCATCCATTTCCCGAAGCGCTGCGATCTTTGCGATGACATACCGGATATTCCGGGAGTCATTCCGGGTGCCGCGCACCGGCTCCGGCGCCATGTACGGGCAGTCTGTCTCTGTCACAAGACTCTCAAGAGGAAGCGTCTGCACAACCTCCTTCAGCACTCTTGCATTCTTGAAAGTCACGACGCCGCCGACGCCGATGTGGTACCCCAGCTTCACATACGCCCGGGCCATCTCGACGCTTCCGGAGTAGCAGTGGATAATCCCGCCGCTTAGGGTTTTTCCGGCTCTTGTATGATGCTTCACAATCACATCAAAGGTATCCTGCGCCGCCTCTCGGCTGTGCACATTGATCGGCAGATTCAGCTCCGCCGCCAGGTGAAGCTGTGCAGCAAACCATTTCCGCTGGATCTCCTTCGGCTGTACCATCCAGTGATAATCGAGGCCGATCTCCCCGACGCAGACCACCTTCGGCTGTTCGAGCAGGCCATGCAAGCGTGCCATCACGGACAATGCCTGGCTGCTGCCCTCCTCCCCAAAGATGCCGACCTCATCCGGATGGATACCACAGCCTGCGTACACTTCCTCATAGCGCCGTGCCAGCTCCGCCGACCTTTCAGCCCCCTCAAGGGAAGCCCCCATATTTACAACAAACTCAACACCCTCGTCACGAAGATCTCTGCCAAGAAGACGCGTTCTGTCTGCGTCAAAGGCCTCATCGTCGTAGTGTGCATGTGTATCACAAAATCTCATGTGTCTGCTCTCCCCGCCATGACTGTATTGTACGCCCCTGTCCACTGTCCCGGAATCACGCTCATCAGCAGCTACGATCTTACCACAACCAGCCGTTCATTTGAGCCAGAACATGAGATATCCAAAATTGCAAAAATCCGTCCGCCATGCTAAGGTTACACTATTCGCTGTCATTCTTGTCTGAGGACATTATCTGGTTCAGAAAGAGACAGCCATACGAAGGAGGCCAGCATATGCTTGAAATTCACAATCTCGAGGAAGGCCTCGGTCTTTTTAAAACACTCGGTTCGGAAGTGCGGCTGAAAATTGTCTGGCTGCTTGCCCGCAATGGGGAAATGAACCTGAATGAAATTGCCGGCGCGCTCGGCCTGACCAACGGTGCCATCACCTCCCATATCCGAAAACTTGAGGAATGCGGCATGATCCGCATTCATGCGGCATCCACCGGGCGCGGGAGTCAGAAACGCTGTGACCTGGTCCATGATCGGATTCTGCTCAACATGCTGAATACACCGGAGGAAAAACAGACAAAAGTCTACGAAACCGTCATCCGGGTCGGACAGTACACCGATTATGCTGTCAATCCTCCCTGCGGTGTCGTCACCGCGAAAGGGCCGGCAGGCGGGCTGGAGGGTGTCCGGTCCTTTGCTCATCCGGACCGTTTTGAGGGTGAGCTGTTATGGTTTCACGACGGATATGTCGAGTACCGCATCCCGAATCTCCTTCCACCTGACAATCAGATTGTCCAGCTGACCATCAGCGCAGAGCTCTCATCTGCGGAGGAAGGCCCGTCAGAGGAGCATTCGTCGGAGATCACTTTTTATCTGAACGGCAGGCAGATGGGGACCCCGGAGTATTTCCAGCCCCAGGACGCCACCAGCGGCATCTTTTCTCCCGCCTGGTGGAAAAACAAAGCGCTGTCGCATGGCAATCCCAAATTGATTGTATTCAATCGTTCTGGTGTCTTTATGGAAGGCCGCAAAGCTTCCTCCTCCGGTCTGGGTGACATGAATCTCGATGAAACAAGCGACCTGAGGCTTCGACTGGAAACCAGGCCCGGAAAGCTCCATCACGGCGGGTGCGCAATCTTTGGCTCCGGATTCGGTAACTATCACCAGGACATCGTCGTCCGTGTCCACTATATGCCATCTGATCAGACCGCTGTCCGGGAGGCTGAATCAAAATACAGCAGTTGATGCCGTCGCCTATTCACTCGCGCTCATACTGGATATGAAATTCGATATCCTGGTTATAATTGCCGAAACCACGCCCAAACAAAGTCAGTCCCCCTACATGCTCCGCACTGTCCGGAACCGAGAACCGGAAGTAGATCGGTGTTCGGCTGCTGATATTCAGATCCTGAATGGCAGCCTGAGAGATCTGGATATCATCCATAAAGGTCCCCTTTTCATTGACTGTCAGTGTTTTTAACAGTCCATACTGATTCCAGTTGGACAGCCACCAGTCCGGTGTAAAACGGCCCGGGACATCTCCATAGTCGCCTGGGCTGGTCCATTGTCCCAACAGCATCCCGTTCAAGGAAAAATAGATGTCCGATGGCCAGTTGGCATTGACCCCCGGAGCCTCAGACGAAAGCTCAACAGATACACTGAATTCCGTAATCCGGCTGCTGCGCGGAATGATACAGGGCACCATGTACTCCACAAATCCTCTTGTAAACCACAATATATCCGCCTCGAACCGTTTCTGATGTGTAAAATAACGAGGATCATCTACTTCCCCGATGATGGACTTCTCGGTTGAGATCCCGCAGGTCGGGTAGATCTCACAGGAGGAATACTGCCCAACCCGAATATGGGATGCATATTCATTCTGCCGGGTTGTCTCCTGCGAAAAAACCAGAAATATCTTATCGAGATGCGGCTCACACATCTTCATATTCCCATGCACCATCGCATCCTGATTAATACGGACCAAGTCTGCGCTCTCAAGCTTTCTTATATGCGGCGTCAATGCCCCCTGAGACAGCCCAAGCTTGTCGGCGAGCTCATTCATGCTCATCCTCCCCTTTGCCTGCAGCAGATTCAGAATCTGCAGTCGAACTTCTGACCCAAGCGCATTGAACAGCTCGGCCTGTTCCGAAATATGTTTCAAATATCTCATCGACTCACCTCTGATCAGATCTTTCTCAGATCGGTCTCTCCTGTTATCGGAACTATATCACAAGTTCTGAAATATATAAATAAGTAATTTAATTGCTTCTAAAATTCATGACGTTTATTAGTCATTTCATACAACTTTTCAACATAATTGCTGTAATAATGTGCCGTTTAGTTTATAGATTTTAGTTTTTGATAAATTACTTTGATTTACTGTTGACATTTATTTCATCAGATTATACGATATACCCATACAAAACCGACGCGTCGCCTGTGATTTCCACACATTGCCAGCCTGACGGTATTGTGTGAGAGGACGTTTCTGGCGGGATCTGATCAATCCTCGCCGGATGTCTATTGCGTCAGGCTCACCATGGTTTTCTGATAAGGGAGGTACACTTACATGAAAAGCAAGAAGATACTGGCTGCTGCAACCGCAGCGCTCATGGCTTTTTCGCCCATCTCAGTCATGGCTGAAAGTACTGAAGCCAGCACAGAGGCAAGCACTGAAGGCGAGGCAACAGCCGTCACGACTGTCGGGCCGGAAAACGGCACCAAGTTCGAGATGTGGTCCTTCGTGGATGTCCACAACGAATTTTACGGAAAGATGGTTGATCTCTGGAACAAACAGAATCCTGACAAGCCGGTTACCATCACCTTCACAACCTATCCATACTCCGATATGCACAACAAGCTGATGATGTCCCTTCAGGCAGGTGAGGGTGCGCCGGACATGTGTGATGTCGAGATCGGCCAGTTCCCGAACTATACGGGAGAAAACTGCCCGCTCTATCCGCTGACAGACGCACTTGCTCCTTATGAAGACAAGATGGTCAAATCCAGACTGGATGTCTACAGCCAGGCGGACGGTACCCGGATTGGTGTTCCGACACATGTCGGCGCGAGCGTCATGTACTGGAATGCTGAGATTTTCGAAAAGTACGGTCTCGATTACAAGTCCGTCAAGACCTGGGATGATTACACAAAGCTCGGCGAACAGCTGAAGGAAGCTTCAAACGGAGAAGTTTATCTTACCTCCGTTGATACAGGCGGAACAGACTGGATGTGGGTTGCAATGGCTGAGTATGGAGAAGACTGGACCGGCGGTCCGGACGGAGAAGTCAACGTCGAACTCGACTCTGTCAAGAAGATGCTGACGATGCAGCAGCAGTGGCTCAAGGATGGCATCGCGATGGTTTCCACAGACGGTCATGTCGATCTGGAAGCCGGCTACAAGAATATCTCTGAAGGAAAGATCGCATCCTTCCCGAAGGCAATGTGGTTTATGAGCCGCTTCGTCAACTATATGCCGGAGATGAAGGGCAAGTACGACATCACAACGATTCCTGTCTTCGAGGACGGTCAGAAGTGCTCTGTCGGTATCGGCGGAACCGGCACCGTCGTAACAAACCAGTGCAAGAACCCCGAACTGGCAGCAGAATGGCTGACCTGGGCAAAGTGCTCGAAGGAAGGCGAAGAACACATCTGGAACGATCTTGGCTTCGATGTCTGCAACAAGTCCCTCTGGTCTGACAAAGCCTTCGCTTACGACAAGAGCAATGTGTACAATACCTTCTTCCGTGTCATGCCATACGAAGTTCTGAACGAACTTGCTGACAAGGATGCAATCGGGACCGTCTACACAACATCAGTTTCTCCGACTCTGAATGACTACATCAACACCACCACCCTCAACGAAGTTCTTGAGGAGGGGAAAGATGTAGATGAGGCGCTGGCAGAAGCACAGGATTACGTCGATATGGAAATCGGCTGAATCGCCGGATGAACCAGGCAGCCGTTCCCATCACCTGAGGTGCTGCATGGCTGAATCAAGAAAAGGCTGCCGCACAGCTGCGCGGCGGCCTTTTCTTTCATCCGTTGTCTGATGACATGCATCCGACTGAGCTGTTTGCACAAGAAAGGGGAATCTCATCGTGTATAAGATCAAGAAAGCACTTAATTCGCAGAAGGTGGCACCTTTTGTCTTTGTGCTGCCCTTTATCCTGAGCCTCCTGATATTCTGGGCTTATCCATTGATCAGCGGTATCGTAATGAGCTTTCAGAACATCGATTTCGGCGTCAAGGTATGGGTCGGACCGGCTCATTATCTGAAGCTGGCGCATGACAAATTCTTCCGCATCGCCGTCTGGAACAGCATTGAATATATGGCTCTGACGCTGCTCCTCATGATTCCGATCCCGCTCCTTCTGGCCGTCCTGATGGAAAGTCGTCTGACAAAAGCCAAGGGCGTGTGGAAGGTCATCATGTATATCCCTGCGCTGACCTCCGTTGTCATCTCCGGTATGCTTTTCCGTATGATGTTCTCGGAAGCGGATGGAAGCCAGATGAACCGGCTGCTTGAATGGTTCGGAAAGGCTCCGATTGCATGGCTCAAATCCAAGCCGACTGCATGGGTCGCCCTGCTTCTGCTCTGCATGTGGCGGTGGACAGGCGTCAACATACTCTACTTCCTCTCCGGACTGAAATCGATTGATGACGTCCTCTATGAAGCCGCTGATATTGACGGAGCCTCAGCACGCCAGAAGTTCTGGTACATTACGCTTCCGCTCATCAAGCCAACCACAATCTATGTTGTCACCATATCCGTCTATGCCGGTCTTGCCATGTTCCTCGAAAGCTTCATGCTGTGGAACGGCAATTCTTCTCCCAAGAACATCGGCCTGACAATCGTCGGATATCTCTACAAGAGAGGCATCGAAAAAAATGATATCGGCTATGCCTGCGCTGTCGGCGTTATACTGCTGATCATCGCACTGGCCATCAATACCATCCAGCTGGTAGCGACCGGAACTTTCAAGAAGGAGGAAAGATGATATGACTGCATCAACCGCAAAAGTCAGAATTTCCCATCATACAGCAGGAACCATCATCAGCACCGGTCTTTTCGCGATCATCGGCTTCTTCATCGCTTTCCCGCTTGTGGCGGGCCTTCTTGCCTCCTTTCATCCCGGAAGAGAGCTGGTCCAGAACGGTCTCTCCCTGAACCTGGATTTCAAAACCATGACGCTGAACAACTACAAGTACCTGTTCGGATTCGGCGGCGGGGACAGCAAGGTTGATTCCGCAAAGTATTTCCTGTGGTATAAGAATTCCCTGGTTCTGACGATCACAACCGTCATCCTGACGCTGCTCGTCTGTTATTTCGTCGCCTATGGTCTGACGATGTACAACTTTAAGCTGCGGGGATTCCTGCTTTTTCTCGTCATCGCTACCATGTGCGTCCCCTTCGAGATCCTGATGCTCCCCCTGTACCAGGAGGTGACCGGGATGAAACTGATCAACACGAACGCCGGTGTCATCCTTCCCGGCTTGTGTGCCGCCTCCACAATCTTTTTCTTCCGTCAGTACATGGTGACGCTTCCAAGAGAGCTTCTTGATGCAGCCCGGATTGACGGCTGCAGCGAGTACGGCATCTCTGTCCGCATTATGATGCCGATCACCAAGCCGGCCTTCGCGTCGATGGCAATTCTATGCGCGATGGGCTCCTGGAACAATATGCTCTGGCCGATGCTGGTCTTCCGTGATGCGAAAAAATTTACCCTGCAGATCGGTCTGAACACCCTGCTGACGCCCTATGGCAACAACTACGATCTACTGATTGCCGGCTCCATGTTCGGGATTATCCCAATTCTCGCTGTATATCTTCTCTTCCAGAAGTACCTGATCGAGGGTATGACAGCCGGGGCCCTGAAGGGCTGAGCAGTCTTTAGATTCATGACAAAGGATAAAATCATGACAGAATATTACATCAACGCTTCTCATAAAAAAAACAGAATCAATAAGGAAATCTACGGACATTTTTCTGAGCATCTGGGTCGCTGCATCTACGAGGGAATCTATGTCGGTGAACACTCGGACATTCCCAATGTCAATGGCATGCGAAAGGATGTCGTAGATGCACTCAGAGAGATCAAGGTTCCTGTCCTTCGCTGGCCAGGCGGCTGCTTTGCAGACGAGTATCACTGGATGGACGGAATCGGGCCAAAGAAGCAGCGCAAAAAGATGATCAATACCCACTGGGGCGGTGTGATCGAGGATAACAGCTTCGGCACACATGAATACATGGAACTTGCAAGACAGCTTGGCTGTGAGACCTATATCAACGGAAATGTAGGCAGCGGAACTGTCCGCGAGATGTCAGAATGGATCGAGTACATGACCTTCGGCGGAGTCTCGCCGATGGCAGATCTGCGCGCACAGAACGGTCATCCGGATCCGTGGAAGGTTGATTTCTTCGGCGTTGGAAACGAAAGCTGGGGCTGCGGCGGAAATATGAACCCGGAGTACTATGCCAATGAATATCGTCGATATCAGACTTACGTCCGCCAGTATGCTGTTTCCGATCAAGAGCCCTCTATCAACAATCCAGAATTGATCCGCAAGATTGCCTGCGGCCCGAACACCGATAACATAGAGTGGACTGAAACCGTACTCAAAACCCTCTTTCAGCACAATATGCCCGCATACCATGGTCTGACGGATGGTCTTTCCCTTCATTACTATACCGTCCCCGGAAGCTGGGAACACAAAGGAAGCGCAACCGATTTTGATGAGAAGACCTACTACACAACGCTCTCCAAAGCATGCTACATGGACAAACTGATCCGCATGCACAGTGGAATCATGGACAAGTATGATCCGGAGAAAAAACTTGGTCTGATTGTCGACGAGTGGGGAACCTGGTACGACGTGGAACCCGGCACAAACCCAGGTTTCCTCTATCAGCAGAACACCATGCGGGACGCCATCGTGGCAGGCATCCATCTCAATCTGTTTAACCAACACAGTGACCGTGTGAAAATGACATGCATTGCACAGATGGTCAATGTCCTGCAGGCTGTCCTTCTGACAGACGGGGACAAACTCGTCCGAACACCTACATACTATGTCTTTGATCTGTTCAAGGCCCATCAGGATGCAACACTTGTTGCCAGCCATATCGAAACAATTCCGATTGGCAATGAGGGTGACCCGGTTCCGAATCTCTCGGAATCCGCCTCGGTTGATCAGGATGGAAGGCTCCAGATCACAATCACAAACCTGTCCTGTGATACAGCTTATCCGATCCATACGCATCTTGCCGGATTCAAGGCGGGACATGTTGATGCAGAAATTCTGACAGGGGATATTCACGCGAAGAATACCTTCGAGCAGCCGGATGCCGTCAAGAAAGCATGCTTCTCAGATGTCACTCTGACAGAAGATGGCCTTCTCTTCACGATTCCGGCCTGCAGTGTTCTTCATCTGACGGTGGAGGCTCCCACCGCCTCATGATGCAGGGAAATCCGTTTTCCGGAGATAACGTCCGACTTCCTCTTTTTTTCTGCAGACGATGCACAGCCCCTACCCGGTCAGAAGAAGCCTACCTGGATGAGCTGCGCGCCTATGTGCGCCAGACGGAAGACGATATGAAGGTCAGCGACCGAGTGTACAGGAAGCGCCTGGCCTGTTGCAGCTCCTGCAGCAGCCTGATTACGGGTACGTGCAGGCTATGCGGCTGTTATGTAGAACTGCGTGCCGCATTATGGTATAAAAGCTGTCCGATGACAGCTCCTGCCTGGAAGGCTGAGAGCGGGCCAGCCTGGCAGAATGGGGAGGAGCCTCTGCACATTTGATTGTAACGAAAGGGATTGCCGCATCGCGACAGTCCCTTTTCCATTATTTCGCTTCCGATGATCGCAGCAGGAGGACAGAGCAGAAGAATATGACGGGAACATTGAAAGTATCTGTAAAAAATATACTGGTTGCACTGAGTGCCGCCTTTTTTGTATTATCCGGCGCATTTCAGACACCCGCAGCCGAACAGCCCATGCCAGCTCTGGATACGGAAGGCACTTGCGCCATACAGCCCTTGCATGTATCTGTCCATGACCCGTCGGTGATCCTCGATCAGGACGGTACCTGTTACCTGTTCGGATCCCACACAGCCATTGCATCAAGCAAAGATCTCATCCAGTGGGAACAGATCTCCTCCGACTATGGAAACGGCAGACAGGTTCCCATTTACGGAGACCTTGACAAGCTCCTGAAAATCCCATTTCGCTGGGCAGGACGCGATGATGGGGACGCTGCAGGCGGATATGCCGTCTGGGCTCCTGATATTTTTTGGAATGAACAATACAGATGGGAAGACGGAACAAAGGGCGCCTATATGCTTTATCTCTGTACGTCCTCGACATGGACAAGATCGGTCATCAGCTTCTGCGTTGCCAAAAAACTGACGGGTCCTTACACCTTCGCCTCACCGATTGTATACTCCGGCTTCACAAAAAACGGAAAGCCAGATGGCAACAGTACCCGCAGTACAAAATGGGACCAGGATATTCTGAACCTTAAGGCGCTCAAAGACAAGGACGTTATTGATGAGATCAGTGACAACTGGTTTACAAAAGACGGAGGATGGAATTTCAGGTACGCCCCCAATGCCATCGACCCAAACGTTTTCTTTGACAAGGATCACAGGAGAATGTACCTGTCATATGGATCCTGGAGCGGCGGCATATTCCTGCTGGAGCTCGATCCAGAGACAGGCCTTGCCATCTATCCCGGGGTGGATTCTACAGACCGTGAATCCGGCAACTTTGTCGACCGGTAATTTGGTATTCATCTGGCGGGCGGTGGCCATGCATACGGGGAAGGTCCTTATATCAAATATGACCCTGAAAGCGGATTCTATCATCTGTTCATCACGTACGGAGGCCTTGCCTCGGATGGTGGTTACAACATGAGGCTCTTCCGTTCACGCCATGTATCCGGCCCATACCTCGACGCAGCTGGAAGAAACGCAGCTGACAACGCTTATGATCCGGATGATTACGGAATCAAGCTGATTGGAAATTACAAATTCACCGGTCAAGTTGGAGTGCGGTCCGCCGGCCATAATTCACAGCTTATCGACTCAACGGGAAACCGATACCTGATCTACCATCAGCGTTTTGATGTGAAACCACAGCTGGAAGCACATGAAGTGCGTGTACACCAGCAGTTTCTGAATGAAGATGGCTGGCCTGTCACCGCTGTCTACGAATACCGCGGTGAGAAGCCCTCCCTCTACAGCAAATCAGAAGTAGTCGGACATTATGAGATGGTCTGCTCTGGGACGGAAACAAGCAGCGATATGCTTCCCACTCTCCTCCTGACTCTGAACGCAGACGGCAGTGTTGAAGGTTCAAAAACCGGTACATGGACCATGTCCGACTCCGGGAAAGGCTACCACAATCTGACGATGAAGCTTGGGAACACCGTATACAAGGGCTTATTCTTCCGTCAACATACGGAAAATAAGGATCCGAACGCTGTGATGACCTTCTCTGCAATCGGCGATGACAATACGAGCCTGTGGGGAAGCCGGATTGCCCCCTCTAACCGGGAATTGACGCTGGAGGCTGCGGCTTCTTTTATTCGAAACACTCTGCCAAAAGTCACATCCGATGATCTCGTTCTTCCCTCGGAGGTCATCGGATGCAGAATTCGCTGGTCCAGTAACCTTGAGAATGTGTTAAATCATGAAGGTCATGTGTGCCCCGTTCAGGAAAAAACCAAGGTGACACTGACTGCTGTCCTCTCGCTCGGCGGGGAAACCCGGACCGAAATGATCAAGATTCGTGTACGACCCGAATAACAGGCCAGAAAATGCGCAGGTCCCGATCCATGTATGATTCAGGCCTGCGCATTTTCTGACTGTATGAAGTTATACCATGTCATTCTGCGTGATCGGGTCGCCACACTCCGGACAGAAGGTCGGAACCGGTTCCCCTGGATGAGAGGTCCATCCGCACTTGTCACACCGGACAACAGCACCATATGCTCCGCCCTGACCACCATATACGTTATTTGGCTGACCGTATGCGCCGTTCTGATTCTGGGCGCCGTACATCCCGTTTTGCTGCCCGTATGCACCATTCTGGTTCTGAACACCGTACATCCCGTTTTGCTGCCCGTATGCACCGTTCTGATTCTGGGCACCGTACATCCCGTTTTGCTGGCCGTATGCACCGCCCTGGTTCTGAACACCATACATGCCATTGGGCTGGCCGTATGCACCGCCCTGGTTCTGAACACCATACATGCCATTGGGCTGGCCGTATGCACCGCCCTGATTCTGGGCACCGTACATGCCATTGGGCTGGCTGAAGCCCTGTCCGCCCGGCACACCGCTGTATCCGCCTGCTGCAAGATTTCCATAAGCTGCCTGGCTGCCCGGATATCCCGCCCCGGCTGCTCCGAAGCCTCCTGCCATCTGCACTGTACGCCCGGTCAGCAGAGCGACAATCTCATTCCCCGCCTGCTCCATCGCCATCATTTTTCCACGCTCGTGGTCCTCTACAGAGAACGTGTTCATCTGGAAATCCATATCGTCAAACCACGGCGAATTGACCGAGATATGCATCACATAATCATATGAATACTTAAAATGCGGCGGGACATAGCTCCTCATGTTTCCGTCGCTGTCCTTGTACTTCTCCTCATCCCGGTCTTCCTTCACCTCAAGCCTGCAGCCTGTCACCTGCGACAAGCTTACAATATCCGGGTTCTCCTGCTCATCCAGCTTCGATGCAACCGTGAACTGTCCCTTGCCCTGATCTACGAACACGTGGTACCTGTCTGTCGCGATATCTCTTGTCACCTGAAATGCCCGGACCGCCTCTTTGTTCATCTCACGGTAGTCCAGCTGCCGGCGAATATCCTCCACCGTGCTCTGCCTCCGTTCCTCAAACCAGGGGGACAGCTTCTTCGCACAGTTCTTGCAGAGATTGCCATCCGTCAGCTTTCTGTTTCCAAGAAGTCCGATCTCGCCTCCGCAGATGCTGCACTCCTTTTTTTCAAACACCTTCCCAAATAGTCCCATACTGTTCTCCTTATAGGCATATGATGATGATGGCCATGTAATACGTTAAGTATAATTTAGCTTTTTGTCTGAATCAAGTCACATAAATAATATTCAGTGTATATTATTGACTTTGCTTACCCATTTTAACAACTATTTTCCCCTATATATTTACAAAATACGTGTAAAATAGTGCTATGGATCTGAATTTACAGAAATCATGAGGGATTATGGAAAACAGAAAACAACACAATATGAGGTTCCTGTCTCAGATGATGTACGGAATAGGCGAGTTTTTCAACGGCGGCGTTTTCGTCATCATCAATACATTCTTCATTGTCTTTATGACGGACGCCATCGGAATCCCGTGCGAGCAGCTCTGGAACAAGTAAAATGCGCGCATCTACAGGCACACCTCCCTGCATCAGCCCTGAAGTACCTTGAACGGAAAAGTTCACATAAACTCCACAGACCCGCCATAAGTTTGTCACAGGGCGGCATTATCTTATAACCATCAGATGAAACAAAAGAAACGAAACAAAACTTCATCTGTTCCATATATAGGCAACAGGCAATTAAGCAACAACTTTTCATACTCCCTCCCAGAAAAGCCAGCCGGTCGGCTGGCTTTTCGATTGTCCTGAAGTACCCGGGGCATCATTCCACACCTGACTGACTTCTCATTTCACCGCATGTCCGATTCAGCGCTGTCACCGCATGTCCGATTCAGTGCTTGGATTCCTGCTTCCATCCTGATATACTTGTTTTATCATGTTTTGCAGAAAAGATCCGGAGCACTGAGTGTTCCATGGTTCAGCCGCAGCGCTGCTGAATCGCATCGGGATTCAGTGACCCCTTGCGATCGCGGCTGCGTCTCAAGGCAGGCCGGATTACACAACATCCCAGTGACGACAGGAGGAAAAAACCATGCTTCGTTTTGCGATTCTTGGGGCGGGCAGCATCGCCCGCACGATGGCAGATACAGTCAACGGAATGAAGGGAGAGATCGAACCCTATGCGATCGCAGCGCGCGACAAGGACCGCGCGGAAGCGTTCCGACAGCAGTACGGGTTTACCGTCTCATACGGCAGCTATGAAGAAATGCTCGCTGATCCGAAGGTCGATCTGGTCTATATCGCGGTTCCCCACTCGCACCATCACCGGTGGACGCTCGCAGCGCTGAACGCTGGAAAGAACGTCCTGTGTGAAAAGTCATTTGCAGCCAGTGAAGCGCAGTCTCGGGAGATGATCGAGCTGGCAGAGAAAAAGCACCTCCTCCTGACCGAAGCCATCTGGACCCGGTATCAGCCGTCCAGGAAGATCATCGACGAGGCGGTCAAAAGCGGAATCATCGGAAACATCCGCACGGTCTCTGCCAACCTCGGGTATCCGATCTCCCATGTGGAGCGTATGCAGCGTCCGGAGCTCGCCGGCGGCAGCCTGCTGGATCTGTCGGTTTATGTCCTGAACTTTGCCTCGATGGTACTCGGCGACAGCATCCGGAAGCTCACCGCCACCTGCGTGAAGACAGACACCGGCGTCGATGGCCAGGACAATTTCTGCCTCGAATATGAGAATGGTGCCATGGCAAGCCTCTTCACAACGATGTATGTCCCGACCAACCGAATGGGGCTCATCTGCGGCGATAAGGGCTTCATCGAGGTTGAAAACATCAACAATCCCCAGAAGATCACTGCATTCCGGCAGGAGGGCTATGGAAAGAAGGAAATCGCCAGCTGGAACGTTCCAAAGCAGATCACAGGATATGAATACGAGGTGCGGGCATCCATCAAGGCAATTGAGGAGGGAAGAATCGAATGCCCGGAGATGCCTCACAGCGAGACGCTTGAGATCATGCGTCAGATGGATGAAGCCAGAAAACAGTTCGGCATCGTCTTTCCGTTTGAGCGCTGAGCTGGAAGATGTCATTGCATCATCCATCCTAAAAGATAAAACTGCCAACCTGCAATATCCCTTTCGGGACATCAGGCTGGCAGTTTTTTATTCGATCGCTATGAATCGGATGATCGATTCGGCTCGGCTTTTGACTTGTCTTTTGGCTTGTCTTGTTTCAATATGTATTTTCCGGGTGTCTGGTATACGCGGTATCTATCAGCGCCTGAATCAGCTCCTTCTTGCTGACTCCCTGCGCTTCCCAGAGCATCGGATACATGGAGATCGCCGTGAATCCCGGCAGTGTGTTCAGCTCGTTAAAAACCGGTCCTTCCTTCGTCAGGAAAAAGTCAACCCTTGCCAGAGAATAGCCATCAACCGCCTCAAAAACGGCAACCGCCGCTTTCCGGATCAGCTCACGGTCCTTCTCATCCATCTCCGGGTTCGTGTCTGTCTCCGACTGCGGATTGTTATACTTCGCGTCATAATCGTAAAAATCGGCTGCTGCCAGAATCTCTCCGACACCGGATGCCTTCACATTGCCGTCCTTGTCCCGGAAAACAGCACACTCCACTTCTCTCCCAACGATGGTTTCCTCAATCAATACCTTCTGATCCACCGTGAACGCTTTCTGGATTCCGTCAATCAGCTCCTGTCTGTTGTGCGCCTTCGTGACACCACAGCTCGATCCTGCATTCGACGGCTTGATGAAGACCGGATAGAAGAACTTCGCCTCCACCCGCGCGACATTATCCGCCATATCCTCAAGCTGCTTCCCGATAACACTGACATAGTCCGCCTGACGGACACCGATGGAGCGAAGCGGTGCCTCCGCGATGATCTTTGTATAAAGCTTGTCCATCGACACCGCAGACGCCAGAACACCACAGCCGACGTACGGGATTCGGCTCAGTTCAAAGAGTCCCTGAATCGTTCCGTCCTCCCCATTTTTTCCATGAAGAGCCGGAAAAATTACGTCCACCTTCCGGAAGGACATCCTCCCTTCCTCATCCGTGACCAGGAGCGACTGCAGCTTCCCGTCCGGAAGCAGAATCGCGTGAACCTTCGAATCATACCAGCTTCCATCCTCGACCGATTTCAGCGAATCCGCCAGCAGCCATTCCCCTTCTTTTGTGATGCCAGCCAGAAGCACATCGTATTTCTCCGTATCGATGTTCCTGACAATATTGACAACCGACTTACAGGAAATCTCATGTTCCGTTGAGCGGCCCCCGAAAACCGCCAGAAGTGTCTGTTTCATGTTCCTTCTCCCCTTGTTCTATGTCGATAGAATCCTCAATCTGCTGATGATTGTCAGGCGTACCGCGACGGCTTGCCTGATTTCGTCTTGAACTTCATCCTGCTTCGTCAGCACCGCGCAGCCTTCTTATCATATCACATATGAGCACATATGAAACCTTCGTCAGATCGCAGAGCTACTGACAATCTTCCGGTCCAGCCATTTCATGCTCAGGTAGCGATGCAAGAATATGATGCCCCGCAGGGTCCAGTCTACAGCCATTCCTATCCACACCGCAATCGGACCGACATGAAAAACGCGAATCAGGACCACAGCCAGAATGACTCTCGCCGTCCACATCGTGATGCTTGACGTGATCATTGAAAAACGAACATCGCCTGCTGCCCGCAGACCATACGCAGGGATGAACGCCGGTACCCACACAATCGGCTTTACGATACTGATAAAGATCATCATCTGAAAGCACATCTTCCCGGCAGCCGGCTCAAGCCCTGCCAGGAAGATCACCGGCTTCGTGAGAATAAGAACAGCCAGAACGCTCAGAAACACGGCGAGGTACGCCAGCTTTGTCAGCCTGACAATGTAGTATTTTGCCTCTTCTCTCCGCCCTGCGCCGATGGTCTGTCCTACAACCGTCATCAGGCCAATCCCGATTCCGATTGCGGCGATCCCGTTCAGACTTTCCAGGAGAATCGTCAGCGCCTGGGCCGCAATGGCTGTTGTTCCAAGAAGTGAAACGGAGGATTGAATGACCAGCTTTCCGAACTGAAACATCCCGTTCTCGATTCCGGCTGGCACACTGATCGACAGAACATCCCGGATGGTATCCCATTTCGGTTTGACCAGATACCGGCGAAGTACAATCTGCTGGCGGCCCTTTCGAAGCATGACGAACAATATCACTGCATTCAGAATCCTGGATCCCAGCGTTGCGTATGCGGCACCGGCAACGCCAAGATTCAGTCCGAAGATGAGAATGGCGTTCCCGCCTATATTGGCTCCGTTGCACAGCGCTGCAATCAGCATCGGAAAGCGGCTCTCCCCGCCGGCACGGTAGAATGCGGCTCCGCAGTTTGAAAGCGCGATGAAGGGATAAGAGAGCGCCGTGATCAGGAAGTAAATGAGCGAATTCCGCATCACATCCGGCTCGACTGTTCCGAAAACCAGATGAAGCAGTGGTACTCTGAGCACGACACAGACGGCCGTCAGCGCAACCGACAGTACGATGTTCGTCAGCACAATCTGCTCTGCGGAACGGTTCGCACGCTCTCTGTCCTGTCTGCCGATATAGAAGGAACAGATGATGGTTCCGCCGGCTGCCAACGCCTCAAATACCTGAATCACAAGCACATTAATTGCATCGACCAGGGAAACTGCGGAAATTGCTGCGCTTCCGCATCTGGCGACCATGACCGTATCCATCATGCCCATCAGTGTGTTGAGCAGCTGCTCGGCCATCAGCGGGATCAGGAGACGGCGCAGCGCCTGTCTGTCAAACAACAGATCTCCGAAGTTAATCTTCGATCTGTCATAGAACTGTAATTTCCTCATCCCTGTCTCCCTCCCACCGTATCTCTCACTGACATCCATCTCCTCTGTTATATCATCAGCAGCCGGTATTATGTAAAGATACCGAGAGCAAATAGAGAATCTGATTCTTTTTCTATTCTATTTTGCATGAGTTATTGCATGAGCTTTGCTAAAATCGTTGCTAAAAACGACATATAAAAAACTCTGGAACCCGCATAATTACGGTATTCCAGAGCAAAAAAATATGCCCAGAGCAGGAATCGAACCGGCGACATAAGGATTTTCAGTCCTCCGCTCTACCAACTGAGCTATCTGGGCATATAGTTGCGGGGGAAGGATTTGAACCTACGACCTCCGGGTTATGAGCCCGACGAGCTTCCAGACTGCTCTACCCCGCGCTATAAAATTTTACAGATCAGAGGTTTACTTCTAATCTGAATGGATGGCGGTGGATTCGAACCACCGAAGCAATTTGCAGCAGATTTACAGTCTGTCCCCTTTGGCCACTCGGGAAGCCATCCATATTCGCTGAATGTATTCAGCAACTTTTATTCTACATGATGATTTCAAAGAAATCAACAGAAGAATAAGAAAGCCGATGATCGGACTCGAACCGATAACCTGCTGATTACAAATCAGCTGCTCTGCCAATTGAGCCACATCGGCATATTACGGACCGCATCATCGATCATACGATGAATTCGATGGGAAACGACCCAGACCGGGTTCGAACCGGTGACCTCCGCCGTGACAGGGCGGCGCTCTAACCAACTGAGCCACTGGGCCTTATACCTTGAAAACCGCACACAAAATCTTTATCCTGACATTCTCTTTTTTATCCGTTTCCAAACTCACTTACCATTGTGCCTTTTGGATAAGCCTGCGACCGATTAGTAACAGTCAGCTCCATACATTACTGTACTTCCACCTCTGTCCTATCTACCTCATTCTCTCTGAGGGGTC
>NZ_VULZ01000005.1 GCF_009696445.1 Porcincola intestinalis
AGTCAAGAATCTGGCTCCCTATACGCTGACGACTTATGAGGAAGCTCTCCGGGACTATTATTATCCTGTTATTGGAAACATGAAGCTCTCCAAGATCACGGCGGTGAACATTCAGAACGTCGTAAACGTTATGGTACGGAACGGAGCTGCCCCGGGAACGGTGCACCGGGCATTTTATGTTGTGAGCGGAATTCTGCAGAAGGCATATAAGTGGGGGCTTATACAGGAAAATGTTGCAAAACGATGCGAGCTTCCGAAGGCGGTTCAAAAAGAAATACGGTTCTGGACTGCAGAGCAGGCACAGGAATTTCTGAAAGCATTGACTCTGACCTACCATCACTCAGTAAAGGGAAAAGAAAGAATTCTTGGATCGTCAGGGAAAACATATACGGTGGATGACTATACCCGGTCTTATACAATCCGCAGAGTCTGGAGAGAGTTTTTCAACCTGGAGCTGCATACCGGAATGAGACGAGGAGAATTATGCGGACTTCGCTGGTGTGATGTCGACTTTGAGAAGAAGACGGTTTCTGTAAGGCAGGTGATCTCAAGGCTCGGAAACGGCGAAGGGCTGACTGTGAAGGAACCTAAGACGAAGTCTTCTGTCAGAACCATCGCTGTATCAAAAGACGTCATTGAATCACTTAAGTCATGGCGCCGGGAACAGATGCAGACGTGTATGCAGATGGGGAACTACTGGGAGGGTCAGCGTGGGGAGATGTTTGACCAGAATTTCGTTTTTACCAGACCGGACTTAACGGGACGTCCTCTTCATCCGGATTCCGTCAGCCATAAGTTCCATGAGATCATCCAGGCATATAACGAGGAATATCATGGAAACATCCCGGACATCAATTTTCATGGGACCCGTCATACATCCGCGACCCTGCTGATCTCAGAAGGTCTGGACGTCGTCGAGGTCAGCCACCGCCTTGGGCATTCAAAGACATCCACTACGGAGGACATATACGCTCACCAACTCGAGAAGGTGGACGAACATGCAGCAGAAGTACTGGATTCGATTCTGAATAAAAGTCTGTGACAGAAAAACAGCCTGGCCAATAACAAATATTGACCAGGCTGTGGCTTACTGCGTTACAGCTGCAATGATAGTTGCAGCGATACCAATTAGCAGGATCAGTGGAAGAAAAAATGCCATCCCCAACAGGGATACCACGATCATCCCAATCACCGCGTAGCCAATCAGACTGAATATTGCGCCGAGAATCCTCCCACTGATTCTGAATAGAAATCCGGTAAATCTGAAAAACAGAAACAACAAAAGAATCATCAACAGGATGCCCATATCATCACCTCCGAATCTGGTGGGCATATGTCTTTATGGACAAGTATATGATAAGTGATGTCGCAGATTGGCAACATATGTGAAACTGCGAAATAACGCAGGCTATTTCGCATCCCAGACAGAAAAAGAGATGCCCGGCCGGTATTATCGCTGATGGGCTCTTGCCAATATGAAATGTGATATTGAAATCTGCATAGGTAGATTTCATATCGATACTGCAGAATGCAGTATCTGTTGACATATGGTAGAATATTGACAGGCAGTTGGGAAGAGTAGATTTGCCTGATTGGAGGACAATACCGTGGCTCGCGTGTCAACAAAAGAGAACAAGAATATATATCAGCAGCTCAGAGAAGCCCAGAAATGGTCCAGGGAGAAGGCCAGTGAGGAAATGGAGGGTATCCAGGCTGACCGTATTGAGAGAATCGAAAGCGGAAAGTCTATTGCCCATCCAGATGAAGTGGTCATCATGGCAGAAAAGTACAAGGCTCCCCAGCTCTGTAATTATTATTGCGCTAACGAATGTGAAATCGGGAAGCAGTATGTTCCTGAAGTCAAGATGAAAGAACTTACACAGATTGTCCTTGAAATGCTTTCCTTTTTGAATTCAGCGAAAAAGAAGCAAGAGCGCCTGATCGAGATTACGGCAGATGGGCAGATTGAAGAGGATGAAATTGAGGATTTCATAGATATTCAGGATGGACTTGAGAAGATGTCCCTGACGGTGGAATCGCTCAGGCTCTGGTCTGAAAAGATGCTTGCCGAGGGGAAAATCGACATAGCTGCCTACAATCAGGCAAAGGCAAAAAGAAAAGATAGATAACTACAGAAATCAAGAACCATGAAGGTACAACGCACTCCGGGAAACCGGGGTGCTTTTTTGCGTTTATAGCGGAAATAGCCATGTTTATTCCGCATATCCAAATATGTTAGAACAAGTTCAATGGAGATATAGTTTAACCATCAAAGGAAACAAGAAAGATCTTTCAAGGGAAGTAATCAAACATTGGAGGGAACGTTATGGATAAATCTGTTAAAGCTATCATCTTCATTCTTATCGCACTGTATGTGATTTCACCGGTAGATGCAGTACCTGGTCCGCTCGATGACATCCTCGTAATGCTGATGGGTTACGCAGCAAACAAGAGATTGTCAGCCCGGGAGAACTGATAAGCCAGACGGAGATGGCCCCGGGTTTGGACGATAACCCGGGGGCCTCCGAAAGTTTGGAGGTAATGACAATGACAGTGCAGGAAAGGATTCAGATGATCCGGATACTGGATCTGATCACAAAGCAGCCTGAAACAGCCAGAAAGATTGGGGTCAGTGGGCATATGAAAATCTGCAGCACCGCGACCAAGAATGGGAGAACAGAAGAGTATGCGAAGAATTTTTATGGACTTGGAAATGCAGCCAATCCAAGATAAGGAAATACGCAGGATATACCGCTCGGAGGTTATAGAAATCGGAGCTGTGATGCTGGATGATGGCGGCAAAGAGATTAGCTGTTTCCGACAGTATGTGAGACCATCCTATTCAAATCGTTTATCCAACACAATTCGTGATTTGACAGGAATTACAGATGGAAAATTGTCTGGTGCACGTAAGTTTCAGGAAGTGATTGAAGAATTTGCATCGTGGTGTCTGAAGTACGGGACCGATGTAGAAGTTTATGCTTGGAGCGACAGCGATCTTATTCAGATCACATCAGAAATCAGCCTGAAGCAGATCATACCATCCGCTAACATCAGCTACCTTCTTGAACACTGGGTGGATTTTCAGCATGAGTATGACGAACTGATTAGGGCAGAAGAACCGCAAGGACTTGACCATGCACTGTCCATTTCAGGAATCTCCTTTTCAGGAAGGAAACATGACGCCTTGTATGATGCTAGAAATACAGCGAACTTGTATATGGCAACAAGGGATAAAGAAGAGTATCTTCAGAGTTTATCGCAGATCAGAGATGAAACAGAGGCTACTTTCAGTAATCTTTGTATTGCAGACATGATTAACCTGGATGCACTGAAGCAGGTCATAGCATAGCAAGAAATGCACAGATCACCTAATCGGCCCTTCAACGGGTGAGAAAGAACAATATTGTGAATATGAGAGTAAGGCTAACAGTTGCGCAAATAGGATAGGAGAATCATAATGGGATTATCAGCTAGAAGGTTAGGAGAAATGGTGGATGTTTCTTCTCAGGTGATGAACGGAATATTAAAAGAACGCGGGTATCTTTCTGGAGAAATGGGCAACTATAATGTAACTGAGAAAGGGAGAAAAATTGTAATAGAAAAGGGATGGGATAACGGGTATGGGGGATACGCCAGACGCGGTTATAACTATTTAGAATGGCCTGATAATATTTTAGAGGAACTGAATATTACACCGGAACTTGTAGAAAAAGTAAAAAATGATTTGTCCGAGCAGAGACGGCAAAAGCGAATGGAAGCTGAACTTTCTGCAGAAGAGAACTTTCGTAAGTTCATGGAGCAGAAAAACAAGAGCAGTATGAATAGGGCGTCTATACCCAAGACTGATACTTCAGATAATAAACTGGGATACCTTGCTGTTGCTGGAGTGATTGGAGCTAGTGTATATGGTCTGGTAAAACTGGTCAAATATATGATAGATGAATAAAAACAGGCATACGACTAAGAAATACCGAGAAGGAGATGGGCGGTATGGATGTTATGAAACATAGGAGGTCATTAGGCAACCTTGCAAGTTTTTGCTATTTTATAGCAGGATATTCATTAGAAGGGGTGTTTGTACTATTGACTTTTCTTATTGGATATAAAATGAAGATAGGCGAGTTGTTTAAGTTGGCATTTTCTGCCTCTCCTTATATCAACGTGTTATGTATTTATATCTTGATATCTGTTGTTATTTTTCCGATTTCCTTCATCGGTCATATGGCGGTTGAAACCCGACTTTACTACATGGGAGGGTTCGTTGACTATCCTAAAGCAATGGCTGTTGTTGCAGATATTATGTACAAATTGCAGACACTATGTTGGAAGCCATATAAAGGAATAGATATACGGTGGCTCTTTACACTTTCCAGTCAATCATCTCATGACCGAAGAGTGAACGTAAGAAGATGGATTCCAAAGTTTCTTGAAACAGTCCTTTGGTGGGGAATTATTGCAGGGATCATTTATTCAATAAAGACATCCGACGTCAACTATATTACTTTAGCACTGAGCAAAACCCAAAACAAGGAAAAGGCAATTGTACTTGGTGCGTCACTTGCAATTACCATAGTAGCGAGCATTATCTTTGGCATCTATTCGATCATATAAAAGTAGGAATATTGTACAGGAATAGTGAGCGAAGAAAGAGAAAAAATTGGAGTGGGTCAAAGCCGAGATGCTGCAGGTCGTGCGGTGGACCATACCCATTGTGCAAAGACGGCTGTGCAATCTTTGATGACGAATAAGGAGGCACACGGTGCAGAAAACGTGCCTAACATTTGCCCAACAACCTGATAAAAATGGTGCTGTGTTGGGCAAGGTTGTGACGTGATGCTGGCGCGAGAAACCTTGATTTTAAGCCAAATCTGGCGCTAGGAGAGGTGCCGGAAATGGCCTCGGAGTTCCTTGGTAATGTGGAGGTCACCAGTTCGATTCTGGTCAGCAGCTTTTTTATTTCATGCAGGGAAATGAAGGCTGGTGCAATTGGTGCGCCGGTCTTTTTTCAATCAATGGAATGTATGGTACTTCGGCTGAACTGTTAAATAGAGCAATTGCTCGGAGATCAGAGATATGAAGAGAGGAAACAGAAAAAGATATCTGGGATATCTTTCATTCGCTCTTCTTTTTGTACTCATTTCCTATGAATTTCATTCGGCTGCAAACCAAGCCTCGAATCTCGAGTTTCCGGATGCCGCGGCTCGTGCCGTGCTGAGGGGCGTCGCAGAAGATGAGATCTTGCCCATCAGACTTCCGGAAAAGATATCGATCCGGGTCGATGCCAGTACTGGCTGGGAACACTGGAGCAGGAAAGAGGCAAGGGTTCTTTTTACAGTGCCGTTTGTCTTCATCCTGTGCCGTTTTCTCTTCACAATTCTGACCGTTTCGATCCGCAGAAGATTTGAATCACCCAATTTGCCCTTCAGAAGGGTACTCAGCTATATCCAGAGGCAGGACGGGAAAGGACCAGGAAGGCTCACTTTTTACTGATGCAAATATATACATTGCAAATTGTAGAAAGTGAGGATTTCTATGTTTACTTTTATTGCACTTTTTCTGCTGTTTATTGTTGTCCTTCCTGGGTTCTACGCACTGCTTGTTCATCTGAGAGATCTGCGCGAAAAAGCGCAGGATGCTGCGGCAGCGCATGTGAAAGCGTGACCGGTATGGCGCAGAACCTGATCATTGCAGGCGCCCTAGTGTTCTGGGGCATTGTTCTTGTCTGGATGTGGCTGAGAACAAGAGGGAACTGAATATAGGTGAGAAGAGACTCGGAAGACCTTATGGCCTTGCCGGGTCTCTTTTTGAATGATCAAAACTACATTCAGCTACATTCAACTACAATTCAAAATTTCAGCTACATTCAGCTACATAATCTGCTGGTTGCTAGCAGGTGCGGAATCTGATGATAGGTAAAGATATTTGCATTATTGAGATGGTTTCGTGAAAAGCACCAATGAATTAGTGTGGACACATGACCATATATTGCTAAATTGACAATAAACCTCTCAAATTACTATTATGTTGGTGAAACAAGTAAGACGAGAGAGGATAGAAGATGAAGTTGCCATCGACAGATGATAAGAAGATTACAAGAAAAGATATCGCTGAGATGGCAGGAGTTTCTGTCTCTGTAGTATCACGAGCGTTGAATAATAGTGGGTATGTTGAACAGGGGAAAAAGCAGAAGATTCTAAGCCTTGCGAAACAGTATGGGTATACACCGCATCCAGTTGCAATGACACTCCAGCAAGTGAGAAGCCGGCAGATTCTGTTTTTTTGCAAGGATATGCAAAACCCATTCAATGTTGATTTGTACTATGGAATGATTGAGGCCGCTCAGTTACGTGGATATCTGGTATTGTTCAATGCCGCTATCAATTTTGACCGAATCAGGGACATCATGGTTGATGGAATTATATTACAAAATGACAGGCTTGCTTCGATTTACGCGGAGCAGTATGGGAAAAATTATTTTCTTCCGGTGGTAGCGGCCAGCTTCGGTAATCAGGAGAAAAATGCAGTCAGCATTCCGATTGTTGAATTCGATATGTATGAAGCCTGTATCCGTGCCATTGAGTATTTAAGAAAAAACGGACATCGGAATATCGCTTACGCTGGACCGTATCCACGAACAGACAATAATGCGAGAAGCATCGCATGGCAGAATACAATGCGGAATGTGTTTAAGGACCGCCTGTACGATTATTTCTATGGAATCCATTACAGCGAGCTTGGACCAATGGAGGAGCTGAAAAAATTCCGAGCAGATTATATGAACCCTTTTTCAGTTGAGGAGACTTATTTTGAAAAGGGGAAAATCGCTGCAAACCTCATTGTTCAGAGAAATACAGATGCGACAGCAGTCATCTGCTTCAATGATGAAATGGCATTTGGTATGATCGCACAACTGCAGAGAATGGGTGTACGGGTGCCGGACGACATATCGGTTGTCAGCTTTGACTGTACCAACCAAAGAGATGCCCATTACCCGACACTTACAGATATCGGTGTGAACCCGAGATATCAGGGCGAACGGCTGGCTAATTTATTAATCGATAAAATAGAACGCAAAAAGATCGCATATATTTCTAAACTTCCAATCAAGGTATTTCCGGGGGATAGTGTAAAAAATAGAAATGCACTTGTGTAATCAGGATATTCAGGTGGCTTGGCCAGTCACCAGAATCGGCATTGCATACAGCTGGTGCAATGCCGGACATATTGTATCAATGAAAGTGAGGAGAAAATAACATGAAGAATTCAAACAGGTACTTTGCGCTGGGAATGTCAGTTCTCATGGTCGCAGGCATGGCAAATGCGGCAGTTGCGTTTGCAGGAGATTCTACAGAAGCATCGACTGAGGCTGCATCTGAACAGCTGAAAGGAGATCCGGATATCTCTGCAGATATAGTTGTAGGGGGATGGCCTTCCGGAGATGATGCCTTTAAGGCAGCTCTGCCAGGGTTCAATAAGCTTTATCCGAATATTAACGTAGAGTTTCAGTTTACGGATACAACATCCTATCATCAGAATCTGGCAACTTCTCTGGCAGCGGGTTCCGGAGCGCCGGATGTAGCAATGGTTGAAGGTGCGTATGTTGCCCAGTACAGGAATTCTTCTGCACTTGAAGACCTGAACGAACTGGGAGCGGCGGATTACAAGGATGACTTTGTGTCCTTTAAGTGGGATCAGTGTGTATCGGATGACGGGAAGAAGATGGAACTGATTCCATGGGATATCGGACCGGCGACACTGTTCTATCGGACAGATATATTTGAAAAAGCAGGCCTTCCGACTGACCCGGAAGAAGTCGATCAGCTTCTTTCTACATGGGATGGTGTGATAAAAGCGGCGGAGACTGTCAAGGATAAGACAGACGCATGGTTTGTCCCGGATGTTGCATACTTCTATCAGCTGCTTTTCCAGAACAGGGATTATTACGACAAAAAGCTGAATCTGAAGCTTGAACGGGATGGAGATATTGACTGTTTGAATGCCATGATCAAGATGCGTGAAGAGGGGCTGGACATGAATGTCGACATGTGGTCGACGGAAGCCTATGCAGCATATGCGGACGGAACTATCGCCTGTGTTGCTTCCGGAGCGTGGTTTGGCGGATTCCTGAAAACAGATATTGACCCGAATGGGGCAGGGCATTGGGCTGTGTGCAATCTGCCCGCGGGGATTGGTGTCAAGAACTGGGGCGGTTCCTTCCTTGCAATCCCGAGTCAGAGCAAGAATAAGGAAGCTGCCTGGGATTTCATTCAGTATATGCTTTGCACAGCGGAAGGTCAGAACACGATGTTCCAGGCAGTAGACTACTTCCCGGCATATACTCCTGCATACGGGGATCCGATTTATGATGAGGAGGATCCGTATTTTGGTGGAGAAAAGACGAAAGCACTTTGGGTAGAACTTGCCAAGCAGCTAGTCCCGGTTTACACAACACAGATGGATGTAACAGCAGAAGGACAGATTCTTACGACGGTCAACCAGGGACTTCAGGAAGGACTTGATGCGGAGGGAATCCGTGATCTGCTTGGAAAGAATATTGAGGATGCAACTGCAGAGCTCAAAAAGCAGCAGATTCAGACACTGAAGGACGCAGGCGTCTGGGATGGCGACTGATTCTTCTGCAAAAAAGCTGGAGAGTGACAATATCAGATGAAACGGGCTGGGCTGCGTTCAGTCCAGCCCGTTTTTTGCTTACGATCAGCTTGTTGATTGCTGATAATTGATCAGAATTTGACTCTCGAATAATCGATATGTTCCTGTGATGAGTATCCGTCTGACCAGGATAAAGGAAGGAGGGAAAAAGGGCATGAAGGAATTAAAGAAATATCGAGTTGCTTATCTCTATATTGCGCCGTTTTTTATCTTGTTTGGTATTTTCGGACTATTTCCAATTGTGTATGGACTATATCTGAGCTTCTTCCGCTGGGATGGAATGACTCAGATGCATTTCATCGGGATTGAAAATTATATCAGTATATTCAAGGACGTTCTGTTCTGGAGAGCGCTTAAAAATACACTTGTGATCGGAATCATTGCGCACATCCCGATCCTGCTCGGGGGACTTGCACTTGCCTTTATTCTGAATTCAAAACTCATCAAGGGCGAGAATATTTTCAAAACCATCTATTTTATGCCAATGGTGACATCTGCAGTTGCCATATCAATCGTTTTTCAGCAGATGTTCGGCAACAATTATGGCGTTATCAACTATTTTAATGTCCTGCTTGGTGGAAACAAGATTAACTGGCTGGGCGGAGATGGAAGCCTGATCAAGGTTGCGGTTATTGTGATGTTTGCCTGGAAATGGGTTGGATGGAATATGGTCATATACCTGGCAGGAATGCAGGGAATCAGCAGTGACATATATGAGGCGGCATCCATAGACGGAGCTAGTCAGACACAGGTTTTATTCAAGATTTGTATTCCACTGCTGAAGCCGATCATTATCTTTACGGTGATACAGTCGACGATCGGAATGTTTAATCTCTTTACGGAACCGTTTATCCTGACCAATCAGAACTGGAATGGCGGAACCAATAACGGCGGATTGACACTGATGATGTACTTGCTCAACAAGGCGCCGCAGGGTGGAACACTGTATGGATATGCTTCTGCTGTTGCATATATCATAACAATGATGATCGTGCTGATTTCGATTCTTGTTAATAAAGGGACAACCGATAAGAGCGATCCTGATTATATTGCACATCAGGATATGAAGCGCATGAGAAGAGAGCGCCGCAGGGCTGCAAGGCAGAAAGGAGCAGCTGGCGTATGAGAATGCTATTATTGTTCGCGGCGATTGCCGTAATACTTATTCTGATACGAAAATTTGTTCCTCGTGGGAAAAAGATTGCGTTATATGCAGTACTGATCATTGTGGCATTGATCATGCTTCTTCCTTTTTATATGATGTTCGTCATGTCAACTCATACAACATCGGAAATATTCCATTTCCCGCCGTATATGACATTTGGAAAAAGCCTGATTGCGAACTTCAAGAGCATGAATGAGCAGGTCAATTTCATGAGGTCATTTATGAACAGCTGCATTGTAACGGTTTCTTATGTGGCTTTGGTATTGTTTTTCTGCTCCATCGCTGGATACGCATTTGCCGTCTATGATTTTCCCGGAAGAAATACGCTCTTTGCAATTCTTCTGGGAACGATGATGATCCCGGCAACGGCCGGTGTGATTCCATGGTACATTATGATGAGCAGATTCCATTGGATTGATACATTCTGGGCGCTGATTGTTCCGAATTGTGCGAATGCATTTGGAATCTACTGGATGAGGCAGTATTGCAAAAATAACATCCCAGTCGCTTTGGTAGAAGCAGCCAGGATAGATGGATGTCCGGAAGTCTTTATTTTCTTCCGTGTGATTGCACCGATTCTGAAACCGGCCTATGCGGCACTTGGAATTATGAATTTTGTAAATGTATGGAATGACTTTATGCAGCCCATGATGGTGCTGAAATCTCCCAAAATGCAGACACTCCCGCTTTTGCTCAGGGGGATGGTCGGAGATCGAGGGACGGACTACGGTGCAATGATGCTGGCAAGTACGTGTGCGGTCTTGCCAATCCTAATTGCATTTCTTTGTGCGTCAAAGTACTTTATGTCTGGTCTAACCGCAGGGGCAGTGAAAGAATAACAGTTTATGAGTGAGAACAGGAGGAAAACCAACATGAGTTATCTGCTGAATGGTGATCGCATCATCATGGGAACGGATTACTACCCGGAGCACTGGGATGAGCGACTGTGGGGACAGGATCTGGACAGGATGCACGAGACGGGCATCGAAGTCATCCGGGTGGCAGAATTTTCCTGGAATGTATTCGAACCAGCGGAGGGAGAATACTCTTATGACTTCTTTGACAGATTCCTGGATCTGTGCGAAGAGAAGAACATGAAGGTGATTTTCTGCACGCCGACGGCGACACCGCCGGCGTGGATGACGGATAAGTATCCGGAAGTTCTGAATGCGCGCCAGGATGGTGTGCTTTACCGGCACGGTGCGAGAAGACATTATAACTATAATTCTGTTATCTATCAGCGATTCACACGGAACATCGTAGAGCGGCTTGGCGCTCACTATGCAAAGCGGGCATGCATCATCGGCTGGCAGCTTGACAATGAAATCAACTGTGAGAAAAATGAATTTTACTCGGAAAGTGATACGCTGGCCTTCCGTGAGTTTTTGAAAGCGAAGTATGGAAGCATTCGGAATCTGAACAAAGCCTGGGGAACGGCGTTCTGGAATCAGACCTACACGGCCTGGGGGGAAGTGTATGTGCCGAGGACGACGTTGAGCAATAACACGAATCCCCATGAGGTGCTGGACTACAAACGCTTCGTATCGGACTCTGCATGCCGCTGGGCAAAGCTTCAGAGTGACATTCTCCGGAAATATGTGAAGCCAGGTGATTTCATCACGACAAACGGATTATTCGCGGATCTGGACAACCACCGGATGACGCGCGACAGTCTGGATTTTATGACGTATGATTCCTACCCGAATATGGCATATGGCATCCATTCACACTTCACTGCTTTGACAACACTTAAGGATCGGATCTGGGGGCTGAACTTGGATGAGGTGCGTGCGCTGAAGGGGACGTTTGGCATCATGGAGCAGCAGTCCGGCGCAAATGGCTGGAACACGGGGATGGAAGCGCCGACTCCTAGACCCGGTCAGATCACGCTGTGGACGATGCAGAGCATTGCACATGGGGCGGACTATATTAGTTATTTCCGCTGGCGGACAAGCACGATGGGGACAGAGATCTACTGGCATGGCATCCTGGATTATTCCGGAAGGGAGAATCGCAGAATCCGCGAGGTTCGGGAGATTCATGACAAGTTCGTCAGAATGTCTGAATTGGCCGGGACGCAGTATGAGGCAAAGGTCGGCATCATTGAAACCTACGACAATAAGTTCGATGCGGAACTCGACGAGTGGCACGGGGCCCTCGACCGAATGAGCATGAATGGGCTGTATGCGGCCTCCCAGCATACGCATACTCCTGTCGATCTGATCTATCTGCCGTCGGAAGAGTCAGATACGTCCGAGGCGGATGATCGCGAAGTTGTGGAGAAGCTGAGCCAGCATCGGGTTGTCTTCTATCCGCATGCGGTGATCCTGACAGAGCGCCAGGTCCGGATTCTGACAGCCTACGTCGAACAGGGGGGAACGCTGGTGTTCGGCTGCCGCGCAGGGCTGAAGGATCCGACCGGGAAATGCGTACAGCAGAATCTCCCGGGACTCGCTGCAAAGCTGACTGGCGCAGATGTCACGGAGTTCACCCTGACTGCTGCGGATGAAGGCATGATTCATGCAGACTGGGATGGGACATCTGTGGAGGTGCCGGTATTCAATGATGAGCTTCAGCCGCTGGAAGGAGCAAAGGCAGTAGGAACTTACAAGAATTCTTACTATACAGGGACGCCTGCACTGATTGAAAACAGCGTCGGAAAGGGAAAGGTTTACTATTTCGGAGGCTGCTTCTCAGAACAGACGGCGGCTGTATTCTTTGAAAAGCTGGATGTGATCGAATCTTATAAGGATCTTGTGGAAGCTCCGTCGGGCTGTGAGATTGCACTTCGAACCGGGAAGAACCGTCCGGGGTATCTGTTCGTCCTGAACTATGAGAAGACACCGCAGCTGATCCAGATTAAAAGAAAGTCGGTCGATCTGTATACAGGGGAGGAGCTGGAAGGAGAAAGACTGCTGGCCCCATATGAGACGCTGGTACTGAAGGTCTGACAGGATCATCTGACAGAGAACCAACAACATTGTCGAAAGAAGGCATATCCTCAGATTTGAGGATGTGTCTTCTTTATTTTGGATACAAAATAGACACGATTTCAGAGTATGATCGTTTTCTGACAGGCCGATTGTTTATTTGGAGAGGGTTTCCATATGGATATGGCGATTTTGAATTTTATACAGAACCATCTGAGAAGTACAGTCGGGGATCATCTGTTTCCGGCCATCACCGCGCTCGGGAATGCAGGACTGGTCTGGCTGGTGCTGGCGGTAGTTTTACTGATTCTCCCGAGAACAAGAAAGCTGGGGCTTGTCGTGACGGCGGCGCTTGTCCTGGAGGCGATTCCCTGTAACCTCATTCTGAAACCGCTGGTCGCAAGAGCTCGTCCGTTCGCGGTCAATCCGGCTGTAGAGCTGCTGATTGCGAAGCCGACTGATTTCTCGTTCCCGTCCGGGCATACCAGCGCTTCTTTTGCCGTTGTCTCTGCCTTGTTTTTCAGGAAAGAGAGACTGTGGATACCGGCAGGGATTCTGGCAGCTCTGATTGCTTTCTCACGGCTGTATCTGTATGTACACTATCCGACTGATGTGCTGGCCGGGGCGCTGATCGGGATACTGGCCGGGTGGATCGCCGTGAGAGGGGCGGACGCCATACAAGTCAGAAGACACGCTGAAATCTGATCTGCTCATCCGGCCCGGACAGACCGGAAACAGATGAGGAAGAGCACCTCAGGAATGACCAGATTCAGCGATTGCCTGTTCGATGTCGATGCCGCAGGTGTCCTGGATGCCGTCAGAGAACACGCTGAGGAGCGCACTGGTCTTCTGACCATACATAATACCGAGGCTGAGCGCCGCGAAGATGAAGTTGCTGTCTGAATCGACCCAGAGCGCATAGGGCTGATGGGTGTCATCGTCCTTGTCCCCGCCTGACACCGTCGGGTCACCGTAGGCAAGCGTACACTGGCTGGTCAGATCCAGAAAGGCATCCTGGTCCATGAAAAATTCATAGACGCCGCCGGTCAGTTTTTTCTTTTCAAACACGTAAAAAGAAGTGGCATCGTACCCGCCGATCGAGTATCCCTTGATGCCGAGAGTGGTGATGCCACTCTTTTCAAGAGCGGCCTTACCGGTGAGAGACCGGCCGGAGGCATCAATCCCTTTCAGTGAATAATCAATGGTATTCTCCATGTCAGGCAGGATGACCTCTTTGCGGATGTCTTCTTCAGAGGTTCCCCATGGAAATCCGTGAAAGGAAGTAATCGAAAGCTTCCCATCCGGACTAGTATCTTCTGCATCCACGCGGGATTCGGCTGTCTCTGTCTCCTCCTCGGTGCTTTCCTGAGCAGCCAGTTTTCCGGCTTCTTTTTCCTGGTTTTCGTAGTAATCTTCTGCACTGTCACCCCGTTTTGCGATCTCTTCACTCACTCTCTTTGAATAATCCTCGAAAGCCTGATCGTCCGCAAGAGCAGGAAGCGAGTAGACAGAGCAAAGAAGGAGCGTCGCGGATAAGGCTGCGACGAAAATCTGGTTTTTCAAAAGACACCTCCACAACTGGACTGAACATTGTCCGGAAACAATATCAGGCGTCCAGCAGATGGTCCTTGTCTGCCTGTTCTGCATCATTGACATATGCCTGAAGCGTTCCGAAATTTCCTTTATATATAATTTGAAGCAGACGGTCGAGATGCCTCAGTGCTGCCTGGAGCTGATCCGGCGTGATCAGGCTGTCCCGCTGGGCGTCTGCCAGTTCATCAAGATCCACAACCCGCACCTGACCGTCCGGGTAGACGATAACATCCGCAAGAAGATCGGTGAAAATGTATGTGTCGATCTCTTCTTCCTGTGAGAAGCTGGTCTCAATGATGTCGCAGTACCAGGAAATCAGCTGGTCTTCGTGGTCATAGAACTTGCTGACCTTGATGCCTCGTTCCGGAAAATAGCACGAATATCCATGGGACAGTGTCTTCTTCGGGTGGAGTGTTTTCCACTTCGTGATGATGGTCTCATTGTCGCGGTGCAGCAGAATGTCGTCCTTTAACAAAATACACTCGGACGGGATGATGCGCCTTCTGTATAGCCTCAGACCTTCCATGATCGTTCCCTTTCCACGCTCGGGCGTTGCAATTTGAACTTTGCTTCATTCTATCCTTAGGAATTTGAATTGTAAATACAGCTTTATACATTTATAGAAGTGGCTTGAATTGGCTTGAAAAACAGACTGAAATGGACAGCTGAAATTCCTGAACAATAGTTTATTAAAATACTTAACCAGTAAAGAATTAATGAATAATAAATAAACTAATAATTTGTAGAATATCAACGAAATTGTGCATATAGCACAAATAATGTTTAAATATACGAAAATATGTGATATGATTCATAACCATAACAAGCAATAAAAATTAATAGAAAGGGGAAGTTCAGTATTAATTAATTAATAAAAAGATTTACTAATCACATCATCACGCTAATAACAAGGAGATTACAGAATGAAAAAGAAAATTCAGAAAATGGCATCGTTATTTCTCGCTGCTGCTGTGGGAATGTCTATACTTGTAGAATGCAGCGCCAGCGATGCAAGTTCAGTTCTCGCTTCTTCTGAGTCTGTAATATCAGCTGAAACAGAGGGCGAAGAAGTATTGCCTGGTTCAACCCCAAGGAATGAGACGCTGTACTTTGCAGGACAGCAGTGGGGGACGATTAATGACTGGAATCCACTGTCATCGAATTCGAATAATTCAATGGGTGTTGCCCAGCAGGATATGGCTCGTGCGCTGGTTTACGAACCGATGTTTTTATATAACAACCTAGATGGGAAGTTATATCCGCTGCTTGGAAAAGAATGGTCATGGAATGATGATCAGACGGAGATGACAATCAAGCTCAACCCGGATGCTAAGTGGAGCGATGGAACGCCGGTTACGTCAGAGGATGTTGCTTATACGTTCGAGGTTCATAAGAAATATAACACAGGATTCGGAATCGATTACGCTGCATATATTGACACAATCGTGCCGAAGGACAGTAATACTGTCGTCATTAAGGCAAAGCTTGGCAAGGACGGAAAAGCGGTGAACCCGTTGAAGGTCCTTGACTATATTCCAAAGGTGTATGTGCTCCAGAAGGCGTACATTCAGAATGTTGAGAAACGGAATAATAATCAGGAAGACGGTGTCAAAACGGATAAGATGGAGGATTTTGTGTCGTCTGGTCCCTATACTGCCTACTATGATGACGATCAGAAGGTGGTTCTTGTCAGGGATGACAATTACTGGGGCCAAGCAGACTCTATGTGGGGCGCTCTACCGGCACCAAAATACATCGCTCATCCAATCTACAAGGACAATTCGGCTGGACAGATTGCCTTTTCCAAAGGCGAGATCGATATTGCCCAGATGTTTATTACAGACATTCAAAAGTTTTGGGAAGAGGACAATCTTCCGATTACTACATATCTCGATGAACCACCTTATGGCGTTGGCACCATGATCCCAACCTGCTTCTACAATACACGTATTTCCGGACTGGACCAGGTTGCGGTAAGAAAGGCAATCGCCATGGCGGTTGACTACGACCATATTATTGCGACGGCGATGTCGAACCAGTCGGCGACTTTCGAGCAAGTTCCGAGAAGCGTCATGAATACGACGGATGCAGAACAGGCTCTGGTAGATCAGGATCGTCTGAAGGATCTTCAGTTTGGCAATGATGTCGAGGCTGCCAAAAAGATTCTTGATGATGCCGGGATTACAGATCATGATGGAGACGGAATCCGTGAGTATGACGGCAAGAATCTTTCATTCACTGCTGAATGTCCGGACGGATGGACAGATTGGATGGCAGCTCTCGAGGATGTAGCCAAGGCAGGCCAGAATATCGGAATCGACATTCAAACGAATTACCCGGATACCAATACATTTACAGAAAACTATTCAACAGGGAATTTCGAGATCTGTATCAATAATGCAACCGGATCCTCCGTTTCTTGTCCATGGCAGCGTTGCATGGTGCTCATGTATTCTGGTTATGCGGATCTGAAAACAAATACGCTTGGAAACTGGAGCGGGTTTAAAAATAAGGAAGCAGATGAAATATTGGCTAAGATTCCGTATGAACAGGATCAGGCAAAACTGAAAGATTACTATACGCGGCTTAGTGAAATTTACTTGACAGAAGTACCTTCCTTCGCTCTCATGTACAGGCCGCAGGCTTTTTACAACGTTAACGAATCTGTATGGACAAACTACCCGATGAATGACGACGGAAACAATATTCCACCTACAGTGTGCACAGATGGTTATGGAATTGCCGGACTCTATCAGCTGCAGCTTGTGAAGTAATGATTGGGGAAGTCCGATCAGGGTAGACTGATCGGACTTCCTTTTAGATAGGAGGTTGCCATGAATGGGTACGGAAAGTATTTTGGAAAGAAAATTGGGTGGTATCTGGTCACTTTCCTCTTTGCAGTTGTGCTGAACTTTGCACTTCCCCGTATGATGCCAGGAGACCCGGTTGCTGGGATCGCGGCGCAGACGACGCAAGGTGTTACAAATACAGCGGCAGCTGAAAAAATATACAAGGAATATGCTGAAAAATTCGGTGTCGACAAGCCAGTTTATGTGCAGTTTCTAAAATGGGCAGGGAATGCGTTACGGGGGGATCTCGGCGTGTCGTTCAGCCAGTATCCCCGTCCAGTAGCAGATATATTGAAAAGCTCAATGGGGTGGACACTTTGCTTGCAGCTACCGGCTATTCTGATCGGCTGGCTTCTTGGAAACATGCTCGGAGCAATCGCTGCCTATGTAAAGAAGGGATTTGATAAGATCATTCTTCCGGTGTTCCTGTTTATCAGTAATATTCCGGCATTCGGAATGGCCGTTATTCTGCTGTTCATCTTTTCTCTCAGACTTGGCTGGTTCCCCTCAAGTGGAGGGTACGGATATGATTTGATACCGAATTTCAGCTGGACATTCATTCGCTCAGTTGTAGCGCATTATCAGCTTCCATTCTGGTCGATTGTCCTTACGACGATCGGGGCACAGGCGATTGGCATGCGTTCGATGGCAATTTATGAACTGAATGCAGACTATGTGAAGTACAGCCGTTTCCTGGGCATTCACGACAGAAAGATCGTCAGATATGTATTCAGGAATGCCATGCTTCCTCAAATTACAGGGTTGGCAATGTCGCTCGGAACCATGATGGGTGGTGCCTTGGTTTCGGAAATAGTATTCAGCTATCCGGGAATCGGAACGACGATGATGGCTGCGATCAAGGGCCAGGATTATCCGCTTCTATCAGCATGTACACTGATTATTACGCTGATGGTTCTGGTGGCAAACCTGGTGGTAGAAATCCTGTACGGGCTGATTGATCCCCGTATCAAAGCATCGCAGATGGACTAGGAGAAAAATGATGAATACGATCAGACAAGTATTTCGGTCAGCTAAGTTCGTAACCGGGTTCGTAATTTTCATAGCAATTATACTTTTGACGATTCTGTTTCCCTTGTTCATTACTTATGATCCATTAGACGTTGTGGGAAACGGAAATTTTTACCCGCCTGGAACTTATATATCCCAAAAAGATACCATTAAGGCAAATCCCTATGAGTTGCGCATTGCTTTGAAACAGTCGAATGTCGGAGATTCGTTGAAAACAGACGAATTGGATAAAATAAAAGAATGGCTGACGCAATACGGTGGTATGGGGAAAAGTGAAGTTCAGGACGCAGATGCGGAATCTTTAATTGTCATGTGGACAGACAAGTATAATCCCTCAAAGAGATTCAGGGGGATGCTCGCGTCAGAACAGAAATATTATAAGAGGTTGAACCAAAAGCTCACAGAATTATTAACGGATAAAGATATTATTATTGCTGAACAGGATGAAAATAACGAACTGAAAGAAAAATCAAAAGTCAAGTCAAGTGATTTTGTAAATTTGAAAGAAATAAGCAATAAGCGGACGCTGGTTTTAGGAACGGATAATTTTGGGAGAGACGTCCTAAGGGAGCTTGTTTCCGCGACAACGACTTCACTCAGAATTGGTCTCATTGCGGGTGTCGTTGCCACGGCGATCGGTCTGACACTGGGATTGCTTGCCGGCTACCTGGGAGGGTTTATTGATGATTTGATTCTCTTTATCACGAACCTTTTTACGGTTATTCCTTCCTTCGTACTGTTGATTCTCATATCCTACAGTGTCGGACAAAAACAAAGGGGAGTTGGATTGGTCGCCCTGATCATCGGAATCACATCCTGGACATGGACAACCAGGGCGGTACGCTCACAGGTTATCTCACTAAGAAACAGAGATCATGTGAATCTTTCCAAGCTATCTGGGCATAGTTCGTTCAAAATTATCATGACAGATATTCTGCCCTACATTGCGTCTTATGTCGTGATGGCATTTATCCTGCAGGTTTCCTCTGGAATTCTTTCGGAGGCTCAGCTTTCCATGCTGGGGCTTGGACCTGCGACAACCAGTACAGCAACGCTTGGGCTGATGATGAACTGGGCAATGCTGTATTCTGCACATCTGAATGGCTCATGGTGGGCATACTTTCCGGTTCTTTTCATGATTGCGATGATTTCATTTTCACTGAATTTGATGAATACAGGTCTAGATCAGGTTTTTAATCCCCAGCTGAGGGATTAAAAGGAGGGGACGAATGGAAACGTACATGCTGGAGGTTCAAGACCTTCGTACAAAATATGTAACCCGCTTCCGGGAGAATGTTTATGCTGTTGATGGAGTTTCACTCAAGATCAAGGAAGGAAAGTCAATTGGAATTGCTGGGGAGTCCGGATGCGGAAAATCAACGCTGGCTCTGAGCCTGATGGGGTATTATTTCCCACCGCTTCATTATATCAGCGGGGATATCATCATCGACGGAAAGAATATTTCTAAGCTTAAACCAGATACAATTCGAAAGAGAATCTTGGGAAAGGAGATTGCATATATTCCCCAGGCAGCAATGAACGCACTGAACCCTACGCAGAAAATCATACGGTTTATCGAGGATGTCATCCACGCGCATCATCCGGACGCAACGAAGAAGGACATCTATGACATTGCCTGTGAACGGTTTGAAATCCTTGGACTGCCCAGAAGCGTGCTGGAGAAACATGCAGTTGAATTGTCCGGTGGCATGAAGCAACGTACGGTTATTGCGATCTCTACGATTCTGTCCCCAAAGGTGCTGATCGCTGATGAGCCATCGTCTGCGCTCGATGTAACCAGCCAGAAGATGGTAATCAAGATGCTCCGCGAGCTTATGGAAAAAGAGTATATCAAGGTGATGATTTTTATTACGCATGAGCTTCCCCTGTTATACAACGTGACAGACGATATCTTGGTTATGTATGCGGGTCAGATTGTGGAGTCTGGAACTGCAAAACAGATGGTGTTCGATCCACTTCATCCATATTCAAAAGGGTTGATGGGATCTATTATCGTTCCGGAGGAAGGTGTCAGAGACCACCAACTGACAGCAATCCCGGGGACTCCGCCCAGCTTGAAGAACCCCCCGAAGGGGTGTCGGTTTGCACCTCGATGTCCTTATGCCGCCCCGGTTTGCTCTTCCATGGAAGTGCCGGATATTGAACTGCCAAATGGAAGACATTACCGCTGCCTGATGTCGGAAAGAAAGATTCGGGAGGTATAAGAATGAGTGAACTAGGGGCTTCCTGCCTGAGTGGAAGGGGTGTAACAAAGGTCTTTGGTATAGGGAAAACTGTTACGGTTGCAGTAGACCATGTGGATTTTGATTTTCGGGAAGGGCAGATCATCTCGATTGTGGGAGAGTCTGGAAGCGGGAAGACCACATTTTCAAAAATGCTGCTGGGCCTGATCAGCATGACGGAAGGAGAAATATCCTTCCAGGGTAAACCGCGTGTTTTAAAGACGTGTGCGCAGAAAAGAAAGTACTGGAAGGATATCCAAGCTATTTTTCAGGATCCGTTTGCTTCTTATAATTCATTCAGAAAAGTGGATTCTGTACTACTGGACTGTATCAATATGCGGGACGGAAAAGCACTCCCGCAAAAGAAAAAAGAAGAAATGATGACGGAAGCCTGCAGCTTCGTGAATCTAAAATATGAGGAGCTGACGAACAAGTATCCGTTTGAATTATCGGGTGGGCAGATGCAGCGACTTATGATCGCGAGGATCTTTTTGTTAAAGCCGAAGATTCTTCTGGCAGATGAACCAACGTCGATGGTGGACGCCTGCTCCAGGGCGACGATTCTGGATATGCTCTTAAAGCTGAGAAGTGAAGTGAATATGACGATTATATTCATCACACATGATATCGGGCTGGCTTATTATGTGTCGGATCAGGTCTATATCATGGAGCATGGAAAGTTTGTCGAACGAGGCAATGCAGAGAATGTGATCCTTCACCCGCAGGCGGAATATACAAAACGGCTGATCAGCGATGTCCCTAAAATATATGGGAATTGGGATTTGACTACAGTGTAGATGGAGGAAACAGAACGTGATAAAACAAATAATATGCGATAATTGGAAGATGCATCTGAGTGGAAGCGACAAATTCTATGATGCCAGGGTTCCGGGAACGGTCTGTTCGGATCTTTTGGCAGCCGGAGCAATCGAAGATCCGTACTACAGGGATAATGAAACAAAAACGCTGAAGCTGCTGTACAATGATTTTGAATATCGTACCGTGTTTCAGGTGTCAGATGAAATCAGAAAGAGTGAAAAGGTTCTTCTGCATTTCGATGGCCTGGATACAATAGCGGACATTTATTTGAACAATGTTTTCGTTGGCAATGCGTACAATATGCACCGGGAATGGGAATTTTCGGTAAAGGAAATCTTGCAGGCAGGAGATAACGACCTGAGAATTTTTTTTCATTCTCCGGTAAAATATATTGAGGAGGAATATCGTATCAATCCCATTGAAGGAACAAGTGATGCCATGCGTGGATTTCCCAGTATTCGAAAAGCCCATTGCATGTTTGGCTGGGATTGGGGAATCAGGCTTCCTGATTCAGGAATCTGGAGGGATGCGTACCTGGTCGGATATTCTGCAGCCCGGATCGATAACGTATATATTACTCAAAAGCATGGGAAAAACGAGGTGGATCTGGGCATTCAGGTTGAAGCAGAATTATCTTCCGGAGAAAAGAGCACTGTTGCTCCAGAAGAAAACGATTCAGGTCTCTGGTTCCAGACCACATTGAGAGATCCGGATGGAAAGGTGGTCGCCGATAAAGTGAAGGATGGTCGGATCCATGTGGATGCTCCGAGATTATGGTGGCCGAATGGGTACGGGGAACAGGCGCTTTATACAATCAAGGTTGAGCTGATACGCCAGGGAGTTGTTCTCGATGTATGGGAGAAGAGAATTGGTCTTCGAACTTTGAAGGTGTCCATTGAAAAAGATGAGTTCGGGACATCATTTGCGCATCAGGTAAATGGAATAAAATTTTTCGCAATGGGAGCAGACTATATTCCGGAAGATGCGCTTCTGTCTAGAATATCCAGGGAAAGGACATACCACCTTCTCATGCAGGCAAAACAAGCCAACTTTAATTGTATCCGGGTATGGGGAGGCGGGCATTATCCGGACGATTCATTCTGGGATGCCTGTGATGAGCTGGGACTGGTTGTCTGGCAGGATTTTATGTTCGCATGTGCGGTCTATGATCTGACAGATGAGTTTGAAGATAACATTGTCCACGAATTTATCGACAATGTTAAAAGGATCAGGCACCATGCTTCTCTTGGACTGTGGGGTGGGAACAATGAAATGGAACAGTTTGTTGCTGACGGCGTGTGGGTGACAAAGCCAAAGCAAAAAAGTGACTACGTAAAAATGTATGAGTATATCATCCCAAAGGTATTAAAAAAATATGATCCGAATACATTTTACTGGCCTGCAAGCCCATCCTCAGGGGGCGCCTTTGACAATCCGAATGATGAATCCAGGGGAGATACACATTATTGGGAAGTCTGGCACGCAAACAAGCCGTTTACAGAGTACAGGCATCACTTTTTTCGCTATCTTTCAGAATTTGGGTTCCAGTCTTTTCCGCTTGAAAAGACGTGTGAAAGCTTTACGCTCCCAAAGGATCGAAATATTTTTTCGTATGTCATGGAAAAACATCAGAGAAACCAGGCAGCAAATGGAAAAATCATAGGATATATGGAGCAGATGTATCTCTATCCGGAAAATTTCCAGAAAATCGTATATGCATCGCAGCTGCTGCAGGCTCAGGCAATCCGATATGGGGTAGAACACCTCAGAAGAAACAGAGGACGGTGCATGGGAACGGTTATCTGGCAACTGAATGACTGCTGGCCGGTTGCAAGCTGGTCCTCGATTGATTACTATGGGAGGTGGAAGGCGTTACATTACCATGCAAAAAGATTTTTCGCCCCACTGCTTCTGTCGTGTGAGGAAGAAGGGATTCTTACGCAGGACAGCAATCCGAATGCACAGCCATATGACGTGAAAAAGTCGGTGCGTTTCAATGTTTGCAATGAAAGCCTTAATAAACATAAGGTGACAGTGAGGTGGCAGTTGAAAAACGTTAAGGGGGATGTCAAAGCTCAATTTGAAAAGGAGTTGGATATTTCACCTCTTTCAGCTGTCTGGATGGATAGAGTCGAGCTTCCGGAGGCGGAGCTGGGAACAGATTATGTCGTCTATGAATTAACCGAAAACCAGAAAAGGATATCGAAGGAGACCCTGATTTTTTGTGAACCCAAGAACTTCCAGTTCCAGGATCCAAAGCTTCAGCTGCATGTCGATGGAAATAAAATAACAATTCAGTCTTCTGCATATGCCAGAGATATTGAAATTTTAAACGAAAATGAAGACATGGTTTTGGAAGACAACTATTTTGATCTGGAGCCGGGGGAAGAGAAAACAGTTAGAATCATCGAAGGGATTCCGAAGGGCCTGAAAATCAGGAGTGTTTATGATATCTTGTAATGAATCCATGTGATGACCGGATCGCAGTTTCCATAATTGATATAAAATCTGAGAGCAGCAGGCAGCTTTTCAATGACGCAAAGGGATAGAGAAAATAGAAAAGCAAGATGAAGAATAACGTGAAAATGCAGGATATTGCGGATGCTTTGGGGATCAGCAAAGTATCTGTCTCAAATGCTCTGGCTGGCAGATATGGTGTCAGCCAGGAGCTCAGACATAAAATCGAGAAAACTGCAGTTGCTATGGGATATCACTATCGGCATGTAGAAAGCATGGCCTGCTATTCGATTGGCGTCATTGTCTCCAGCCGCTTTGTTGCGAAGGGCGAGTCCTTCTATTGGGAAATGTATTGGGAGCTGGTGTCTTTTCTGAAGATGCGGGGTTCTGCAACCGTTTTCGAGATGATAAAGCCGGATGATGAAGAACAGATGATCTTGCCGGTAAGTCTTACAAGCGGAAAGTGTGATGCTCTCATTGTAATCGGAAAATTAGATACCTCGTATCTGGAGCTGATGGAGAAAAGTTTTCATATCCCGATCGTTTTGCTTGACAATTATAACAATGATTCCAAGCTGGATTGTGTGGTTTCCACTGGATATCTGGGAATGTATCAGATGACAGAATACCTGATTCAGAGGGGACATTCCAAAATCGCATTTGTCGGATCAATCCATGGCAGTTCCAGCATAACTGATCGTTTTTTTGGTTATTGCAGAGCTTTGACAGTACATGAGATTCCTTATCGTGAAGATTGGATTTTGAATGACAGAAACCTTGATACCGGTGACATTGTCATTCAAGACTTACCGGATGAAATGCCGACTGCATTTGCGTGCAATTGTGACCTGACTGCATATGAATTGATGAGAAAATTGACTGGAAAGGGATACCGTGTGCCTGATGATATATCAATTGTCGGGTTTGATAATTACGCAAAAAACCAATATTATCCAATCGGGGTTACCACATATGCGGTAAATATCCGTCTGATGGCAGAAAGTGCGGCAAATCGCGTGTTTCAGAAATTGGATAAAATAGCCGATGAGTGCGACCGCATCCAGATCGTACCTGGGGAGATTATAGAGAAGGACAGTGTAAAAGACATATCTACTTTTGCTTCCCGAGAGGGCTCATATAGCAATCAATAAGTGCTGTAATACTTCCGCCAGTTGTTCTGATAGATCTCTGATGATAAAATTAAAAACATAGCGTCTTTCTATGTGGATGTACATCGGTTAACGGAAGAACAGAATCCAGAAACGGAGGCATGGGATGATTCAGAATGCGGTTGCGGAACTGGTGAAATATGGTTATGTGACAGGGCTTCTTGAGGCCGAGGACCGGATCTGGGCAGCGAACGCGCTGATCCGGGAGCTTGGACTGGACGACCTCACAGAGAAAGCGGAAGCCAGGATTTTTGAAGAGAATATGACAGTCGAGGAAGCGAGAAAGAGGCTTCCGGCGATCCTTGATCTGCTCTGCGATTATGCGGCAGAGAAGGGGATGATCGCGGACAACACGGTGACGTACCGCGATTTGTTTGACACAAAGCTGATGGGATATCTGACGCCGAGACCGTCGGAGGTGAATCGGAAGTTTTACGACCTGTATGAGAAAAGCCCGCGTGAGGCGACGGACTGGTATTATACGTTCAGTCAGGACACCAATTATATCAGAAGGAACCGGATCGCAAAGGATATGCGGTGGCTGGCGCCCACGGAGTACGGGGATCTCGACATCACGATCAACCTGTCCAAGCCGGAGAAGGACCCGCGGGCAATCGCCGCGGCGCGCAATGCGGCCCAGACGGCCTATCCGAAGTGTCAGCTCTGCTATGAGAATGTCGGATATGCCGGCAGAACGAATCATCCGGCACGGGAAAATCACCGCGTGATTCCGATCCGGATCGCGGGCGGGGACTGGTGCCTTCAGTACTCTCCGTATGTCTACTATAATGAACACTGTATTGTGTTCAACTCGAAGCATGTGCCGATGAAGATTGACCGCAGCGCGTTTGAAAAGCTGTTTGACTTTGTCAGGCAGTTCCCGCATTACTTTGTCGGATCGAATGCGGATCTCCCGATTGTCGGCGGATCGATTCTGGCGCATGAACATTTCCAGGGCGGACATTATGAATTCGCGATGGCAAAGGCAGGGATTGAGCGTGAGCTGTCCTTCAGAGGATATGAGGATGTCAGGGCCGGCATCGTGAAGTGGCCGATGTCGGTGATCCGGCTGAACGGGGAGGAGCCGGACAGAATTGTCGACCTGGCGGACAGAATCCTGAAGGCCTGGAGAGCCTACACAGATGAGTCGGCGTTCATTTTTGCGGAGACAGAGGGCGAGAAGCACAGTACCATCACGCCGATCGCGCGCAGAAGGGGCAGCCGCTATGAGCTGGATCTGGTGCTTCGGAACAATATCACGACAAAGGAGAACCCGCTGGGCGTCTTTCATCCGCATGCGGAGAAGCACCACATCAAGAAGGAGAACATCGGACTGATCGAGGTGATGGGCTGTGCGATCCTTCCGGCAAGACTCAAAAAAGAGATGGCAGATCTGAAGCAGGTTGTTCTTGCCGGCCGCGATATCCATGGGGATGAGGAGCTTGGAAAGCACGCGGACTGGATGGACGGCATTCTGAAGAAGTATGCGGACATCAGGGAGCAGAACATTGATGAGATCCTGAAAAAGGAGATCGGGATTGTCTTTGCAGAAGTGCTTGAGGATGCCGGTGTGTTCAAGCGGACGGCTGAGGGGCAGGCTGCATTTCTCCGGTTTGCGGAATCGGTCAATGCAGGACTGCTTGCTTGACGGACCGGGCAGAAAACGGTAACATGAAACTCTGCAGCCTGGCATAAAAATCCTGGCAGGCAGAACATAGAAGATGAACGCCGGACGGGATTTTTCCTGACGTGCGCGGCAGAAGATGCAGGAGGAAGGCGCTGAGCTTTCCGGCAGCAGCGGGAGAGGGACATGGCAGAAAAGAAGTTTGTCGAAGAGATCACCTCAATGGAGGATGATTTCGCACAGTGGTACACGGATGTTGTCAAGAAGGCAGAGCTGACCGGCTATACTCAGGTTAAGGGATTCATGGTCATCAAGCCTGCCGGGTATGCGATCTGGGAAAATATCCAGCATGAGCTTGATCGGAGGTTCAAGGAGACGGGGGTTGAGAATGTCTATCTTCCCTGCCTGATCCCGGAGAGCCTGCTGAATAAGGAAAAGGAGCACGTGGAAGGGTTTGCACCGGAAGTCGCATGGGTGACATATGGGGGTACCCAGCAGCTCGAGGAGCGTATGTGTGTTCGTCCGACGAGCGAGACACTGTTTTCCGACTTCTATGCGAAGGATGTCCACTCCTACAGGGATCTTCCGAGACTTTACAACCAGTGGTGCTCGGTTGTGCGCTGGGAGAAGACAACCCGGCCGTTTTTGAGGTCAAGAGAGTTTTTGTGGCAGGAAGGCCACACCATCCACGCGACCGCGAAGGAAGCGGAGGATAGGACGACCCAGATGCTGAATCTGTATGCGGATTTTTTGGAGCAGTTTCTTGCCATTCCAGTTGTCCGTGGACAGAAGACAGAGAAGGAAAAGTTTGCCGGCGCGGTTGCAACCTATACGGTCGAGGCGCTGATGCACGACGGGAAGGCGCTGCAGTGCGGAACGTCCCACAACTTCGGAGACGGATTCGCCAGAGCATACGGCATTCAGTTTGTGGATAAGGACAACACTCAGAAGTACGTCTATCAGACCTCATGGGGGATGACGACAAGACTGATCGGTGCCATTATCATGGTGCATGGTGATAACTCTGGACTGAAGCTTCCGCCGTTGGTTGCGCCTGTTCAGGTCATGGTGATCCCGGTCCAGCAGAAGAAGGAAGGGGTGCTTGATAAGGCCGAGGAGCTGAAGAGGGTTCTGACGTCAGCCGGCATCCGTGCTCGTCTGGATGATGCGGACAAGAGCCCGGGCTGGAAGTTCTCCGACCAGGAGATGCGCGGCATTCCGGTTCGTGTCGAGATCGGACCAAAGGATATTGAGAAAGGACAGTGCGTCATCGTCCGCAGGGATACACGTGAAAAGATCGTTGCACCGCTTGAGGGGATTGCGGATAAGGTGAAGGAAGTCCTGGATCAGATCCAGCATGATATGTACGAGAATGCGAGGGCGCGTCGCGACGCGATGACCTACACCGCGACCACAAAAGAAGAATTCACCGAGATCGCGAACACGAAGCCGGGCTTCATCAAGGCTATGTGGTGCGGAGATGTCGCCTGTGAGAATGCGATCAAGGACGAGCTCGGAGGCGTTACAAGCCGCTGCATTCCGTTCCGGCAGGAACATCTTTCCGATACCTGCGTCTGGTGCGGACGCCCGGCAAAGAAGATGGTGTACTGGGGCAAGGCATATTGATCTTCATGGCAGTGCGCATGTGCGGCAGCCAAAGAGTCTTTCGGACTGTACATGCAGGAGATGGCAGACAAACATGAAGCATTGCATGCAGCGGACGGTAAAGGCGGAGGGAATCCAGACAGGGTTTCCTTCGCTGTTTGCTGTACGGCAAAGGAATATCATACAGGGAACCAATGAAATCAATGAATATGAGAAAATCAGCGACAGTCACAAAGACGCTTCTCCTTGTTCTGACCGCATTTATCTGGGGGTTTACCTTCTCCTTCCAGAGCATTGCGACAAAGTATGTCGGGACCTATACGTATCTGGCCTGCAGAAGCTGGATCGCGGTCCTGTTCCTGATTCCGGTGATCCGTGTTTCTGACAGGATTCGTCTGAAGCAGACAGGGAGCAGTCTTGCACCGGTAACGATGCAGCAGAAGAGGGCTCTGTGGATCGCGGGCGCTGCGAGCGGCGCTGTGCTGTGCATGGCAAGTTCTTTTCAGCAGACGGGGATTGCGACCACAACGACCGCGAAGGCGAGCTTCATCACGGCGATGTATGTCATTCTTGTCCCGATTTTTTCCATGTTTCTTGGAAAGAAGACTGAACGGAAGATCTGGTTCTGTGTAGCTGTCTCGATTGTGGGACTGTATTTTCTCTGCTTCAAGGCTGGCTCCCTTGAAGGCTTCGGGGGAGGGGATGCGCTGATGCTCTGCGCAGCGGCCGGTTTTGCCATTCAAATCCTGGTGATCGATCACTTTTCCCCGGGACTTGACCCGGTCCGGCTCAGTCAGCGTCAGGTGCTGTTCCAGGGAGTCATTGCAACCGTGATGATGCTGGTGTTGGAGCACCCGACGGCCTATGGGCTGCTGCATGCGGCCGTCTCGATCGTCTTCGCGGGGGTTCTCTCAAGCGGAGTGGCCTACACACTCCAGATCACCGGACAGAAAGGGCTGAATCCGACAATTGCTTCGATTGCAATGTGCCTGGAGAGTGTCTTCGGGGCGATCGGAGGATGGCTGATTCTAGGTCAGCGGCTGAGCGGCAGGGAGATCCTGGGCTGTGCGCTGATGTTCACCGCCATCGTGCTGGCACAGCTGCCGACGCTTCCGGCGCGGAAGAGAGCAGGACAGATCCAAAATACAGATATTCACTATGAACAAGGAGCGCAGTCATGAAACTGGTTGTGATTGTATTGAACAAGCTTGAGTGCATGGAGGATCTTCTGTCGGAGTTTTCTGCCAGGCATCTGCAGGGAGCGACAATCCTGAGCTCCCACGGGATGATGCAGGAGCTCAACGAGGAAGATGAGCTTCGCTTTGTCCTGTCTCTCCGGAATGTCCTGAATCCGGCACACAAGGAGAACAGGACGATTTTCATGGCTGCGACGGACGACAAGGTTCCGAGCATCATCGAGGCGGTCAACAAGGTGACGGGAGGGCTGGAGCATGGAGATACCGGCATCCTCTTCACACTGCCGATCGAGCATCTGGAAGGGTTCAAGGTAAAGAAATCATGACACCGGATTTGAATGTCCTTGCCAATCTTGGCATTATGGTTCTGTCTGGCATCTTTATGGGAAGGCTGATGAAGCATCTCAGGCTTCCGAATGTGACAGGGTACCTGATCGCCGGGCTTCTGCTTGGACCGTATTTTCTGCCGGCACTGGGGATTCCGTTCTCGGTGCTGTCCGAGTCATTCATCAACAATATGACGGTCATTCCGGAGGTTGCGCTTGGCTTCATTGCGTTCTCGATTGGCAATGAATTCAAGCGGTCATATTTCCGGCAGGTCGGGACAGCGCCTGTCATCATTGCCTGCCTCGAATCCTTGTTTGCTGTTGTGTTTGTTGCGGGAATGATGATTCTGACGGGGTATTCCGTTCCGTTTTCCCTTGTTCTGGGGTCAATCGCGGCAGCGACTGCCCCGGCATCTACCATCATGGTCATCAACCAGTACAGGGCAAGGGGACCGGTGACGAAGACACTGCTCTCCGTTGTCGCGCTCGATGACGCGATTGCGCTGGTTTTGTTTTCTGTCTGCATGGCAGCTGCGCAGTCGATCAAGGGTGGGGCAGCCAATCTGGCATGGGCCATTTTCCGGCCTGTTCTGGAGATCTTCGGGGCGCTGGCGCTCGGCATTCTGCTTGGCATACTGATGCTGATTCCAATGCGCCGGTTCCATAAGCATGGCAACAGGCTTGCGCTTGTGTGCGGCTTTGTCTTTCTGGGCATCGGACTGGCAGACCGGTTCGGACTCAGCTCCCTGATGCTGTGCATGGGTATGGGAGCGGCCGTAGCGAATCTGTCCAGGGAAGCAAACAGCATTCTGGATGTGGCGGAATCCATCACGGCACCCATCTATATCCTGTTTTTTGTCGCATCTGGTGCCGGTCTTCAGGTGAAAATGATCGGGAAGATCGGCGTGATCGGGATCATTTACATCGTCTTCCGTTTCCTGGGCAAGTGGTTCGGCTCCTGGCTTGGCGGTCGGATCGGGCATGCAGGCAGAAATGTCAGCCATTATCTGGGACCTTGCCTTCTGCCGCAGGCAGGTGTGGCGATCGGACTGACACTGGTGGCGGGAAATGTTGTTCCGAAGTATGCGGCACAGATCCGTGCGGTTGTGCTTGCCGGGACGCTGGTCTATGAGCTGGCAGGACCTGCCTTGACGAAGATGAGTCTGGTGAGAGCCGGAGAGATCAGATCCAGCTGAGAATTCATCTCTGCAAAAGATCAAAGGAGCCGGGGAGAGGCGAAGGGTGCCGCTCCTTCAGGCTCCTTTTTGTCCTGTGCCGTCCTGTGCGGGTCACATTCCGGCAGTTGAGCGGCAGCAGGCGGGATGCTATAATGAAGAGAAAGTTCTGCAAATTACATGGAACTGATGCAGAGCTGCGCTGACGGTCTGCGTCAGGGCAGTCCGGATTGATAAGAGGAGAAAGTCGAATGGCAGACTATAAACTGAAGGAACTTCTGAAAGACGTCCCGTATCAGGTGCTCTGCGGAGAGGATGGGACAACGGTCACGGAGATCGTGAATGATTCCAGAAAGGCCAGAGAGGGCGTTGTCTTCGTCTGCATCAAAGGAGCAGTTGCGGACGGCCATAAATACATCCCGGATGTTCTGAAGAAGAATGTATCCGCGATCATTGTGGAAGACGAGGTCGACCTGAAGGCGTACGGAACCGATGCTGACGGTGTGACATTTATCAAGACAGATGATACCCGGATTGCGATGGCGCGTATGGCGGCTGTCTACTATGGCAATCCGTCCTCGAAGCTGAAGATGATCGGTGTGACAGGGACGAAGGGGAAGACCACGACGACCTATATGGTCAAGGCCATCCTCGAGCAGGCCGGCTACAAGGTCGGGCTGATCGGAACGATTGAGACACTGATCGGATCGGAGCAGATCCCAAGCGCCAATACGACACCGGAGTCTCTGACCCTTCAGGGGTATCTGGCGCGGATGGTGAAGGCAGGCTGTCAGGTTGTCGTGATGGAGGTTTCCTCACAGGCGCTGATGCTTCACAGAGTCGAGGGAATCGAGTTTGATATCGGTGTCTTCACGAATATCTCCGCAGATCATATCGGGCCGGGGGAGCACTCGTCCTTCGATGATTACATGGAATGCAAAAGCAGGCTGTTTCGGATGTGCAGAACCGGAATCTTCAATGGAGATGATATTCACCTTGGCAGGATTCTGGAGGGACATACCTGCAGCGTTGAAACGTTCGGCTTCAAGGAGACGGACAATCTTTATGCAGAGAATGGAAAGCTGATCTATCATCCGGGATATCTCGGAACTTCCTTTGATGTGAAGGGGGAACTGAACTTTCATGTTGTGACAGATATTCCGGGTCGGTTCAGTGTCTACAATGCGCTCTGTGCCATCGCAATCTGCAGACACTTTGACGTGAAGGAGGAAGATTACCTGAAGGCGCTGAAGGATGTCCGCGTCAAGGGACGCGTGGAGATGGTCAAGGTCAGTGATGATTTTATCCTGCTGATCGACTATGCGCACAACGCAATGGCTCTCTCCAGTATTCTGACGACCTTGAGAGAATATCATCCGGGCAGACTTGTCTGCGTGTTTGGCTGCGGCGGAAACCGTGCCAGATCAAGGCGGTACGAGATGGGAGAGGTATCCGGCAGGATGGCCGATTTTACGATCATCACGTCCGATAATCCCAGATATGAGAACCCGGAGGCGATCATGGATGACATCGAGGTCGGCATGAAGAAGACGACCGGGAAATACATTCGGATCGCGGACCGGAAGGAAGCGATCGCCTATGCCATCCATCACGGAAAGCCGGGCGACATCATCGTGTTGGCTGGCAAGGGACATGAGGACTACCAGGAGATCAACGGGAAGAAATACCCGATGGATGAGCGGGTGCTGATCCGTGACATTCTCGCGGAGGATGAAAAAAGCAAACGCGTGTAACTGTCCGTGCAGATGAGTCAGGAGGGCTATGAGGTTCGCAGATGTGATTGTGGATATTTCCGCCCATGCGCTGGACCGGAGCTTTCAGTATCGGGTGCCGGAGGAACTCACCGGCAGCTGTGATGTCGGCACGCTTGTTTCGGTTCCGTTCGGAAAACGGACGGTGACCGGCTATATTGTGGGATTCTCAGATACACCAAAGATTGAGGAGGGAAAAATCAGGCCGCTCGCGCGGGTTGACAATGAGGCGACAAGCGAGGAGAGCCGGCTGACCGGGCTGGCAGTCTGGATCAGGGACCGGTATGGCAGTACCTTCCTGCAGGCGCTCCACACGGTTCTTCCTAAAAAAACAAAGATGAAGGTCCGCCAGCAGAAGCGGGTGACGCTGGCGGTTTCCGCAGATGAAGCCTGGCGTGCAGCGGCCGTCTGCCGGGTGAAAAAGCAGAAGGCACGCGAGCGGCTCCTGGGGGCACTTTCGGAGGAAGAGACCCTTCCATGGGAGGTTGTCACGCAGAAGCTGAATGTAACGCCATCAGTTGTCCGGGCTCTTGCGCAGAAAGGGCTCGTTCGGATCGAGAGCGAGGATGCATACCGGACCCCGAAACTGCCGGAGGCCTTTTCTCACAAGGGCATCACGCTGAATGCAGAGCAGGAGAAGATCGTCCGTGCAATCTGCAGCTCCTGGGAAGAGGAGCCGGCGGGGCGGTATCTGATCCGGGGCGTAACCGGGTCCGGGAAGACGGAGGTCTATATTGAGCTGATCGCCTTTGCGGTGGAACACGGTCAGCAGGCAATTGTGCTGATTCCCGAGATCGCGCTGACTTACCAGACACTGATGCGGTTTTATCACCGCTTCGGTGACCGGGTTTCCATCATTCACTCGAAAATGAGCGCGGGCGAGCGGTCGGACCAGTTTGAACGGGCGCGCCGCGGAGAGATTGACGTGATGATCGGTCCCAGGTCGGCGCTGTTCACCCCGTTCGAGCACCTCGGTATGATTGTGATCGATGAGGAGCACGAGGAAAGTTACAGGAGCGGTCAGGCGCCGCGCTACCAGGCGCGCGAGGTGGCGTTCCGGCGGGGCGAAATGGAGAAGGCGAAGGTTGTCCTGGGCTCCGCGACGCCCTCACTCGAAGCTTCCTATGCGGCAGAGCGGGGTCTTTTGAAGGAATTCCGGCTGACACAGAGAGCGGGCGGATCCGTACTGCCGGGGGTCGAGGTTGTCGATCTGAGGCGGGAGAAGGGGGTCAGCGACCGTACCATGATCGGCCGGAGACTTCGCGAGGCCATTCAGGAGACACTGAGCCGGCATGAGCAGGCGATGCTGTTTCTGAACAGAAGAGGGGTGGCTTCATTTGTCACCTGCAGAACCTGCGGAGACGTACTGAAGTGTCCGCACTGCGATGTAGCGCTGACGCTGCACGGGAGAGACCGGCTGGTCTGTCACTACTGCGGATATCAGACAAGCCTCCCGGACACCTGCCCGTCCTGCGGAAGTCCATTTCTCAGGACATTCAAGGCGGGGACGGAACAAATCGAGCGGGAGGTGCGCCAGTTGTTCCCCTCCGCTGCGGTTCTGCGGATGGACAAGGACACGACATCAGGAAAGGATGGACAGCTGGAAATTCTGTCAAAATTCGCATCTCACGAGGCGGACATCCTGATCGGGACGCAGATGATCGTCAAGGGACATGATTTCCCGGATGTGACGCTGATGGGGATTCTCGCAGCGGATCTTTCGCTGAACGTACCTGATTTCAGGGCTGCGGAGCGGACCTTCCAGCTCCTGACACAGGCAGCGGGAAGGGCGGGGCGCGCGGAAAAGCCGGGAAGGGTGCTGATCCAGACCTATCAGCCTGATCATTACGCGATCCAGTGCGCTGCCCGGCAGGATTATGATAGCTTCTACCGCAGGGAGATGCACTATCGGATGTTATCCGGCTACCCGCCGGCAGGCGGTCTGCTGCAGGTGCATCTGTCCTGCACGGACAAGGAACAGCTTGAAGCTGCTGCTGCCCACCTGCGGGGACTGCTTGACCGCATTCTCAGCAACGTGACGACAGCGGTCGTGCTGGGACCCTCGGATGAGGCGGTCGGGAAGATTGCCGATGTCTACCACATGGCTATCTATCTGAAGTGCCCGGACAGGCGGGTGCTGCGTGTGTCAAAGGACAGGATGGAGCGCTATATCGGGGCAAATGAAGGGTTCCGGACGGTCGACATTCAGTTTGATGCAGACTAGAAAGCAACCCATTTGGAACAGGATGGATAATGGACACCGGACGACAGTGTGCCGGTAATAAGGAAAGGATGAGAGATATGGCTCTGAGACAGATTCGTACCCTCGGGGACGAGGTATTGACAAAGAAGTGCCGCGAGGTGAAGGAGATGACGCCGCGGCTCCGCACACTTGCAGCTGACATGCTGGAGACGATGTATCACGCGGAGGGGGTGGGGCTGGCGGCTCCGCAGGTTGGCGTCCTGAGACGCATCGTCGTGATTGATGTCGGGGAGGGACCGGTGACGCTGGTGAACCCGGTGGTTGTGGAGAAGGATGGAGAGCAGACCGGATCAGAGGGCTGCCTGTCGGTTCCGGGAAAGGCCGGACAGGTCACGCGTCCGGAGCATGTGATTGTGAAGGCGCTTGATCTCGATATGAAGGAGATTACAGTTGAAGGGCGGGACCTGTTTGCAAGGGCGCTCTGCCATGAAATTGATCATCTCGATGGTGTGATGTACATATCCAAGGTGGAGGGAGAACTGTACAGCACCCAGCCGCAGGAAGAGGATGAAGAAGACGAAGATGAGGACGTCTGAGGAAGTTATGGGAACAGGAGAATATTCTGCCGGAGAGCCTGCCCCGCAGCGTCAGGTCGTATTCATGGGAACACCGGATTTCGCATCCGGGATTCTGGAGGCACTGACTCAGTCTGAATACCATGTCATGGCAGTTTTTACGCAGCCGGACAGGCCCAAAGGGCGCGGGAAGGGTGTTCAGTTCTCGCCGGTTAAGGAGACGGCGATGCGCCACGGGATCGAGGTGTTTCAGCCTGTGAAGATCAGACAGGAAGAGAACGTGGAGCTGCTCCGGCGCCTTCATCCGGACTTTATCGTTGTAGCGGCGTTCGGTCAGATCATACCGCAGGCGATCCTGGATATCCCGGCGCATGGCTGTCTGAATGTCCACGCGTCTCTTCTGCCGGCGTGGAGAGGAGCGGCTCCGATCCAGTGGTCGATCATCAGCGGAGATACGGAGACCGGCATTACAATCATGAAGATGAACGCCGGCCTGGACACCGGCGATATCATCAGCCAGAAGGCCATCCGGATCCGGAAGGACGAGACGGGCGGAAGTCTGTTTGACCGCCTGATGCCCGTCGGGGCGGAGCTTCTGCTCAGGACAATGCGGGAGATCGAGGCCGGAAGAGCCGTCCCAAGACCGCAGCCGGAGAAAAGCACAACGCCGTATGCGTCGATGCTGACCAAAAAGAGCGGGCTGGTGGACTGGACGAGGCGCGCGGATGAAATCGAGCGCTTGATTCGCGGGCTGTCCCCGTGGCCGAGCGCCTATACCTTCGAGCACGGCAAGATGTTGAAAATCTGGAAGGCGGAGGTTGTCCGCTCTGAGACAGGCGGCGAAGCGGTCCCGGGCAGGGAGCAGGGAAATATGAATCCGGAGGCCGGAACGATCGTCAGGGTGATGAAGACGGAGCTTGTCGTGCAGACCGGATGCGGTCTGCTCTCGCTTCTGGAGCTGCAGCCGGAAGGAAAGAAGAGGATGGCTGTGGATGCATTTCTCAGAGGATACAGGCAGAGCGAGGGCGAAAGGCTCGGAGGCTGAAACGACAGCTGAAAGGAGAAATTGGCATGTACGGTTATGGCGGATATCCCATCTATTTTGACTGGACGTATCTGCTGGCGATTCTCGGCCTTGTGCTGACGATGATCGCAAGCGGACAGGTCAGAAGCACATTTGCCAGGTACCAGAAGGTGAAGAGCCGGTCAGGTCTGACGGGAGCGATGGCAGCCCGGATGATCCTTGATTCGCAGGGACTGCAGAACGTTGCGATCGAGCACGTGTCAGGCAGTCTGACGGATCACTATGACCCGAGATCGAAGACGCTTCGCCTGTCTGATTCAACCTATTCCTACAGCTCGGTTGCGGCGATCTGCGTGGCGGCACATGAGAGCGGTCATGCGGTTCAGGACAAGGTTCACTATGGACCGCTTGTGCTCAGAAGCACACTGGTTCCGGCTGCACAGTTCGGGTCTTCGTTATCATGGCCGATTTTTATCTTCGGGCTGATTTTCTCGCTTCAGCCGCTGATCACGGCAGGCATTGTTCTGTTCATGGTGGCTGTGCTGTTTCAGCTGATCACGCTTCCGGTGGAGTTCAATGCCTCTCACAGGGCGCTTGAAATCATGAAATCCAGTCAGCTTATTCCGGAGGATGAACTTGAGGGCGGCCGTCAGGTTCTGAGAGCGGCAGCGATGACCTACGTCGCAGCTCTTGCCGCGTCGATCCTGCAGCTTCTGCGCCTTCTGATTCTGGCAAATGACAGAAGAGACAGACGATGAGCTGATCAGCCGGTAGGCCGGGCGGGCCGGGGCGGAAGATGCTGTTGACAAACAACAGGGGACATAGCAAAGACATGGGAGTGAATATCCGTGCACTGATCCTGGATGTGCTGATGGAGGTGACCGAGGGGGAAGCCTACAGTCACATCGCACTGAGGGATACGCTTGAAAAATATGAATATCTTGACAAGAGGGACCGGGCATTCATCTCTCGGGTCACGGAGGGGACGCTCGAGAATCTGATTCAGATCGACTATATCATCGAGTGCTTCTCAAAGGTGCCGATCTACAATATGAAGCCCCTGATCCGCAATCTGCTCCGGATGTCAGTCTATCAGCTGAAATGGATGGACGCGGTTCCGGACTCGGCGGTTGTCAATGAGGCTGTGAAAATTGCGCAGAAACGCGGTTTCTTCAATCTGAAGGGGTTTGTGAACGGAGTCCTGAGAGCCTGCGCCCGCGGCCTGGACAGTGTGACTTATCCGTCGGCGGAGGCAAGTCCGCTGGAGTATCTGTCGGTGCGCTATTCCATGCCGCAGTGGATTCTGACAAAGTGGCTGTACCAGTTTTCTTTTGAGGATGTCGAGAAGATGTGCGCCTCCTTCCAGGCAGAGCGCCCGATCACCGTCCGTGTCCGGACGCAGCAGGTGTCGAAGGAGGAGATCATTCAGTCTCTTGTCTCGGAGGGCGTGACCGTTTTACAGCATCCCTATCTGGACTATGCGCTGAAGCTCACCGGCGCCAATTACCTGCAGGCACTCACGGCGTTTCGGAACGGCTGGATCTATGTCCAGGATGTCAGTTCCATGCTGGTGACGGAGATTGCTGCCCCGAACTGGGGCGATTACTGCATCGATGTCTGTGCCGCTCCGGGCGGTAAAAGCCTTCATCTTTCTGACCGCCTCAAGGGAAGCGGATACGTGGAGGCACGGGACATCTCTGAGAAGAAGGTCGATCTGATGCAGGAGAACATCGACCGGCTTGGGGTGATCAACATGCAGGCAGCGCTGAAGGATGCAATGAAGTACGATGAAAAGTCTTTCCAGAAGGCGGATATCGTGCTTTGTGACGTGCCCTGCTCGGGACTGGGTGTGATCGGAAAGAAGCAGGATATCAAGTATAAAATGAACCCGACGCGGCTTGAGGAGCTGGTGAGGATTCAGCAGCGGATCCTGAGCGTCTCCCAGAACTACGTGAAGCCGGGCGGCGTGATGGTTTTCTCGACCTGCACCATCGGGGCGGAGGAAAACCAGATGAACCTGCAGTATGTGCTGGACCAATTTCCGTTCCGGCTTGAATCGATCGATCCGTACATTCCGGAGGCGCTGCGGGGCAGGACGACCGCAGGCGGGTATCTCCAGCTTCTGCCGGGGGTTCATGACTGTGACGGCTTTTTCCTGGCGCGCCTGCGTCGGGAGGGCTGAGACACCCTGCTGCGGTGTGCCGGGAAGGCAGAGATGGCCTGCTGCGGTTGCCGGAAGGCTGAGACGCCCTGCTGCGGTGTGGAAGGAAGGCTGAGACGTCCTGCCGTGGTGTGGAAGGAAGGCTGAGACGTCCTGCGCGGTGTGCCGAAAGGGCAGACGGGGAAACTGAGAAGGGGACAGATGGAAGAATACAGCACAGATCAGGAACAGAAAAAGGAAGATGGAAAGCGGGATCTGCTCTCGATGTATCCGGCGGAGCTTGAAGCTTTTCTGACGGAGATTTCGGAGAAAAAATTCCGGGCAAGACAGATCTATGACTGGCTGCACGTACAGCACGCGACGTCCATTTCCCAGATGACAAACCTGTCAAAGCTGCTCCGGGAAAAGCTGGAGTCACTGGCCTGTATCGACGAGCCGGAGCCTGTTGAGGTACTGACCAGCAGGTTGGATGGCACGAAAAAATATCTGTTCCGGATGAAGGATGGGAATGTCATTGAGTCTGTTCTGATGAGGTACAGCTACGGACTTTCTGTCTGCATTTCGTCTCAGGTGGGCTGCAGCATGGGGTGCCGGTTCTGCGCTTCCACAATCGGAGGACGGATTAGAAATCTGACTGCATCGGAGATGCTGGGACAGGTGCTTCAGATCAGCCGTCTGGAGGGAGAGCGGATCTCACATGTTGTGATCATGGGCAGCGGGGAGCCACTCGACAACTATGACAACCTCGTCCGCTTTCTGAGAATCATCGGAGACCCGGACGGGGAGCGTCTGAGCCTCAGGGACATCACCGTCTCGACCTGCGGGATTGTGCCGAACATCTACCGCCTTGCGGAGGAAGGACTGCCGGTGACACTCGCGCTCTCTCTTCATGCCTCCGGGCAGAAGGAGCGGGAGACACTGATGCCAATTGCGAAGAAGTACGAGATCCATGCTGTCATCGATGCTGTGAAGGCTTATTTTGAGAAGACAAAGCGGCGGATTACGTTTGAATACAGCTGTGTGAGAGGGGCCAATACATCCACGGCTGACGCGGATCGGCTGGCGGGCCTGCTGAAGGGACTGAACTGTCATGTCAACCTGATCCCGGTCAACCCGGTCAGGGAGAGGGAATTCACACAGCCTGACAGAGGAGAGATTGAGGCTTTTCGGAGAATGCTTGAAAAAAAGGGGATTCATGTTACCATCAGAAGAGAACTGGGCCGTGACATTTCGGCTTCGTGCGGCCAGCTGAGGAGGAGTTACCTGAAGGATCATGGAGACATATTGCCAGACAGATGTCGGATTAAAACGAAATAGCAATCAGGACTTTGTCTATGCCTCCGACCAGAAGGTAGGACGGCTACCGTCCCTGCTCATTGTCGCGGATGGGATGGGCGGACACGCAGCCGGTGATCTGGCGTCCAGGGTCTGTGTGGAGACGGTGGTCAGCAGCATCGAGGGCTCCGGGAAGACGGGGACCATTCCGATCCTTGCGGAGGCGGTTCAGAAGGCGAACCAGGCTGTTCTGAAGAAGGCGGCGGAAAAGCCGGAGTACGAAGGCATGGGGACGACAATCGTGGCGGCGGTGATCGAAGGAAATACCCTGTATGTCGCGAATGTCGGAGACAGCAGACTCTACCTGATCGATGATGACAGGATTGACCAGATTACGCTGGATCATTCGCTTGTAGCGGAGATGGTGCGCTCCGGCCGGATATCGCCGGAGCAGATGAGAAACCACCCGGAGAAGAATATCATTACCCGGGCAGTCGGCGGAGAGGAGAATGTGGAGGCAGACTTCTTCGATGTTGGGCTGCATAAGGGCGACGTCGTGCTGCTTTGCTCGGATGGGCTGACGAATATGGTGGAGGATGAGCAGATCTTCCGCATTGTCAGAAGGGAAAAAACGCTGAGAGATGCCGGGCAGAAGCTGATCTCGGCAGCAAATTCGGCAGGAGGCCGCGACAACATCTCCGTTGTGCTCGCGCGGCTGACTGATTTATAAGGGTATCCATATGTTAAATGCAGGAGATTCTCTTCAGAATCGATATGAGATAATCAATTGCATAGGATCGGGCGGGATGGCCGATGTCTACAAGGCAAAGGACCACAGGCTGAATCGTTATGTTGCCATCAAGGTGCTCAAGCCGGAGTTTCGCAATGATGCGGAGTTTGTATCGAAGTTCCGTGTGGAGGCACAGGCAGCGGCCGGGCTTTCCCACCCGAACATCGTGAACGTCTATGATGTCGGGATTGAGGGCTCAGTCTACTTTATCGTCATGGAGCTGGTGGAGGGCATCACGCTCAAGGACTACATTCGCAGCAAGGGGCGTCTGTCTGTTCGGGAGATGACCGGCATCTCACTTCAGATCGCCGCCGGGCTGGAGGCCGCGCACAAGAGCGGCATCATCCATCGGGACATCAAACCTCAGAATATCATTATATCCACGGACGGGACGGCGAAGGTTGCGGATTTCGGGATTGCGCGGGCGGCGAGTTCCGATACGATTCATCCAAGCGCGATGGGGTCTGTGCACTACAGCGCGCCGGAGCAGGCGCGTGGCGGGTACTCCGATGCCAGAAGCGACATCTATTCGCTTGGAATCACGATGTATGAGATGCTGACGGGGAAGGTACCGTTTGACGGGGATTCGACCGTTGAGGTTGCCCTGAAGCATCTGCAGGAGGACATCGAGTCCCCGAGAAAATATGTACCGGATCTGCCTGTGACGGTGGAGCAGATCATACTCAAGTGCACGGAGAAGAGCCCGGACCGGCGGTACCAGAATATGACGGAACTGATCCACGACCTGAAGGAATCGCTGGTCAGTCCGAATGGAGATTTTGTCAGACCGGGCGGTCTGCCGGCGGATGGCCTGACGCAGAAGTACTCGAGGGAAGATCTGGAAGAGATCAACAGGAGAGCCTCATTTGAAAATGGTGAATCCGGTAAGGCACCTTTTCCGGGGCTGTTTGACGGGGACTATGACGAGCGGATGAACTATCCGCCGGAGGACGAGGAGACCGGGGACTTTTACGGGTCCGGGGAGGAGGACTTCCCGGATGAGAAAGAGGTGCTCCGCGGAAGCCGGAAGAAACAGAGAAGCGCCGGAGAAAGGCATGGTCATGAGAAGCTTGTGGCAGCCCTCTCCGCGCTGGCAGCTCTTGTGGTGGGGCTGACGATCCTGTATCTCGTCCTGCATACCTACGGCCTGATTTCGGGCGGGCATAAGACCCAAGACGGACAGAGCGAGACACCGCTGGTGCTGGATCTGACGTCCGAGCCGGTCACGGTCCCTGACCTCAGAGGGCTGTCCGAGAGTGAGGCACAGGCAAGGCTCAAGAAGCTCAAGCTGGGATACCGGTATCTGGGAGAAGAGTCGTCGTCCGACTATGCATCCGGAACGGTCATGAGCCAGAGCAGTGAGCCGGGGACGAAGGTGCAGGCCAACTCGACAATCGGCTATAAGCTGTCAACGGGGCCGGCGGATTCCCTGACCGTTCCGGATCTGGCAAAAAAGACGCAGAAGGAGGCGGAGAGTGCGCTGGCATCCATGGGGCTGAATGTCTCGGTGGACAATACACGGTACAGTGATTCGATTGCGGAGGGGCGGGTCATCACGACAAACCCGGGTGCCGGCTCCGCGGTTCATGCGGGGGACACGGTGACACTCTATATCAGCCAGGGGAAGGATACACAGAGTATTACGGTTCCGGATGTGACGGGAAAGTACAAGGACGATGCTGTCACGATGCTTACAAATTACGGCTTGTATGTCTATGTGACCAGCCAGCCGTCCGATACCGTCGGAGAAGGGCTTGTGATCAGTCAGGATCTGAAGGCCGGATCCAGCGTACAGTCAGGCTCGTCGATTACGATCACAGTCTCAAGCGGGCCTTCCGGCCAGAGTGATATCGTCGTGGGACCTGGACAGAACAGCGCCTCGGCCTCCCGGACAAAATGGATGTGCAACGCGCAGCTCAACGCGCCTCCGAATTATTCCGGCGGGAACGTCCGGATCACGCTGAAGCAGACAGGCGCAGAGAAAACCATATATGAAGGAGCTGGATCATTTCCGTATATTCTGAATGTCCAGGGAGAGGATGGCGTGTCGACCGGGACGGCTTATGTCTATACACTGGATGACAGTGGCAATGTGACCTCGACAACGGAATATGACGGGATCGATTTTACGCAGGTAACAGGATGAAGGGAAAGATTATCCGCGCGGTCGCGGGATACTACTATGTCTTCGATTATGAGGATGGACGGACGCACCAGTGCAGGGCAAGGGGCATTTTCCGGAAAGATGGAAGCAAGCCTCTTGTCGGAGATGAGGTGCTCTTTGACCTGACACACACCGAGGATACGGAAGGGACGGTCGATGAGATTCTGCCAAGAAAGAACAGCCTGATCCGGCCTCCGGTTGCGAATGTCGACCAGGCGCTGATTGTGTTTGCACTCAAAGACCCGGAGCCGAACCTGTCTTTGCTGGACCGTTTTCTGGTGCTGATGAAGCGACAGAACATTCCCGCTGTCATCGTGTTCAACAAGGATGACCTGGATGAGAAGGATACGTTTGATGGCATTGCCCGTGTCTACAGAGACTGTGGCTGTCAGGTGTTTTCGATGAGTATCCGGACGGGAGAAGGCGTGGAGAGGGTCCGGCATCTGTTTGACAATAAGACGACGGTGCTAGCCGGCCCGAGCGGGGTCGGGAAATCTTCGCTGACGAATCTGCTCTGCCCGGACGCCGGGATGGAGGTCGGGGAGGTCAGCCGCCAGAACCGGCGCGGGAAGCAGACCACCCGGCACGCTGAGCTGTTCCCCTGCGGAAAAGATTCGTTCTTTTTTGATACGCCGGGCTTCTCCAGCCTGTATCTGGACGAGATCAGACCACAGGATTTGAAGATGTATTTTCCGGAATTTGAAACTTATGAGCCGTCCTGCCGGTTCACAGGCTGTCTTCACCTGGCGGAGCCGGACTGCGGCGTCAAGGAGGCCGTCCGGTCGGGGAAGATCAGCAGAGAGCGGTATGACAGCTACAGGAAGCTGTATGAGGAGCTGAAGGAAGGGCGAAAAAGATGAGGTACAGACTTTCACCGTCGATTCTGGCGGCTGATTTTACAAAACTTGGAGAGGAGATTCGTAAAACTGAGGAGGCAGGAGCGGAATATCTGCACATCGATGTGATGGACGGGTGGTTTGTGCCGTCCATTTCCTTCGGGCAGCCCCTTGTCACATCCATCCGGCAGGGCAGCCGGCAGTTTTTTGATGTGCATCTGATGGTGCAGGACCCGGAACGGTATATCGGGGACTTCGCGAAGGCCGGCGCGGACGGGATCACTGTCCATGCGGAAGCCTGCCGGCATCTCGACAGGGTGCTGTCACAGATTCACGAAGCCGGGTGCCGGGCGGGTGTCGCCCTGAATCCGGCGACGCCGCTGTCTGTGCTGGACTATGTGTACCAGAAGACAGACATGGTGCTGATCATGACGGTCAACCCGGGGTTTGGCGGCCAGAAGCTGATCCCTGAGATGTTCGGAAAAATCCGCACGCTGCGGCAGAGGCTGGACGAGCTGCACCTTGAGACGGACATTGAGGTGGATGGGGGTGTGAACCGTGATACCATCGTCCCGCTTCTGGAGGCAGGAACAAATGTCTGTGTGGCCGGATCAGCCGTATTCAGGGGTGATATCGGGCAGAATGTCAGGGTGCTGAATGGGGTGCTCAGGGACTATGAGAAAAGACAGGAAAGCGAAGGTGTTGGATGAGCGCCGGCAGCTGAAACTGAAATCTCGGAGATGACGAAGAAGCCTGAAAGAACGGGGAAGAGGATCGATATGCCTGAGGAGACGGAGAGAGGCCGGTTTGCTGAAGAGCCGGAGACGGCGGGAAGCAATGACAGGATCGAAAAGAAGATGTCCCGAACCGGGTACGTCTTCTGCGGAGGGGATATATCGGATGTGCTCCTTCCGCTGGTTTTGCAACATATTTCCCGGGGGAAAGGGGATTCTGCGAGAAAACCATATGTCATCGCGGCAGACAGAGGACTGGTGTGGCTCGATGGCCACGGCGTGGAACCTGACCTTGTAGTCGGAGACTTCGACTCCTCTCCCTCAGGATTTATCGACGATTATCGAAGCAGACACCCGAATGCAGAGATCCGCACGTACAATCCGGAGAAGGATTTTACGGATTCCGAGATTGGCGTGCGGGCGGCAGTGGATGCCGGCTGCGGCCGGGTCGTGATGATCGGGGCAACCGGAAGCCGTCTTGACCATGTCCTCGGCAACCTGCAAGTTCTGGCCTATCTGCTGGAGACAGGTGTCCGGGGGGAGATCGTTGACCCCTGCAACCGGATTACGCTTCATGGAGGAGCGCGGGGCGGGCGGCTTTCGATCCGGAAGAAAGAACAGTGGGGGAAGTATGTCTCCCTGTTCGCCTTTGGAGGGGATGTTGAAGGGCTGACGCTCACCGGCTTTCATTATAATGTGAAGAATTTCCGGCTTTCCTCCGTTGGAAGCAGGGCGGTTTCCAACGAGATTGATGCGTGCGAAGGCACCATCTCCTTCAGAAAGGGGAAACTGCTGGTGATCGAGTCCAGGGATACGCCGGCAGGCCGCTTATAATGTACTGACTGCTGGCAAAAGGAGCTGCCGCTTTCATGATGAATCTCATGAAGGCGGCGGCTTTTTTGTTACATATGTCACATATTCCTGGTGACAGACTTCACTGGAAAGCCCTTTGATAGCGGATTATGATCGAAGCAGGGTTAAAGTCAGAGTCCGGCTTGTGAAAAGAGCGTGAAGAACGGGTGGGAACACGGATCTATCATGAATGTGAAACAGCTGCAGGGAAAGCCGGACAGGAAAGGTGGGACAGGCGATGCGGGAGACTTGTGTACAAGTCAATTCACTGGTGAAACGCTATGGTGAGTTTGTAGCGGTGGATCATTTTTCACTGAATGTCGGGAAGGGGGAAATTCTGGGACTTCTCGGGCCGAACGGAAGCGGCAAGACGACGACCATCAACTGTATTCTTGCCCTTCTGAGTTATGACAGAGGCAGTATCACCATCTTCGGTGAAAATATGACTCCTGAGCGATATGACATTAAACGGCGAATCGGGGTTGTTCCGCAGAATGTGGCAGTGATGGACAGCCTGACTGTGGAGGAGAACATTGATTTCTTCTGCGGACTTTATGTGAAGAACCGCAGTAGCCGCAGAGCCTGTGTCAGGGATGCGCTGGCATTCACAGGGCTTACCGACTACCGAAAACAGAAACCGAAGAAACTGTCAGGCGGTCTTCTCCGGAGACTGAACATTGCATGCGGCATCGCACACAAGCCGGAACTGATTTTTTTTGATGAGCCGACGGTCGCGGTCGATCCGCAGAGTCGGAATGCCATCCTGGAGGGAATCCGGAAGATGAATCAGAATGGCTCTACCATCGTCTATACTTCACACTATATGGAGGAGGTTGAGGAACTCTGCACAAGGATTGTGATTATGGATCATGGGAAAGGAGTGGCAGAGGGCACTGCTGCATCGCTCAAGGCAGGACTGCGAAACAGGGAAACGATCAGAATCCATATGCCGGTGCGGCAGGAAGAAGTGCTGCGTGCGATCCGTGAGGTGAATCATGTTTACCATGTGCAGGCTGAGGATGAAGATATCGTGATCCGGTGTGACGGCGGCGAGCACAATCTTGTTCATATCCTGAATGTTCTGGAGGAGAAGAAGGCCGTCTTCGGAAGAGTCACGACAGAGCTTCCGACCCTGAACGATGTCTTCCTGGAAATCACTGGAAAGGAGCTGAGGGAATGATGTTTTTTCACGTATTCTGCTATCAGCTGAAGAATTTCTCCCGGAAAAAGTACATCATTGGCTGGAATCTGCTCTTTCCACTGGTGCTGGCGACGGCATTCTACATTGGCTTCGGCCATATGGTGACCGAAGATCCGAACTCCTTTCAGACGATTACAGCGGGGTATGCCGAAGTTCAGCCTGTGTCCGGTACTCCGGAAGAAGGGACAGGCAGCGGGAATGCAGAGATCTTCCTGAAGGTTCTGGGACAGCTTCAGACAGAAGGCGGACAAAATTTGATCGGCCTGACCCGGTATGACTCAGAGAAGGAAGCACGGGAGGCGCTGCTTGACGGCCAAATCGAGGGGTACTATCTGAATGAAGGCGGAGAACTCTCCCTCCACATCAGGGAGGAAGGAGTGAACAGCACCATTCTGTCGCAGATCCTGAAACAATACCGCTCCGCGTGTACCATGGAGAAGCGGATTGCAGAGAACCATCCCTCCAGGCTGCTGCAGACGATCGCAGGCCTTTCCGTAAACCGGGAGTATCTGGAAGAATATACTCCCGGCAGGCAGATCTCGCCGTATCTGCAGTTTTTCTTTGCACTCCTGGCGATGTCCTCTATGTATGCGTCCTGGATTGCGACCACGATGATGGAGTCGATGTGTGCGAATCTGTCAGAGTGCGGGAAACGGTTTGAGAGCTCGGGAGCGGGAAAGTTCCCTTCCATTCTGGCCGGAGCGCTCGCGGGCACAATCTTTCAGACCGTCAGCAATGCCATCACGGTCTTGTACATCGAGTATGTTCTCCGTATCAGCTTCCAGGCACCTTTTCCTGAAATCATGATGATCATGGGGCTGGGGAGCGCTGTGGGAATCGGATTCGGGATTCTGTTCGGGACGCTGTTTCAAAGAGAAGCACTCAGGGTCGCCATTCCGCTGGCCTTTTCCATGGTCAGTTCCTTCTTGTCCGGCCTGATGATGGGACAGATGAAGCAGCTGGTCGAGAATGCAGTTCCGGTTCTGAACCGGATCAATCCGGCGGCGGTCTTCACGGACAGTCTTTACGTACTGGCAAGCTACGGAAAAAACCGGCAGTACTGGCTGGATGTCCTGTCTATGGCGGGAATGGTGATCGTGACCCTGTCGATCAGCGCAGTGATTCTGAGGAGAAGACAATATGCCAGTATTTAAAGCTGTTTTGAAATCGGTGAAAGCCTACTGGATGACATTCCTGATCTATTCTCTGGTGTTTGTGTCCTTCGCACCGATGCAGGCAGAGAGTCTGGCAGAACGCAATAAGAAGGTTTTCCAGGAAGAGAAGCTGGCTGTGACAGTCATTGACCAGGATGATTCCCTGCTCAGCAGAAGCCTGGCTGATGAACTGGGGAAGACACAGCAGGTCACCCGGATCCGGGGATATGTATCTGAAAACGAGATCCGCAGACTGAAGGATGATGTGAATTTCGGGATCAGGGATTATGTTCTGATTCTTCCGGACGGTCTTGGACAGGCGGCGGAGGAGGGACATACGGATATTCGGCCACGTTTCATGCAGGGAGGAACCAGCGCAGCAGGACAGCTGATGACGACCAGAATCGATCAGTATCTGAATCATCTTGCTGTCTATCTGCAAAGCGGATATAAGATGGAGGATGCCCTGAAGGATACCGCGGAGGATCTTACGTTGGCGGACGAAAGCCGTGTGGTTCTGGAACGGCAGGAAGTCAGGCTGACCAGGGCTTCCATTCTCTTCTGTTTCAACGGATACTCGCTGAGCATGATGTTGTGTATCTTCGTCGGCTGTCTGGCGCTGAAGTTCAGACAGAAGGATCTGGCGTCAAGAATCCGTGTCTCCGGGCTTTCTTTCTGGAAGCGCAACGGCGGGTTTTTCGGAGCGATCACAGCCATTGGTATTCTGACAGCCTTCCTGGTGATCGCTGTGGTTCTTCTGGATGCCATCCTCCACGGGCAGCATGACGTTCCAGGTTTACCGCTCTACATCCTCAATACACTGGCTCTGATGTGTGTCGGCCTGGGTCTTGGATACCTGATCAGCTCGATTGCCCAGAATGACGGGGCCGTCAACCTGCTGGCCAATATGGTGGTCCTCTCCATGTGTTTCATCTGCGGGGTCTTTGTGGATATCCGTTTTCTGTCCCCGGCTGTCGTAAAAGCCGCCCACTTCATGCCGCTCTACTGGTATAATACAGGAGTGGAAACGATAGCGGAGCATTCTGCTGACGGAACGGTGGGAGAAGCGTTCATCATGCAACTGGTGATACAGCTTGCTTTTTCGGCAGTCTTCTTTGCCGGGGGACTGATGATCTCAAAGATGAGGGAACGGTATAATGGCTGATGCTGCAATCAGAAGCTTTGCGGCTGTGGAATTGATGATCCTGATCAACGCAGAGGAGATCACTGCACGGAGTGTGGCGGTCTCTCTTTGCGTTTTTCTGTTCGCAGAGTTCAGTGCCCTCGCGGAGCGGAAGAAAAGATGGCTGTCTGATTTATTCCTGGCAGTTCCGTTTGCGGTGACGTTTTCCGCCATCCTGGTGGCAGGATTGCAGGGAATCGGCCTGGTCATGTTTGCTGCAGTTCTGTATTCGACCGTTTTTCTCATCTTTTTGAGCAGGAAGGTGTCGGCACTGCAGGAACGCCTGCATCAGACCTGTGATGACGGAAAGGAGCTGGAAAGACTCCTCAGAACCCAGAACCGGTATCTGATTCATGAACAGGATGCCCAGATCCGTCTGGCGACAATGTCGGAACGAAACCGAATCGCCCGGGAGATTCATGATAAAGTAGGGCATCTTCTTTCACGTGCGATTCTTTACCTGGGCGCTGTCAGAACCGTCAACAAGGATGAGATGATGGACAGGCAACTTTCCATCCTGTCGGATACGCTCGATGAAGCGATGCAGAAGATGCGGCAGTCCGTCCATGATCTGCACGACGAGTCCATCGATCTGGGAGGGAATCTGGAACATATTCTGTCGGAGCTCAGGAATTTTTCTGTCGAACGGGATCTGGATCTGGATCGTGACGTTCCGCGTGAATGCAAGCTGGCGATTCTGGGGATCACAGAAGAGGCTGTAACCAATATCGTCAGACATTCCAGCGGAACCCGGGTGCAGGTCATCTTGCATGAAAACCGTGATTTCTGCATCCTTTCCATTTCGGATAACGGCTCAGTATCTGAAGAGACCAGACAGAGAGTCCGGGGCGGGCTGACGGACGGCATCGGTCTCTCCAATATACGGGAACGGGCAAGGAGCTGCGGCGGGGATGCTTACTTCTATACGGATGATGGGTTTACAGTGTACGCTAGGCTCCCGGTAAGAGGGGAAGCAGACGCAGCAAATATGGCAGCAGAATAGGTGCATTCATCAGGAGGATGAACAAGATGGGGATGTTTGAATGATGGAAGAAAAGAAAAAGGTCCTGATAATTGATGACGATGACCTGATTACCATGTCTCTTGAGCTGATTCTTTCAGCAGACCCGGAATTTGAGGTTGTCGGAAAAGGACGCTGCGGTGCGGACGCTGTCTGTATGTATGAAGAACACTCTCCGGATATCCTGTTATCTGATATCCGTATGCCTGACATGTCAGGACTGGACGCGGCGGAAAAGATCCTGTCACGTGATCCAAAAGCTGTCATTCTTTTTCTCACGACCTTCTCAGATGACGAGTATATTGTGAAAGCGCTGCAGCTTGGCGTGAAAGGCTATCTGCTCAAGCAGGATTACCGGTCCCTGACACAGTCTCTTAGGGCAGCATTGAATGGGCAGTCTGTTTTCGGAGGAGCCGTGGTGGACAGACTGCCGGTGCTTATGAGGGAGGAACGGAATCCGTTTGACTACAGGTCAAGAGGAATCACGGACAGGGAATATGCTCTGATTCAGCTTGTTTCCGAGGGTGATTCCAACAGAGAAATTGCTGACAGATTGTTCCTGTCGGAGGGAACAGTACGGAACTATCTGTCGCAGATCCTGGAAAAGCTGAATCTGAGGGACCGGACACAGCTGGCAATCTTTTACCTGAAGCATGGCAGGTAATGCGAATCCAATGGCTGCTCCATCACATGGAGGTGCAAAATAACCTGCAGGAAAGTCAATGCTCCTATTTTACAATTGATTTCGCTTCAGCGGGTTGGTTGAGGAAATGGGGGCTGTCTGCTATAATGAAAAACCGCATTATAAGACGAATGCAGTAGTAAAGGGCCGTGCCTCAGGGCTTTCCGGAGTCTGGCTCTGGCCTTTATCAGAAGGAGAGATCAAAAAGCCATGAAATTAGGAATCGTCGGACTTCCGAATGTTGGAAAGAGTACCCTGTTTAATTCCCTGACGAAAGCCGGGGCAGAGGCTGCAAACTATCCGTTCTGCACAATCGACCCGAACGTCGGGGTTGTGGCGGTGCCGGATAAGCGGCTGAAGCTGCTTGGCGATCTGTATCATACACAGAAGATCACACCGGCGGTCATTGAGTTCGTCGACATTGCAGGACTCGTCAAGGGCGCGTCGAAGGGTGAGGGACTCGGCAACCAGTTCCTTGCAAACATCCGCGAGTGCGATGCGATTGTCCATGTCGTGCGCTGCTTTGAAGACCCGAATGTCATCCATGTGGACGGCAGCGTAGACCCGGTCCGGGATATTGAGACCATCAATCTGGAACTCATTTTCGCAGATCTGGAAGTTCTGGAGAAGCGGATGAACAAGGTTGGCCGTGCAGCGAGAAATGACAAGGACCAGGCGTCTGAGTTTGAGCTGCTGAAGCGTCTGAAGGCCCATCTGGAGGACGGAAAACCTGCGATCTCCTTTGCAACCTCGGACGAGAAGGAGCAGGAATGGATTTCCGAGTATGACCTTCTGACGGCGAAACCGGTGATCTTTGCAGCGAATGTCGCGGAGGATGACGCGCCGGATGACGGGGCACAGAATCCGTATGTCGCCGCTGTCCGTGAGTATGCGAAGAAGTCCGGCTCTGAGGTCTTTGTCGTCTGCGCGAAGATCGAGGAGGAGATCTCTGAGCTGGAAGATGACGAGAAGCAGGCTTTTCTGGAGGATCTTGGTCTGAAGGAGTCCGGTCTTGACAAGCTGATTGCAGCCAGCTACAGCCTGCTGGGGCTCATGAGTTTCCTTACAGCGGGTGAAAAGGAAGTCCGTGCCTGGACGATCAAAAAAGGAACAAAGGCTCCGCAGGCAGCCGGAAAGATTCACACCGACTTTGAGCGAGGCTTTATCAAGGCGGAGGTTGTGAACTACAAGGACCTTCTGGACTGCGGCTCTCTTACAGCGGCCAGAGAGAAGGGGATTGTCCGTATGGAAGGGAAGGACTATGTCGTTCAGGACGGCGATGTCATCCTGTTCAGGTTCAATGTATAAGATATGATGCATGATGATATTGCATTTCCCCATCTTGGAATCTATCTGAATCATGTGATCAAGACGATCACGCTTCCGGGCGGCTTTACAGTTGCGATGTACGGGATTACGATGGCGCTCAGCATGCTGGCAGGGCTCTGTCTTGCCATGCGGGTGGCGAAGAAGACGGGACAAAACCCTGACGAATATCTGAACTTTGCGCTGATCGGAATCGTGACAGCCCTCCTGGGAGCCCGGATTTACTATGTCATCTTTACCTGGGATTATTACAGCAGGCACCCGCTGGAAATTTTGAACTTCAGGGGCGGAGGACTTGCGCTGTACGGCTCCGTGATTGCGGGTGTGCTGACGATTATCATCTATGCAAGAGTGCGGAAGTTCAGTCTTCCGCTCATGCTGGATACGGCAAGTACCGGTATGGTACTGGGACAGATCATCGGAAGATGGGGGAATTTTTTTAACAGGGAAGCATTTGGCCAGTATTCGGACGGCCTTTTTGCAATGCGTCTTCCCGTGGATGCCGTCCGGGCAGATGAGATTACAGAGCTGATGAAGCAGCATGCGTATACGGTCAATGGGGTGGCTTACATTCAGGTTCATCCGACCTTTCTATATGAATCGCTCTGGAATGTCGGAGTCCTCACGGTTCTTCTTCTGGTTACGTTCTCCGGGAAGAAACGGTTTCATGGAGAAATTTTTCTGCTGTACCTGCTGCTTTACAGCGCGGGACGCGCATGGATCGAGGGACTTCGGACAGATCAGCTTCGGTTTGCGCACACATCCATTGCTGTTTCGCAGCTTTTGGCCTGCATCCTGGTGATCGTCTCAGGCGTCAGCCTGATGGTGCTCTCCAGGAGGGAAAAGAGCAGCCGGGGCAGAAAATCGTGATGAGAAAAAACGGATGTCTGCCGGGCAACCGGAGAATCCGGCAAGGACAGGCAGAACAAAGATAAAAAAGCTGGAACAGAAAACAGGCAGTGAGGAATTGCTATGGCAGGAACCGATATCGGAATCGATCTTGGCACAACGAGTGTGCTTGTCTATGTGCGCGGAAGGGGTGTTGTCCTCAAGGAACCGAGCGTCGCAGCGCTTGACCGCTCGGATGACCGGATCCGGGCAATCGGAGAGGATGCCCGCATGCTCCTGAGCCGGTCTCCGGGAACGCTCAAGGAGATTCACCCTCTTGAGAACGGCATCATTGCCGATTATATGGTGACGGAGCAGATGCTCCGCTATTTTATCCAGAAAGCGGTGGGAAGGCTGTCCTTCCGCAAGCCGAAGATCTGCATCTGCATCCCGGCTGACCTGACGGAGGTTGAGCGGCATGCTGTCGAGGATGCCGGGTACCAGGCGGGAGCCCGGGATGTGGCGATGGTGGAGGAGCCGATCGCAGCCGCAATCGGTGCCGGCATCGATTTTTCAAAGCCAAGCGGCAACATGGTCGTCGATATCGGAGGCGGAACGACGAATGCGGCGATTCTGTCTGTCAACGGGATTGTCGTGTCGATGGGGCTCAAGGTCGGAGGCAATGATTTTGACGCGGCTCTCATGCGGTACATCCGTTCGCAGTTCGGCGTGACCGTCGGGCAGCAGGCTGCGGAGGAGATTAAGATGCAGGTCGGCACGGTTTACGAGCGGCCCGAGGAACGACTGATGGAGTTCATCGGCCGGGATATTGAGACAGGGCTTCCGAAGACGGTCCGCATTAGCTCGCAGGACTGCCGGATGGCGTTCCGTGAGCTGACCGGCCGAATTGTGGAGGTTGTACACAGCGTGCTGGAGAAAACCCCGCCGGAGCTTGCGGAGGATGTTGCCCAGCGCGGAATCGTTCTGACAGGCGGCGGAAGCCTGATTGACGGACTGGAGGATCTTCTGGAAGCCCGGACAGGGGTGAACGTCGTGACCTGTGACGACCCGCTCTGTGCGGTTGCGATCGGGACCGGACGCGCCGGGGAGCTGCTGGACCTGTAAGGTGTGCCCGGCTTTTTTGACAGGGGATTTCATGTCGGATACAACAATCAAAGGCTTCGTAGAACATATCACATACAGAAGTGAGGAGACAGGCTATACGGTTCTGACGCTCTGTGCGGATGGAGAGGAAGTGACCGCTGTCGGCGTGCTCCCGGAGATCGGAGAGGGGGAGACCATCCAGTGCGAGGGATCTTTCCAGGTGCATGCCACTTACGGCAGGCAGTTCCGGATCCGGGAGTTTTCTTTGTCTGTGCCGGAGGACGAGGCGTCGATGGAGCGCTATCTGTCCTCCGGGCTGATCAAGGGGATCGGGAAAGCGCTGGCGCACCGGATTGTTAAGCGGTTCGGCACTGAGACATTTGACATCATTGAAAAAGAACCGGACCGTCTCGCGGAGGTGAACGGGATCTCAGAGAAGAAGGCCAGAGAGATCTATCTGCAGGTATGTGAGAAGAAGGACCAGAGGGACGGGGTACTGTTTTTGTCCCGGTACGGAATTTCCAACACCCTGGCGCTGCGTATCTGGAAGGCATACGGGAGTGAGGTGTATCGGATTATCCGCGAGAATCCGTACCGCCTTGCGGACGAGCTGCGGGGCGTCGGGTTTCACATGGCAGATGAGATTGCCAGAAAGGCAGGGATGGCCGTCGATTCCCGGTTCCGTGTCGGAAGCGGCATCCTCTATACGCTTCAGCTTGCTGCCGGAGAAGGAAGTCTTTACCTGCCGAAGGCTGTGCTGCTTCAGCGGGCATCCCGTCTGTTATCCATGCCGATTCCAAGCCAGATCACAGAGACGCCCCTACAGCCAGAAATATCGCAGGCTTCGATGCAGCAGGGGTGCCTTGAGGAGGGCATACAGCCGGGGGCAGCCTGCCCGCCGGTCACCAGCGGCGCGGGAGCAGCCTGCCAGGCTGTTACCAACGGTGCGGGGGCAGCCTGGGAAAGGGAACAGGATGCCGGCATCCCGGACAGTCTGTCTGATGAGGACTTTTTCGCCGGTCTGTATCCGGAGAGTGTGCCGGGCAGTGACGAGATCAGGGAAGAGGAGGAGCACCTGGAACTCCTGGAGGATTGCCTCCGGAATCTCTCCGCCGACAGAAAGGTGATTATCAAGAAGGAAGAGGGCGAGGAGCGGATTTTTGAGCCGAGGGCCTACTACACAGAGCTCAGGACGGCGAAGATGCTGCACGACCTCAACATTACCTACAAGGGGACGGAGGCAGACTCCAGAAGGAGAGCGCTCGCAGCGGCTAGGAAGACGAAGACGGAGCTGGATGAAAGACAGTTGGAAGCGGTCATACGGGCGGATTCCTGCGGCGTCCTGATTTTGACCGGCGGCCCCGGAACCGGGAAGACAACGACGATCAACACGATGATTGCGATGTTTGAGGCGGAGGGGCTGAAAATCGCTCTTGCCGCACCGACCGGAAGAGCGGCGAAGCGGATGACAGAAGCCACCGGACACGATGCCAGCACCGTACACCGGCTGCTTGAAGTCTCCGGAGATCCGGAAAAAGGGACGGTCGCATTCGGGAAAAATGATGAGGAGCCGCTGGAGCAGGATGTTGTGATCATCGATGAAATGTCGATGGTGGACATCTATCTGATGGCAAGCCTGCTGAAGGCGGTACCGGTCGGCACACATCTTGTTCTGGTGGGAGATGCCAGTCAGCTTCCCTCTGTGGGTCCCGGAAGTGTGCTGCGGGACATGATCCATTCGAAGATTCTGCCGACGGTGACGCTCACAACGGTTTTCAGGCAGGCGCAGGAAAGTGACATCGTGATGAATGCCCACCGGATCAACAAGGGTGAACATCCGGTCATTGATAATAAGAGCAGGGATTTCTTCTTCCTGAGAAGGCAGCGGGCGGAGGATATCATCGGACAGGCGATCCATCTGGTTCGCGACAGCCTTCCGAAATATGTGCAGGCAGATACGGCAGACATCCAGGTGATGACGCCGATGAAAAAGGGGCTTGTCGGGACCATCCGGCTCAATTCGGTCATGCAGCAGGCGCTCAATCCGGCGATGCCGCGGAAACGGGAGTGGACAAGGAGCGATGTTGTATTCCGCGAGGGAGACCGTGTCATGCAGGTCCGGAACAACTACCAGAAGGAGTGGACCATCCGGGGACGGTACGGAGCTGTCATTGACACCGGAGCCGGTATTTACAATGGCGACATGGGGGTCATCCGGTCAATCGACCCGCTGACGGACCTGATGACCGTCGAATTTGATGAGCACAGGTGTGTCGACTATGAAAAATCGGAGCTCGACCAGCTCGAGCTTTCCTATGCAGTTACCATTCACAAGGCACAGGGAAGCGAGTACCCGGCTGTCATCATCCCGATGCTGAGGGGGCCGAGGATGCTGATGAACCGGAATCTGATCTATACAGCGATCACAAGGGCCAGAAAGTGTGTGGTTCTGATTGGAGACCCGGCTGTCCTGGACGACATGATTGATAATACGATGCAGGAAAAGCGTTATACGACGCTTGACCTGAGGCTTCAGGAGTGTGAGGAACAGAAGCATCAGCAGGAGGAGGATGAGAATCCCTTTGCATGGATGGATGAGCCGGAGGCTGATGACGGGCTGTAAAGGAAGATAAGGGGTGGGAGCACGGGGAAGAGGCTCCATCAGAGGACATTTTCCTCTGGAGAGTGCCGGATGAACGGATGAAAAGAGAGAAGCCGGTTTTCCATATCAGACAGTTCCTTGATTTTTTCTACCCGGGACGGTGTCCCGTCTGCGGGAGAATCCTGGCAAAGAAGGAGTCACTGGTCTGCAGGCGCTGCAGGGCGGAGCTGCCCTGGGTGAAGGAGCCTGTCTGCGTCCAGTGTGGAAAACCGATCGCCAGCCTGGAAAAGGCGCTCTGCGCGGACTGCGAGAGGACAGACCATGCATTCACGGAAGGACGTGCCGCTCTGCTGTATGAGAAGGGCATACGACTGTCTGTTAATCGGATGAAATTCTACAATCATCGGGAGTATCTGCCCTTCTACGCCGCTTGCATGTATGCAGCGCACAGAGAACATCTTCAGAAGTGGAATGCTGCCTGCATTATTCCGGTGCCCATGCATCCGAAGAAACGGGCGGAGCGGGGATTTGACCAGGCTGTTCTTCTGGCAAGAGCGCTGTCAGAGCTCTGCAGAATCCCGGTCCTGGAGGATGTGCTGATCCGGACGCGCTACACAAAAGCCTCCCGGAAACTCGGACGGGAACACAGGATTGCGAATCTCAGAGGGGCATTCACTGTCGCGAGGCATGAATCGCTGCCGCAGTCTGTTCTCCTGGTGGATGATATCTATACGACGGGGATGACGATGGATCACGCGGCTGCCGCGCTGAGAAAAGCCGGTGTCACACAGATTTATTTCCTGACGCTCTGTACAGGAAGAGGAGCGGAGTAAACAGACAGATTAATAATTCTTAAGAAAGTCGGTGGTATTCCTTCCATTTTCTACGTATAATGTATGGTACAACAGTTTCTAACACAATGGATTTTGGTACTGCCGGAAAAGAGGAGCAGAATGAAGGCTGCGCTTCAATGGATATCTGCACATTTTTACTGGATGCGTCTGCCGTCGATCACGATTACACCGATCGACATCATTCAGATTCTGATTCTTGCCTGGATTATCTATAAGATTCTTGCATGGATCAAGACATCCCATGCCTGGTCGCTGATGAAGGGACTTGTCGTGATCGGGGTTTTTGTCGCTCTGATCTACATCTTTCAGATGACGACACTGATCTATATCATTAACCAGGGGCTGGGACTTGTGATCATGGCGGCGATGGTCATCTTTCAGCCGGAGCTGAGGAAAGCGCTGGAGTCGCTTGGAAGAAGACAGATCGTGACCAGATTGTTCATGCCGAACAGGCAGTTTGAACAGCTGTTTTCCGACAGAACGATGAATGAGATGATTCGCGGCTGCGAAGAGATGGCGCGCGCAAAGACAGGGGCATTGATCGTCATCGAACAGAATGACAATCTGTCTGAGTACGAGCGGACAGGGATTGAGGTCGATGCGCTGGTCACGTCACAGCTTCTGATCAATATCTTCGAGAAGAATACGCCGCTGCATGATGGCGCTGTGATTGTCAGGGGAGACCGGGTGACAGCTGCAACCTGCTATCTTCCGCTGTCTGACAATATGAGGCTCAGCAAGGAGCTCGGAACTCGCCACAGAGCGGGCGTCGGCATATCGGAGGTGACGGATTCCCTGACTATAATCGTATCGGAGGAGACGGGACGGATTTCTCTAGCCTATCGGGGAAGCCTGGAGAGAGGGGTCACGGAGGAACGGTTCCGCGAGCGGATGATTCAATTCCAGAATAAGTCTGAGCTGAAGCGCAGACCGATATTCAGGAAGGAGAAGCCAAAGAATGGGACATAAAATCGGGGAGACGCTGTTCCGAAACATCGGGCTGAAAATTGCGGCCCTGGTCATTGCATTCTTTGTATGGGTCGGCGTGACAAATACGAACAACCCGGTCAAGACCCAGCTGTTTACAAATGTACCGATCACGATTGTCAATCAGGATGCCGTTGCGGACATCGGGAAAGTCGTCGAGCAGCAGGGGAACGGCACGGTGACGCTGAGAGTCACGGACCGAAGGTCTGTTCTCAGCCAGCTGGCCCGGAACGGCTCTGATTTCTATGTGGAAGCGGACATGAAGAACCTCAACAGCATGAATACAGTTCCGCTGACGGTCACCTGCAGCAATCCGCAGGTAACCTGGGATAAGATCGAGGTGCTTCCATCCTCTCTGTCTGTCAAGCTGGAGGATAAGGTCGAGCAGACCTATGTTGCCTCAATCTCGACCAACGGGACGCCGGCGACCGGCTGGGAGGTTGGCTCATCGTCGGTAACGACTGGCAAAAACATCGTGCTGGCAGGTCCGTCATCGCTGATGAGGAGGATCAACCAGGTCGTCGCGCCGGTTGATGTGGCGGGGCTTTCCTCTGACTATACGCTTTCCAGTGTCCTGAAGGTCTATGATAAAAACGGGGATGAGCTGACCGATGCACAGATGAAGTCCCTAGAGTTCAAGGATGCGACCGGGACAGTCATCAAGGATCATACCGTGAAGGTGATGGTGGATCTGTGGAAAATCCGGACCGATGTGCCGATCCGGATCCGCACGACCGGGACACCTGCCTGGGGCTACCGCGTTTCCTCCATCAAGATGATCCCGGAGACCATATCTGTTGCAGGAACGGATGAGGCACTCGCGGAGCTTGGTGACGAGCTGACAGTGAAGGATGTCATCAATGTCTCGGGGGCAAAGGAGAATGTGAAGCAGGAGATCAATCTTGAGGACACGCTGGATCAGATGTCCGGTCTCAAGCTGATTTCGGATGCGGATCCGTCAGTCGAGGTGGAGGTTTCCATTGAGAAGAACGGGGATGTGACGCTGGATATTCCGCTCAGCGATATTGTTGTACAGAACCGGCCGGAGGGGATGGAGCTGGTCTTCACCCCGGCTGACAAGATCTCGGTCAGTGTCCATGCGATGGAGGATGACGAGAAACCTCTTACAGCGAAAGACATATCATTGTCGATCGATTTGAGCCAATGTGCGGAACCCGGAAGCTATGAGATCCCGGTCCACGTGACAGTGCCGGAGGGGTATGAGCTTGCGGGAGATGTTTCGCTGACAGTTGTCTCTGCGAAACAGGAGGCGGCGACGGAGGCAGATCAGGGATAAGAGATGGAGAGCAGAGAGATTGTACTGAAGCATGAGAAGGGGCTTCATCTGCGCCCTGCCGGGAAGGTCTGCGATCTTGCGCTGAAATTTCAGAGCAGGACGGAGATGAAGGTCGGAACCGGCGTATATAACCTTAAGAGCATGCTCAGCGTGCTGAGCGCGCAGGTTGCGGATGGAACGAAGATGGAGATTGTCTGCAGCGGACCGGATGAACGGGAGGCACTCGCCTCAATCTGCGCGCTGCTTGAACATCTGGATGAGAACGGATCAGAAGTTGTTTGAAAACAGGGAGAGAAATGTGATGAGTGAGAATCATGAAGTCAGGTGGAAGAGGCTGTTTTTCGGGATGATTGCTGTCTTGCTGTTGGCAATCCTTGCATCATCCTCTGCACAGGCAGGATTTGTCAGACAGGATGGAAAGCGGTATTATTACAGGACATCGGGCCGGAAGGTGAAGGGCTGGCTGAAGAAAGGGAAGAGAACCTATTACCTGGATCCAGACCAGGATGGTGCTGTGACAGTCGGTTACCTGAAGCTTGGGAAGAAGGGCTACTATTTTCGGAAAAACGGAACCCTCGTGAAGGGTGCGTTTGCGACGGACCCGCTTGGCAATACCTATTGTGCGACAAAAAGCGGTGTTCTGTACCGGGGGCTTCGGAAAATCGGGAAGCGGTATTACTATTTTAACAGAAGCAATCATGTGATGCAGACTGGCTGGGTGAAGACTTCCAGGGGAACCTACTATATGAAGGGGGCCGGAAGATTGCGCGGAACGGCTGTCACCGGATGGCTCCGGAAGGATGGACTGCGGTACTATTTCAACAATGTCGGCCGTATGGTGACGGGACTTGTGCGGATTGGCGGAAGACAGTACTACTTTGACCCGCAGACCGGCGCGATGGCGACCGGGACGGTTACGCTGCAGGGGAAAACCTATCAGTTCGGAACGAATGGAGTCAAGGTGAAGGAGCCGGTGACAGGATCATGGAGCGTGAAGGTCAATCAGTCGACTTGCACCGTTACGGTTTACCGCGGCAGCATGCCGGTGAAGGCATTTGCCTGCTCGGTCGGTTTGTATGGAGCGACGCCGGACGGAACCTTCCGGATCATGGATCATCTGCGCTGGCATGAGCTGATGGGACCGTCCTGGGGACAGTGGTGCTCTCATATCACCTGGAATATCCTGTTCCATTCGATTCCGTACTCAGCGCCGTATGACAAGTATTCAATGGCCATCAGCGGATATAACAAACTTGGACAGGCGGCATCCCATGGCTGTGTGCGGCTGGCAGCCATTAATGCCAAGTATATCTATGACAACGTCCCAGTTGGTTCCAAGGTTGTGATCTTCCACGGCTCTGTAAAGAATGACCCGCTCGGGAAGCCGATGACTCCCTATGTCGGGAGCTGGAATCACACGTACGACCCGACCGACCCGACCATCTGAGACGTGTGAACCTGGCCGGGCGGATATCTGCCGGGCACGCTTTCCGAACAGGAGGGAGGCGTGTCCGGCAGACTGCGTGCCGGGACTCCTTATCTGGTGCGCCGGATTCGGGAAGGTTTTCGATACAAGCTGCAGGATAAGCCGGAAGGGAACTGCTTTCAAGGCTCCGGCAGACGGATGGATACTCCGGGAAGAACGGATGGACTGATTATGAGAAGAGAAAGATACAAGCGGCTGATCATGTTTCTGGCGTCCCTGCTCGTGATCGGACTTCAGACAGCGAATTTCGCGTGGATCTGGTACAAGTACTACAATGTGCGCGGCGTGATGCGGTTCTTCTACTGGAGAAGAGGCAACTGGGCGCTGATCGCCCTTTATTTTCTGACAGTTATCCTGGTGAGCAAACTGTTCGGTGCCCTGAAGGTTGGATATATGAGGGTGCTGGACGTCATCATCGCTCAGATTTTTTCAGTATTGCTGACGAATGTTCTGGCTTACCTTCAGCTGGCGCTGATCGGCAGGTGGAGATTCCTCTCCCATACGGGCCCGATGGTGAAACTGACTTTTGTCAACCTTCTGGTTGTCATTCTCTGGGTGGTGTTTATGAGATGGATTTACAACACTATCTATCCGCCAAAGTCGGTGATTCTGGTCTATGATGTGCACAACCCGGAAAAGCTCCTGAAGAACATTGCGTCCAGGCGTGACAAGTATGTCATCGCGGAAGCTGTGATGATTGACAAAGGGCTGGATTTCATCAAGGAGCGGATTCCGCAGTATGAAACCTGCATCCTCGGGGATATCCCCTCGCATGAGCGGAATGTGCTGGTGAAATACTGCTTCGAACGAAACATCCGCTGCTATTGCAGCCCGAAGATTTCCGACATCATGCTGATGTCAGCGGAAAAAATCCACATGTTTGACACACCGCTTCTGCTGATGCGGAACAGGGGACTGACGGTCGAGGAAGCTTTTGTAAAGCGGGTTCTGGACATTGCGGTCAGCATTCTGCTGACGATCGTTCTTTCCCCGGTCCTGCTTTTGATTGCAGTCCTGGTCAAGTGCTACGATGGCGGACCTGTGTTCTACAGACAGAATCGTCTGACAAAGGATGGGAAGGTTTTCCAGATCATCAAGTTCAGATCGATGAGTGTTGATTCAGAAAAAAACGGAGCAAGACTTGCCGCAAAGGGAGACCGGCGTGTGACACCGGTCGGCAGGGTGATCCGGAAAATTCATTTTGATGAGCTCCCCCAGCTGTTCAACATCATCAAGGGCGATATGTCGATCGTCGGACCGAGACCGGAGCGCCCGGAAATCGCCGCCCAGTATGAGAAGGAGATCCCGGAGTTTTCATATCGGCTGAAGATGAAGGCTGGCCTGACAGGGTATGCGCAGGTCTATGGCAAGTACAATACAAAACCCTACGACAAATTGAAGCTGGATCTGACTTACATTGAGAACTACTCCCTCTGGCTGGATTTTCAGCTGGTTGCCGCGACTGTGAAGGTTATATTCCAGAAAGAGAACACGGAGGGCGTTGACCAGTCACAGAGGACGGCGCTGTCCGACCAGGACGGTCAGAGCCGCAGACAGCTGGAAATGGAAGTTCAGCATACCGTGGATGAACTGAAGTGGCAGCAGGAGATCGACCAGATGCGTCAGGGAGACCTGGGAGAAAGCTGGGAAACAGCGGCCGCACTCCCGAAGGGTGTGCGGGCGGTGGATGTGATGGCCGGACATGAGCCGGGGCTTCTGGTTTCCGTAATCATTCCGTGCTATAATGCCGCAGATACCCTTCCGTCTGCAATCGACAGCGCACTCATGCAGGATCTCCACTTCGAGTCCTCCCAGCAGATCGGGAGAGGCTCCCTGCAGCGTCTGGAGGTGCTGGTTCTGGATGATGGATCAACAGATGACATCAAATGTGTGCAGGAGAGGTACAAGAAAGACGCAAGGGTTCATTTCTATCGGAATGAGAAGCGGCTTGGTGTGGCAAAGACACGAAACCGCGGGGCATTGCTGGCACGCGGCCAGTATATTGCCTACCTGGATGCCGATGATATCTGGGCGAGGGACAAGCTGAAAAAGCAGTTTGCCCGGATCTACCAGACGGGCTGCGTCCTCTGCTGTACCGGGAGGGAGCTGATGACTCCGGACGGAAGTTTGACCGGTCACGTCATCGGTGTGAAGGAGCTTCTGACGGAAAAGGATCTGCTCAGGCAGAATCCGATCAATTGCTCCTCTGTTGTGGCATTGACATCAGTGGTCCGGCAGTTTCCGATGATCTGCGAGGGGGCGCATGAAGATTACATTACATGGATGAGTATCATCCGGCGATACAAGACAGTCTGCGGGGTCAGCGAACCACTCCTGTACTATCGGATCTCTGAGAACGGAAAGAGTGGCAGAAAGCTGAAGAGTGCGCGCATGACCTGGCGTTCCTACCGTTGCATGGGCATGTCGATTCCCAAAAGCTGCCTCTGCTTTATCAGTTATGCCGTTCACGGCGCGATGAAGTACAGAACATTCTATTCAGAAAGATCTAAGCATGCTGAAATATCTGATAACAGAACGAAAACTGATCGTGACACTGGCAAAGAATGACTTTCGAAAGAAGTTTGCCGGTTCCTATATGGGAATTCTCTGGGCATTGGTTCAGCCTGTCGTTACCGTCCTGATGTACTGGTTTGTCTTTCAGGTCGGACTCAGGCAGACGCAGAGCTACGGCGGAGTTCCCTTTATTCTGTGGATGCTGGCAGGGCTGGTTCCATGGTTCTATTTCAACGATGCACTGACCGGCGGCACCAACTCGCTGGTGGAATACAGCTATCTTGTCAAGAAGGTTGTGTTTCGGATTGAGATCCTCCCGATTGTAAAGGCGTGTTCGGCGCTTTATGTACATGTGTTCTTCGTGGTGCTGACGTATGTGCTGTACTGTCTCTACGGAAAGTTCCCGGGCTGGTACAGCTTCCAGATGCTTTACTATTCAGGCTGCATGTTCATCCTGGTGCTGAGCTTGTCCTATGGGACAGCCGCTATTTCTGTTCTGTTTCGCGATAATGTCCAGATTGTGGCGATTGCCCTTCAGGTCGGGGTGTGGTTTACACCCATTATGTGGAACTTTGCAGATATTGCGCCGCATCTGCCGAAGGTGGTCTGCTGGATCTTCAAGCTGAACCCCATGTACTATATCTGTTACGGGTACCGGGACAGCCTGATCGGGCATGTCCCGTTCTGGCACCATCCGGCGCTGACAGCCTGGTTCTGGATCTTTACGATCCTTGCTTATCTGTGGGGAACAAAGACATTCAGACGTTCCAGGGGGCATTTTGCGGACGTTCTGTGACGTCTGGCGAGAAGGAGAGTTCTATCTTGCATCGATTCGGGAAGAAAGAAAAAGCGGCGGAAGGGCTTCAGGATAAGAATTGGCATGATACCGCCATCGAGGTGTGCGATGTCACGAAGGTCTATCGCCTGTATGAGCGGCAGAGAGACAGGCTCTGGGAGACGCTGGGTCTTGACAGAAAGAAAACCTACAAGGAAAAATACGCACTAAACCATGTCAGCTTCAGGGTGAAGAGGGGAGAGACGGTCGGTATCATCGGAACAAACGGCTCCGGTAAGTCGACTATGCTCAAGCTGATCACCGGTGTTCTGACACCGACTGCAGGAAGCATCCGTGTAGATGGCAGGATTTCCGCCCTGCTGGAGTTGGGAGCCGGCTTCAACATGGAATATACGGGAATTGAGAATGTCTATCTGAACGGCGCGATGATCGGTTTCACGAAGGAGGAGATCGATGCCCGGCTGGATGATATCATCCGCTTTGCGGATATCGGGGATTACATCAACCAGCCGGTCAAATCCTACTCCTCCGGCATGTTTGTCCGGCTGGCCTTTGCGGTTGCGATCAATATCGACCCGGAGATCCTGATTGTCGATGAAGCGCTGTCAGTCGGGGACGTCTTCTTTCAGTCCAAGTGTTACCGGAAGTTCGAGGAGTTCCGGCGGGCGGGGAAGACGATCCTGTTTGTATCGCATGATCTCTCGGCGATCTCCCGGTACTGCGACAGGGCAATTCTGCTCAATCAGGGAGACCTGATCTACGACGGGACACCGAAGGAGGCCATAGACCTGTACAAAAAGGTGCTGGTCGGCCAGTATGAGGAGAAGGCTGCGGAACAGCCGGAGGCAGCAGACGGGGAAAAGAGGGGGACACAGGGAACCGGCAGCGGCTCCGGTCTGTGGAAGAGCAGATATCCGGCCAACCCCAGTCTGGTTGAATACGGAGAGAAAAATGGAGAGATTGTCGACTATGCGCTGCTGGATGAGAACGGTCTGATGACCTCTAACTTCCTGAAGGGAACAGTGTTCACAGTCCGGATGAAAATCCGGGCGCATGCGGACATTCTGGAACCGATCTTTGCGTTTACAATCAAGAACATGAAGGGCATTGAGATCTGCGGGACAAACACGACGATGGAACGCGTCCCGGTGCCGACGATGCACGATGGCGATGAACACGTGGTGGAGTTCACACAGAAGATTGATCTGCAGGGCGGAGAATACCTGCTTTCGCTGGGATGCACCGGTTATCAGGACGGGATGTTCCGGGTGTTCCACAGACTCTATGACGTCATATCACTGACGGTTGTATCGAATCGCGACACAGTCGGTTTCTATGACATGAACAGCACCTGCGTGCTGGATCCGGAGATATGAGATGGCAGAGCTGAATTTGGATTATTATCGTGGAAGCGATCAGTATTCTGACGGGGATGTGGAGGATCGGATTCTAAGGGACGTCAGAAAGCTGACAGCAGCCGGAAAGGCGGAAGACCCAGACGGACAGCCGGATGCGCAGGAGATGCTCTACGGAGTCATCGATGAGGCATACCGGACCGGAGACGAGACAGATGGATTTGCATATCTTTACCACCTGTCCCCTGTCCGTGAAAACATTCTTTCCTGGTATCCCTTCAGGAAGGATGCCTCCGCCCTCGAGATCGGGGCCGGCCCGGGCGCCGTGACGGGGATTCTCTGCAAAAAAATGGCGTCTGTGACAAGTGTCGATCTGTCGAAGCGGCGCTGTATGATCAACTATGAGCGGCACAGGAGTGCAGACAATCTGAAGATTATGGTCGGGAATCTCAATGAGATGAAGTTTCCCGGCCTTTTTGACTATGTGATTCTGAACGGGGTCTTCGAGTATGCGGGATCCTTTACAAAAGAGGGACAGCCTTACCAAACCTTCCTCAGACGCTGCGCCGGTTTTCTGAAAGAGGATGGGGTCCTTCTGGTTGCGATTGAGAACCGGCTTGGCCTGAAGTATTTTGCCGGGGCGCCGGAGGATCACACCGGCAACTATATGGAGGGACTGAAGGGATACCGGCAGGGATCAGGCGTGCGGACCTTCTCCAGGGCAGAGTGGCTGGACCTCGCGGCGGACTGCGGTCTCCGTGTACGGCGGTTTTACTACCCGTCTCCTGATTATAAGTTCCCCGGAGAGGTTTTCACGGATGAAAGCCTGTCGGCAGCTTCCTATGACCGGAACCGGTGGAATTTTGATGCCCGGAGGCTGGAGCTTTTCCCTGAGCGCGAGATGGCAGCCAGCCTTCAGAAAGAAGGCGTGCTGGCCACATTTATGAATTCATTTCTTGTGGAGCTTTCGGCTTCTGAACGGCTGGAGACTCCGGAGGAAACCGGGGAGGGAAGCGAAATCCTCTATGCGAAGGTGAATGCTGACAGAGCCTCCTGTTTTCAGATCCAGACGGTCATCAGGAGAAACGGGGATGGACAGAGAGTCGTATCCAAGGAGCCGCTGACAGATGCCGCGCAAGCACACCTGCTTAGGATGCATGAATATGAAAAAACGCAGAAAACAAGGACGCTCCTCCTGGAAGGAAGACAATATCCGGTCCGGATGCTCTGCGGAGAGGAGAAGGACGGCAGGTTCTTATACCGGTATCTTGAGGGAGAAAATCTGGGCGAGCGGGTGGCTCAGGTTGCAGAAGCCGGTGATGACGCTGCAGTCATCCGGATGACAGACGCCCTCTGGAGTCTTCTGCTACAGGGGGAGGTTGAAGAAGACGGTGCCGGAAAAGAGGGACAGGATGCATTCCGGAGGGTGTTCGGAGAAGTCCCCGGAGCCGGAGAAGGCAGGCTGCTCTGCCCGGCAAACATCGACCTGATCTTTGACAACCTGATCCTGAGCGGGGACACGGTATGGATCATTGACGGGGAGTGGGTGTTCGACTTCCCGGTACCGGCAGGGTTCATCCTCTGGCGGGCAGTCAACGAGCTGTATGCCGGCCATGAGAGCCTTGAGCAGGTGCTGCCGAAGCAGAAGCTCCTGGGACGGTACCAGATCACACCAGCGCAGGCACAGACGTACTGGAAATGGGCAGACTTTTTTGAGAAGCAGACTGTGAAGGCAAATGAACTGGCCCGGTATGCCCGTCCGGAGAAGAAGGCGGACCTGAAGGACATTCATACATTCGGGCAGAGGGCGCGTCTGACCTCCACCCTTTACATTGACCGGGGACAAGGGTTTTCAGAGAAGGATGTGGTGCGGCAGGAGGTCTCGCTGAAGGATGGGGTATACGAGGCCGTCTTTGATATTCCGCACCCGGAGGCAGTCCGGGATCTGCGTTTTGATCCGATCGAGGGGACCTGCTGCGTCTGTGCGCTGAGCTCTCCTGACGGACAGCTGAGACCCGTCAATGCAGCGAGGGCAAGAAAGAAGATCCCTCTGGAGGGCGGGTATACGAGAGTGTGCGAGTTCCTGACGACGGACCCGTCCTATCGCCTGGTCTGCCGGGGCGGCGTCCCGGAGAGAGTCCGGATTACCGGAAGGATGGATCTCAGGAGTGAAGACTGGGCGCTTGGAAGAGCAGGAAGCCTGCTCGGAAAGTATCAGAGGATATTCAGACTATGAAGACGGAAGAAAGACAGAGCAGCCAACCGGTTGATATCGTGGTTCCTGTCTACAACGGCTATGAAGACCTGCTTCTGTGTGTCGGGAGCCTGAAGCGGCATACCGATCTGACAAGACACCGGGTCATCCTGATTGATGACAAAAGCACAGATGAACGCATCCGGCCGTATCTGGAACGGGAGATGCGGTGCCCGGGAATCTGTGTGCTGTTCAACGACCAGAACAGGGGATTCTCCGCGAATGTCAATACGGGGCTTGCATACTCGCGGCGGGACACCATTCTCTTGAATTCTGACACGATTGTAACAGACCGGTGGGTGGAGAAGCTCCAGCGCTGTGCGGATTCCTCTGCCCGGATCGCAACGGTGACACCGCTGTCCAATGCAGCGACGCTGGCCTCAGTTCCGGAGTTTTTGAGGGACAACCGGATCCCGGACGGCTTTGATGTCGACGAATATGCGGAGCTTGTGGAGCGGACATCGCTGCGCCGCTATCCGACTGTCTCAGTGGCCGTCGGGTTCTGCATGTATATCCGTCAGGAAGCCTATGAGGCAGTGGGACCATTCGACGCAGCCACATTTGGCAGAGGGTACGGAGAGGAGAACGACTTCTGCAACCGCTGCGGGATGTTGGGATATGTCCATGTACTGTGCGACGACACATTCGTCTATCATAAGGGGACGGCATCCTTTGAGAGCGATGAAAAAAAACGGCTGTGTGACGAGCATGACCGGATTCTGAGAAAGCGCTATCCGCTTCAGATGAAGGAAAATGACCGCTACTGCGCGGAGAATCCGGATCAGGACATCCGGGACAATCTCAAGCTTCATACCCGCCTTGCAAACGGAGCCGGAAATCTGCTTTACTTCCTGCATCTGGATTTTCAGGGGATTGCGAAAAACCATATCGGCGGAACGCAGCTTCACGTTCGGGATCTGGTCCGCGGCGCTGTGAAGGACTACAACGTGTTTGTTGCGGCCAGAGACGGGGAAGTGCTCAGGCTGACCATCTACCCCAGGGACGGCGGGGAGAAGCTGATGCTGAAGTTCCCGATCGGGGAGAAGCCGCTGTTTCCTGTGCTTTGGGATGAGAAGCTCGCAGAGATTCTCCGGCAGATCCTGACGGTATTTGACATCGATCTTGTTCATGTTCACCATACGGAGGGGCTGACGCTCGATATCTTCGAGGTCTCGAAAGCGCTGGGAATCCCGGTTATCTGTACGCTTCATGACTATTACTATGCCTGCCCGACGATCAAGCTGCTGGACAGAGACGGGACATTCTGTCCGTCAGATGGCCGTTTTGCGCCTGCTGACGACCGGACCTGCCGGCTTTGCCTCCACAAAAACTGCGGTTATGGCCATGTGTCGGTGATCGACAGGTGGAGGCGAGAGAATCTGCGCGCCCTGTCAGTCTGCGGGGAACTGATCTTTCCCTCTGAATCCGCAAAGGTCGTGATGATGCAGGCTTTTCCGGAGCTGGAGAGCCGAAGCGTTGTCATCCCGCACGGAAGCGGCGACCCGATGGAAAAGGCGGGGCATACGGTTGTAAAGGGGACTGTATCTGCGAAGCGGACGAACCGGATGCATACGCATCTGGACCAGATGCCGGGAAGGGACGGCGGCTTCAACTATGTCACCGGCTGGGCATACCTGGAGGGAGAAGACAGCGGAAGTATTTCGGCATATGCCGAAGTGACAGATCATCGCGGACAGGTGTTCCGGCTCCCGCTCCGAAAAATCCCGCGCACGGACGTGGCCGATGCGGCCTGTGACAGACGGTATCAGCAGTGTGGCTTTCATGCGGTCTTCGATCTTCCGGGAATGGATGCCGGACGGTTCCGGATGAGCGTTCTGCTTCAGAAGGGGACGGAGTTTTTTACAGACGGACGGGTATATACTGGCTTTTTCAGGCATCTCAAAAAAGACGAGAGCGGGCTTCACCATCGGGACGGGCGGATCCTGCACGTTGCGTTTCTCGGCGGGGTGACCAGAGCAAAGGGCTCCGCCCTGTTATCCGCGATCATCCATTCCGGGAACCCGCATTTCCGCTTCTTCGTCTTCGGACAGGTCGGGGATCCCGAGGTCCTGAAGGAAAAGTGCCCGGAGAATGTCTATTTTTCCGGGGTCTATGAGCAGGAGGACGCGGGACAGCTGCTGGAGGCCTGCCAGATCGATGTGGCATGTATTCTCCCGATCTGGGGGGAGACATTCTGCTATACGCTGTCCGAGGCCTGGCAGAGCGGGATTCCGGTCATCGGAACCGATATCGGAGCAGTGGGAGAGCGTCTCCGGAAGACAGAGGCCGGCTGGCTTGTTCCGCCGAATGCGAACGCCGGCGAGGTGCTGGCGCTTCTGGAGAAAATCCGAAGCAGCCCTCAGGAACTCTCCGAAAAGCGGAAAGCGGCTCTGGGTGTGCCGCTTCGGAATATCGTCTGGATGAATGCCGCGTACAGAATGCTCTATGGAGAGTATATGCGGCAGGGGCGGCAGGGAAATGTCACAGAGCGGGTGCGCCGGAGAAATTGCAGTCCGCAGGATACGGATGCTGTTTTCCAGGCCTACGCGCTGGCAAACCCGGCGGTGAGAGGCAGCGGCGGGGAGGCGGAAAAAAACAGGCTCCGGGAGGAGAATGAGATGCTGCGTACCTCCATGGAGATGCTGAAGGAAACGACGAGTTACAGACTGGCAAGGAAGATCGCGGAGGCGGATTTCCCCGGCAAGGAGACGCTGAAGCGGGTTCTCGGAAAGAGGGTTTGAGATGAATCTGGGGAAGCTGAAAAATTATCTGAATCTTTTCAGCCTGCAGCAGGCAGCGGTAAGCATCAGAGACCGGTTCTTCGCGCCGGAGCATGAGGAGGTCCCCTACGAACGGTGGCTGGAACACACCCGGATTTCCTCCCGCGGCTATGCGAAGATTTCGAAGGAGGTCTTTCATTTCCAGCCGACAATCGGCGTGTACGCTCACGCGGAGGGGAGAGACCGGGCAGCCTTCGTTCAGTCTCTGTCCCTGCAGACCTACCGGAATGTCCGGCCGCTGAAGGACTGTCCCGAGGCGGAGTATACCTTGTTTGCAGGCCCGGGCTGTACCCTGACGCCGGATATGCTGTCCTCCTGTGTGAGGCTTCTGAACGAGGACAACGGCGGGTATGTGGACCTCGTGTACTTTGACTCGGACTGCATTGATGCGGAAGGCAGGAAGACGAACCCGGCATTCCGTCCGGAATATGACCCGATCCTGCTGAGAAAGGTTAATTATATGGGGAATGTCTTTCTTGTCAGGACAGCCTTGTTCCGGAAGGTGTCTGGGGAAATGGAGCGGGATTCGGGCGGAAAGGTCAGCCTGGACAGTGACGGCGTCCATGCTTTCCTGAAGCGTCTGTGCAAGGGTGAGCATGTCAGACCCGGGCAGGAAAGAAGCGGGACTGTCCGCCATATTCCGAGGATCCTCTATCATGAGGTTCTGGAAAACGCGCGGAAGGTCAGTGTGGACAGACATATTCCGCTGCTGAAGAAGGACCTGGAGCTTGTCTCCGTGATCATCCCCAACAAGGATCATGTCAGGGAACTGAAGAGCTGCATCGATTCCCTCCTGGAAGTCAACGCCTACCACAATCTGGAGATCATCATCGTCGAGAACAACAGCTCTTCGCCGGAGATTTTCCAGTACTATGAGGAGATTCAGAAGCGGGATGAGCGGATTCATGTGTACACCTATACAGGGAGCTTCAATTATTCCAGAATCAACAATTTCGGGGCGTCGAAGGCTCATGGACGGTTTTTGCTGTTTCTGAACAATGATACCGTGATTCTGAAGCCGTCAAGCATCTGGTACCTGGCATCTCATGCCGAGAGACAGGATGTCGGTGTGGTCGGCGCTCTTCTGATCTACCCGGACCATACGGTTCAGCATGCCGGCGTCATCCTCGGGTACGGAGGTATCGCCGGGCATGCGTATCAGGGAGAGGAGCTGGGAGAGCTGCCGGGGGAGTATCCGGAACTTCTCTTTGAGCACACACGCAATGTGTCAGCCGTCACCGGTGCCTGCATGCTGATGCGGCGGGAGGTTTATGAACAGGCCGGCGGCTTTGATGAGGAGCTGGCGGTGACATTCAATGATGTGGATCTGTGCCTCAGACTCCGGAAGGAAGGATACCGGGTTCTCATCTGCCCGAATGCCGAGTTGATTCACAATGAGTCTGCGTCCAGAGGCGCGGAGGACAGTGAAGAAAAGGTCAGACGGTTCCACCGGGAAATCGGGATTTTTGTCAGACGATGGGAAAAGGAGCTTGAAGCCGGGGATCCGTTCTACAACCCGAATCTGACGCTGACAGGGCGGACATATACCTGCAAGGATCCGGTCCGTGAAGCCAGAGCACCTTACCTGAAGTATCTGCGGATGGAGTAACCAGAGTGATGACAGGGAAAATTCAAAAGGGACTTGTCTATCTGAAAAACAGGGGGATCAGGGAATTCACTGCCAGGGCGGCGGAGAAGCTGGCAGATGCCCGTTTTGACTATAACAGGTGGGTACGCGCGCAGGAGCCTTCGCCTCTGGAGATGGGGTATCAGAAAAGTCTGAGAATAGGGAGCATGCCGAAGATCCGGGTGATGATCCTTCAGCAGGAGGGAGAACCGGTGAGGGGAAAAGCCTTCCGCAGAACAGAAGAAACGCTCCGCCGGCAGACATACCTGAATGCAGAGCTGTGTGATGCCCTGACAACTCAGGTGAGCGATGAGGATCTCATCGTTTTTGTAAGAGCCGGGGACCTGCTTCCGCCCCATGCCCTGTTTGAGCTTGCGCGTGCAATTCTGGATGGGAGCAGCTGCGTGTACTCGGATGAGGACAGGTACAGGCTGGCGAAGGACGGAGAACGGGAGAAGCTAATGCTGTCCGATCCGCTTTTCAAGCCGGATTATGATCCGGATTATCTGAGGTCGGTCCCGTATATCGGCTCTCTTTTTGGAGTGAAGGCAGGGATCCTCCGCAGGGCTGCGCATATACTGCGAGGTGCTGCCGGTATGCCGACGGCTGAACTGGCTGATCCGGCTGTCTACTATGAGATGACGCTACTCTGTACGGAGCTTTCACGGGAACATGTAGCGCATGTCCCGAAGATTCTATGCCATGCGGCTGGCCGGAAGGAGAAGATCGTGGTGAGCCAGAGCGATGCGGGAGGAAAGCCGCAGGACGAAGAGGCGATGCGTCGGCAGGAGAATCAGGTCAGGGATGATGCATTTATACAGGTGCTCAAGCGTGATCTCAGCAGAAAGGGAGAGGCAGGCATCGTGGAGCGGGGAAGAGGGCCTCTCTGTTTCCATATCCGGTATCTGCATCCGGAAAGCCCGCTTGTCAGCCTTGTCATTCCAAACAAGGATCATGCCTCGATGCTGAAACGCTGTCTGGATTCAGTCTGCAGCCTGACGACCTGGGAGAGACTGGAGATTATCATTGTCGAAAACAATTCAAGTGAACCTGAAACTTTTTCGTTTTATGACACATTGAAGGAAGGAATGTACAGGCAGCTGCCGGTCCGGGTTGTCCGGTACCGGGAGAAGGGGTTTCATTTTTCCGCGATCATCAATGAAGGGGTTCGGGAGGCCGCGGGCGACTATGTGGTTCTGATGAACAATGATGTGACGGTCAAGACACCGGACTGGATTGAGAGGCTGCTGTCTCAGTGTATGAGGGAGAAGGTCGGAGCAGTTGGCCCGAAGCTTTTGTATCCGGACGGGACTGTCCAGTCTGCGGGGATTGTCATCGGAATCATGGGCTTTGCAGGCAGCATGATGGTTGGCGGGAAGAATGAGGATCCGGGCTATATGAACCGTGCCGCGGCTGTCAGCAGGATGAGTGCTGTGACAGCGGCCTGCATGATGGTTTCAAGGGAGGCATTCTGGCGGGCAGGCGGGTTCTCAATGGAATTTCCGGTGGCGTTGAATGATGTGGATTTCTGCCTCCGGCTTGGTGAAGCCGGCTATCACATTCTTTTTGAACCGACTGCAGAGCTGTATCATCATGAGTCAGCCAGCAGGGGATATGAGAACAGCAGGGAGAAGTCAAAGCGCTTTGAAAACGAAAAGCGGCATTTCCGAAAAAAATGGGAGAAGACTCTGAAGGAGGGAGACCCCCATTACAATCCGAATCTTTCTCTGAGAACGTGTCATTACGAGATCAACGCCGGTGTGCCGAAATGGCTGATTTGCGGCTGAGGGCTCCGGATGCTATAATGAAAAACCAGCCGCACGGAGGGCATGGCGGCTTTGACTCACGGAACCTGGAAAGAGAACGATGAGATCAGAAGAGAAGGGGGATCATCCGGAATATGAAGAAAAATAAGGGGCTTGAGGTGCCCATTCTTTGGTTTCTTGCGCTCCACCTGAGCCTGATTGTGAATTCCATACAGGGTGTGTTCTCCAAGCTGGCAGGCCGTGAAAAAACGCTGTCACCTATGTGGATCCTTTTTTTCGGGCTGATGTTCGTCGCCCTGTTCACATTTGCCGTTGCCTGGCAGCAGGTGCTTAAGCACATGTCGCTGACCTTTGCCTTCACCAACAAGCCGATCACCATTATCTGGGGGCTTGTGTGGGGCGTCCTGATCTTTCAGGAAAAGGTGACCTGGAATATGGTTCTGGGTTCGGTCATCATCCTGGTCGGGATCATGGTCGGTGTCAGCGGCGGTCAACCGCAGCAGAAGACCGGAAGCCTCGTGGCTGGCGGCGAAGCCGGAAAGGAGGAGCAGCACTGATGTTTACGGGACTGTGGAAATATCTCCTGATCTGGATCATTTCCGTGTTTATTTCTTCCATTGCGCAGGTGATGCTCAAGGTTGAGGCAAACAAGACACACAAGACCAGGCTTCAGGAATATCTGAATCCGATGGTTGCCGGCGCATACGGCATCTTTTTTGTGTCGGTCTTTCTGACCTACTATGCGCTGAAATATGTACCGCTGACCTACTCGCCGATCGTCGAGCCGCTCAGCTATATCTTTGTACCTGTGATCGGGGTGCTGCTTCTGCACGAGAAGCTGTCAAAGCGCAGAATTCTGGGCATGCTGATCATGATCGCGGGAATCGCGGTTTTTTCAATTGGAGGCTGACATGATTGATTTCAACAGACCACCCATTGTCGGGACAGAGCAGAAGTATTTCCAGGAAGCGCTGGAGAGCGGCAAGCTCTGCGGGGACGGGAACTTTACAAAGCGGGCTTCTGCCTGGCTGGAGAACAAGTTCCAGGTCCGCTACTGTTATCTGACGACATCCTGCACGGCAGCTCTGGAGATGGGAAGCTGGCTGTGCAGTCTTGAACCTGGCGACGAGGTGATCATGCCGTCCTACACGTTTGTGTCGACCGCAGATGCTTTTGTCCTGCGCGGGGCAAAGATTGTCTATGTCGACATCGATCCGAAGACCATGAACATGAACGCGGATCTGATTGAGGAAGCCATTACGGATCGGACACGGGCGATCGTCCCGGTCCATTATGCAGGAGTTGCCTGTGACATGGACAAGATCATGGCGATAGCGAAAAAGCACAATCTGAAGGTGGTCGAGGATGCCGCACAGGGGGTGAATGCCTACTACAGAGGAAAGGCACTCGGGACGATCGGGGATTATGGCTGCTACAGCTTTCATGAGACAAAGAATTATTCCATGGGAGAAGGCGGAGCGATTGTATTCAACAGGGAAGAAGACCGGGAGCGCGCGGAGATTGTCCGGGAGAAGGGAACGAACCGGAGCAAGTTCTTCCGCGGTCAGATTGACAAGTACACATGGGTGGACTATGGCTCTTCGTATCTGCCGTCTGAGCTGAATGTCGCTTATCTCTGGGCCCAGCTGCAGGTTTTCGATCAGATCCAGGAAAAACGGATGGCCATCTGGAATTATTATAATGAAACGCTGAAACCGCTTGCCGATGCAGGGTATATCGAGCAGCCGTATATTCCGGATTACGCGCAGCATAATGCACATATGTACTATATCAAGGTGAAGGACCTGAATGTCAGGACAGACCTGATCCGGTACATGAAGGAGAAGGGGGTTCTGTGTGTCTTCCACTATATCCCGCTTCATCTTTCGGAGGCAGGAAGGCGGTTCGGGCGGTTCTCAGGGGAGGATGTCTATACGACGAGGGAGTCCGAGCGGCTGATGCGCCTTCCGATGTTCTACAATCTGGAAGAGAAGGACATGGAATATACAGCAGAATGTCTGCTGAACTATCCAGGGTTTCACTAAGCGCTCGTCAGGAGACGGTTGAATGGATTCGATGCTTCGGAAGTTCAAACCCTATTACATCCGGAAAGCGTTTCGCTATCTGCGCCACTATGGACTGCATGACTTTGCCGTCAGGGTGCAGGAACGTCTGGCACCGGAGCATGTTCCGTACAGCCCGTGGTTTGAAAAGCGAAGGGCGAACGGGGAGGAGCTCGCTGCGCAGAGAAGGGAAGCAGAGGCATATCTGAGATCCGGGAAGAAGGAGCAGGAGCCGCTTTTTTCGGTGATTGTGCCGATCTACCGGACACCGGAGCGGTACCTTCAGGAGATGGCGCAGTCTGTGCTCAGTCAGTCCTTCCCTGATTTTGAGCTTATACTGGTGAATGCCAGTCCGGATGACCGGAGATGTTCAGCGTCCCTGCGAGTGCTGGAGGAAAAGGACAGACGGGTGCGCGTACTCGCTCTCTCTGAAAACCAGGGAATCGCGCAGAACACAAATGCCGGGCTTTTCTCTGCGCGGGGGGATTATGTCTGTTTCATGGACCACGATGACAGAATTGAGCCCGACGCGCTGTATCATGCCTGGAAGGCAATCGTCTCTGCCTGCGGGGCCGGAAGAAAGGAGCCGCTTCTGCTCTACACCGATGAGGACAAGATCCGGGACGACGGGAAGGGCGGGGAAGAGCATTTTCAGCCGCATTTCAAGCCTGATTTCAATCTGGATCTGCTCCGCTCCAATAACTATATCTGCCATTTCCTGATTGTGAAGACATCGATTGCCAGGGAAGCGGGCGGATTTGACAGCATGTATGACGGGGCTCAGGATTATGACTTCATTCTCCGGTGTACAGATCTCATCCGGGCACAATGTGGATGCGGGTACGGGAGGGAGGCTCAGCCTGGGATCGTGCATATCCCGCGTGTTCTGTATGCGTGGCGCGTCCATGAACAGTCGACTGCTGACAACCCGGAAAGCAAGTCCTATGCCTATGACGCCGGAAGAAGAGCGCTTCTTGCACACCTTGACCGGTGCGGCGAGAAAGGGGACGTGGTGGTGAGTCCGGACTTCGGGTTCTACCGGATCCGGTACCGGGAGGAGGTACACCCGCTCGTCTCCATCATCATCCCCAACCATGAGCAGCGGGAGGTTCTTCAGAAGTGCATCGATGCGATCCATGCCCATACGGACTATGACCGCTATGAAGTGATCGTCGTTGAGAACAATTCCACTTCCCGTGAAATTCTCTCATACTACAAGAGTATTCAGGGAAATGACCATGTGCGCGTTGTCAGGTGGAAGGGAGCATCGTTCAACTTTTCGTCTGTATGCAACAAAGGGGCAGATCAGGCACACGGAACCTATCTGGTCTTCATGAACAACGATGTGGAGGTGAAGGACGGATGGCTGACGGAGCTTCTTTCGGTCTGTGAGCGCCCGGGAGTCGGAGCCGCAGGGTCGAAGCTCTTTTATCCGGACGGGAAAATCCAGTCAGCCGGAGTTGTGATCGGGATCGGTCAGGTTGCCGGGAGTCTGTTTACAGGGATGAACGGCGCGTTTGGCGGCTATCTGCACAAGGCATCGCTCATGCAGGACCTGTCAGCTGTGACCGGTGCGCTGATGATGGTGCGGCGAGAGATCTTCGAGCAGGTGGGCGGCTTCAGAAAGGAGCTGGCAGTAGCCTTCAATGATGTGGATCTCTGCCTGAAGCTTCGGGAGAAGGGCTGGCTTGTCGTCTATGATCCGTTTGCGCAGGCCATCCACCATGAGTCGGTCTCAAGGGGCGACGAGTACACGAAGGAGAAGGCGGAGCGCTTCAGGAAAGAGGCTGCCTTCATGAAGGCGGCATGGCCGGATTATTACGAACAAGGAGATCCCTTCTATAATCCGAATCTGTCGTTAAAACGCTGGGATTATTCCCTGAGTGATGACTGATATGAAGATTGTGACGGTCGTGATACCCAATTTCAATGGCATGAAATATCTGGAGGGCTGCCTGTCCTCGCTTCGGAAGCAGACCGAGCAGCGCTTCGAGACAATCCTGATCGATAACGGATCGGAGGACGGGAGCGTGGAATATGTGCGCACGCATTTTCCGGAGGTCCATGTCAGGGCTTACAGGGAAAATACCGGTTTCTGTCATGCTGTAAACGATGGGATTCTGCTGGCGAAGACGCCATATGTCTTTCTGCTGAACAATGACACGGTCCTCGAGGAGACGGCACTGGGGGCGCTTGTCAGGGCGATGGAGAAGGGCGGAAGCAGGGTCTTTTCATGCTGTTCAAAACTTGTCAGCCTGACGGATCCCGGGAAAATGGATGATGCGGGCGATTTCTTCTGCGCGCTGGGCTGGGCTTTTGCGCGTGGAAAGGGACAAAGTGCTGCGCGCTATGACCGGCAGGAGGCGTGTTTTGCCTGCTGTGCTGCGGCAGCGCTGTACAGACGGGAGGTCTTCTCCCAGATCGGTCTTTTTGACGAGCGGCATTTTGCTTATCTGGAGGACATCGATGTCGGCTGGCGGGCAAGACTTGCCGGCTACACGAATCTTTATGTGCCTGGGGCGGTTGTCCGGCATGCGGGAAGCGCGACGAGCGGCTCCCGCTACAATGCCTTCAAGGTTGAAAAGGCAGCCCGGAATAACCTCTATATGATCCATAAGAACATGCCGCCCTGGCAGCTGGCATTGAATGCGCCGCTCTTTCTGACAGGAACGCTCATCAAGCTTTGCTGGTTTTCCGGGAAGGGATTTGGAAGAGCCTACTGCTCGGGGCTCGCACAGGGCCTCAGCATGTCGGCGGGGATTTCTCCGGGGAGGGGGCCGGTCTGGTCTGACGGTATGAAGGCGAGAAGGAAAAAAGCAGGAATGCCCGGGAAAGTCCAAAAGTCCGGCGGGCTGAAAGCCTGCATGAAGGTTCAGCGGGAGCTCTGGCTCGGGCTGAAACCGCTCGTTGAGACCTGGAGGTGAGGACGCTTGATCAAGGATAACCAGAAGTATTTCAACAGGCTGCAGGTTGTGATTGACGCAGCGGTAACGGCTGTCAGCTATCTGTTTTCCTGGTGGGTTCAGTTTACATTCTGGACGCCGAAGACACAGGGCCGGCTTTCATTTCCTACCTATATGCTGGCGCTGGTCTTTGTGATCCCGGCGTATCTCCTTCTGTATGACGGATTCAGGCTCTACCAGCCGAGAAGAATATCCGGGAAACGGGTAGAGGCCGGAAACATCTTCCTCGCCAACATGGTCGGGCTTCTGATGTTCATCTTCTGTCTGTATGTCATCCGGCAGCAGGACTTCTCCAGACAGATGCTGTTCTTGTTCACCGGGATTAATTTTCTGAGCCTGGTGATCGAGCGGAATGTCATCCGGATGATGCTGCACCGGATTCGCCGCAAGGGGATGAACCTCAAGCACATGATGATGGTGGGGTGCAGCGCAGCAGCTGAGGGATATATTGACCGGATCCGGCAGAATCCCCAGTGGGGGTATCAGGTTCACGGGATCCTCGATGATAACACGAAGAAGGGCAATATGTACGACGGGGTGCCTGTCCTGGGCGGGACGGATGAGCTGGAACACATTCTCTCCGAAAACAATCTGGATGAAATTGCGATTACACTGAGCCTTTCGGAATACTATAAGCTGAAGCGGATTGTAGCATCATGTGAAAAATCCGGCGTCCACACACAGTTTGTTCCGGATTACACCGATATCATTCCGTCCAGACCGTACACGGAAGACCTTCTGGGGCTTCCGGTTGTGAATATCCGCTATGTGCCGCTCTCCGACACATTCAATGCGATGGTGAAGCGACTGTTTGACATTGTGGTGTCGATTTTTGCGATCATTATCTTCTCTCCGGTGATGATCGGGACCGCTCTGGCGGTGAAGCTGACATCAAAGGGGCCGGTGATCTTCCGCCAGGAGCGGGTCGGTCTTCACAACCGTCCCTTCCAGATGTACAAGTTCCGTTCCATGGAGGTCCAGAATCCTGAGGAGGAGAAGAAGGGCTGGACGACGCAGAACGATCCGAGAGTGACAAAGGTCGGGAGATTCATCAGGAGGACATCGCTGGATGAGTTCCCGCAGCTGTTCAATGTGCTCAGGGGAGACATGAGTCTGGTCGGACCGAGACCGGAACGGCCGCAGTACGTGGAAAAGTTCCGGGAGGAAATTCCAAGGTATATGGTCAAACATCAGGTCCGCCCCGGGATGACGGGCTGGGCACAGGTCAACGGGTACCGGGGGAACACGTCCATACGGAAACGGATTGACTATGACATTTATTATATAGAGCACTGGACGTTCGGACTGGATATCAAGATCCTGTTTCTGACAGTATTCAAGGGATTTGTCAACAAAAATGCATATTGAGGATTTTTATGGCATACGGAAGAAATAATCGGGAGAAAGGCAGCCAGTCGAGCCGCGGAAGCGGGAGCAGATACCAGGACCGGGACAATCGCCTGTATGAGGAGGAGCAACCCTACAGCCGCAGGCGGGTTTCGTCCAGACATCAGGACGGGTACGGAGTCGGAGACAGCTATGACCGGCAGAAGGAATTCGGGAGGCCGGAAGGCTCCTGGCGTTCTGATCAGAGTGGATATCGCCGCCGCGACGAGTGGAACGAAGACTTCTACGGACAGGATGGACGGGCGGATGAGGAAAGGCCGGGAAGGAGGCAGTCTTCCAGAACGCACAGGTGGGAAAACGACCCGTATGATGACCGCTATGAGGGCGGATACGAGGACTTTGACGAAGACGATGTCCGGAAGGGCAGATATACGGCACGCCGCCCGCAGAATTCCTATGAGCCGTCACGCTGGCAGGACTCATCCGGCCTTCGGGGACCCAATGGGATGGAGCAGGAACCGCCCCGCTTTCAGGGAAACTACGGAACGGAGCAGGAAGCGCCCCGCTTTCGGGGCACCTACGGAACGGCGCACCAGTCAGCCCGCTCATCAGGAAAACGGAAGTCAAAAAAGAGCGGAAAAAGCCGCTTTATCGTGCGGCTTGTCCTTCTGATCATCCTTTCAGTCGTCTTGTTTGGCGTGTACCGGTTTTCAAGGCTGGATCGTGTCCATCTGGGAAATATCCTGAAGAATGAAGGCATACAGTCTCAAAAAGGCTATCAGAACTTTGTGATTTACGGGGTCGACTCCAGAGAGGGACAATTGACGAAGGATTCCCACTCCGACACAATCGTGATCTGCAGCATCAACAAAAGCACGAAAGATGTGAAGATGGTTTCCGTCTACCGGGATACATATCTGGATAATACGAACGGAGAATTCCGAAAGGCGACGGAATGCTATTTCTTCGGGGGACCCGAGCGCTCGATCAATATGCTGAACAAGAATCTGGATCTGGATATCTCAGATTATGTAGCGGTCAATTTCAATGCTGTCGTAAAGGCAGTTGATCTCATCGGTGGTGTGGATATCAATGTCACAGAGGATGAGCTGCCCTATATCAACGGGTATCAGACAGAAAATGCGCAAGTGACCGGAGCGCAGATCACGCCGGTGACTTCCGCCGGGTACCAGCATCTGAACGGGATTCAGGCACTGGCGTACTGCCGGATCCGCTACACATCTGGTGATGATTACAAACGGACAGAGCGGCAGCGGAATGTTCTGACGCAGATTTTTGAGATCGCGAAGAAGGAAGGCACCACGAAGATGCTCCAGGTCGCGGACGCAATGCTTCCTTACATTTCAACCAGTTTCTCAAACACCGAAATCATGGGGCTTGTTTCGGAGATGTCAGGCCTGACGCTTGGCGATTCGACGGGCTTCCCGTTTGAACAACAGCCGGCGGACACACCGGCAGGGGACTGTGTGGTTCCGGTCAACCTGACAGCCAATGTGAAGGAACTTCACGCCTTCCTGTTCGGGCAGAATGATTATACGCCGACATCGACGGTTCAGTCGATTTCTCAGCAGATTGTGACCAATACAGGTATCGGATGATGGAGAAAACAGTTGGGGTTGTTATTCCGGCCTTTTGCCCGGGGCCGCTTTTTCATGAGCTTCTGCGCCGGCTGGCCAGACAGACGCACATTCCTGAGGAAGTTGTGATCATCAATACGATCCCGGAGCCTCAGGGGTGCGGGACAGCACAGCGGACGGAGGCAGCAGAAATTGCAGAGGAGTTCCGGACTTCATTCCCGGCGCTGACGGTGCTGGAGGTCAGACAGAGGGATTTCGGCCACGGGAAGACGAGAAATCTTGGAATCGGGCATACAGACACTGAACTTGTGCTTTGTATGACACAGGATGCGCTTCCGAGAGACAGCAGGCTGGTGGAGCGGCTGATGCATGCATTTGATGATCCGGCGGTTGCGGCAGCGTATGCGAGGCAGCTTCCGGGGAAGAAGAGCAGCGTGCTGGAGGCGGAAGCCAGGACATTTAATTATCCGCCCTCCTCTGTCATCAAGTCAGCCGCGGATCTGGACCGGCTTGGCATCAAGACATTTTTCTGTTCTGATGTCTGTGCGATGTGGAGACGGTCTGCCTACGACCAGGCTGGTGGTTTTGAGAGGGATGTCATCTTCAATGAAGATATGATCCTCGCGGGGAAAATGATTCAGAATGGCGGCCGGATCGCCTATTGTGCAGACGCGCAGGTTTACCATGCACATCACTACAGCGGGATCAGACAGCTTCACAGGAATTTTGATCTTGGGGTTTCACAGGCTGACTACCCGGAGATTTTTAATATGGCCTCGAGCAGCAGGGAAGGACTGCGGTTCGTCCGGCAGACAACGTCGGACTTGATCCGGAGCGGAAGAGGATATCTGGTGCCTCAGCTTTTGTGGCAGAGCGGCTGCAAGTATGCGGGATACCAGCTGGGGAAAAAGTACCGGAAGCTTCCGGACCGGCTTGTGAGAATCCTCACAGGCAGTCCGGCATACTGGGAACAGAATAAAAGAACCTCCACACATTCTACACAATGATATGGTAGATTAAAACGATTGCCAACAATGAACCACACAAGGAGATGAGAGCGATGAGCGACGGAATCCATGATGATAAGGACCAGGTTTCGGATGAACAGGGAAGAGATCCTTTCACAGATGAGCAGGGAGAAAAGCCATCGGAGGATCCGTTTTCAGTGACAGAGGATGAGACCCGGGATGCAGCGGAGTCATCGGCTCCGGAGGATGGAAGTCAGGTATCGGATGAAGAAACCGGGAAAGTGGAAGACGGAGGTCCGGAGCTGAAAGACGGAAGTCTGGGAACGGAAGACGGAGGCCAGACGCCGGGACAGCCTGCTTCTGGCATGCAGGGCGCGCATGGTGCAGATGGGGAACAGGGAAATCCATCAGCTCCACAGGCAGGAGACTCCGGCGAGATGCAGGAGCAGGCTGCGCAGGGGAAGCCTGCACAGGAACCGCCGAAGGAACATGATTTTGACGATGAGCCGAAGTTTGATACACAGACCGGGGAACCGCTCAGCAAGCCCAAGAGCAAGGTACCGGGGATTCTGCTGACTCTTGTGGTAACGGCGGGTGTCGTCGGAGCGATCTCGGCAGCGGTTATCAACCGGGACAAGTGGAGATCTGAAGACACGGAAGATCATGCGCAGATTGAGACGGAAGCCGGTTTTCAGATTGCACAGGAGACAGAAGCAAAGGAAACTGAGGCACAGGCCGACACGGAGGAATCATCTGAGAAAGCGCAGCTGACCACGCCGGCATCCGGGACGGGGGAGACAAGCGTTTCAGAGACAGGCCAGACAGACACCCCTCAGACGGAGCAAAGAGCAGGGGATAGTACGCAGAAGCCTGAGAAAAAGAATGCAGAATCAGAGGAAGGCCTGGCTGAAAAACTTGGGAAGAATGCTGTCTCGCTGAATACCTCCCTCGATGTGTCGGATGTGGCGGCTCAGGCCCTCCCTTCCGTAGTTTCCGTCACAAGTCAGTCGGTGGAGACGATTCAGAGTTTTTTCTATGGTGAGCAGCAGATCCAGACGAGCAATGTCGGATCCGGGATTGTGATCGATGAGGATGACACATATTACTATATTGTGACAGACGCGTATCTGGCTGCTCGGGCGCAGAACATAACGGTGGGCTTCTCTGTTTCAGGCAGGCAGGAAGAACGAGCCACAGAGGCAGAGACGGAATCCGGTATATATGACACAGCTTCTTCTAAGACAGCCGGAGCTCCTGAGACAGAGGACGCCGGCAGCAGACTGGTCCAGAACGGGGCAAAATCCCAGGCAGATGATACGCTCGCGGATGCGGAGCTGGTCGGAGCGGATGCCGGGACGGAGCTGGCGGTACTTGCTGTGAAAAAACAGGATGTTGGAGCCGCTGCAGAGGGTCAGATCCGGGTTGCCTCTTTTGGGGATTCTGACAGCCTGAAGATTGGCGAGCGGGTTGTGGCAATCGGTGATTCTCTCGGGTACGGGCAGTCGGTCACACAGGGAATCGTGTCGGCGCTCGGACGCACGATGAAGACAGCCTACGGTTCAAACGACTATATTCAGACAGACGCGTCGATTAACTATGGCAACTATGGAGGCGCTCTTCTGAATCTCGACGGAGAGGTCATTGGAATCAATGCCGGGAAGATCAGCCAGGATGCAACTGAGCGGATGGGGTACGCGCTTCCGGCAAATGACGCGAAAACCGGGATTGGTCATATCCTGAGCGGCCGGGGAAGCGGACGGTTTGGAGAATCCGGGGAGAAGTCTGCACAGACAGAGAATATGACTTCCGAGACGGAACAGAAACAACCGGAGGATACGGAGAAGCAGACAGAGACAACGCAGACAACGGCGCCGGAGCAGGGACAGACGATCGGAAAACCATCCGGGAATCTGAAGCGTGCTGAAGAGACGCAGCCGGAGTCTGAATCCGGTGATTCTGAGAAAAAATCCGGGATGCTGGGTGTCCGCGTGGCGGATATTTCAGAGGAAAATCAGATCGTCTACCGGCTGCCGAAGGGTGTCTATGTGGCATCCGTGGAGGAGGGCTCCGGCGCTGAGAAGGCAGGACTTGCTGCTGATGATGTGATCACAAAGATCGGGGATCAGAGCGTGGAGACAGTTGAGGATCTGAGAGATGCGCTGAAGGAAACAAAAGCAGGAGATACAGTGAAGGTAACCTTCGTGCGTGCCGGCAAGGACGGAAAATACGACCGTACATACTCCACAAAGGTGATATTGGAATAATCATCGTGACAGGGAAGCAGAAATCAGAGGAGCCGAATGGAAGAGAAGGACGAAAGCAAACAGAATACAGCAGGCAGCGGCAGCAGCGATGAGGAGGGCGGACACCAGGAAAAGGTATGCTTTATCTGTCATCGCACGGAGAGCAAGGCCGGAAAGATGATTACGATCCCGGGCGGGCTCACGGTATGTGCAGACTGCATGCAGCGGTCATTTGACCAGATGAACGACCCCAATATCCGGAATATGCTGAATCTGTCCAATCTCGGGAATCTGAGGAATTTCCCGGGCATGGGCATGATGGATCCCGGCCTTTCTCCGGACCTTCAGGGAAACATGAAAAAGGAAGAAGGCACAAAGGGAGAGGAAGCCGGTGAGAAGGCTCCGCCGGCACGCTTTGATGTGCGTGAGCTGCCGGCGCCGCATAAAATAAAGGCAGCGCTTGATGAGTACGTGATCGGACAGGACTATGCCAAGAAGGTGATATCGGTTGCGGTATACAACCATTACAAGAGAGTCCGTACCAATACAAACTCAAAAGAAGCCATTGAAATCGAGAAGTCCAACATGCTGATGATCGGCCCGACAGGCTGCGGGAAGACCTATCTTGTGAAGACGCTCTCCAGGCTCCTGGATGTGCCGTTGGCGATTGCAGACGCGACAGCGCTGACAGAGGCAGGCTACATCGGGGATGATGTCGAGAGTGTTCTGTCTAAGCTTCTGGCGGCAGCCGGCAACGATGTCGAGAAGGCTCAGAGCGGAATTGTCTTCATCGACGAGATCGACAAAATCGCGAAAAAGCAGAATACCAATCAACGCGATGTCAGCGGAGAGTCGGTTCAGCAAGGCCTCCTGAAAATTCTGGAGGGTGCGGATGTGGAGGTCCCGGTCGGCGCGATGAGCAAGAATGCGATGGTGCCGATGACCACCATCAACACGCAGAACATTCTGTTTATCTGCGGAGGGGCATTTCCAGGACTGGAGGAGATCATCAAGAAACGGCTGACAAAGGCCTCCTCCATCGGCTATGGCGCTCAGCTGAGGGATGCATATGACAGCGATCCGGATCTTCTGGCAAAGGTGACGCCGGGGGATCTGAAGGAGTTCGGGATGATTCCCGAGTTTATCGGCCGCCTGCCGATGATCTTCTCGCTTTGCAGCCTGGACAGAAATATGCTGGTGCGGATCCTGAAGGAACCGAAGAATGCGATTCTGAAGCAGTATCAGAAACTGCTGGAGCTTGATGAGGTAAAGCTGGAGTTTGACGAGGATGCGCTTTCATGCATTGCGGAGGAAGCGCTGAAAAGGGATACCGGCGCACGGGCACTCCGGTCTGTCATCGAGGAAATGATGCTCGACATCATGTATGAGGTTCCGAAGGACGATGAGATCGGCGCAGTCCGGATTACACGAGCCTATATCGAACACAAGGGCGGGCCGGTCATTACCCTCCGGCAGAGTCAGCCAAGGCTGCCGCGTGTGGAAGAAAACGCGGGGCACAGCCGGTCATAGCTCCGAGTCCGGGAAGGATGGACAGGGCCGGACGGGGACAGAACGGGAGAGGAGTTACAGAGAATATGAGCAGCAGCGATACACATAACATGGAGCAGCAGTTTCTCAAGACGCTGAGGGAGATTCTTGCGGAAGCAAAGAAGAACAAGAATACCATCGAGGAAGAGGAGATCATCAAGGCCTTTGAGCCTTTTGCGCTGAATGAAGAACAGACAGACCACATCTACCAGACGCTGGAAGAGCAGAACATCGATGTGATCCGGGGCAAGATGCCGGATGAGGGAGGGCAGGATGCCGATGAGGATGACAGTCTTCTGATTGAAACCGGGGATGACGATGAGGTCAATATGGAAGAGGCCGAGGTCGAGGAGGCGGAGGCCGGACAGCTGGATGACGCAGATGTCCTGGACGGCGTTTCGACGGAGGATCCGGTGCGCATGTACCTTAAGGAAATCGGTAATGTTCCGCTGCTCACAAGCGAGCAGGAGGTTCGTCTGGCAAAGCTTGTGGAGCAGGGAGACCAGGATGCCAAAAATCAGCTGACGGAAGCAAATCTGAGACTGGTGGTTTCGATCGCGAAGAAGTATGTCGGACGCGGAATGCCATTTCTGGACCTGATCCAGGAGGGCAACATGGGACTGATGAAGGCTGTCGATAAATTCGATTATACGAAGGGATACAAGTTCTCGACCTACGCAACATGGTGGATTCGCCAGGCAATCACACGCGGAATTGCAGACACGGGACGGACCATTCGCGTCCCGGTCCACATGGTCGAGACGATCAACAAAACGCTCCGCATGTCGAGACAGTTGCTCCAGGAGCTCGGGCGGGAGCCCACGCCGGCGGAGGTCGCGGACAAGCTTGGGGTTCCGGAGTCCAGGGTACGGGAGGTTCTGAAGATTTCCAGAGATCCGGTGTCGCTCGACACGCCGATCGGTGAGGAGGATGACTCCCATCTGGGCGATTTCATCGAGGATGATACGGCGCTCTCTCCGGCAGACTCCGCAACCTTCAGTATGCTCAGGGAAGAGCTGAACAATGCGCTCAGCTCGCTGACATCCAGAGAGCGGGAGGTTGTGACGCTTCGTTTCGGGCTGGAGGACGGCCGTGCCAGGACGCTGGAGGAAGTCGGAAGGGAATTCAATGTCACAAGAGAAAGAATCCGCCAGATCGAGGCAAAGGCACTCAGGAAGCTGAGGCACCCCTCAAGATCCAAGCGGCTGAAGGACTTTCTGAGCTGACGAGGGTAAAGTGTTGACCTTTGATGAAGCATGCAGGTATATAGATCAGATCCCCAGGTTTACAAAAAAAACCAGGCAGGAAAATACGGAAAATCTGCTTCTGCGCCTGAATCATCCGGAGGACTGTTTCCGGGTGATTCACGTGGCGGGGACGAATGGAAAGGGGTCCGTGTGCGCGTACCTGGACCGTATTCTGAGGGAAGAGGGGCTGCGGACAGGCCTTTTTACCTCTCCGCATCTGGTTGATGTCAGGGAACGCTTCAGAATCTGCGGACGGATGGTACCGGAAGAGCAGTTCACAGAAGCGTTTGAGGAGGTCCTTGGCTGTGTGAGAAGGATGCAGGCGGACGGTCTGATGCACCCGGCCTATTTTGAATTCCTTTTTGCAATGGGAATGCTGATCTTCAGACAACAGAAGATTGATGTCTGTGTCATGGAGACCGGGCTTGGCGGGAGGCTGGATGCCACCAGCTGTGTCCGGCATCCTGATCTGTCCGTGATCACGTCCATCAGCTTTGACCATATGGCATATCTGGGCGATACGCTTGGGAAAATCGCATACGAGAAGGCCGGCATTATCAAAAAGGGGGTTCCCGTCGTGGCAGACGGGTTTCCGAGGGAGCAGTTCGATGTCCGGGAGGCACTTGATGTGATCTGCCGGCGCGCACAGGAGCAGGAGGCACCGCTGACAATTGTGTCTGAGAAACCGGCGGATGTGTCCTACATGCCGGACGGCATTGAATTTACGCTGGACAACAGGTACTATGGACACGCACACGTCCGTCTTCCTTTTTTTGCCGATTATCAGATTGAGAACTGCCTGATCGCGCTTCAGGCAGCGGCTCTTTTCGGGGAAAAGGAGGGGTGTTTTCATCCTGAAACAGTCATCAAGGCGGTCGGCATGACACGCTGGCCCGGCAGGATGGAGATGATCGAACCCGGTGTCATCGTCGACGGGGCACACAATGAGGACGGGATTGCGCAGTTCCTGCGGACCGTCAGGCGGATTGCGAAGAGACAGAATGTGTCCCTTCTCTTTACCGCCGTTGCCGACAAGGATTATCAGACGATGATCCGGGAACTGTGCGCGGACGGTCTTTTTTCTGCTGTTGTGACGACTGAGATTGCCGGGCCAAGGGTTGCTCCGGCAGACAGACTTGCGGAGATCTTCCGTATCTATGCGGACTGTCCGGTTGAGGCGGTTCCCGACATCCGGGAGGCATACAGAAGAGCAGTGGCAGGGAAGAGGGACGGACTTTTGTTCTGCGCCGGTTCACTGTACCTGGCAGGCGCGATTGAAAAAATAGTCAGAGGTGAAGTATGATCAATTACGAGGAAGAGCTGAAGAAATTTCATCCTTCCATGGATGTCAATGAAGCAGAGGATGCCATCTACAGCAGAGACCTGACGGATGTCACGGATATTCTGAAAGAGATGATCCAGGACGAAAAAGAGAAGAAGGGGAAGAGCGTCCGATGAAGTGTATCTACTGCGGGGCAGAACTGACCGGTGAGACCATCTGCAGAAACTGCGGGGCGGATGTCTCGATTCAGAAGCGGATTGTGAGGATTTCCAACCTTCTGTATAACAGAGGGCTGGAAAAGGCTTCTGTGCGGGATCTTTCCGGAGCCCAGACGCTTCTGAGGCAGAGTGTCCGCTTCAACAAGGAAAACATCGATGCAAGGAATCTGCTCGGCCTCTGCTATTTTGAGACCGGCGAGGTTGTTTCAGCGTTAGTGGAGTGGGTAATCAGCAGCAATCTGAAACCGGAAAATAATCTGGCCAAGCAATATCTGGGAATCCTTCAGAGCAATAAGAACAGGCTTGATGTCATCAACTCTACGATCCGCAAGTACAATCAGTCGATTGAGTACTGTCTGGGCGGCCACGAGGACATGGCCATCATGCAGCTCAAGAAGGTGATCGCGCAGAATCCGAAGATGGTCAAGGCGTATCAGCTTCTGGCTCTTCTGTATATGAAATATGGAGAGTGGGATCGCGCAGGAAGGCTTTTGAAAAAAGCAGCGCAGATCGACAACACCAACACAACGACACTCAGATACCTGACGGAAGTCCGCAGAGAAAGGGGCAGACGTCCATTTGCGAGACGAAGAAGTAGTGCGCCGGGGCAGGAGGATGAGAAGTCGGTCCGGTATCTTTCGGGAAATGATGTTGTCATCATGCCGACAACGTTCAGGGACTCTTCCACGGTCGCCACAATCATCAACATCTTTCTTGGAATTCTGCTGGGGGCAGCCATCGTATGGTTCCTGACAGTTCCACAGGTGCGGCAGAGCGCCAACGATGAGGCAAACAAGTCGGTCATGGATGCCAATGCGTCTCTGGCGACCGCGACCGCGACTGCACAGGACCTCCAGGATCAGATTGACAGCGCCAATCAGTCTGCAAAGAATGCTGAGAAGGAGCGGGATGACGCAAACAGCCGGATTGAAAGCTACAACAGTCTGCTCTCGGTCGCGGACCTTTATGTTCTTGGCGACCAGATCAAGACGGTCGAGGCACTCGGGAAACTGAAAGCAGATGATTATGACGGTGCCGGGAAGACATTGTATGATGATATTACATCCCAGATTGGAGATGCACTTTTCAATCAGTACTTCACGAAGGGATCCCAGGCATATGTAAACAAGGACTATGCCGGAGCAGCGGCTGCTCTGCAGCAGGCAGTCGATTCGGACAAGGAAGGAAAGGCTGCCAACTACAAGAATGCCCTGTATTATCTGGCGTTTGCTTACTACAACCAGGGTGATTACACAAAAGCGGATGAGATTTTCAAGGCTTACATCGAGAAGTATCCGAATGAGGCTTCCACCATCCAGCCCTACATGAATGGAGGCGCATCCTCGGCAGGCGCAGGAGCCAGCAGCCAGTCAGCGTCACAGGGAGAGGCGTCTGTGAATTCATCAAACCCAACAGCGCAGACGAACTCGTCTCAGGCTTCCGCGTCCGGAAGCTCGCAGAGTGGAACCGGCGCAGGGGCAGAGAATATTACCGTATATGGAAACAGCACGCAGACGCCGCAGGTAGCCTGGACGGATCCTGTGACGGGACAAAACTATGATATGTACGGAAATCAGATCAATGCGCAATGATGCGCAGCCGGACAGCAGCCGCCATGGCTGCAGCTGCCGGCATACAGGAGTTCACCGATGAGCAGACCCTATTCGATAGATGACCCGGAGGATATGAAGACAGACCAGGTCCTCTTTACAAAAGAAGAGCTTGCAGAGAATGTGAAGGTTCCACCGATGGTGGAACAGGATCTGAAGCGGATCATAAGCGACCGGATGGAACAGTGCGGTCTTTATTTCCGTTGTTTTTCGAGAATCAAGACCGCTGCCTCCATGGAGAGTAAGTTTGAGCGGAAGGATTATAACCAGGGCCATAAGCTTCAGGATCTGATCGGGGTGCGCATCAACCTGTACTTTGATGATGACATTTCAATCTGCCAGAATATCATGGCGAATACGTTCGATGTGGTCAACTGGTCGACTTCCAAGCGTGAGGAGGATGAGTTCAAGCCGCAGAAGCTCAACGGCGTCTTCCGGCTGCCTGCCTATCTGAAGGCAGAGATTTCGCCCCAGACCTGGGACATGTGTATCGATGATACCTTCGAGATCCAGATCAAGACGATGTTTTTTGAAGGCTGGCATGAGGTTGAGCATGACATGCGGTACAAGGGAGAGGAGCTCTGGAGCCACTATCCGGGATTCTCCAGGTATTTCAACTCGATCCTTGCGACGCTGGAGCTGTGCGACAAATCGATGGTGACGCTCTTCGAGGACCTGGGGCATGCGCTGTACAAGTCCGGAAGGTGGAGCGACATGGTGAAGAGTCATTTCCGACTGAAGCTGGGAGCGGCACAGCTCTATCCGGAAGTCGAGAAGATTCTGAACGAGGACATGGTCAATACGGAGAATCTGGCAAAAAAGATATTCCGCACGCCGCGGCCGGTTCTGATCGGACAGCTTCTGGCGAAATCGCGGAGAATTCCGATCAATGTCAACACGATCATCGCACTCCTGAATGACAGCGTATTTCACGATCCCCGGCTGGAGGAGGTCTTCAGCAAACGGGATGTCTACAACGATGGCCGGGAGGACACGGATGCGGAGTCCAGGCACTATGAAATCCGTCCGCTCACCAGGCATACTGTTTTTCAGATGAAAACGGTGGTGGATGGGAGTCGTATGCGGCAGGAGGAAAAGCCTTCGGTACAGCTTCTCTTTGAGACCTGCAGCAATATCATCTACAGCTGGATCAGCCAGAAATATGGAAGCCTGTTCCATGGGATGCCGGAGAAGGTATCTTCCTTCCATGCGGAGGTTATGGCTTTCAATGTGACGGTTCTCTACAACGAGGAGAAGCACAGACTGAAGGCGCATGTGCGCCACATTGACCCGGAGATCGGCGGCAGGGTCTGGTTTGCCGAAGCCAATCTGTACGAGAGCTACGACGGAACTCCTTCATCGGGTGATGAGGAAATCGGCGGGAAGGCGGAGAAAGGCGCACGGCCGCAGGTCTGGCTGGAAACGGTCAACGGGTATGCAGAGCCTGACCGGGAGGAGTCCGCGGGAACGGATGCTTCCTCCAGGTTTTTCAGCTACCCGGCTTTTTACAAGAATATTGTGGATAATGTCGGGATCTCCAATGGTCTGCCCTGCTCCGGAAGAAGGCGGATTCTCAGGGAGGACCAGATCGGAGAGGTGGCTGCGGCGATCAAGGGAGAGCGGCAGTTTCCGATTGTTCTGATCATCTCGAAAGATGACGGTCATGGCATGATGGATGAAGACTGGCTGATGCAGCTGCGCGTCTCGGATTTTACGAGGACAGTCTGGCGCTATGCGCATGTTCTGTGCAGCTACGAGGCACAGGGGAGAGAACTGCTCAGGCAGATTGGAGATGTGCGGTATAATTCGGAGCCTCAGATCCCCAGGCTGTATATTTTCTGGCCGGATGGCTCCTCGGATGATTACGGGGCGGAGGATATCGAGAACAGCTCCTTCGGCCGGCACCTGGAAGCCAGGGGGGATGCGAGGACCTACGACATTGTGCATGGCGGACAGGCATTCTATCACAGGATTGTCACGGATCTGAGAGACTACAACGTTTCTGCCAGCATGTGGGATGGATTCCGGCTTGATATCCAGACAGGCATCCCCGACTGAACCCTTCCTCCGAAGCCCGGCTGTGACGGGGACACGGCTATCTGTCCCGAAGCTGTCATATTCCATACGAACCAAAGCCAGGCTATGGAAGGGGCACGGCAGCTGCGAGGGCTGCAGCCTCGCCTGTTCAGAAAGCAGGAACGGGATCGGTGCAGGATTCCCGGATGGCTTTCCGGACCGGGAGAATCATATGCGGGGAGACAGAAAGGGAATCGACCCCCATCTTCAGAAGCCTGTCGGTGACAGCCGTGTCAGCCGCAAGCTCTCCGCAGATACCGACCTGGCAGCCGTACCTGTGGCCATTTCTGACTGTTATCTCAATCTCCTTCATGACAGCTTCGCTGTAAGGGTCGTAGAAGGAATCGAGGCTTCCGTTCTGCCTGTCCATCGCCAGTGTATACTGTGTCAGGTCGTTGGTTCCGATCGAGAAAAAGTCAACCTCTCCGGCCAGCTCATCGGAGAGAAGAGCGGAGGCAGGGGTCTCAATCATAATGCCAATCGGACAGCTGCGCCAGGGAATCTGGCGCTTCGTCAGCTCATCCTGCACACTGCGGATGAGCTTTTTGATTTGGAGGATTTCCCGGACAGAGGTGATCATCGGGAACAGGATGGACAGGTTCCCACAGACGCTGGCCCGATAAATTGCCCGGAGCTGGCACGAGAAAAGCTCCGGGTGCGTGAGACCGATCCGGATTCCCCGAAATCCGAGCGCCGGATTCTTTTCCTGCGGCAGGTTCAAAAGCTCTGACTGCTTGTCCGAACCCAGGTCAAGCGTACGAATGATGATCGGCCTGCCGCCCATCAGGCGGCAGGCTTCCTTGTAGCTCTTAAACTGTTCCTCCTCGTCCGGAATGGTTCTTCTGCCAAGACAGAGAAACTCCGTCCGGAACAGACCGACACCCTCTGCGTCGTTCTCAAGCGCGGACGCGATATCGGACGGCGTCCCGATGTTGGCATAGAGCCGGATCGGCTTTCCGTCGGTGGTAACGGATTCCTGCCCGATCATGGCACGGTACTGGCTGCGGTTTTCCAGCAGCGAAGTGCGGCGCATCAACAGACGGCGCTCTGTCTCTTTGTCCGGGTCAATGCACAGCGTCCCGCTCTCGGCGTCTACAATTGCCTGATGTCCGTCCCACTCCTCCCGGACCGGAATTCCGCTGACAGCCGGGATATCCAGCCCCCGGGCCAGGATGGCGGCATGGGAAAGAGGCGAGCCCTCCAGCGTGATAAAGGCCAGCACAAGCTCGCGGTCCAGCTGGAGGGTGTCAGAAGGCAGCAGATCCGTGGCCGCAATCAGAGAGGGCTCTTCCAGCTTCCGGTCCCTTCCGGTCCCCTTCAGGATGCGGATGAGACGCTGGATGGCATCCAGCAGATCGGCGCTTCTGGCACTGAAATAGTCGCTTCCCATGGCTGAAAACAGATCGGTGTATTTTCGGGCGATCGTGAAGACAGCATACTCCGCATTGGCCTTTTCACTGCGGATGAGATCGAGAATACCGCGGTTCAGCTCGCTGTCGGAGAGAAGCTGTGCCTGTGCCTCGAATATCGCTGCATTCTCAGTCCCGACCGCATCAGCTGCCTGCTGCTTCAGGCACATCAGCTCCGTTTCTGCCGATTTCCGCGCGGAAAGATAGCGGTTTACTTCCGCATCCACATCTGCGACAGCTTTTTTCTTTTCCACATGGAGCCCGCGCTCCAGAATGTGAATCTTCCCGGCAGCGATTCCGCTGTGCAGGACCTTTCCCCGATAGATTTCCATGAAAGCTCCCAGATAACAAGTTTATGACATGCGTGTCAATCAGTCCTGCCACCACTCGCATGCAAGCATGCGTGGTGACGGACTTTTGACACTGTAATCAGTCTGCGGTCAGACCGGGAACGGGACATCCATTTCCCGATATTCCCAGGACTGGCAGGATCGAAGACCATATTCCGCGTTCACCATCCGGACCTTTGAATCCTTGTGATTGGGATAGTACCGGGTTGTCATGACGTGTTCCCCGTCATTGATGAAAATCTCGATGATGCTGGAATCAACCAGAATCCTCAGATTCCTGAGTGCGCCGACCTTTGCCCGCCGAAGCTTCCGACCGCCGGACGCCCTCGCTGCTGCTTCTGCGATGTCCTCTCTGCCTACAAGGCTGTCAGCAGCAAGGACTGCACCCTCCGCCTGAGCCGCTGCCGCAGCCCTTGCTGAAAGCCTCCGTACACCGGATTCAAGGGAGAGCGTGACAACTCCCTCCTCGTACTGAAGCGTTACGACATTCGGCTGAAGCAGGCTTCCGATCCGAACGCGCACACTGCCGTCCCCGTCCCCGATCATCAGCTCGCCGGTGCCGTTTTCATAGCTGACCGGCTCCCCGTTCATCGGTGCAAGCCGGGTCTGCCGGAGTGCAAGGATCTCATCGACCGGCCTTTGCAGGATTCTGCCGTTCCGGACGCTCAGCTGGCGCGGGACGGTCAGAATTCCCTGCCAGCCCTCCTTGTCTGCCGTGAGATTGGTATAGGAGGCATCTGGCATCCCTGCCCAAGCAAGCAGGATTCTGCGCCCGGCCGCATCCTCGAATGTCTGCGGCGCATAGAAGTCAAAGCCCTGATCCCACTCATGGAAGCTTTCTCTTCGAACCAGCTGGCCGCCGCGCGTCTCTCCCTCCACGAAAAAGTAGCCGGCGGAATAGTGGTTCTGAAAGTGGTAGTCCTCCTGATCCAGCCCCTGCGGGCACACGGACAGCACTGTTTTGCCGTCAAGATGAAAGTAGTCCGGGCATTCCCACTGGTACCCGAAGCCCTCCGGGATGTAGTACTCCTTCAGATAGTCCCAGTGGATCCGGTCTTTGCTGGTATAAACGAGGGCGCAGCCGTTCCCGGGCCTGTTCCTGTGACTCTTTTTGCCTCCGTCTGTACAGGATTCCGCTTCATCTATGCTCGAAGCGGATGAAGGCGCCGCAGCATCACCATCCGGCGGACTGTCCTTCATCCCGGCTGCCAGCACCATGTTGTACCGGTCGTTCTCCTTCCAGACGTTCGGATCCCGAATCATCAATGTCAGGTTATCCGGGTAATCAGGATTCGAGAGCAGAAGCGTTTTCCGGCTGAAATCCCGGCCATCCTCTGAGCAGATCAGAAGCTGATTGGATATTCGGTTTTCGTCGTCCGGGCACTCGCCCGGTGCACACCGGATGATGCCGCTGTAGAACAGGTTCATGCCATGTTCATCGACGAGGGCAGAACCTGGATAGACACCGTCTCGCTCATGTTCGCCAGCCGCAATCGCGATCCCCTCATACTTCATCTCCGTCAGCGAGCGGCCCTGGAAATGTCCCCAGACTTTCGTGGACCTGCCGGTCGGGTCTCCCGGTGTATACAAGAAAAAAATGTGGTAGATGCCGTTCATCTGACACAGACCGACGGGGTCTGACATCCATCCGTCCGGTGGAGAGAGGTGAAATCCCGGTCTCCAGGAGTCAAGAAAATAGTTCATCGATTTCCCTCTGTCAATGCATTCGATTTGTTTCGCCTTCATTATAGAAAAGATGGAAAAACTTGTAAATTTGCAGATGAAGTTTTTTTCAGGGCTCTTTCCATGGCCTCTTTTGGATCTGAAACAACATCATGTGTAGTATACACATCATGCCGGGCAGATGTGGTAGAAAAAGGAGCAAAAAAAGTGCATAAAACAGAGACTGCAAACAGATGTTCTCCATTGCAGAATGCACTAGGATGCTTTAAACTAAGAGCCGTAGTGGTAGAAAGTGGTGAAATGTGGTGTTTAAGGGAGGAAAAATGGAAAAGATCCATCTTTCCGGCGCCTCATTTCCGGGTGAGGAATTCGGATGTTCTATGGTGCAAATTATAACACCCTGGATGCAAAGGGCAGACTGATCATCCCGAAACAGTTCCGTGAACAGCTCGGCGAGTCGTTCATGATGACGAAGGGACTGGATGGGTGCCTCTATGTCTTCCCGATGAGCGAATGGAATTCCTTCGAAGAGAAACTGGCCGCACTGCCACTTACAAACAAAAACGCCAGAGCGGTTGTCAGGCATTTTGCTGCAGGCGCGACTCTCTGTGAAATGGATAAGCAGGGGAGAATTCTTGTGCCGGAGGTGCTCAGGGATTTTGCTCATCTTCAGAGAGACATTGTCGTGGAAGGCTCTATGAAACGGATTGAGATCTGGTCAAAGGAGCAGTACGACAGGCAGGCAGAAGAGGACAACATCGACGAGTCCATGGAGGCGCTGGATGGTCTGGACCTTTGTCTGTAAGACTCATCGCCGGATTAAGGGCCCGGCAAAGGAGGATGAAAGATGGAGTTTCAGCATAAGCCGGTCATGTTGAATGAGGTGATCGACAGTCTGAAGATCAGGCCTGAAGGGACATATGTGGACGGAACGCTTGGCGGAGCGGGGCATTCCAGTCAGATTGCGAGGAGGCTTTCCGGGGAGGGAAGGCTGTTTGGATTCGACCAGGATGCCGCAGCGATCGAGGCCGCAACAAGGCGCCTCGAACCATATAAAGACAGAGTCTCGATCATCCGGAGCAATTACTCGGAGATGAGAGAGCGGCTGTCAGAGCTTGGTGTAAGATCGGCAGACGGAATTCTTCTGGATCTGGGCGTATCTTCCTATCAGCTCGATGATGCGCAGCGCGGTTTCAGCTACCGGGCGGATGCACCGCTGGACATGAGGATGGATCAGCGGCAGAAGCTTTCGGCAAGGGAAGTCGTAAACGGGTATTCCATCGAGGAACTGACCAGAGTCATAAGGGAGTATGGCGAGGAACGGTTTGCAAGGAATATCGCAAAGCACATTACAGCGGAGCGGGAGAAAAAACCAATTGAAACGACTGGGGAGTTGATTTCCATTATAAAGGCTGCGATTCCTGCGAAAGCAAGGGAGGGCGGCGGACACCCGGCCAAAAGAACCTTCCAGGCAATCCGCATCGAGGTCAACAGGGAACTGGATGTTCTCAGTGATTCCCTTGACGGGATGATTGACCTTCTTGCAGACGGCGGAAGAATCTGCGTCATCACATTTCATTCGCTGGAGGACCGGATTGTGAAAGAGGCTTTCAGGCGAAATGAAAATCCCTGCACCTGCCCACCGGAATTCCCGGTCTGCGTGTGCGGAAAGAAATCCAAGGGACATGTGATAACCAGAAAACCGATCATCCCTTCGGAGGAGGAGACTGAAGAGAACCCAAGGTCAAAGAGCGCAAAGCTGCGTGTCTTTGAGCGGACAATCATCTGAAAGAATACGGCGGTCTTTCGCTTCTGCGGGGAGAATGGCAGAGCAAGGCAGGGACCGGAAATCATCTGGGGAGACTGAATTTCGCTTCCCGGACCGCTGATTTCAGAAAGATGAACAATGCAGGATGGAAAATCATGGCAAAGATAAAGTCAGGAAACATTGCACAATTTGAAAGAGGCAGAGGGCAGCGCTATACTGCGTATGCAGAAGGCAATACGGTCCGGAAGGCGGCTGTATTCCCGGCACAGGAAAGAGGCGTGCACGAGGTCAGTCAGCAGGTCATCCGGAATCGGGAACGTGCACGGCATATGGACATGCGGTATGTTGTGTTTCTTTCTGTGTGTGCTGTGGTGACGGTCATGATCTGCATCTATTTCCTGAAGCAGCAGACAATCTGCACATATAACCAGAAGCAGGTGACAGAGCTGACGACAAGGATCAACAACCTGAAGATTGAGAATGATACAACGTACAATGAGATCGTTTCGGGAGTCGACCTTCAGAAGCTGAAACAGCGGGCGATAGACGACCTCGGGATGACATACCCGAGTCAGAGCCAGATCGTCACGTATCAGAGTCCGGACAGCGATTACGTCAAGCAGTATGGAGAGATTCCTTCCAAATAACAGGGGAGACAGAAACATTTGACTTCCACAGGAAACAGGAAACAAAAAAAAGAAAAGAGATTTACAAGAGGAATGCAAAGGAGGCTGACAGCCGCATTTGCATTCGTTTTGTTATGTATCGTATTTCTTCTGATACGGATCGCGGTGGTGAATGCCTCAAAGGGAAACAAGTATGCCAAGCAGGTCCTTTCTCAGCAGACCTACAGCTCCAGAACCATTCCGGCAAGACGCGGCGAGATTGTGGATGCGAACGGGATTGTCATGGCACGGAGCGAGAGACGATATAATGTTGTGCTCGACTGCTATGCGATCAACCAGGATGAGGATTATGTCGAGCCGACCATCCGGGCGGTATCGAAGGAATTCGGCGTGGACGAGGACAAGGTCCGGAAGATTATAACTTCTGATGCGACGAAGAACTCCCGGTACCAGGTCCTGGTGCAGAAGGTTACGAAAGACCAGAAAGATACCTTTGAGGCGTATAAAGCCGGAAAGGACCTCGAGGAAACGGAGAAGAGCGGCGGCAAGTCCGATAAGGTCCTGCAGGCGGAGAAGGATGAGCGTGCAGATATCCAGGGGGTCTGGTTCGAGGAGGTTTACCAGAGGACCTACCCGTTTGGAACACTTGCAGCGAATGTGGTCGGCTTTTCCAATGATATCGGCGATGGCGTGACCGGGATCGAGAACTACTACAATAAAACACTGACCGGAACCGATGGCAGGCAGTTCGGTTATCTGGACAGCAGCTCCGGAGTTGAGCAGTCTACGATTGAACCGGACAACGGGAAAACGGTTCAGATGACGCTGAACATGAACATCCAGCAGGCAGTCCAGGATCAGATCGATGCGTTTGACAAGGAGTACGGAACGGAGGATTCGGACGGAAAAGGCGCGAAAAACGTCGGTGTGATCGTCATGGATCCTAACTCAGGCAGCATTCTGGCCATGGCGTCCAACCATGAGTATGATCTCAGTGATCCATACGGGGATTATACGCAGGAAGAAATAAAAAAGATGGGCAATGATGCCTATGTGGAGGCGCTGAATAAAAGCTGGGAGAATTTCTGTGTGTCCCAGAGCTATGAGCCGGGATCGGTTGTCAAGCCGATTACAGTTGCCTCTGCCCTTGAGGAAGGGGTGGTCCATGACGGGGACCATTTTTACTGCGGCGGCTCCCTGTTCATCACGGACACGAAGATCAACTGTGACAACATCTACGGACACGGGGACGAGACGCTGGAGTATGCCATCGTCAATTCCTGCAACGTCGCGCTGATGGAGGTCGGTGCCAAGCTGGGGGTAAAGAATTTCATCCGGTATGAAAAAGCATTCGGCTTCGGAAGCCAGACGGGCATCGACCTGCCGAATGAGAATGCCGGTGTGATCTACAACGAGAACACGATGCACGAGGTTGAGCTGGCAACCTGTTCCTTCGGGCAGGGATTTACGGTCAACATGGTGCAGGAGGCAGCAGCCTTCAGTGCAGCGATCAACGGAGGGTATTACTACCAGCCGCATGTGGTTGGAGCGATCCTGAACGCAGACGGAACGACATCCAGCACGGTGGAGCCGCTTGTGCTTCGCCAGCCGGTCTCTCAGGAGGTTTCCCGCTACATCAGGCGTTATATCCAGACAGCCGTGGAACAGGGCACCGGAAAGAAGTCGAGGGTACCCGGATATCTGACAGGTGGAAAGACCGGAACGGCAGAGAAGATCGATCCGGAAACCGGAAAGCGTGCAAAAGGAAAATATCTTGTTTCCTTTATCGGAGCGGCGCCGATCGATGACCCGAAGGTGGTCATCTATGTTGTCATCGATGAGCCGAATGTGGAAGAGCAGGCAGACTCTTCCTATCCGCAGACACTTTTCCGCAAGATCGCTACGCAGGTGTTCCCGTATATGGGAATTTATCCGACAGAACCCGTCACAGACCAGCTTCTGCAGGAACTGGGCATCACAAAGGATGAGACGGTCGAAAATGAAATCAAGAGCGCGACCTTCCAGTGCTTTGGAGCAGACGGGAAGCTGTACAATGACGCAGCTGTCAACGCAAAGGGCGAGGTTGTGGACAGCAGCGGGAATGTGATCGACGGGGTGACGGTGAACCGGGATGCGGGGACTGTGACGGATGCGAAGGGAAATGTGATTGAGGTCGATCTGTCCGCCCTGAAGAGCAAGTCGGATTCACAGCTGCCGGCAGACAATCCTGATATCGCAAGTCCGCCGGAAGAGCAGCAGGATGACAAGAAGTCGGATTCGACCTGGAGCGGGGCAGAGGTGTCGGATCAGGCAAGGGAGCAGGCCGGGGATGTGACGATCGCCGGAGCAGGAGGAAACTGAGATGACGATTAGCCTGGATACCATACTGGCGGTATTTCTTTCATTTATGATGACGGCTGTACTGTGCCCGATTCTGATTCCGTTTCTGATCAGACTGAAGGTCGGACAGACCGAGCGGGTGGAGGGCGTTCAGAGTCATCTCAAGAAGGCCGGGACGCCGACAATGGGCGGCATCGCAATCCTGACATCGGTCATCCTGACCTCTCTGGTCTTTGCCTCCCGCTATCCGAGGATTATCCCGATTCTGATTCTGACTGCGGGATTCGGCGTCATCGGATTTCTCGATGACTATCTGAAGGTTGTGAAGAGAAAATCAGACGGACTTCTTCCGAAGCAGAAGATGGCGTTTCAGATTGTCGTGACAACCATCTTTGTGATCTTCCTCTGGGTGAGGGAGCCGGAATGCTTCGATTTCCTGATTCCGTTCACCGAAGGGAAAGTCATATCGGGGATGGGGGTTCGGATTTTTGGAACCATCCTTTCCTACCTCGCGATCATCGGGACCGTGAACGGGGTGAATTTCACCGATGGCCTGGACGGTCTTTCCTCCTCTGTAACAGCAGCGGTGGCCGTTTTCTTTACCTATGCGTCCATGACACTCGGAGGGAATATCGAACCGATCACGGCGGCGACATTCGGTGCCCTGCTGGGCTTTCTGCTTTATAACGTCCATCCTGCAAAGGTTTTTATGGGGGATACCGGATCCCTGGCGCTGGGCGGATTTGTGTCCGGGTGTGCGTACACAATGAAGATGCCGATATTTATCCTGATTGTGGGACTGGTTTATCTCGTGGAAGTGCTTTCCGTCATCATCCAGGTGACCTATTTCCGGAAGACAGGCGGAAAACGCTTTTTCCGGATGGCGCCGATTCACCATCATTTTGAACTCAGCGGGTGGTCGGAGACCAGGGTTGTCGGTGTGTTTACAATTGTAACCATCCTGCTTTGCCTTCTGGCAAGCATCCGCCTGTAAGGGGCCGGGGATGCGATCTGTGCAAGTGCTCTGAAAGAGCGCCGGCAGCAGGGCCGGAGCCGGCTTGAACAGGAAGTATCAGGCAGAAGACAGGTTACATCGGGGGAGGTCAGATGCCGCAGAGCGGCAGAGGAGAAATTGTGAAACAGGATTTAAAGGACAAGAATGTACTGGTTGTCGGGGCCGGGAAGAGCGGGATTGGCTCTGTCAGGCTGCTGCTGAACATCGGAGCCAGACCGGTACTGTATGATGGCAATGAGAAACTGGATGAGGCAGGGATCAGGGCCTCCCTGCCGAAGGGGGCGGACATTTCGATTGTGCTCGGAACGCTCTCTGATGAACAGCTCGGGAGACTGGATCTGTGCGTCATGAGCCCGGGCGTGCCGACAGATATACCGCCTGTCCGCCGCATCCGGGAGGCAGGGATCCCGATCTGGGGAGAGATCGAGTTGGCATACCGCTGCTCTGAGGGAACTGTCATGGCCGTCACGGGAACCAACGGAAAAACGACGACGGTCTCGCTTCTCGGGGAAATTATGAAGCGCCACCTGGGAAGGCAGCATGTGTACGTGGTCGGCAACATCGGGAATCCCTATACGGATGCCGCGCTCAGGACAGACGCGTCTTCGGTCTGCGTGGCAGAGGTCAGCTCCTTTCAGCTCGAGACGATTGACCGGTTCCACCCGCATATCGCCGCGATTACGAACATCACGCCCGATCATTTAAACCGCCATCACACGATGGAAGAATACATACGGGTGAAGGAGCGGATCGCAGAGAACCAGACACCGGAAGATGTCCTGGTCCTGAATTATGAGGACGATGTCCTGCACGCATTTGGAGAATCCGTGAAGGACCGTGTGAAGGTCTGGTATTTTTCAAGCAGACGCACGCTTGAGGATGGCATGTATCTGGATGGAGATGTCCTGAAGCTCGCGGACCGAAAGAGCGGCACGACACAGGATGTGATAAACGTTCATGAGCTGAGACTGCTTGGGACGCACAATTACGAAAATGTTGCTGCAGCGTCTCTCTCGGCGCTGGCTGCCGGTGTTCCGCTTCAGGAGATCTGTGAAGTCCTGAGAGCCTTCAAGGCGGTTGAGCACCGGATCGAGTTCGTGGAGGAGGTAGGCGGAGTCGCCTATTATAATGATTCCAAGGGAACGAATCCGGATGCCGCGATCCGGGCAGTTCTTGCGATGAACCGGCCGACGATCCTGATTGGCGGTGGCTACGACAAGGGGAGCAGCTACGACGAGTGGATCGAGAGCTTCGGTGGAAAAGTACGCGCGCTTGTTCTGGTCGGACAGACAAAGGAAAAGATTGCCGAATGTGCCAGGAAGCATGGATTTACGGAGGTTTATCTGTGCGATACCTTCCGGGAAACCTTTGACAAGTGTGTGTCACTGGCCAGACCGGGGGATGCCGTGCTGCTGTCGCCCGCCTGCGCCAGCTGGGGAATGTTTCCGAATTATGAGGAGCGCGGCAGAATCTTCAAGGAATATGTCCGCTCCCTTACATGAATTGTAAATGCTACCCTGACCGGCAGCGCTTATCTCATGACCGGCGGCAAGGTCCCAGGGGACTTCTGCCTGCTGTGAATAAGACTGCCGGATATCTGATGCCCTCCGCACGGTGTTTCACCGCGGAGGGCATAAAAACAGGCGAGACGGCTGGTATTGTCATACACCGCCAGTTTGCCTGAACCACCTGGATATGGAGAGAGGTCTGTGAACAGAATTCTTCGTGCAATTGTTATCTTTCTTGCTGTGCTTGCGGCGGCTACGCTGATCGTGGTGTACGGATTTCAGATCCGGCATGTGACGGTTGAAGGAAATGACCGCTACAGTACAGATCAGATCAGCAGTGATCTGACATCTACCAGCCTTCTGAAAAACACCCTCTATTTTGCCTGGAAATACAGAAGTGCCGTCGCGTCCCCGGAGGCGCCGTACCTGACTTCTGTGAAAGCATCGATTCAGTCTCCGACCTCTGTGAAGGTCACGGTGGTGGAGAGCAGCCTGATCGGCCGCGTTCAGGTGGATGGAAAGAATGTGTATTTCGATGAAAACGGGATCGTCCAGATGATCACCGACGAGGTGAGAAGCGGGGTTCCGCTTGTCACAGGAGTCGATACCGGGAGTCCGGAACTATATCAGAAACTTCCGGTTACCAATACCTCCACCTTCCGCACAATGCTGAGCATTACGCAGCTTTTGATTCAGTCGGACTTTATTCCGGACAGCGTCAGCTTCGACAGCAGCGGGAACATGACGCTGCGCTACGGGAGCGTGACGGTCAAGCTGGGCCAGGATGAGTATCTGGAGGAGAAGATCGCAAATCTTGTCCAGATCTACCCGAAGATTTCTTCCAGAACCGGGACACTCAACATGGAAGGCTTCACAGGAAAGAATACAAGCATCACATTCAAGGAGACCGGAAAACAGTCTGACGAGACGGAAGGCGGAGATTCCGGAGAGACACTCACAGGCGTCGGAACCGACACAAGTCAGACGGATGCATCAGCAGGTTCTGATCAGGATTCAGGGACAGCTGAGAATGGACAGTCCCAGAATGCGGACAATCAGAATACGAATGGCCAGGGCCAGGACGCGGACAGTCAGGGACAGAACGAAAACAGTCAGAATGAAAACAGCCAGAATGAAAACAGCCAGAATGAAAAGAACCAGGACGAAGACAGCAGTCAGAATTCGACAAAGGGTGTGATGGCGTTCGACAGCAATGGCACCCTGCACTACGACGCTCATATCGAGAACGGACAGGTCGTGGATGCTTCCGGAAATCCGATTGCAGGCTGCACGGTTGATGAGAACGGAAATATCAAGGATGCATACTGGAACGTCATTGACCCGGCGACGGGACAGCTTGTCCAGTAAGAAACGAAAAAACTGTAAGGGAGAAACTGCCTGAATCAGGTAAAAAACTTGCAATATCGGGTAAAAGCACTTATATTGAAAGGGATATAGGCGATACACCTATACAGGACCTTCATCAGTCAAGGAGGAGACTTCAGTGTTAGAGATTATGTCGAATGACTCTGAACCGGGAGCAAAGATTATTGTCATCGGGGTCGGCGGAGCCGGCAACAATGCGGTCAACAGGATGGTCGATGATACCATCGCCGGGGTCGAATTCATCGGAGTCAATACAGATAAACAGGCGCTTGCCATGTCAAAGGCACCGAGCGTCATCCAGATCGGAGAGAAGATCACGAAAGGGCTTGGAGCCGGCGCCCGGCCGGAGGTCGGAGAGCAGGCCGCTGAGGAGAGCACCGAGGACATCAAGAATGCTGTCCAGGGGGCAGACATGGTTTTTGTTACCTGCGGGATGGGCGGCGGAACCGGAACAGGAGCTGCACCTGTCATTGCGGGCGTCGCAAAGGAGATGGGCATTCTGACAGTCGGCGTCGTGACGAAGCCGTTCCGATTCGAGGGAAAGGTTCGTATGACCAATGCCCTGAACGGAATTGAAAAGCTGAAGGAGAATGTCGACACGCTCATTGTGATTCCGAACGACAAGCTTCTTGAGGTCGTGGACCGCAGGACGACGATGCCGGAGGCTTTCAGGAAAGCAGATGAAGTGCTCCAGCAGGCGGTATCCGGCATCACGGATCTGATCAACCTTCCGGCGCTGATCAACCTTGACTTCGCGGATGTAAGAACTGTCATGCAGGACAAGGGAATTGCGCACATAGGAATCGGACAGGCAAAGGGTGACGATAAGGCGATTGAGGCAGTCAAGCAGGCAGTTGAAAGCCCGCTGCTTGAGACAACGATTGAAGGCGCGACCAATATTATCATCAATGTGAGCGGGGACATCAGTCTGATGGATGCAAGTGACGCAGCGGGCTATGTACAGGAGCTTGCCGGTGAGAACGCGAACATCATCTTCGGCGCGATGTACGACGACACATATGCTGATGAGTGCAGTATCACGGTCATCGCAACGGGAATTGAGGATCCGAACGAGGAGCAGGGATCTTTGCTCGGGCTTCACAAGGGACTTTCCCAGCCGACAGCGGGAACGGATTTCCGCTACAGGAAGACCGAAAGACCGAAGAGCGGGTTCAGCTTCCAGCGCCCGGCAGCCCAGCCGGCGCCGAAGGCTCCGTCCATTCCGGCACAGAACGCGACGCTGAAGGCACCGACCAGCAAGGTGACGCCTCAGGATATCCAGATTCCGGAATTCTTAAGAAGAAGCTGAAGAATCAAACAGAACGAAGCAGAAGGCCTCCGGCATGAAACCGGAGGCTTTCTTCAAACATACCTGATGGAGGAAACCAGATTGGCCGGGAAATATGAGATCACTGGACACACAAGATTCGGAGGACTGCTCGGGTACCCTGTTGCGCACAGCATTTCACCGCAGATGCACAATTACAGTTTTCGCAGACTTGGAATTGATGCGGTCTACCTCTGCTTCAGTGTCCAGCCGGAGCAGCTTGGGGAAACGGTCCGGACATTCCGGAACCTGGACTGCTTCGGGTTCAACCTGACGATGCCGGACAAGACGGCTGTGCTGGAATATCTCGATGAATTGTCCCCGGCGGCGCGGATGATCGGGGCTGTCAATACGGTTGTCAATGATCATGGAAAGCTGACTGGTTATAATACGGACGGATTCGGATTCATGGAATCGTTGCGAAGGGCGGGAGTTCATGCAGCCGGGCAGGAGATGACACTTCTCGGGGCCGGCGGCGCAGGGAGCGCGATTGCCGTCCAGGCAGCGCTGGACGGGGTAAAAAAACTACACATTGCCAACAGGAAAAGCCGGTCCTTTCGCCATGCGGAGGTGCTGGCACAGGTTATCACAGAGAACACAGCCTGCAGGGCGGATGTCGTGGACCTGGAGGATGCACATGCAATCGGAGAGGCAATCGACGCCTCCGGCATTCTTGCGAATGCGACTTCCGTCGGGATGAAGAAGCCGGACCTGCCTGCAGACGCAGAAAACCAGCTGCCGCTTCCAGATACAGGCTGCCTCCACGAAGGCTTAATCGTTGCCGATGTCATATACAATCCCAGACAGACCAGACTTCTCAGGGAAGCGCAGGCAAGAGGCTGCCAGACACTCAACGGAATGTATATGCTGCTGTACCAGGGCGCGGAGGCCTTTCGCCTGTGGACAGGGCAGGACATGCCCGTCCCTGAAGTTCGCCAGAAATATTTTGCCGTATAAGTCCGTCGCTTGTCCGTATGCCAGCGGCGTGCTTGCACGCCAGCTGGCATACGGACAAGCGACACCAGCAGGCATGAGCATGAAGCGGCGCAGCGCGGCGCGGGAATGCGAATGCCTGCGAGCGCTGCGAAGCAGCGCGGAGGACTTATACGGCTGGGAAGTGGCGTGCTTGCACGCCAGCCGGCATACGGACAAGCGACACCAGAGGAACTATATTATGATGGAAATGATATCTGAACTGAACAATCTTTCTGAGAGCAGGATCGTGCCGGTACAGGTCCGCGGTCTCATGCTCGGTGACGGCGTGCCGAAGATCTGTGTCCCGGTTGTCGCGTCAGACCCGGAACAGCTGGAGAAGGCATTGACCCGGCTCGAAGGGATCCGGGATTTCTATGATCTTGTTGAGCTCCGGGCGGACATCTGTCCGTTCGGTGGGACCCGGGAGCTATCTGAGAGCCTTCGGCGCCTGCGGAAGGCGGTCGGGGACAAGCCGATCCTGTTTACATTCCGGACGAAGGAGGAAGGCGGAAACAGAGAAGTGTCCTTCGACTCATACAGGGAGATGAATCTGTGCGCCGCTCAGGAGGGAGCTGATTTGGTCGATCTTCAGCTTTCAATGATGGAGGGGGACAGGATGAGCCTGCTTTCCGACATCCATGGACGTGGCGCACGCGTGATTGGATCGTTCCATGACTTCCACGGAACGCCCCCGGCGGATGAACTGGTGAAAAAGATGGCGGGGATGCAGATGGCCGGGTTTGACATTACAAAGATTGCTGTTATGCCGAAAGACCGGGAGGATGTGCTCGAGCTTTTGTTTGCCAGCGTCCAGATGCAGGAGGAGTGGGCCGACCGGCCCTTCATCACAATGTCAATGGGAAGCCTTGGAAGCATGACAAGAGTCTGCGGGACTTTCTCGGGAAGCTGCATCACATTCGGGACAATCGGAGGGGAATCTGCACCTGGGCAGCTGAAGGCGGAGGTGCTGAGGACCGTCCTGCCTTCGCTTCTATAAGGAAGATGCGATCTGAATCCTGTCTTCTCAAGGAACCCAGGGAAAACGTCAGTCACTTGACGACAGAAAGAGGACAGCAGGGAAAAAGGGCGACACTCCGGAGAGTTTGTCGCCCTTTTTTTTTCATGCCTGAAAGGTTGTATTTTGCAAATACAAGACCCTTCCCGTACACTTTCACCTGACAGACGGAGTATGCCTGATCAACAGACAGCATTTGGGAGGTAGATGTTTGAGTATCGCGGAGATTCTTCTCGTGGTTGCGGGATTATCAATCAATGTATTCCTGATCTCCCAGAAAGACGGAGCAATGATCCGGCGCATCAGGCCGGGAAGCCTGCTGATGCTCTGCGTCTTTTTCTTTGTGTTTGAAAGCCTGTCGATGCTTGCGGGCTTCAGACTGACAAGGATTACGTTCTTCAGGAATTCTTCATCTACAGATCTGAAGAAGTTCTGTTACTTCTGTGCAGTTGTCCTGTTTCTGATCATCGCCGCCTACATGCTTTTTAAGGCATTTACGGAGCGGGAGATCGACGAACACCTGACGGAGATTTCCATCACAAGAACGATTCTCCAGGCCATCGGGGTCGCAGTGTTCGCATTCATCTGCGGTATCGGGTGGGGCTTTATCGGCCACAATATCTACCTGGCAACCGGTGTTCTGGCGGCAGCGACCGTTATCGCGGTTTTTTCAGGGATCTATATGGGCTACAGGGATGGCTGCAGGTACAGAAAAGGCTTCTTTGCAGTCGGAGGCTCCTGCCTTCTGTTTGTCGGGGTTGAAATCCTTGTGCGGTACTTTTAACGGTCCGCTTTTCGGAACCTGGCACTGCATCAGATGACGGCGCGGTGCTCGTTGTATTTTATTTGGGAGGGGTACAAAATGGCCAGTTTTACACACAAAGCAGCACGGCTTGCATTCAGCAAGGCTCTTGATGTCATGCTTGACAGAGTTTACAAAGACCGTGAGAAGGGACTTACGGATGCGCTGAACGTGATTGAGAAGTTCGCGCCGGATACATTTTCAAAAGAAACCTATGCGATGTTCCGCAAGTTTCTTACCGATCCGAATGAAAAGTGGAACCAGTACCTGAACAAGCTGATCGACGAGCTGGATCCGAATGTTCTGAAGATGACACTGCTCAACTTGGTGTTTGAGGCGATGATCAACGGAACCAAGACCATCCGCGCAAACCGTGAGAAATACGGCTGCAATATCCCGTGGCTGATCCTGATGGATCCGACCTCTGCCTGCAACCTGCACTGCACTGGCTGCTGGGCGGCCGAGTATGGCCACAAGCTGAACCTGAGCTTCGAGGACCTGGACCGCATCGTCACGCAGGGCAAGGAGCTTGGCGTATACTTTTACATGTTCACAGGCGGCGAGCCGCTTGTCCGCAAGGCAGACATCCTGAAGCTCTGCAAAAAGCACCATGACTGTGAGTTCCACGCCTACACGAACGGAACTCTGATCGATGATGAGTTCGCGGAGGAGGTCCGCAAGGTCGGAAACCTGAGCTTCTCCATTTCCCTGGAAGGCTTCTCCGAGGTCAATGATCTTCGCCGCGGCGATGGTGTCTTTGCGCGTGTCATGAAGGCGATGGATATTCTGAAGGCGCATGGCTGCTTCTTCGGGACATCGATCTGCTACACAGCAAAGAATCTCGAGACAGTCACATCCGACGAATTCCTGGATATGGAGATTGAGAAGGGCGTCCGTTTCAGCTGGTACTTCCATCTGATGCCGGTTGGCATGAAGGCAGCACCGGACCTGATGCCGAGCCCGGAGCAGCGTGAATACATTTATCACAGAATCCGTGAGATCCGTGCCAACAAGGGCGGCAAGATGATCTACACGATGGATTTCCAGAATGACGGCGAGTTTGTCGGAGGCTGCATTGCCGGCGGAAGAAACTATTTCCACATCAATGCAAATGGAGATGCAGAGCCTTGTGTTTTCATCCACTACTCTGATTCGAACATCCATGAGAAGTCTGTTCTGGAATGCCTGCAGTCCCCGCTGTTCATGCAGTACCGGGCACATCAGCCGTTCAACAAGAACATGCTTCGCCCGTGCCCGATGCTGGAGAACCCGGGTGTGCTGACTCAGATGGTCAATAAATCCGGAGCGCACTCCACGGATCTTCAGGAGCCGGAGAGCGCAGAGCATCTCTGCGGAAAGTGTGTGGACTATGCGAAGGCCTGGAAGCCGGTGGCAGACAAGCTCTGGGCACAGACCGATTACCATCCGCACAAATATGAGAACTGGGCAGGGTTCAGTCAGAAGGATGCTTCCGGAGCTGAAGCGTCCAGAAGCTAAGACGGGATGCAGAACCTGCGGCTTGCATTCATCATTCAAAAGCTTTACACTATCGTTACATATTGGTCAGGTAGATGCCGGAGAGACTCCGCAGGCTGCATGAGGCAGCGAGGGAGAGACGGCGGGGCGGGTGTGCTGCGATCGTGAATATCAGAAGGCGCCTTACGGGATATCCGGAAGGCGCCCTCTGCGTATGTGGCGTGTTCAGGCGGAGAGCAGACAAGGTCAGTATCCGATTACAGAGCGGCAGGGAGGTTTTCTGCGATGAAGAGAATGCTGTTTATCTACAATCCGAGATCCGGGAAGGGTGTTGTACGGGATCAGCTGTCCTATATTCTGGAGGAGTTTTCAAGGGATGACTATGAGATTGTCGTGCATCCGACCATTGAACCGAAGGATGCGACACGTATAACGCAGGAGTTCGGGGATGCATTTGACCTGATTGTCTGCAGCGGTGGGGACGGAACGCTGGATGAGGTGGTGACCGGGATGCAGACAGGACGGTTCACGCGTCCGCTTGGCTATATTCCGGCCGGCAGCACAAACGATTATGCACAGAGTCTGGGTATCCCGAAACAGATGAGAAAGGCTGCCCGATCGATTATGAACGGAACGGTTTACCAGTGTGATCTCGGCCGGCTTGATGACAGCTATTTTGTCTATGTGGCGGCATTCGGAGCGTTTGTGGAGGTATCCTATGACACCCCGCAGGATATGAAAAATCTGCTCGGCCATGCGGCTTATGTGATCCGCGGCATGCAGAGCCTGAATAACCTGAAGGCGTATCACCTCCGGTACGAGAGCCGGGAAATGTCCGGGGAGGGGGACTTCCTTCTCGGGATGATCACAAACTCCGACTCCGTCGGCGGATTCAAGGGGATCACAGGGCGTGATGTGACACTCAATGACGGGGTCTTTGAGGTGGTCCTGTTTCACTCGCCGGCACTGGCGGTTGAGTACCCTGCCATGATCAACAGCGTCCTGAACAAGACACCGAACAAAAATATCACGTATTTCAAGACATCGAAGCTGGAGATCTGGTTCGACGAACCGGTTTCCTGGACGCGGGACGGGGAGTTCGGAGGGAAACGGAAACACGCAGTAATTGAGAACATTCCCAGGGCGATTCCAATCATCGTCCCCGGGAATGATGACCTGAAGACGGCGGAGTGACCTGTTCCGGATTCGGTTTGAACCAGGTAAAGAACTGTCAAGGCGGCATGCGACGGCATGCCGCCTTTTTTGAAGACGACCGTTTCCGAAACAACGATAACATTGCGAGAAACGTGATATCCATTATTGAAAATAGACAAAAGATAGAGTATGATAAGGACAAATGTGGAACCAGTACGGACAACATGAGGGCGCAAATGCTTAAATATGTACGTACAAATAGACGGAAAGCGGAAAGGAGATAAGATGCTGTACATCGGAATCGACCTTGGCACGTCGGCTGTCAAGCTGCTGCTGATGAATTCCGGGGGCGAAATTGTCAGGATCGTATCAAAGGAATACGGCCTTTCATTTCCTCACCCGGGATGGTCGGAGCAGAATCCGGAGGACTGGTACACACAGTCCATGGAAGGCGTAAAGGAACTGCTCGAGGGGCAGGATAAGAGTCAGGTGGCGGGCATCAGCTTCGGCGGCCAGATGCACGGACTCGTGATGCTTAATGAGAAAGATCAGGTCATCCGCCCGGCGATCCTGTGGAACGATGGGCGTACGACAAAGGAGACCGACTATCTGAACGAGGTAATCGGCAGAAAGAAGCTTGAGCAGTATACCGCCAACATCGCATTCGCCGGCTTCACAGCACCGAAGATTCTGTGGGTGAAGGAGCATGAGCCGGAGAACTTCGCAAGATGCAGGAAAATCATGCTGCCGAAGGATTACCTGGCTTACCGCCTGACGGGTGTATTCTCGACAGACTATTCCGATGCATCCGGCATGCTGCTTCTGGATGTGGCGCATAAGTGCTGGTCGGCCGACATGTGCAGAATCTGCGGCATTTCAGAGGAGATGCTGCCCCGGCTTTATGAAAGCTATGAGAAGACGGGCTGCGTGAAGAGAGAGGTTGCACAGGAACTTGGCATTCCGGAAAGCACAGTTGTTGCAGCCGGAGCGGGGGACAATGCCGCCTCCGCTGTCGGGACCGGGACCGTCGGGGAAGGAAGGTGCAACATTTCGCTCGGAACGAGCGGAACACTGTTTATCTCCGCGGATCATTTCGTCAGCATGAACGGACAGAATGCGGTCCATGATTTCGCACATGCGGACGGAAGCTTCCATCTGATGGGCTGCATGCTCTCGGCTGCCTCCTGCAACAAGTGGTGGACGGAGCAGATTCTTCATACGAAGGATTACCCGGCAGAGCAGGCAGAGATTACAGATGACCGACTGGGCGGGAATCACGTCTTCTATCTGCCGTACCTGATGGGCGAGCGTTCCCCGCTGAATGACCCGCTTGCGAGAAGCACCTTCATCGGGATGACCATGGACACCACGCGCGCGGATATGACGCAGGCGATGCTGGAGGGTGTTGCCTTCGGCCTGAGGGATTCCCTCGAGATTGCGAGAAGTCTGGGCATCTCCGTCACGAAGAGCACGATCGTCGGAGGCGGATCGAAGAGCCCGCTCTGGAGAAAGATTGTCGCAAATGTCTGTAATCTGACGCTTGAGATTCCGGAGAGTGTCGAAGGACCGTCCATGGGCGGCGCGATGCTGGCAGCAGTTGCCTGCGGGGAATACCCGGATGTCAGGACGGCATGTGAGAAGATCGTCCGGATCAGCAGGACGGAGGAGCCGGATCCGGAGCTTGTCCGGAAGTACGAGGAAAAGTATCAGCAGTTCAGACAGATTTATCCGGCGCTGAAGGAGTTGTTTCCAAAGCTTCAGTGACGGAAGGCGTGGGAAACGAGACCGCGCGGAAAGGAGTACAGAATGAAAATCTATGAGATCACGGATCCGGAATTCGCAGCCTATGGCAGAATTCTGGGAGGCGTGGATCTGACCGGGATGGTGGAAGCCCTGAAGAAGACGCCGTGTCCGGAGGACGGCACCATCTATGTGCCGGGAGATCCGGAGCTGGAGAAGCTCCCGGAGGCGGCGGAGATCCAGTCAAAGCTGTACGGAGAGCTGCCGGTGCAGATCGGCTACTGCAACGGGCACAATCATAAGCTCAATGCGCTGGAGTATCACAGAAGCTCCGAGCTCAATCTTGGCGCCGACGAGTTTTATCTGATTCTTGGGAAACAGACAGATATCACGCCGGACGGCACCTTCGATACATCTACCTGCAAGGTCTTCCGTGCGCCGGCAGGTGTCCCGGTAGAGGTTTACGCGACGACGCTTCATTATGCGCCGTGCAATAAAAAGAAGGAAGGCTTCCGTGTGCTGGTCGTTCTTCCGAAGGGCACAAACACGGAGCTTTCAGGCACGCACAGCGGCGGGGAAGACGGACATCTGACGGCTGTCAACAAATGGCTGCTGGGACATCCGGAGGGCGGACTGCCGGAAGGAAGTCCGATGGGACTTGTCGGAGAAAATCTGACGGTCGAATAATCAGGTGGAAAGCAGCGCTGCAGGCCGGTATCCGGCTCATGAACAGCTGCAGGTATTCATATCCATACACGTATCTTTTTATCAAGGAGGAACACAAAATGTTATCAAACATTCCGAAGATCAAGGTTGGCATCGTCGCGGTTTCGCGCGACTGCTTCCCGGCACCGCTTGCTGTCAACAGAAGGAAGGCGCTCGTCGAGGCATATGAGAAGAAGTATGGCAAGGATGATATCTACGAATGTCCGGTCACCATTGTCGAGAGCGAAATCGATATGGTGAATGCGCTGGAGGATATCAAAAAAGCAGGCTGCAATGCGCTGTGTGTTTTCCTCGGGAACTTCGGACCGGAGATCTCCGAGACCCTTCTCGCAAAGCACTTTGACGGACCAAAGATGTTCTGCGCAGCAGCTGAGGAAAGCCAGAAGGATCTGATGGACGGACGCGGAGATGCATACTGCGGCATGCTGAACGCCAGCTATAATATCGCCCTTCGCAACATCAATGCTTATATCCCGGACTATCCGGTCGGAGACGCAGAGGAATGCGCGGATATGATCCACGACTTCCTTCCGGTTGCAAGGGTCGCATATGGGCTGAGCAACCTGAAGATCATTTCCTTCGGACCGAGACCGTCGAATTTCCTGGCATGCAACGCACCGATCAAGCAGCTCTACAACCTGAATGTCGAGATCGAGGAAGAGTCCGAGCTGGATCTGTTTGAGGCCTATCAGAAGCACCAGGATGACAAGAGAATCCCGGAGACCATCGCGGACATGGCGAAGGAGATGGGATATGCAGAGGGCAAGGAGCCTGCGATGCTGAAGAAGCTGGCGGCTTACGAGCTGACTTTGCTTGACTGGGTCGAGGAGCACAAGGGATACAGAAAGTATGTCGCGCTGACCACCAAGTGCTGGCCGGCTTTCCAGGACATGTTCCAGTTCGTTCCATGCTATGTCAACAGCCGTCTCATGAGAAGGGGCATTCCGGTCTCCTGCGAGGTTGATATCTACGGAACCCTCTCTGAGTACATCGGTCTGTGCATCAGCGGAGATGAGACCACGCTGCTGGATATCAACAATTCCGTTCCGCATGATATGTATGACGAGTCCATCAAGGGCAAGTTCGATTATCAGTTCACCGACACCTTCATGGGCTTCCACTGCGGAAATACCTGCTCCAGCAAGCTGCTCAGCCCGCATCTGTCCTATCAGAGAATCATGGCAAGAACTCATCCGCAGGACTGGTGCGACGGAACGATCGAGGGCGATATCAAGCCGGGCGAAATCACCTTCTACAGACTGCAGTCCACAGCAGACAACAAGCTCCGCGCTTATGCGGCTGAGGGCGAGGTCCTTCCGGTTGCTACAAAGAGCTTTGGCAGCATCGGTGTCTTCGCCATCCATGAGATGGGACGTTTCTACCGCTACTGGCTGATCGGAAAGAACTTCCCGCACCATGGCGCAGTGATGTTCGGACATTATGGAAAAGCGCTTTACGAGGCACTGAAGTATATTGGCGTGGATCCGGCGGAAATCGGCTACAATCATCCGGCGTCCCTGCCGTATGCTGATGAGAATCCGTTCATCCGCAGATGATGAGGCGCCAAACTTGTTTGGAGAAGTGAATATGTGATAGAATGGCGGGTGTGCTTCGAAGGTGTACATCCGCCATTTTTTTCACTGCTTGCAGGCTGCGCAGGAAGAATGGACGGAAGGATGTAGTTTCAGGGAGGAAAGAGAGATGTCTGTAACACAGAGCAGGTTCGGAATGGACAAGGAGGGAAAGGCACTTTCCCTGTATACGATCAGGAATGGGAAGGGAACACAGGTTCAGGTGACAGATCTGGGTGCGACGATTGTATCCATTCTGTTTCAGGATAAGAATGAAACGATGCAGGATCTGGTTCTGGGCTATGACAGCCCGGAGGGCTACTACAAGGGCGGCTGTTATTTCGGTGCCTGCATCGGCCGGTCCGGAAACCGGATCGACAAGGCCCGTTTTGCACTGAACGGGCAGACCTATCAGCTGACCGTGAATGACAATCAGAATAATCTGCACTCAGGACCGGATGGCTTTGACAAAAGAACCTTTACATTAACAGGACAGACGGACAGCTCTGTTACACTCGCGGTCGAGGATGCGGATCTCAGACAGGGGTATCCGGGAAACTTCAAGGCTTCCGTTACCTACACACTGACAGAGGATGACAAACTTCTGCTTCAGTATCAGGCAGAAAGTGACAGGGATACGGTCTGCAATCTGACCAATCACACTTACTTCAATCTGGGCGGTCATGATTCTGGAAGCATTGAGGATACGGTTCTTCAGCTTGAAGCGAGAGCCTATACACCTGTCAGAGACCACGAGGCAATTCCGACAGGGGAGATTGCACCTGTAGCCGGGACACCCTTTGATTTCACAGAGCCGAAGACAATCGGGCGTGATATCGCGGCTGACTGCGCTCAGCTGAAGTATGTCGGCGGGTACGACCATAATTTTGTCCTGCAGCGGGAACGTACAGCCCGTGTGAAGTTTGCGGAAGCCTATCAGCCGAAGACCGGCATCTGCATGGAAGCTTTCACAGATCTTCCGGGATTCCAGTTCTACGTCGGCAATTTCATTACGGATGGAGAAAAGGGAAAGAATGGCGCTGTCTATGGAAAACGATGCGGATTCTGCCTGGAAACACAGTATTTCCCGAATTCGATCAACCAGGACGGGTTCCTGAAACCGATTCTCCGGGCCGGAGAGACATTCCAGTCCACGACCTGCTATAAGTTCTCGGTTCGTTAAGTTTGCAGACCGGTATAACAACCGGTTAACATTAGCATAATATTGCTGCTTAAATCCCCTCTGGCAAGATTGTCCTGCCAGAGGGGATTTTTTGCCGGCATATGGGCAAAAATAGACTAAAAGTGAACAATTAATTCTATTTCTCAGTGAATATGACCATGATATAGTAACGACAGTTACAGCCACGGTGCAATGTGGCAACAAATAAACCATTCATCTATCACGGAGGAAAATGAGATGAAGAAGCAGTTAGCAGTCGCACTGTCAATCGCTACAGTCGTCGGAATGTTCGGATCGGTTTCTGCATTTGCAGGCGAGACCGAGGCAGCTACAGAGGGAGCATCCGGAGCAGGTAAGAAGATCGGTATCTCGATGCCGACGCAGTCCCTCGAGAGATGGAATCGTGACGGCTCCTATCTGGACGAGCAGTTCAAGAAGGCCGGATATGCGACAGAGGTTACCTATTCAGATAACGATTCCGGACGTCAGGTTTCCGATATTCAGAACATGATCGCTGACAAGGTTGATCTTCTTGTCATCGCAGCAATCGATGGTGAGGCACTCAACACCGTTGTGGATGAAGCAGCAGACGCAAACATCCCGGTCATCGCTTATGATCGCCTGATCAAGAACGATAACGATACCTACTACGTATCCTTCGATAACTACACCGTTGGTACACTCCAGGGTAAGTTCATCGTCGATACGCTGGATCTTGATAACGCGGGCGACAAGACCTACAACATGGAGATCACCGCCGGCGATCCGGCAGACAACAACGCAACCTTCTTCTATAAGGGCGCTATGGATGTCCTTCAGCCTTATCTGGACAAGGGAACACTGAAGGTTCCGTCCGGCCAGACCGATTTCGATTCTGTCGCAACGGCTCAGTGGGATACGCAGAAGGCTCTGTCCAGAATGCAGAACATCCTCGGTTCCTACTATGCGGACGGAACACAGCTGGATGTGGCACTCTGCTCGAACGACTCCACCGCTCTTGGTGTGACACAGGCTATCCAGTCTGACTATGCCGGAAAGAACTCTGTCCTGATCACCGGACAGGATGGTGATGAAGCAAACCTGAAGAACCTGATGGACGGACTTCAGACCATGACTGTCTACAAGGCAGTGGCAAACGAAGCAGTCGTCACACTTGATCTGGCTCAGGCAATCCTGAACGGTGAGACGGTTGATCAGTCCTGGATCGACGGCAGAAAGTTCGGATTTGACTGCACATTTGATGACAAGTCCTACACCGCAGTTGATAAGGTGATTCCGTCTCTGCTCCTTGTCCCGGATGTTGTCACGAAGGACAATGCTGTTGAGAAGCTTGTCGATACGGGCTACTATACACAGGATTCTGACGGATACCTTCATCCGGCACAGTAATGAGAAACCTGCTGCAGATACTGCGGCTGAGACGGAGCGCAGCAGACAGCGCATAATGCCTGCAAACAGCACAACAAGCTGAAACAGGATGGGCGGGATGATTCATCCCGCCCATTTCAGGTAAAACATTTATGCCATGAATCATGGCATCCCATATGAAACCTGTCCGGCAGAGCATATACGGTATGTGCCGGCCGGACAACCACCTGCCTGAAGCAGAATTTCCCTGCGCATCGCGCAGCGGGCTGACCTGAGGCAGACTGCTGGGAAGGAGGATCCTCAGATTGGCGGAAGACAACATCCTTGTGATGGAGCACATCACAAAAGAGTTTCCAGGCGTGAAAGCACTGGACGACGTAAATCTGGAAGTCAGACGGGGAGAGATTCATGCACTGATCGGTGAGAACGGAGCAGGAAAGTCTACCCTGATGAACGTCCTGAGTGGACAGTACCCTTACGGTTCTTATACAGGAAAAGTCATCTACGAAGGAAAAGAGTGCCATTACAAAAGATTGTCTGACAGTGAGAAGGACGGTATTGTCGTCATTCACCAGGAACTGGCACTGATCCCGATGCTGTCCATCGGCGAGAATATGTTCCTGGGCAACGAAATCAAGAACAAATACGGTGTCATTGACTGGGATAAAACCTACAGTGAAGCCGAGAGACATATGAAGATGGTCGGGCTCAAGGAGTCTGCCCAGACCCTGATCAAGGATATCGGAACAGGCAAGCAGCAGCTGGTCGAAATCGCGAAGGCCTTCTCCAAGAAAGTCAAGCTGCTTGTCCTCGATGAGCCGACATCCTCCCTGAATGATGAGGATGCGAGGATGCTGCTGGACCTTCTGAAGGAGTTCAAGAAGAACGGGCTGACCTCCATCATCATCACGCACAAGCTGAACGAAATCGAGTATGTGGCGGACCGCTGCACGATCCTGCGAGACGGTTCGACAATCGAGACACTGGAGAAGGGTGTCGACGATATGTCAGAGGCCAGGATCATCAAGGGGATGGTCGGCCGCGCGATGGACGACCGCTACCCGGAGAGAGAACACCATGTTTCAAAGGAAGTCGCGCTGGAAGTGAAGAACTGGACCGTTCACCATCCGCTCTATCCGGAGAAAATCGTGGATGACAACATCTCCTTCCATGTCAACAAGGGCGAGATCGTCGGGTTCTCCGGTCTGCAGGGTGCCGGCCGTACAGAGCTGATGATGTCGATCTTCGGAAAGAGCTATGGAACCGGAATCAAGGGTGAGCTTTTCATAGGCGGGAAGAAGGTGACGCTGAATAATACCGAGCAGGCTATTCACCATGGTCTGGCATATGTCACTGAGGACAGAAAGACCAACGGACTGATCCTCAAGGAGTCGATCCGTTTCAACACGACACTGGCGGCGCTGCACAAGGTCTGCAATCATGGCATCATCGATGTGGACAGGGAAGTCCATGAGGCGGAGGTCATGAAAGATGAGATGGGCACCAAGACTCCGTCTGTCGAGCAGAAGGTCGGCAATCTTTCCGGCGGAAACCAGCAGAAAGCTCTCCTTGGAAAGTGGATGTTTGCCGAACCGGACGTCCTCATTCTCGATGAGCCGACGAGAGGAATTGATGTCGGGGCAAAATATGATATTTACTGTCTGATGAATGATATGGTCAGCAAGGGCAAGGCCGTTATCATGGTATCGTCCGAGATGCCGGAGCTACTGGGCATGTGCGATCGCATCTATGTCCTCTCCGAGGGAAAGATGGCCGGCGAGCTGACTGCGGAGGAAGCAACACAGGAGCGCATCATGCAGTGCATCATGGATGTCAACAAGTGAGAAGGGAAGGAGCTTTTAAGCGATGAAAGTGAGAGATTTCTTTAAAAAATATACCATGGTCATTGCCCTGGTTGTTGTCTTCGCATTGTTTTCCTGGCTGACGGGCGGAAGGCTCCTGCAGCCGCAGAATATGTCAAACCTGATGCTTCAGAACGGTTACGTTCTGGTGATGGCCTGTGGTATGCTGCTCTGCATCCTGACAGGCGGTAACATCGATCTGTCCGTCGGTTCTGTCATCTGCCTGGTCGGCGGATTTGCAGCGACGATGCTTGGCAAGGGCTGGGGGACAGCCGTGACCATCATCGTCAGTCTGATCATGGGACTTCTGATCGGCATGTGGAACGGGTTCTGGATCGGCTACATGCATATCCCGCCATTCATCACAACGCTGGGCGGCATGTTTATGTTCCGTGGCTTTGGCCGTGTCATCCTGGACAACAAGACGGTTGCCATTTCCAACAAGAGCTTCCTGAATGTCTTCACTTCCTATGTGCCGGGACAGATGACAGCAGTGATTGTTGGTGTTATCATTGCAGTTGTTGTTGTGATTAATACAGTACGCTCCCGTGCGAGCAAGGCAAAGAAGGGATACCGCCAGAACAGTATTGCCTCCGACTATATCAAGGCGTTTGTCATTGCAGCACTGATAATCTGGTACAGCTTCAAGCTGAAGGCCTACAAGGGCATCCCGGTCATGCTGATCTGGGTTCTGGCGATCTGCCTGATCTATGCGTTCATCACATCCAAAACCGCATTTGGCCGTTACTTTTATGCAGTCGGCGGCAATGAGAAGGCGACGCAGCTGTCCGGAATCGACACCAAGAAGGTTTACTTTATCGCTTATGCGAACATGGGACTCCTTGCAGGACTTGCAGGCCTCCTGGTTGCAGCCCGTGTCGGTTCTGTGAATGGTTCAACCGGAAACTCCTTTGAGATGGATGCCATCGGTTCCTGCTTCATCGGCGGCGCTTCCGCATATGGCGGATCCGGAACGGTTGGCGGAGCCATGATCGGTGCACTCCTGCTTGGAACCATCAACATGGGCATGTCGATCATGGGAATCGGTGATTCCTGGCAGTATGTTGTAAAAGGCGCGGTGCTTCTGGCAGCTGTCATCTTTGATGTCATCTCAACAGAGGGACAGTCCTGACCGGAAACAGATCATGATTTGTTGAGCGGGGGTGCCTGCATGAGCGGGCACTCCCGCCTTGTTTATGAAGGAAAAGGCAGGGACGGAAGGAAAAGGCAGGAAGAAGCAGAAAATGATGAAAAAGGTGACAGTGGCCGTTGTGTCATGCCTGTCGGTGATCGGGCTGATCCTTCTTGGCACATATATCTACTACCAGAATCATGTCAACCAGATCATCGGGCAGCCCCGGGACGATACTGTCTACAAACGCCATTATCTGTTCATATCCTCCGATACTTCTGACATATGGCAGGATGTATTTCGCGCTGCTTCAGAGGCAGCCGGAGAGAGCGGTGCCTATCTGGAATGGTGTGGACAGGAGACATCTGCCCGCTACAGCGATGAGGAAGGAATTGAGATTGGTGTCGCAGAGAAGGTCGATGGAATTCTTCTGTATGAAAGCACCGAAAAAGATCTGAAGGATGCCGTCAGCGATGCCCAGAGCAGGGGGATTCCGGTCGTGACCCTGCTTCGTGACATCGAGGACTCTCCAAGAATCAGCTATGTCGGATTCTCGAACTATGAGCGGGGAAGATTATATGGGGATCAGCTGGTTTCTCTCCTTCACAAGGGGGAGAATAAGGTGTGCGTCCTGACAGACAACGGAGATTCGGAGGGGGAACTGAATCTGCTCTACTCGCAGATGACCCAGGCCGTGAAAGAAAAAGGAGCGGACGGAAGTACGATTTCTCTCAGCGCAGTGCTGGCCGACAGCGGCGAGGATTTTGATGCCGAGGAGACAATCCGAAATCTTCTGATGGGTGACAGTGTTCCGGATATTCTGATCTGTGAGACGTCCGTCCAGACAGACTGTGCGATCCAGACAATCATCGACAACAATCTGGTCGACCGTGTGCAGGTAATCGGCTACTATACGGCCGACATGACACTCTCCGCCATTCAGCGGGAACTCATTCCCGCTGCGCTGACCATCGATACGGATTCACTTGGACACAGTGCCGTCGCAGCACTGAATGAGTATCTGGACACCGGACATGTCAGTGATTATTACAATATCAGCCTGCAGACCGTGAACGCGAAGAACGTCTATCAGTATCTTCGCATGAAAAACCTGTCGAAGGATAGGTCAGGAGGTGAGGACGGATGAGAAAAGGCAGAGAGAACCGCTCCATCCAGAGCCGGCTGATCATGATCATGGCGGGGATGATGCTGCTGGTGCTTGCGGTAAACCTTTATGTATTCCGACAGACGCGCACAATGGTCCAGACGATCGACTCGGTGTTCGTGTCCAACTCCACGATTGTAAAGCTCAGCGACACACTGGACAAGGTTGGCTCCTCCATGTATGACTACCTGAGTACCAGAGGAAGCTCCTCACTGGAGGATTTCTACCGGTATGAGGAAGATCTGAGAGAGATCACCACATCCTTCAACGATCAGAACACCAGCAGCCCGATGCTGATGCTTGAGAAGAACATCCGGGAGATGTCGGAGGCCTATCTTGAAGCCGCTGAGAAGGCGATCCAGGCAAAAAGAGGGAGAAATGTAGAGGAATACCGGAGAAAATATGCCGATTCCAAACGGCTCAACGGTTACATCGATGACGCTGTCTATGCGCTGAACAGCCGGCGCTTTGCCCAGAACAGCAGAAATTATCAGATGCTGCAGAACACGATGGGGGTGCTGGAGGCATCCAGCATGGTGATGATTCTGACAGCCTTTGTGATGGCGATGTTCCTTGCGGTCATGCTGATCCGCGCGATTTTCGGTCCGCTCAAGGAGCTGGCCGGAGCGGCAGACAGGGTGGCGGCCGGAGACTTCGATGTGGATGTCAGGGAGACCGGAAGCGGCGACGAGATTGCTGTGGTGACCCACGCATTCCGAAAGATGCTGTTTTCCATCCGAGAATACATCGAGCGGCAGAGAGCTTCGATGGAGAAGGAGTCCAGGATGAAGGAGAATGCGCTTGCGATGCAGGCGCACCTAAAGGAAGCACAGCTGAACTTCCTGCAGGCGCAGATCAACCCGCACTTTCTGTTCAACAGTCTCAATGCCGGCTCGCAGCTCGCCGCACTGGAGGGAGCAGACCGGACGCAGGACTATCTTGGGCGGATGGCAGATTTTTTCCGCTATGATGTCCAGAAAACCGGAGGCTCGGCCTCTCTTGAGGAGGAGCTGGAGCTTGTGGACAATTACATCTATATTCTGAATGTGAGGTTTTCAGGAGACATTCATTTTGACAAGATCCTTGATCAGGATATTCGCCTGTCAGACATCACGATGCCGTCGATGACGCTTCAGCCAATCGTGGAGAATGCCGTCCAGCACGGCATTCACGATGATCATGAGCATGGACGGATCTGGCTTTATGTGGAGATGGTGGATGGAGAGGACGCGCCGGACGGACAGCCGACTGTGATGGTGACTGTTTCTGACAACGGTGCCGGCATGACAGCCGATCAGATTATGTGTCTGATGGAAAGCGGCAGAGGAAAGACGGATGGCGGCGGAGTGCCTGAGACGGACGGCGATGAGATGGCTTCAGGAAGCCTTGCGGGTACCGGAAAGGAAGAAACAGCGGGCGTCGCGATGGGGAACGTCATGGCAAGACTGACCCTGTACTATGGAAGAGAAGGCCTGCTGAGGGTCAGCAGCGACGGGCCAGGCCTGGGGACGCAGGTGACGGTGTTCCTGCCGCTGCGCTGAAATCAAAACTTGCGGACGGCTTCCTGGTATGCCGGATGCCTTGTCTGAGAGGGGGGCTGTCAGACAAGGCCAAAGATTCCGCAGGCTTGTGCAGTGTTGCCGGAAGCAGCCAGGGAGGTACGAAAGGAGACAGAATGTACAGACTTCTGATCGCGGACGACGAGGGGATCATGCTGGAATCGTTCACGGAGATCATCCGGAAACAGTTCGGAGACAGGATCGCGGTCTCGACGGCCAAGAGCGGACGGGCTGCGATCGAGCAGGCGGAGAGTTTTCATCCGGATATCATATTCATGGATATCCGGATGCCAGGCATCAATGGGATTCAGGCGATCAGGGAGATTCGGAGCTTTAACAGCACGGCGCTTTTCTATATCCTGTCAGCATACGATGAATTTGACTATGCAAAGGAGGCGATCTCGCTGGGGGTCAGTAAATATCTGATGAAGCCGGTATCGCGACAGACCATCATCGACACGGTGACAGAAGCCATCGCGGAGGTGGACCGGCTTCGCAGTCAGCGCTCAGACCAGCTCCGGATTCAGGAAAAGCTTCAGACTGTCCTTCCCGTTGTGGAGAGTGGTTTTGTCTCGGATATGGTGATGTCCGACCGTGTAACAGATGGAAACAGTTATCTGCAGCTGCTGGATATCACAGAAAAGTACGCCTACGCGTGCCTGATCCGGTTCGGACAGAGCGGAGAGGACGGGCGGCTGATTTCGACGGTCAGAAGTGGTGTGGAGGGGCAGGACCACTACGCTGTCATGCGGGACATCATCAAGTCTTATGTCCGCTGCATCGTCGGCCCGGTGATGTCCAACCAGATCCTCGTTGTCGTTCCGACGCAGAAAAACCAAATTGAATATGAGCGCCGGATCGAGATTATTGAACAGACCCGGAAAATCCTGACCAAGCTGGAGGAGAAGACGCAGCTGAAATTCAAGGCGGGCATCAGCCGGGTGAACCGCTTCCAGGACCTGAAGGTAAGCTACCAGGAGGCGCAGGCGGCTCTGGAGAATTCGAAGGCAAGGGTCACACACATCGAGGATGCCGTGACGTCCGGCGTCTATGAGGATGATTATCCGATTGAGGCGGAGAGGGATATGTTCGCAAAGCTTTCTGCCGGAGATGTGGAGGGCATGCAGGCTGCTGCGGACCTTTATTTCAGCTGGATTCTTCAGCACGATCCAAACGATTTGAACAGCATGCGGCTGAAGGCGTTGGAGCTCGTCATGCGGGCGGAGTTTGATGCCTTCAATGCTGGTTCCATCAACTATGCCTACAATGACCGGAAGGATTACCTGACGCAGATCAATGCGCTGATAAGCCCGAAGGAGGTTCGAACCTGGTTCTTTCTCCATATGACCCAGATTGCCTCCGGGATCAGGGACAGGGCGGATGAACAGTCTGAGAGCATTGTACAGAAGGCACAGAAATACATGCGGGAGAATTACATGAAGGAAATCTCTCTTGATGATGTATCGAAGGAAGTGAATGTCAGCCCGTATTATTTTTCAAAGCTTTTCAAGGAGGAAGTTGGAGAAAACTTCATCGAGTATCTGACGAAGATACGGATCGGGAAGGCAAAGGAGATGTTGGCAAAGGGAAGCGAATCGGTCAAGGAGATCGGCCTTGCAAGCGGTTATGCGGATTCAAACTATTTCAGCAGAATCTTCAAGAAGCAGACAGGAATGACGCCAAGTGAGTACAGAGATCATCTGAGGGCGGACGAATCATGAGCGGGAGAAAAAGAAAGCAGGAGAGATTGCACGCAGCCTGCGCACTGGTCTTTGCGCTGATGCTGGGGCTGGTGGTCTCAGGGTGCGGCAGATATGCGGAGACAGATCATGAGGGAAGGAAAACAGAAGAAGCGGGAGAGGACGCAGTCCGGATCGGAATCAGCTTCGACTCTTTTGTGATTGAGCGATGGCTGCGGGATCGGGATGTCTTTGTATCGACGGCACAGAGTCTCGGGGCAGAGGTGAATGTCCAGAATGCAAACGGCGAAGTGTCAGAACAGATTGCACAGATCCGTTATCTGATCAGCAAAAAGATGAATGTCATCGTGATCGTCGCCATCGATGCATCGAAGCTTTCAGAGGTCATCGGTGAGGCGAAAGACGCAGGGATTCGCGTGGTCTGTTATGACAGGCTGATCCTGAACGCGGGGACTGATCTGTATGTGTCGTTTGACAATGAGAAGGTCGGGATCCTGATGGCGCAGGCACTGGAAGATTCCCTGCCGGAGGGCGGCGATGTCTTTGAAATCCTGGGTTCTGCCTCCGATAACAATACGACGCAGGTTCGTCACGGCTTCGAGCAGGAGCTCAAGAACTCCGGACTGAACATTGTCTATTCCACCTACTGTGACAACTGGCTTGCCGAGCTGGCCTTTGATGCAGTCAACGAGGGACTCGAGAAAAATGGAGGAAGCGTGGACGGCGTGATGTGCGGAAACGATGACCTGGCGGGGCAGGCGATCAAGGCACTCACAGAGCATAAGCTTGCGGGAATTGTCCCGGTTGTCGGACAGGACGCCGATCTGTCAGGCTGTCAGCGGATCGTCGAGGGAACACAGACGATGAGCGTCTATAAGTCGGTCGAGGAGGAGGCACAGGTAGCCGCCCGGCTGACCGTGGCCCTGGCGAAAGGAGAGGACATCACCGGAGAGGATGCAGAGATCAAAGTCAGCGGGACCATCAGCGATGGGACCTGGGATGTCCCGTACTACAGGATCGACCCGGTTGCGGTCACAAAGAACAATATGGACAAAGTGATCATCGACGGAGGGTTTCATCTGAGGGAAGATGTTTATATGAACGTCGGGGAGACAGAGGAGAAATAAAAAGAGCCAAACGCGGGCAGATATCAGAAAATTTTTCCTTCCTGCGCAAAATCAAAAAAATGCTTGCATATCCCGCCGTATAGGTGTACAGTACAGGCAACGGATGGCAAAGGGGCATTCCGAATTGATTCGGAATGTCCCTTTTCGCGTATTCAGCCCGCAGGCGCCATCCAGGCGACTGTCAGAAGGAAGGTTGAGGGGACGTTTCTGTCAGAAAGAGGCGTGTCCGGGCGGGCAGAATTCCTAATAGGAAAGGAAAAGAGCGTATGAGTGAGACGGGAGAACGGTTCAATGTCGCCGATATCTTCGGCGAGGATGTGTTCAGTGACAAGGTGATGCAGCAGCGCCTTCCGAAGAGCGTCTACAGAGAGCTCCATAAAACCATCGAGGAAGGAAAGGATCTCGACATCCATGTGGCAGATGCCATTGCCGGCGCGATGAAGCAGTGGGCAATTGAAAAGGGAGCGACCCATTTCACCCATTGGTTCCAGCCGCTGACCGGTGTGACAGCCGAGAAGCATGACTCCTTCATCACAGCTCCGAGACCGGATGGGACAGTTCTGATGGAGTTTTCCGGGAAGGAACTGATCAAGGGTGAACCGGATGCGTCCTCATTCCCATCAGGCGGACTCCGGGCAACCTTCGAGGCCAGAGGCTACACGGCGTGGGATCCGACCAGCCCGGCATTCGTGCGCAATGACGCTGCCGGCCCGATTCTCTGCATCCCGACTGCATTCTGCTCTTATACAGGAGAGGCGCTGGATTTCAAGACACCGCTCCTTCGATCAATGGACGCGATCAATGCACAGTCGCTCAGGCTGCTGAGGCTCTTCGGAAACAACAAGTCTAAAAAAGTGACGCCGTCCGTCGGGCCGGAGCAGGAGTATTTCCTGGTTGACGAGGACGCGTTCAAGCAGAGAAAGGATCTCGTCTACACAGGCAGAACTCTGTTCGGGGCGATGCCGCCGAAGGGGCAGGAGCTGGATGACCACTACTTCGGAACCCTTCGCCAGAGAGTTGCGGCGTTCATGAGGGATGTCAACAAGGAACTCTGGAAGCTTGGTGTCCCGGCAAAGACCCAGCACAATGAGGTGGCCCCGGCACAGCATGAGCTGGCAGTCATCTATGAGAATGCATCCCTGGCTGTTGACAACAACCACATCGTGATGCAGACGCTCAAAAGAATCGCGGCAAAGCATCATATGAGATGCCTGCTTCATGAGAAGCCGTTCGCAGGAGTCAATGGTTCCGGCAAGCATAACAACTGGTCGCTGATGACCGATGACGGCATCAACCTGCTTGATCCGGGCAAGACGCCTCACCAGAACGTTCAGTTCCTGCTGGTGCTCGCCTGCATTCTGAAGGCGGTTGATGAGCATGCAGATTTGCTCAGAGAGTCCGCAGCTGATACAGGAAACGACCAGCGCCTTGGTGCAAATGAGGCACCGCCAGCGATCATTTCCGTGTTCCTGGGCGATCAGCTTCAGGATGTGGTTTCCCAGCTGGTGAAGACCGGCAATGCAACCTCCTCCCTGAAGGGCGGAAAGCTTCAGACAGGTGTCAGCACGCTGCCGGACTTCACGAAGGATGCAACCGACAGAAACCGCACAAGCCCGTTTGCCTTCACCGGCAACAAGTTTGAGTTCCGTATGCTCGGATCCCGCGATTCGGTTGCGGCTCCGAACATTGTGCTGGACACTATTGTGGCAGAGGCCTTTTCCGATGCGTGCGATGTCCTGGAGCAGGCGGAGGACTTCGACGTGGCGGTGCATGACCTGATCAAGCAGTATCTGAATGACCACCAGCGGATCATCTTCAACGGAAACGGCTATTCGGATGAGTGGGTGGCGGAAGCTGAAAGAAGAGGGCTTCCGAACCTCCGCTCCATGGTTGACTCGATTCCGGCTCTTGAGAGCGAGAAGTCAGTCAGCATGTTCGAGAAGTTCAAGGTCTTCACAAAACCCGAACTTGCTTCCCGTGTCGAGATCAAGTATGAGACCTATGCAAAGAACACGCACATTGAGGCGGCGACGATGATAGACATGGCGTCCAAGTCGATCATCCCGGCCGTGATCCGCTGGAACAGAAGCCTGGCGGACACCGTGATTGCGCTCACGCAGGCAGGAGCAGATGCGTCTGTTGAGAAGGAGCTGCTTGCCGAATCGACAGGCCTTCTTGCGGAGACGAAGGCTGGTCTTCAGAAGCTGATCCAGATCACAGAGGAGGCGGAGAAGAAGCCGGAAGGAAGAGAACGCGCCGTTTTCTACCACTATGATGTCACGCCGGTCATGGCTGAGCTCCGCGCTCCGGTCGACAAGCTGGAGATGATTGTCGACAAGGATATGTGGCCGATGCCGTCCTACGGCGACCTGATGTTCAGCGGAACCTGAGCAGACTCTTTCTGAACCGGGTGATCAAATCTATATTCATCGTTGGAATCGCAGTAGCTCCGGAAGTGTCACTTCCGGGGCTGTTTTATTTTGCAAATCTGTCTGATATAATGAGGAACAGACTGAAAAACGGCAGGTTGCCGGGAAGGATTGATGAAAGATGACAGATGAAACAAGAGCATTCAGAACCCGCCTTGAGGAGCTGACGCATGAGGCGAAGGAAAACGGGAACCGTATTTCCGTCCAGCAGGTACGGGAGAAACTGAAGGATACAGGCATCGATGAGACAAAGCTTCAGATGGTCTGCAGCTATCTCGATATGATGTCGGTCGAGGTCTATGATGAAGACATGCCGGAGGCGGCATCCGGCGCCGGCGATGAGCATGTACGGAGTCTGGAGCACTATCTGGACGAGCTTGCAGCCCTGCCTCAGATGGATGAGGTGGAGGAGCTGACGCTGTTTCACATGGCGGCTGAAGGACACGAGGAAGCCAGAGCGCGGCTGACGGAGCGGTATCTTCAGACAGTGTGTGACCTGGCCGGGGAGATTGAAGCGCGGGAAACCGGAAAGGATCCTGAGAACAGGCTGCCTGCGGGTGCAGAAAGACTGAACCTTGAAGGAGAATTCACGGCGGAGGACCTGGTTCAGGAGGGGAATGTCGGCCTCTTGATGGCGCTGGAAAACTTGCAGCATCAGGAGAGCCTTGCCGCTTATCGGGCGGTGCTTTTGAACGAGGTGACTAGCTACCTGGAGGGCGTTGTCGAAGCACAGAAGGCAGAAAGAAAATCGGATCAGCGGATTCTGAACCGGATGAATCAGCTGGCAGACGCTTCACATGATCTGGAGCAGGAGCTGGATAGAAAGCCGTCACTTGAAGAACTTTCAGCTTACCTGGATCTTCCGGCTGAGGAGATCCAGGATCTTCTCAGAGTCGGAGGCGAAAAGCTGAAGGCAGACGATCTCTGATCCGAAACCCGTCAGAACTCAGGAAGAAATGTAAGACGGTCAGGTAGTGCAATTTATACAAAAGACATTGATTTTCAATCGGAAAAAGTTTACACTATAGCTAGCATGTGGTGAATGTGAATAGAGAATCAGTATAATCTGCTGAACATTTCTACATTTTTTCATGATAGGAGAAATCAATGATCTCTAATCAGATTCTGCAGTCTACACTGGACGGACTCAAACAGATCACACGGGTGGATATGTGCGTGGTGGACACGGAGGGTGTCATGCTTGCTTCCACCTTTGGTGAGGAGGCGGACTTTCGGGATGCTGTCGTCAGCTTTGAAAATTCACCGGCTGAGAGTCAGGTCATCTCAAACTATCAGTTTTTTAAGGTGCTCGATGAGGGACATCTGGAGTATGTGCTGATTGCAAGCGGCAATTCTGATGATGTCTATACGACCGGGAAGCTGACAGCATTCCAGCTCCAGTGCCTTCTGGTTGCCTACAAGGAACGGTTTGACAAGGATAACTTTATCAAGAATCTGCTCCTGGACAACCTGCTGCTTGTGGATATCTATAACAGGGCCAAGAAGCTTCATATTGATACAGAATCGAGGCGGGTTGTCTATATTCTGGAACCGGAGGGAGACGGGGAGGCAGCCGGCCTTGAGGAAATCCGTGGATTGCTGGGCGCAAGGTCCGGGGATTTTATCACGGAGATTGATGAGAAGAGTATCATCATCGTGAAGGAGATTCTGCTCTCGGACGGTCCGAAGGAGCTGAACGAATATGCCCTGGAGATGCTGGACGCTCTGCCGCAGGAGAAGCGCGCGACCGCCATTATCGCCTATGGAACGGTTGTCGGGGAATTGAAAGACGTGTCCAGGTCGTATAAGGAAGCGAGGATGGCGCTGAACGTCGGCAAGATTTTCTTTGAGGAAAAGCATGTCATCGCCTACAGCCGCCTGGGCATCGGGCGCCTGATCTATCAGCTTCCGATACCGCTGTGCAAGATGTTCATCCGGGAAGTATTCGACGGAAAGTCGCCGGATGAGTTTGATGAGGAGACGCTGACGACGATCAACAAGTTCTTTGAGAACAGCCTGAATGTGTCAGAGACCTCAAGACAGCTGTATATTCACAGAAACACACTTGTGTACCGTCTTGATAAGCTCCAGAAGCAGACAGGTCTTGATCTGCGCATATTCGATGACGCCATAACCCTGAAGATTGCGCTGATGGTTGTCAAGTATATGAAGCACATGGAAAAAAGCCCTGATTATTGAAATCAGGGCTCTGGGGAAGATTGACGGGCGCGCGCTTCTGCAGCGTCTGTATGATCTGAAAAGTCAGGAGGCAGGGTAAGACGCACCGTTTCGATGCGTCTTTTTTTCATACACTCAACGCGGAGTGTAATGCCCTCCGGCGTCGTTACTTCATCCTTGGCACGGGGCAGACGGTCTCCAAGCTGCTGAATCAGATATCCGCCGATGGAGTCGTAGTCCTCTGATTCAAGATCGGTTCCCAGACGCTCGTTGAGATCATCCAGCTTGACACTGCCCTGGATCAGATAGGTATTCTGTCCGATCTTGCGGATCCAGTCCTGCTCATCGGCATCATATTCGTCCCGGATTTCCCCGACAAGCTCTTCGATGAGATCCTCGAAGGTGATCATGCCCGAGGCGGCGCCATATTCATCCAGGACGATGGCCAGGGAATAGTTGCCTGCCTGCATCTCCTCCATCAGCGAGACGACCGATTTGGACTCAAAGGTAAAGTACGGCTGGTACATGATCATCGCCGGAGAAAAATCCTTCTTTTTCGATTCCTCGAGAAAACAGAAGTCCTTGATGTTGATGATACCGACAATGTGGTCACGGCCGTCTCTGTAGACCGGAAGACGGGTAAACCGCTCCCGCTGGAAAACCTGGGAAATATGTCCGTAGCTGTCGTCCGCGCTGACGGCAACCATATCTGCCCGCGGGACCATGATGTCGCCGGCTGTCTGATCGGTAAGGTCATAGACGTTGTTGATCAGCGTACGTTCCTCACCGGTTGTCTCGCCTTCCTCATGGCTGACATCAACCATTGTCCGGATCTCATCCTCTGTGATGGTGGAGTCTCCGCCGGTTCGGCTGACATGAAGAAGCTTCATGGCTCCGGAGGAGAGGAGATTCACAGCCCAGATCAGAGGGGTCAGGACAATCATCAGGAAATGAATGACCGGGGCGTATCTCAGCGACAGTTTTTCAGAATTGACATTCGCCGCGTTTTTCGGCGTGATTTCGCCGAATATCAGAATCAGGAGCGTCAGGATGCCGGTAGCCAGTCCGACGCTCCGACTGCCGAAAAGGCTGATCGCCAGCGTTGTGGACAGTGAAGAAGCAGACAGGTTTACAACATTATTCCCGATCAGGATGCAGGACAGCATCTTTTCCTGGGCGTCAAGCACGCTGAGTACCGTGGCTGCGCGTCTGTTCCCCGCATCGGAGAGCGTCCGGATCCGGACACGGTTTACTGTTGTCAGAGCTGTCTCCGCGGAGGAGAAGAAGCCGGACAGCAGGATCAGAATCAGTAACAGGACAATCTGAATGCCAGTATGTGCTGACAACAGACACCACTTCCTTTCAGGATAAAATGACAGGGCAGCCTGTCCATCCGCTTCAGAGGGTTGCCCTTGCCACAATTTTATGGTAATTTCAGTGGAAATGCAATGAAAGGTGTTTTATTTTTCAAAAAAGTGTGCTATGTTGAGCGTATGGCAGAGATGCCATCGAATCAAATCATTCAGAAATCGTCTTCTCTTAATTTCTGTTTTCAACAATCCAGACAATGTGAAGGAAGTTTTATGACAAAAGATCAGTTGCAGCTGCTGTCTGTCGCCGTTCTCCGGGATATGGCGAAGAAAAGCGGTGTGAAGAGTATCTCGGCGCTGAGGAAAAGTGCGCTTGTAGATGCTCTTTTGGAGAACCAGAAGAACCATAGTGAAAACAGTTCCGGCCATGGCTCAGAGTCATCCGGTTTATCCCCGAAGGATCATGAGAGACGGGAGGAGCACGGAAGACAGAATCCGGACCGTGATGAGAGCCGGGTGCATGCTTCGGGAGCGAGCCGTAAGTCAGCGAAGGCGAATGGAGCAGGCTCTGCCCGCGGAGAAGAACTGCAGGATGTTACCGGAAACAGGGCGCAGCAGACAACCGGTGTAAGCCATGAGACAATAAAGCCGGTTGAAACAGGCTCCAGCCGCAGTGAAGAGCTGCAGGACGGCACCGGATCTGGAACGCGGCAGATACCGGGTGTGAGTCGTGAGACAGTCCGGACGGATGAGAAAGCGCCGGGACACAGCAGCCGGACAGCCGGCACCAGACGCGAGAGCGGTCAGAGCGGCAGTACCGGCCGTGAGGGTGGCCAGATGCAGGGGGCCAGAAGGCAGCTGCGGAGAAGGACGCCCCGGGAGCTGGCAAGAGGCAGGCAGCAAGTGACACGGACGGCGCAGTCGGCAGCCCGGAATTCCTATCCGGCGGGTGGAAACACCGGACTGTCCGGCTCTGCAGCCGGATATTCGGGAGCCGGGGCATCGGTGACCGGATCGAGGATGCCGGATCACCAGACGGTTTCCGACACTGCGGTCCAGGGGACCGGCGCTGCAGGTGCCGGAAACCGGGTGCAGGATCACAGGCAGGATCAGATTGCTTTGCCTGCAGGCAGCCAGGGAGCAGGGAGCAGAAATCCGGAGAACCAGAAGCCGGCACCGGAACGGGAACGGTTTCTCGGGGAGGATAACAAGCTTCCGATGGAACTGAAGGATCTCGATTCCGGCCATGAGGTGGGAGGTGTCCTGGAAGTCATGTCTGACGGATATGGGTTTATCCGTTCAGACAATTACCTTCCCGGAGATTCTGACATCTATGTGTCCCCATCCCAGATCAGGCGTTTCGGACTGCGCACGGGTGATATCATCACCGGCAATACCAGGATCCGGGCGCAGCAGGAAAAGTTTCAGGCGCTCCTGTTTGTCAGAACCGTGAACGGCCTGACGCCGGCAGAGATCGCGAACAGATGTACATTTGAAAGCATGACGCCGATCTTTCCGAACGAGCGGCTCCGCATGGAACGGACGCCGCGGGAAATCTCGATGCGGATTGTAGATTTAATTGCACCGATCGGAAAAGGACAGAGAGGCATGATTGTCTCGCCTCCGAAGGCCGGAAAAACAACCCTCCTGAAGGATGTCTCCAGATCCATTCTGCGAAACAACCCGGAGGTGCATATCATCATCATGCTGATCGATGAGCGCCCGGAGGAAGTGACGGACATTCGGGAGGCAATCACCGGAGACAACGTCGAGGTGCTCTACTCGACGTTCGACGAGACGCCGGAGCATCACAGACGCGTTGCCGAGATGGGAATCGAGCGCGCAAAACGTCTGGTTGAGCTGAAGAGGGATGTGGTCATTCTGCTTGATTCCATCACCAGGCTGGCGAGAGCATATAACCTGATCGTGCCTGCATCCGGGCGGACGCTGTCCGGAGGTATTGACCCCGCGGCGCTTCATCCGCCGAAAAAGTTCTTTGGTGCAGCCAGAAATATGAGAGAGGGCGGAAGTCTGACCATTCTGGCGACGGCGCTGATCGACACCGGCTCAAAGATGGATGATGTCGTCTATGAGGAATTCAAGGGAACCGGCAACATGGAGCTGATCCTGGACCGCAAGCTCTCTGAGCGGAGAATCTTCCCGGCAATCGACATACAGCGGTCGGGAACCAGGAGAGAGGATCTTCTGCTGAGCCGGGAGGAGGCGGATGCTGTCACGATCATGCGCAGGGCACTCAACGGCATGAAGAGCGACGAGGCGACGGAGCGGATTCTGGATCTGTTCATGCATACCAGATCGAACGAGGAACTGATCCGCACGATTCTGCGGCAGCGTATGGTGTGATGCTCCGCAGCAGCCGGTACAAAGGTGTTTACAAACATTTCAGGGCTGTGCTATACTTGCCCTGCTGTGCCTGATTGCAAGCAGAGGCAGGCCATTGAGGCGAATGGCTTTCAGGTACGCTAACTGCATGGACTTGCAGGGATTGCCCGCAGGGAGCGGGAATCTACGGCGGTGCGGGAAGGAAGCGCCGGCGCAGCAGTTCACATTCCGTCAGAGAGGTGAGAATTATGAAGGAAGGAATCCATCCGAAGTATTATCAGGCTACCGTTACATGCAACTGCGGGAATACATTCGTGACTGGCTCGACAAAGCCGGAGATTCACGTTGAGGTCTGCTCCAAGTGCCATTCGTTCTACACAGGACAGCAGAAGCAGGCTCAGGCTCGCGGACGTATTGATAAGTTCAATAAGAAGTACGGTTTCGGCAGCGAGAAGCAGTAATAAGGTTGCAGTTTTCGGAGGGTTGAGGTTGCTCAGAGAAGAGGCCTCAGCCCTTCTTTGTTTAAAGGAAAACAAACTTATGAAGTACTCAAACATCGGCGGGCAGGCTGTCATGGAAGGTGTCATGATGAGAAATGGAGCCCTCTATGCAGTTGCGGTCCGGACAGCTGACAATCAGATTACGGTCCAGACAGACGCGCATCATTCTGCCGCCGGAAAAGTCCGGAAGATTCCGATTGTCAGAGGAGTTGTTGCGTTCGTCGACTCACTTGTTCTGGGGATGAAGGCGCTCATGTTTTCAGCAGACCGGTTTGCGGAAGAATCGGAGAAGGAGCTGGAAGAGCGCCTGGCACAGGAACAGAAGAAAGCAGAGAAGAAGGCGGAGAAGCTGCAAAGAGCCGGCAGGGAAAAGGAAGCGGCGGCTGTCCTTGAAAAGGCGGGAGAGAATGCGCAGAAGGAAAGGGAAACGCTCAGGGAGAGATCCCGGTCCGGGAATGGCAAGTCGGAGGATTCTGACAACACCGTGCTCTTAACCCTCACAGTCATCATTTCGCTGGTGGTATCTGTTGCCTTGTTCATGATGCTGCCATATTTTCTTTCAAGACTTCTGAAGGGAATCGGGGCGCCGGAGGCAGTGATTTCCATCATGGAGGGTGTGCTTCGTCTGGCCATTTTCTTCGGATATATGCTGCTGATTTCCAAGATGAAGGACATTCAGCGGACATTCATGTACCACGGAGCGGAGCATAAGTGCATCAACTGCATCGAACACGGGCTGGAGCTGAATGTGGAGAATGTCAGGAAGAGCTCGAAGGAGCACAAGCGCTGCGGGACAAGCTTCCTGCTGTTTGTCATGATCGTCTCCATCGTGTTTTTCCTGTTTATCAGGACACCGGACCCGGTCATGAGGATTGTCATCCGGCTGCTTCTGATTCCGGTTGTCGCCGGAGTTTCCTATGAATTCATCCGCCTGGCCGGTCTGTATGACAACAGATTCGTCAATGCGCTTTCAAAACCGGGGCTGGCGCTCCAGGGGCTTACAACGAGGGAGCCGGATGATGCCCAGATCGAGGTAGGAATTGCATCTGTGGAGGCCGTTTTCAACTGGAAAAAGTATCTGAATGAGAACTTCGGTGCTCACTATGTGCTGACGGAGGCGGATGAGCCGAGGGGAGGAAAGGAGCTTTACACGCTGAGATGAAGGAGGTCAGGGCGAGCCGCCATGCAACCTACCGGCAGGTGAAAAGGGAAGCGGCGGAGAAACTCTCCGGACAGGGAGTACCGGACGCAGACATTGACGCCGGGCTTCTTCTTGAGTATGCCTCGTCGATGGACAGAACACAGCTTCTTCTCAGGGAAGAAGAAGAGGTGCCGGGGGCGATCCTGTCCCGTTACAGGGAGGCAGTGAGACTGAGAAGCTGCAGGATTCCGCTTCAGCAGATTACCGGAGAGGCAGACTTCTGCGGAATCCGGTTTGAGGTATCCGATCAGGTGCTGACGCCGAGGCAGGATACAGAGATCCTGGAGGAGGAAGCGGTAAAACAGATCCGGGTCCTTCAGAGGAAGGCTTGCGCCGGGGAAGCTTGCGGAGCGTGGAAAGACCGCAGGCCGGTCAGGGTTCTCGATCTTTGTACGGGCTCGGGCTGCCTGATTATTGCGGCGGCAAAGCTTTGTCCCGGTATCGAGGCAGTCGGAGCCGACATTTCAGGTCCGGCTCTTGACATTGCCAGAAGAAACGCTGAAAATTCAGGTACCGATGTGACATTTCTGGAGAGTGATCTTTTTGAGAAGGTTGAGGGAACCTTTGATGTGATTCTTTCCAATCCGCCCTATATCCGGACGGGAGACATCGGAGGACTGATGGACGAGGTCCGGGACCATGAGCCGCATATGGCACTGGACGGGGGACCGGACGGCCTTTCCTTTTACAGGAGAATTGTCAGCCTGGCGCCGCGGTATCTCAATCCCGGCGGCTGCCTTCTGTTTGAAATCGGTTTTGATGAGGGACAGGATGTGACGAGGATGCTGAGAGAGGCAGGTTTCGGGAATGTCAGGATCATCAGGGATCTGAATGGTCTGGATCGGGTGATCTCCTCGGTTTTTCCGGGCACTGATCTCGGACAGGAGTGACAGAATGGTATGTTTGAAAAACTGAAGGAAGTAAGGCGGAGACTGGAGGAGATTGACCGGTCTCTGAGCCATCCGGAGGCAGGCTCCGATCCCTCCTCTCTCGGAAGGCTGATGAAGGAGCGTTCGCGCCTGGAACCGGTTGTCACAGCCTACTCCCGGATCCAAAAAACCAGGGAGACGATTCAGGACCTGGAGGAGCTTCTTCGGGGGGAAACGGATCCGGAGATGGCATCTTATCTGAAGGAGGAGCTGAGAGCTTCCAGGCAGGAAGAGGAAGAACTGTCCGGAAAGCTTCAGCTTTTGTTGCTGCCGCGGGATGAGAACGACGGCAAGAATGTGGTTCTGGAGATCCGGGCAGGCGTCGGCGGCGATGAGGCAGCACTTTTTGCAGCCGATCTGTGCAGGATGTATCTTCGCTACTCGGAACGCAAGGGATGGAAGGCAGAGGTGACATCGGTCAATGAAAACGGACTCGGAGGATTCAAGGAATGCATCCTTCTGGTCAGCGGGGAAGATGCCTGGTCACACTTGAAGTACGAAAGCGGCACACACAGGGTGCAGCGGGTCCCGGAGACGGAGTCTGCCGGGAGAATTCACACATCGGCTGCGACTGTCGCGGTCATGCCGGAGGCGGACGAGATCGATGTAGATCTGGATCTTGGCGAGTGCAGATTTGATGTGTTCCGTGCACATGGTAATGGCGGTCAGTGTGTCAACACGACGGATTCCGCTGTCCGGCTCGTTCATATCCCGACAGGGATTGTCATATCCTGCCAGGATGAAAAGTCCCAGCTGAAGAACAAGGACAAGGCGATCCGGATTCTGCGATCCAAGCTTTATCTGCTTCGTCAGATGGAGCAGCAGGAGAGCGAGGCAAAAACCAGGAGGGATCAGATTGGCTCCGGGGACCGGAGCGAGAAGATCCGCACATACAACTTCCCGCAGGGAAGAGTTACTGACCACCGTGCGCATCTGACGGTATACCGGATTGATCAGATTATGGATGGCGACCTGGACCAGCTGGTCAACCCGCTGATCGCGGCGGAGCAGGCTGAAAAGCTGGCGAAGGCCGCAGAAGCATAAAGAGGAGGAAGTTTGAAATGGGGAAGTATTTCGGAACGGATGGGTTTCGCGGGGAGGCGAATGTGACCCTGAACGTGCAGCACGCATTTCAGGTCGGACGTTTTCTGGGCTGGTACTATGGACAGCAGCATGAGGATGGCAAGGCAAAGATTGTCATTGGAAAGGATACCAGAAGATCCAGCTACATGTTTGAGGATGCGCTGAGCGCTGGACTTGTCGCTTCCGGTGCGGATGCTTATCTGCTTCATGTGACGACGACACCGTCTGTCGCCTTCTGCGTCCGCCTGGATGACTTTGACTGCGGGATCATGATTTCGGCGAGCCACAATCCATACTATGACAATGGGATCAAGATTATCTCCGGAACAGGACAGAAGATTGATGCTTCCATCGAGGAAAAGATTGAGGCCTACATCGATGGCAGAAGCGGAGAGATCCCGCTTGCAACACGCGATCGGATTGGCCGCACGCAGGATTATGTGGCGGGCAGAAACCGTTATATCGGCTACCTGATTTCTCTTGCAACCCGTTCCTTCAAAAACTACCGGATCGGAATTGACTGCTCCAACGGCAGCTCCAGCTCGATTGCAAAGAGTGTGTTTGATGCACTCGGTGCAAAGACTTACGTCATCAACAACCACCCGGATGGCACGAATATCAATGCAGACTGCGGGAGCACCCATATCCATGCGCTTCAGGAATTTGTAAAGGAAAACAGCCTGGATATCGGTTTTGCCTACGATGGGGATGCAGACCGCTGCATCGCGGTCGACGAGGCTGGCCGGGAGGTTAACGGCGACCTGATCATGTATGTCTGCGGCAAATATATGAAAGAGCACGGACAGCTCAAGGACAACACAGTTGTCACAACCGTGATGTCGAACATCGGCCTGTACAAGGCGCTGGAGCGTGAGGGCATGCGCTACGAGCAGACACAGGTGGGTGACAAATATGTCTATGAGAATATGTCGGCAAATGGGTACAGCCTCGGGGGTGAGCAGTCCGGGCACATTATCTTCAGCAAGCATGCGACGACAGGGGACGGAATCCTGACTTCGCTGATGGTGATGGAGACGATGATTGCCTCCAAGCGGACACTCGGGGATCTGCAGGCAGAATGCCGCATCTACCCGCAGCTGCTCAAGAATGTGCGCGTGGCTGACAAAAAGGCTGTGATGGAAAACGAAAAAGTGAAGGCCGCAGTTGAAAAGGCAAAGGAGGAACTCGGCTCGGATGGCCGCATCCTCGTTCGCCCCTCAGGAACGGAGCCGGTCGTCCGCGTGATGGTGGAAGCCGAGTCGGATGACCTCTGCGCAAAGTATGTCTATGACGTGGCAGCCGTGATGCGCAGCGAGGGCCTTGTGATAGGCTGATAAGCCGGAAAGGATTGTATGGATTTACCAAAGTCGCTATTCAAGGAGGTCACACTTGCGGATCAGGAGCTTCTTCTCCCATTCTACAGAAGGCTGAATTCCCGTTCCTGCGATGACTGTTTTTCAAACCTGTATCTGTGGAAACATCTCGAACCCATGGAGTACCAGATATCAGATGGTGTACTGATTCTGAAGTCGAAGACGCCGAAGCCCTTTTTCCGGTTCCCGATGGGAGAGCAGGAAAAGCTCCCTGCCGTACTGGATGCAATGGTCGGCCTGGCGAGTGAGGAAGGGGTGCCGTTCAAAATCCGGTATGTGACGAAGGAACAGTTCGATCTGATTGAGACAGCCTGCCCGGGGAAGTTCCGTTTTGAGCCGACCCGGAATTACTGGGATTATGTCTATGAGACAGAGAAGCTGAAGAACCTGTCCGGACGGAAATATCACGGGAAGAAAAATCATATCAACAAATTCCTTCGGGATTATCCGGACTGGTCCTTTGAGCCGATCACAGATGATAATGTGGAAGAATGCTTCCAGATGGGGCTGAAGTGGCGGGTGCTGAATGACTGTGATGAGCTTTACGAGAAGCGGATTGAGATGTGCGTGGCGCTGAACTCGCTCCGGCTTTTGAAGGAGCTTCATCTGACAGGCGGCCTCCTCCGGGTGAATGGACAGGTCGTGGCCTATACGATCGGGGAAAAGGTGAATGACAATACCTTTGTGGTCCATATCGAGAAGGCACTGACAGATGTCGAGGGAGCCTACACCGTGATCAATCAGCAGTTTGTCGAGCACGCGATGGACGGGATTCCATATGTAAACCGGGAAGACGATACCGGAGATGAAGGCCTCCGGGAGGCAAAGGAGAGCTATCATCCGGTGATGATGGTTGAAAAAGGCGAGGTGACGCTTCAGTGATTGCAAGGGCAATGCAGGAACTTGTGCAGAATTCAAGTGCGATCCGGGCCATGTTTGAGGAAGGCAGGCGGATGGCGGCGGAATACGGGGCAGAGAATGTCTATGACTTTTCCCTCGGAAATCCGAACGTTCCGGCTCCGGCAGGTGTCGGCGCGCAGATCAGAAACCTGACGGAGACAGTTCCGCCGCTGAAGCTTCACGGCTATATGCCCAATGCCGGTTTTGAGGAAGTTCGGGAGAGGATTGCGGACAGTCTGAATAAAAGATTTTTCACATCATTCGGCAGTTACAACATTTTGATGACGGTTGGTGCAGCCGGCGGACTGAACGTGGCGCTGAAGACCTTGCTTGACCCGGGGGATGAGGTGCTGGTATTCGCTCCATTCTTTGGTGAATACCGAAGCTATGTGGCGAATCACCAGGGCGTGCTCAGGGTCGTGCCGCCTGAGCCGGAGCACTTCCTTTTGAACCTTGAGGCAGCGGAGAGGCTGGTCAGCAGACAGACAAAGGCTGTCATTCTGAACAATCCGAACAATCCGACCGGAGTGGTTTACCCGGAGGACCAGATCCGGCAGCTTTCAGAGCTGCTCTGCCGGATGGAGAAAAAGTATGGCACATCGATCTACCTGATTTCCGATGAACCGTACAGGGAGCTGGTATACGATGGGAAAAAGGTTCCGTTTCTGACAAAGTATTATCACAACACGATCGTGGGCTATTCGTTCAGCAAATCGCTGTCTCTTCCGGGGGAACGGATCGGGTATCTCGTGATGCCGGATGAGCTGGATGATGCGCGGCAGATTCAGGCAGCGGCAGCGGTTGCAAACCGTGTCCTCGGATTTGTCAATGCGCCAAGCCTGATGCAGCTGGCAGTCGCGGGGTGCCTGGAGGCGAAGGTGGATCTGGATTTCTATGATCGGAACAGAAAAAGCCTCTGCGAGGGTCTGGACAGATATGGATATTCCTATGTGAAGCCGGAAGGAGCCTTCTACCTGTGGCTGAAGAGCCCGCTGGAGGATGAGAGGGACTTTGTCGCGGAGGCAAAGAAAGAGCATCTTCTGCTTGTGCCCGGGCGGTCATTTGAGGGACCCGGATATGTCCGGATTGCCTACTGTGTTTCACCTGAGACGATCGAGCGGTCCATGCCGGCTTTTGGAAGACTGGCAGAGCGGACAGTCCGCCGTTCGTGGGAAAAGTGATGGCGATTTGAGCCGGCATGTCTGCTGAATGGCTGAAAAACACGCGTGGCAGTAATCAGACTGGGAAGGACGAGGAGGAGAGAAAGATGGCTTCATGGGAAGATGGCGTCAGAAGAGTCGTGCCGTACACACCCGGCGAGCAACCGAAGGATCTTCACATTGTAAAGCTGAATACAAATGAAAATCCGTACCCTCCATCACCGGGGGTGCTGGCCGCGCTTTCGGGCGTGACAGAGGATAGCCTCCGAAGGTATCCGGATCCGGCGGCAGCCGTTCTGACAAAGACGCTGGCGGATGCATATCATGTCTCCCCGGATCAGGTGTTTGTCGGGGTCGGGTCGGATGATGTGCTGGCGATGAGCTTCCTGACTTTCTTCAATTCCGGAAAGCCCATTCTCTTCCCGGATATTACGTACTCCTTCTATGAGGTCTGGGCCGATCTGTTCCGGATCCCGTATCAGAAGCAGAAACTGAATGCGGATTTTGAGATCGTCAGGAACGATTATCTGAAGGAGAATGGAGGAATCATCTTTCCAAATCCCAACGCGCCGACAGGCGTTTTGATGGAGAAGGGAGCGGTGCGGGACATTCTCCGCGCCAATCCGGGCAGTGTTGTGATTGTGGATGAAGCCTATATTGATTTTGCCCCGGAGGGATCCAGTGCGCTGTCCTTGCTTCCGGAATTCGAGAATCTGCTTGTTGTGCAGACGTTTTCGAAGAGCAGAAGCATGGCCGGCATGCGGATCGGATTTGCAATTGGCTCAGAAAAGCTGATTCATTATCTGAATGACTGCAAGTATTCTTTCAATTCCTACACGATGAATCAGGCTGCACTTGCCGCCGGAAAAGCTGCCGCGGAGGATTCCGGGTGGTACAGAGAGACAGTCAGGAAGGTGATTGCGACGCGGGAGAGGAGCAAAAAAGAGCTGTCGGCACTTGGCTTTTCCTTTGCCAATTCACAGACGAACTTTTTGTTTGTCCGGCATGAGAAGGCGAAGGCAAGGGATCTGTTTCAGGCGCTCAGAAGGGCGGGTATCATTGTCCGGTACTTTGACAGCCCGCGGATCGACGATTATCTGCGGATCACGATCGGGACGGACGAGCAGATGGACATTCTGTTTGACTTCCTGAAATCGAATCTGTAAACCCATCATAAAGTGGAATAATAAGGAGTTTTCTCTATGACGAACGCAGTTGCCGTCTGGTTCGCGAATAACCTGGGACATATCATGCCCGCCGAGTTGGTCTGTTTCATTGTCTCTCTCTTCCCGATTCTTGAGTGCAGGGGAGGCCTGATTGTGGCGAAGCTCCTCGGGGTGAATCTGCTGACAGCCCTTCCGATCTGCATCATCGGAAACATTCTTCCGGTTCCGTTTATCCTGCTTCTGCTGAATAAGATTTTTCAGTTTTTCAAGAGAACGAAACATCACAAACTGGTCGATAAGATTGAGGCACACGCGATGAAGAAGAGTGAAAGCCTCAGCAGGGGGGAATTTCTGGGACTTCTGCTTTTTGTCGGAATTCCGCTTCCGGGGACAGGCGCCTGGACCGGCAGCATGATCGCGGCCCTGCTTGGAATGGACAGGAAGAGATCCTCTGTGGCAATCGGACTTGGTGTCCTGCTTGCTGCATTTATCATCTCGGTGATTTTCTATGGACTGCTCGGAGGTGTCATTCACTGAACATGGCTATGTATGAAAGCTTTGCGCAGGTTTATGACAAATTCATGGACAATGTCCCGTATGACAGCTGGTCACGGCAGCTTTGCCGGATTCTTTCCCGCTACGGGATTGACGATGGGCTTGTCCTCGACCTGGGCTGCGGGACAGGTCAGATGACCAGGCGCCTCAGGGACAGAGGCTATGACATGATCGGCGTTGACGGCTCTGAGGACATGCTCCAGGTGGCGATGGAACATGAACAGGGAAGGGGAGACATTCTGTATCTTCTGCAGGACATGCGGGCCTTTGAGCTGTATGGGACGGTCAGGGCGGTCTGCTCGTGCTGTGACTGCCTGAATTATCTGGAGTCGGAGGAGGATCTGCTGACGGTTTTCAAACTGGTGGAGAATTATCTGGACCCGGGCGGCATCTTTGTGTTTGATATGAACACAGCGTATTATTACGAACATGAGCTTGCGCAGAATGTCTTTGCGGATGTGAGAGAGGAATGCACACTGGTCTGGGAGAACGATTATCATCCTGATCTCTGTGAAAATGAATATGACCTGACGATATTTGCCCGACTTGAGAACGGACTTTACCAGAGGACATCCGAGACTCATGTTGAGAGAGCCTACCCGATGGAGACCGTGAAGAGACTGGCGGAGGAAGCCGGGCTGATTTTTCAGGCGGCCTTCGATGGTTATTCGGAACGGCCGCTTGCGCCGGACAGCAGCCGGATGCTGCTTGTATTTCGGGAGTCCGGAAGAAAGCTTTGCGGGCAGACGAAAAGCGACTCCGGCCTGACACCTGGAAAGTCGTGACAGGGCTGAGATGCCTGAGGCGGGCTATGGATCTGCATGGATGCCGCAGACGCTCAGCGGTTGCCTTGGACTTTGGAATCGTGTATGCTGAAGGGCGGCAATCAACCATCCGGACAGGTTTTGAAAGAAGGGAGACAGCCTTACATGAAGTTTACCAAGATGCATGGCTGCGGCAATGACTACGTTTATGTGAATGGGTTTGAGGAGACCGTGCAGGACCCGGAGAAGGCGGCGGTTTTCATATCCGACCGTCATTTCGGAGTCGGGTCGGATGGACTGATCATCATCAGACCTTCTCGGACGGCGGATTGTTTCATGGACATGTACAACGCAGACGGATCCAGAGGGAAGATGTGCGGGAACGGAATCCGCTGTGTGGCGAAGTATGTTTATGACCACGGGATGGTGCAAAAGGAACGGATGACCGTCGAGACTCTTTCCGGAGTCAAGACGCTCGATCTTCACGTGAAGGATGGGAAGGTCGAAACCGTACGCGTCGATATGGGAAGCCCGGTGCTGGAGCCGGAGAAGATTTCGGTCCGCCCCAGAGAGGCCGATGGATGCCTCATTTCTGAGAAAAAGCCTTACGGAAGGGTTATTCTGGATGCGCCGCTGAACGTGAATGGGCAGAGCTGGCCTGTTACCTGCGTCTCGATGGGCAATCCCCATTGTGTTACAAGGGTCAGGGATCCGTATGGGCTGGATCTTCCGGCGATCGGGCCTCATTTTGAGCACCACCCGATATTCCCGGAGGGAGTGAATACGGAATTCATTCATGTCGATGACAGGGAGAATGTCCGGATGCGTGTCTGGGAACGCGGGAGCGGCGAAACCTGGGCATGCGGAACAGGCGCGTGCGCCGTCGGAGTGGCCTGTATTCTGAACGGATGGACAGACAGGAAGGTGCTGGTTCACCTGCGTGGCGGCGATCTTCTGGTCGAGTGGGACGAGGAGAAAAACACGGTCTTCATGACCGGCCCGGCTGTCACGGTTTTTGAGGGCGAGATTCGTTTGTAAGCGATTCAATCAGAACGGCCTGAGAAAGGCAGTATTCCAGAGCGGCGGCAGTAGGTTAGACAGAGAAGAGCTGTCAGAGAGGAGAACTATGTACAGAGTCAACGAGGATTACCTGAAGCTTCCCGGAAGCTATTTGTTTTCCACCATCGGGAAAAAGTCCAGAGCCTTCAAGGAGGCGCATCCTGAGGCGGATGTGATCAGCCTCGGAATCGGTGATGTGACGCAGCCCCTTGTGCCTGCGATCATCAAGGCGCTTCACGCAGCAGTGGACGACATGTCCCGCGCGGAAACCTTCCACGGGTATTCCCCAGATCTTGGATACAGCTGGCTCCGCGAGACGATCGCAAAAAACGATTATGAAGACAGGGGCTGCAGCATCAGCCCGGACGAAATCTTCATCTCCGACGGTGCAAAGAGTGATTCGGGAAATATCCAGGAAATCTTTTCCAGGGACAGCCGGATTGCGGTCTGTGATCCGGTTTATCCCGTCTACGTGGACTCAAATGTCATGGCAGGCCGCTGCGGAACCTACGATCCGAAGACGGAGCGCTGGAGTGATGTGATTTATATGCCATGCGTGGCGGAAAACAATTTCACGCCGGAGCTTCCGAAGGAGGAACCGGATATCATCTATCTCTGTTACCCTAATAATCCGACAGGAGCTTCCATCACAAAGGAGCGCCTGAGCGAATGGGTTGACTATGCAAACAGGATCGGCGCCGTGATCATATATGATGCTGCATATGAGGCTTACATCTCTGCTCCGGATGTTCCGCACTCGATCTATGAATGTGAAGGTGCCCGCAGCTGCGCGATCGAGATTCGCTCATTTTCAAAGAATGCAGGCTTCACCGGCACACGTCTGGGCTTCACGGTGGTGCCGAAGGATCTGGAGCGCGGCGGTGTGAAGCTTCATTCACTGTGGGCGAGAAGGCATGGGACCAAGTTCAACGGAGCGCCTTACATCGTTCAGAAAGCAGCGATGGCGGTCTACTCCGAGGAGGGAAAGAAGGAGCTGAAGGAGCAGGTCGGATACTACAAGAGAAACTGCAGGGTGATCATGGACGCTCTGAAGGAGTCCGGATATGAAGTGTACGGCGGCGTTGACGCACCCTATATCTGGATGAAGACGCCGGACCAGATGACATCCTGGGAGTTTTTTGACCGGCTGCTGGAGAAGGCACATGTTGTCGGAACACCGGGCTCAGGCTTCGGACCGAGCGGAGAGCATTATTTCCGCCTGACTGCGTTCGGAACATATGAAAACACGAAAGAGGCGGTGCGCCGGATTCAGAGGATGTGATGATGCGCAGAGCACATTCTACGACTTTTCGCAAAGCTGCAGCTGCCGCAGCTGCAGCGGGGCTTGCGGCAGCTGTACTTGGGCTTTCGGGCTGCAGCCGCAAGCAGATGAATTACCAGATTGCCGAGGCGATCGGGACAGACGGCAAGTATGAGAACAATGAGCCGGTCGAGACTCCGAAGATGAAGGAACAGCGGGCAGCACAGGAGCAGTCGGAGTCGGAGGAGCAGAATGTCTCACAGATTCTGCAGACAGCTGCGAATCAGGCTGCAGGATATAATTATGAGGAGGCCATCGCAACACTGAATACGCTTTCCGGCAATCTTGCCCTGGACAGCCGTGTGGCAGAGGCCAGAAAACAGTATGAGGCGGGCGACGCGGCGCTTACGGCCTGGGATGGAGACATCCCTCATCTGTGCTTCCCGACCCTGATTGAGGACCCGTCGAGGGCATTTGACGGAGACAGCCTGTCAGACACGTACAAGAGCACGATGGTGACGACGGACGAGTTCAAGGCGATGCTTCAGAGCCTGTATGAGAACAACTATATTCTGGTTGACATCCACAGCATCGCGAAACTGCAGTCCGAGGGAGACATGGAGCTCCAGACGCTCAGGCTCCCTTCAGGGAAGAAGCCGATTGTTCTGTCCCAGGACAACGTGGACTATTCTTCTGTGAAAAACGGGGACGGGATTGCGACCGCGCTGACGGTAGAGGACGGGGCAGTCAAGGCAAAGTATACGGATGCAGACGGGCACGACCTGTCCGGGGATTATGATTTGATTCCGATTCTGGATTCTTTTATCGCGGAACATCCGGACTTTTCGTTCCGCGGGGCACGCGGAATTGTGTCGGTTTCCGGCAAGAACGGTGTGTTCGGCTATCGGCTGCCGGATACCGGAAGTGCTGGTTCCTCTTCAGAATCCGAAAGTGGAAATCAGGCAGGTTCCTTCTCCGCAAACAGCGCGGCTTCCTACACGGATGATCAGAAGAAGATCGCGGAGATCGCGAAGGCGCTTACAGATGAGGGATGGAGCATCGCGTCCGCCGGCTGGTCCCATTCTTACATGAATGACGCGTCCATGACAACGGACCAGTTCAGGCAGGAGATCGACAGCTGGGAGAGCAAAGTCGCGCCGCTGACCGGAAAGGCAGATATTCTGTTCTTTCCGTATGGGGCGGAAGTTTCCTACCCGGGGGACAGCCTCAGTTATCTGCTTGAGAACGGACTGGTCTATCTCTGCGGTCTGTGGGGGGACACAGACTACAAGGAAATCGGGGATGGCTACATGAGGATGACCAGGCGTTTTGTCGATGGCTACTCGCTGAAGAATGCGCCGGACAATTTCTCATCATTCTTCGATGTGTCGGACCTCATCGACAAGAATCGATAATATGGATTATTCGCAGAGTTCTATATAGCAACCGCTGATATCGCAGAAAACCGCCCGTAGAAAACCCTGAACGGAGGTTGACTCTGATTTTATATGTGTGCTATACTTTTTCGGCGTATGAATGCAGTCAAAAGGGTTATTCTGCCCTTGAGACGACTGAAGACAGGCAGACAGACTGTTTTCTGCGATCATCTATTATATTACAGAGAGCGAGGTGGAAGTTGTGCGTACGAGAATCACTTTGGCGTGCACAGAATGCAAGCATCGTAACTACAATCTGACCAAAGAGAAGAAGAACCATCCGGAGCGGATGGAGGTCAGAAAGTACTGCCCATTCTGCAAGAAGCACACAGTGCACAAGGAAACGAAGTAACAACGATTCAGCTGCTTTGAAGGAGAACCATAATGGCAGAAGACAAGGAATCCAGACTCCGTTCATTCTTCCGTGGCGTAAAGGTCGAGTGGGGCAAGATCATCTGGCCTTCAAAGAATACGCTTGCGAAGCAGACCGGGGCAGTGGTGGTTGTTTCAGTCATTCTGAGCGCGATCATCGCCATTCTTGATTATCTGATGAAGAGTGGCCTGGACAAGCTCCTGACAATCAGTCTATGAGCAGTTGTGCGGTAAACATGAAGGACAGGGTGAGAGAATGGCTGACACAGAATCTATGAACACGGAAAACAGCGGGTCTGATGTGCAGGAAGCCAAGTGGTATGTCGCTCACACATATTCCGGGTATGAGAACAAGGTGAAGGTTAACCTTGAGAAAACCATCGCCAATATGCATCTTGAAGATACCATCCTTGAAGTCCGGATTCCGGTTCAGGAGGTCGTTGAGACGACTGGAACGGATGAGGGCGAGGCTGACAAGATCGAGTACACGGAAGAAGGCGAGCGCAAGCCTCAGAAGAAAAAGAAGGCTCCGAAGCAGAAGCTTGTCAAGAGAAAGCTGTTTCCGGGCTACGTGTTCGTTCATATGATCCTGAATGATGATAACTGGTACATTGTCAGAAATACCAGAGGCGTCACGGGATTCGTCGGAGCAGATTCGACAAAGCCCATCCCGCTTACAGAGAGCGAGATGGTGAGCCTGGGTGTCGCGCCGCAGGCGCCGTCGCTTGACTTCAACGTAGGGGATACGGTGAGGGTGACGAATGGTGTCTGGGTCAATGCGGTCGGCGTTGTCGATTCGATCGATGAGAGCCGCCAGACGGTCAAGATCAGCATCCCGGAATTCATGAACGGCACACCGGTCGGAATGAATGTTACGGACATCACGAAGGTAAAGTAAAAAGTGGGAGGGTATCCCCCGCTGGCACCACAAGGAGGTCATTATCATGGCAAAGAAAGTTACTGGCTATATCAAACTGCAGATCCCGGCAGGCAAGGCAACTCCTGCTCCGCCGGTCGGACCGGCGCTTGGTTCCCACGGTGTGAACATTGTACAGTTCACGAAGGAATTCAATGCGCGTACCGCAAATCAGGGCGACATGATTATCCCGGTCGTCATCACTGTCTACGCTGACAGGAGCTTCAGCTTCATCACGAAGACTCCTCCGGCACCGGTACTTCTGAAGAAGGCCTGCAATCTGAAGAGCGCATCCGGAACCCCGAACAAGGAGAAGGTTGCTTCCATCTCCAAGGAGAAGGTTCGCGAGATCGCTGAGCTGAAGATGCCTGATCTGAATGCTGCAAACATCGAGGCGGCGATGAGCATGATCGCCGGCACCGCGCGCAGTATGGGCATCACGGTCGAGGATTGAGAGTACTTGAAGGTCTGAGTCAAGTGGGAGGGAAATTCCCGAAAATACCACCAGGAGGTAGATTGAACATGAAGAGAGGTAAGAAATATCAGGACGCAGCAAAGCTGGTTGACCGCTCAAAGCTGTACGATGTCGACGAGGCTGTCGCTCTGGTAAAGAAGGTTGCATCCGCAGGGTTTGACGAGACAGTTGAATGCCATATCAGAACCGGCTGCGACGGACGCCATGCTGATCAGCAGATCAGAGGGGCGGTTGTCCTTCCGGCAGGAACCGGTAAGAAGGTTCGCGTCCTTGTGTTCGCAAAGAATGAAAAGGTTGACGAGGCAAAGGCAGCGGGAGCTGATTTTGTCGGAGGACAGGAGCTGATTCCGAAGATTCAGAATGAAGGATGGCTCGATTTCGATGTTGTCGTCGCAACACCGGACATGATGGGGGTTGTCGGACGCCTGGGCCGTGTCCTCGGACCGAAGGGCCTCATGCCGAACCCGAAGGCTGGAACTGTTACCATGGATGTCGCAAAGGCGATTAAGGATATTAAAGCCGGTAAGATCGAGTACAGACTGGACAAGGCAAATATCATCCATGTACCGGTCGGGAAGGCTTCCTTTACAGAAGAGCAGCTGAAGGAAAACTTCCAGACGCTGATGGAAGCAGTTGTCAAGGCAAGACCGTCCACTCTGAAGGGGCAGTACCTGAAGAGTGTCACGCTTACTTCCACAATGGGTCCGGGCATCAAGCTGAACCCGCTTAAGTTCGCGTGAAACAGCAATAGATAGATCGCAGGAAAGGGCAGTCCTCACGGGCTGCCCTTTTTCATTTGGCAGCTCGTGGCAAAATATGGCATCGTGAACAAAGATGCCATAACAAAGATGCCACAACGGAAAGATACGAAAACGTTCTACCGAAAGCCTGGCTCGATGTATTTAATATCAATTCTCAATACGCTTGATCCCCGGAACCTCCTTCTTTTGTGCCATGTCCTTTTTCTTTGACAGAATTAATCGATTTCGTAATTCTTACATATGACAGTATTTTATCATTCAATGATGGGCAGTTTCCAACTCAAATCAGCAATAAACACATAATATGCACAAACAGAGCCGATAAACGGCCTGAAATATAAACAAGATAACCGATTAACACGATCAAATGTAGTAAATGCGAGGCAGTATCACTATATTATTTGGCATAATACTGCCATTTATTAGCATTTTATCAATACAGATATTGACGGGATTATCCGGATCCTGTACCATAAAACCAACAGAATCTGGCAAAGAAAAAAGGAGGAATTGCTATGAACATGGGAAAGTTGACTGCAGGTCTTGTACTCGGATCAGCGGTAGCCGGCATGGTAGCGGGGTCGGCATACGCGGAGTCTTCTGACAAGATTTCGATCAGCGTGATTGCTGCCCAGTACGGTCAGCAGACTGCAAACTGGTGGAAGGGGTTTGAGAAGGATTTTGAGAAGGACAATCCGAACATTGATCTCAACGTGGATGTTGTATCATGGAACGACATCTATACGGCAGTCAACACCAGGATTGCAAACAATCAGGCGCCGGATATCCTGAATATTGACGTCTTTGCCGACTACCAGGCAGACGGACTTCTTCTTCCTGCCAAGGATTATGTCTCGGAGGAAACCTACTCCAAGATGTATGAATCCTTCCTTGACCAGTCGGTTGTGGACGGAACGGTCTGGGCGATTCCGGATCTGGCTTCTGCACGGGCGATGTACTATAACGCGGACATTCTGAAGGAAGTCGGGGTGGAGGCTCCGAAGACCTGGGATGATCTGAAGAACGTGTGCAAAGCGATCAAGGATCATTACAACGGAGAGGTTTATCCGTGGGGGATTGACCTGACGACGGATGAAGGTCAGGCAGCCTTTGCCTATTATACCTGGAACAACGGCGGCGGTTTTGTTGATGACGACAATAACTGGGCGCTGAACAGCGACAAGAATGTCGAGGCTGTTGAGTTTGAGATCGGACTGATCAAGGACGGCTATACCAATACGGACCCTGCGAATGAAACCAGATATGATCTCCAGGATATGTTCGGAGCAGGCAAGATTGCGATGATGATCGGACCGAATTCCATTCCGGCATACCTGAAGGAAGGTGGCTACTCCATCAATTACGAAGTTGCTCCGATTCCGACCAATACCGATACCTCTGTATCAGCGGGCGTTATGGATCGTTTCATGTGCTTTGACAATGGATACTCGGACGAAAAGCTGAAAGCCATCAGCACGTTCTTCGATTACTTCTATGATGACCAGCGCTATTCTGACTGGGTTCAGATGGAGGGCTTCCTTCCTGCAACCAAGACAGGCGGCGAGATCATTGCAAAGGCAGATGAAAGTATGGCGGCATGGGTTGACATCGTCGGTTCTTCCAAGTTCTATCCGACAGCAAAGGCTGAATGGGCAGATGTCAAGCAGGGTGTCATCGATGTTGAACAGAATGCACTTCTGGGTGAGGATGTCAAGGGACTTCTGGACAGTCTCCAGAGCGAAATCGCGGGCTGACCATCTTGGACCGGTGCCCATGTACTGATCAGTCAGGGAATCCTGAACGACCGGCAGGCCGGCCATTTTTCAGACATGGCCTGCAGCAACTCTTCGGCTCTTCATCAGATGTACAATGAGAAGACAGGCCGGATGCTTCATCCGGCCTGTCTCCGCAGCAAGGTCCTGTCAACCGAGTACAGAAAACAGAGGATGTCAATGAAAAAGAAATATCGATTAATCGAACCATATATCTGGATCCTGCCCAGCTGCGTTCTCATGGCTTTATTCATTGCGCTGCCGATCGGCATGGTTTTCAGGATGGCGTTCAGCCAGGTTACAAGGGCTGGAATTGTCAAGGGATTCACGGGATTTGATAACTTTATCGCTGCGACCGGAAAACCGGCTTTTAAGATTGTCCTGTGGAATACCGTTGAGTGGACCGTTGTCGTTGTTGTCGTATCGACTGTGGTCGGTTTTATCCTGGCATTGCTTCTGAACAATGAGTTCAGGGGAAGAAAGATTGCGAGGGCCATCGTGGTCTTCCCGTGGGCGACTACGCTTGTGATCCAGGCAAGTGTCTGGAATTTCATCATCAATACGGATTATGGCACGCTCAATACGCTGCTGAAAAAACTGGGTATTATTTCAACGAATATCAATTGGACTCCGACACCGGGTGCCTATTTTGCCTGGGAATGCTTTGTCGGAATCTTTGTCACCATCCCTTTTGTTACGTTCTGCGTCCTGTCGGGACTCCAGGGAATCGATGAGTCTTTTTATGAGGCGGCAACGGCGGATGGAGCCAACTACTGGCAGAAGCTTTTCCACATTACCATTCCACTGGTTCGCCCGCAGCTGACGGTCTCTACGGTACTGAATATTATCTATGTATTCAATTCGTTTCCGATTATCTGGACCATGAGCAAGGGAGATCCGGCGAACAGAACGGATACTCTTGTCACCTATCTGTACAAGCTCGCATTTTACAACGGCAAGCAGGGGCAGGCTGCAGCCATTTCGGTCATCGGCTTTCTGATTCTCCTGGTCTGCGCAAGTGTGTATATGGTCTTTACGTTAAGAGGACAGAAGGAGAGGTAAATGAAAAATACAGGAAAGAAAGCATTGACGGGGAAAAAACTCGTCCTCCGCATTCTGCTTTACATTGCGGTGATCGCATTCTGTGTCGTGATTCTTTACCCTTATTTTATAATGTTCACATCCGCGCTCAAGAGCAGGGCAGAGATCTATTCAATCAACGGAACCCTGCTGCCGATCAAGTGGAGATGGAGCAATCTGATTGATATCTGGCGCAAGGCACCGATGCTGAACTACTTCCTGAACTCTATCATCATTGCGCTTGGATCGACTGCCATCGCGATGGTGTGCGGAATCCCGGCTGCGTATGCCCTGACCCGCATGAAGTTCAAAGGACAGAATGTGTTCCTGGGCATTGTCATTGTGTCCCAGATGTTTGCGCCGGTTGTCCTGGTGATCGGTATATACAAGATCATGATGACCTTCCATCTTGTTAATTCCTTGCTTGGGTTGATCCTCGTCAATGCGGCGTTTAACCAGGCGTTCACGGTCTGGCTGCTGCGGGGAACCTTTGACGCGATTTCTCCGGAGATGGAGAAGGCAGCGAGGATTGACGGCTGCGGAAGAGTGCAGAGCATGTTCAAGGTGCTGCTTCCGATTGCTGCACCTGGCATCGTCACAACGTTGATCTTCGTTTTCATCAATGCCTGGAACGAATATACCATCGCGCTGACCCTGATCTCAGATGATGTTGTCAAGCCACTCACGGTCGGTATCAATATCTTCAATGGTTATAACATGGTGGAATGGCAGTACCTGTTTGCCGCATCCCTGTTCTCAATCATACCCGTCATCATCCTGTTCATCGGAATCGAAAAGAATCTGGCTTCCGGACTTGCGGCCGGAGGAGTGAAGGGGTAAAACGGGATAGGAAAAAATCATTGAGTGATGGAGCGGAGGATTACAGTGAGAGAACCAGCATTAGTGATTCTGGCGGCTGGAATGGGATCGCGGTTTGGCGGTCTGAAGCAGATCACGCCGGTGGATGAGGAAGGGCATAAGATCATCGATTTTTCTCTGTATGATGCAAGGAGGGCAGGATTTACAAAGATTGTCTTTGTCATCAAGCATCAGATCGAGGAAGACTTTAAAAATGGGGTCGGTCGGAATGCTGAAAAGTACTTCGATGTGAAGTATGTGTTTCAGGAACTGGACCGGCTTCCGGAGGGCTTCAGTGTGCCGGAGGGCAGGACAAAGCCCTGGGGGACAGCGCATGCGATTGCGTGTGCGGCTGAAGCAATCGATGGGCCGTTTGCCGTGATCAACGCGGACGATTTCTACGGAAGCAGTTCTTTTCAGAAGATATACGATTTCCTCAAGGAAGAGCGGGGAGAGTCAGAGCATGCCATGGTCGGATACCGGATTGCCAATACCGTGACGGACAACGGCTCCGTCTCCCGCGGGATCTGTACGGAGGAGAACGGATATCTGAGCCATATTGTCGAGCGCACGAAGATCTTCAGAAAGGGCGAGGATGCGGAGTATACAGAAGACAATGGCAAAACGTTCCATTTTCTTCCGGGGCAGACGCTCGTATCGATGAACCTCTGGGGCTTCCAGCACGGAATTCTGAAATCGTTTCAGCATGATTTTGCCTCTTTCTTAATGGAGAATCTGGATAAAAATCCGCTGAAGTGTGAGTATGCTCTGCCTGCGATTCCGGACAGGCTGATTCGTGAGAAAAAGGCGACTGTCCGCGTGATTCCGACTGAGGAGAAGTGGTTCGGCGTCACCTACGCGGCGGATCTGGACTCGGTGAAGCAGGCAGTCATCCGAAAGAAACAGGCAGGGATCTATCCGGAGCATCTCTGGATGAAACCGGCAGCGGCCTACCATTTCCCGCTCGATGGGGCGCCGGTCTCCATCGGCCTCTATGGAGAGGGACACATTAATACCACTTATCTTGTGACGACCACCTCCGGAAAGCGGTACATTCTGCAGAAGATCAAGGACACGGTCTTTGATGTACCGCCGCTGATGGAGAATATCGAGCGGGTCATCCGGCTGGCACAGAAAAATGCAAAAAAGCAGGCGGATGAGACCGGGAAGATGCAGATCGGGAGCCTGAATCTGATCGATGATCTGGATGGCTGTTCATACTACAGGGATGAGACAGGATACTACAGAGTTTATGACTACGTCGAAGGAACGATCTGCCTGCAGGCGCCGGAGAGCAATGATGATTTCTATCAGAGCGCGGCAGCGTTCGGTGCTTTTCAGAAGCTGATGCAGAATTTCCCTGTAGAGGAGCTCCACGAGAGCATTCCGGATTTTCACAATACTGTGAACCGGTACAGAATTTTTCGTGAGACAGTCAGCCGGGATCCGCTTGGCAGGGCGGCCGGAGTATCGGAGGAGATCCGGTTTGCGCTGGACAGGGAAAAAGGTGCAGGAGAGCTGTGCCGGCTGCGCCAAAACGGAACGCTACCGCTCAGAGTGACGCACAATGACACGAAGCTGAATAATGTCCTCCTTGATGAGAAAACAAGGAAGGCAAGGTGCGTCATTGATCTCGATACGGTGATGCCGGGACTTGCGGCGTACGATTTCGGAGATGCCATCCGCTTTGGAGCGGCCACGGCAGCTGAGGATGAAAGGAATCTGAGCCGGATGACCCTTGATCTGGAGCGCTTCCGGATCTTTACCAGGGGATATCTGGAATACGGGCCGGATTTCTCGGAAAAGGAGATCGAGACATTTCCACTCGGGGCAATCATCATGACACTTGAGTGTGGGGTCCGCTTTCTGACAGATTACCTGGACGGGGACCGATATTTTGCGATCCGAAGGGATGGGCAGAATCTGGATCGGGCAAGAACACAGTTCAAGCTTGTCAGCGAGATGGAGAAACATCTGGATGAGATGCGGCGGATCGTCAGGGAAGAGGAAGACAGGAGAAACAGCCAGAAGAGATGAAAGACGTTTACTCGAATCAGATCCGAATAGGTAATAAGGAAGAAATCATACCGGATTACACGGAAGAATTTCCTTACAGGGCTTCCCGCATGCACTTTGAAAACTACGGGGGAGATTTCGTGCCCTGGCACTGGCATAAGGCGCTCGAGATGTTCTACATCGAGTCTGGTGCGATGGAGTGCGATACGCCCTCCGGGTCAGTTGTATTCGAGCAGGGAACGGCGGGACTTGTGAATTCCAATATCATGCATTCGACCCGCTCGGCTTCGGGCAGCCATGATACAATCCAGTATGTACATCTTTTCGGGCCGGATCTGATCGGAGGAAAGCCGGACAGCCGGATATACAGCATGTATCTGGAACCGGTTGTATCGAATGCCTGCGTCGAGCTGATCAAGCTGATACCGGACGGCGGGGCTCAGAGCCGGACGATCGGCAGGATAAGGGAATCCTTTCAGATGGATCTTGCAGACCCCTATTCCGAGCTGGAGATCCGGAACAGGCTTTCAGAAATCTGGCTGGATCTTTGCCGGCTGAAGGTGTTTTCAGCCCCTGGTGCGGAACCGAACTCGTCGATGGAAAGTAATCTGAAGCTGATGATGCTGTTTATCAATGAGAATCTGGAGAAGAAGATGACCACTGAGATGATCGCCGAAGCTGGTTTTACGAGCGAGCGGGGGTGTTTCAGGGCCTTCAGGGAATATCTTCATACAACGCCAGGTGCATATATCAACCAGTGCAGAATTGTTCAGGCCTGCAGAATGCTGACGGAAGAAAATTACAGCATTGCTCAGATCGCAACAAAGTGTGGCTTTAAAGAAAGCAGTCATTTTGGAAGGGTTTTCCGGGATTCCACCGGCCTGACACCGAAGCAATACCGTCGAAAAAAGCAGAATATACAGTGAAGACGGGCGAGCACTGGAACAAAGATATCGAATAAAACAGGTGTCCCGGCCGGGCGTTGAACCGGCGACAGAGATAAGAGGCGTGCAGATGCTGCAGGCCTCTTGTTTTTGTGAGGAAGGGTCACTTTGCAGCGTGCAGCCTGTTCGTTATAATACAGGGTAGAAACTGAAAATGCAGGGGAGCAGCTGTCTATGAGAATTATGGTGAGTGCCTGCCTGATTGGAGAAAACTGCAAGTATAATGGCGGAAACAACCGGGATGAAGAACTTTTGAATCTGCTTTCCGGGCACGAGGTGATCGCAGTCTGTCCGGAAGTGCTTGGCGGGCTTCCGACGCCCCGGCAGCCATCGGAGCTTCGGAACGGGAGGGTGATTTCGCGGAACGGTCAGGATGTTGACGCGGCCTTCCGGCTGGGAGCAGAGAAGTGCCTGGAGATTGCTCGGAAGGAAGAGCCGGATCTGATCATCCTTCAGTCGAGAAGTCCAAGCTGTGGGGTGAAGCAGCGGTATGACGGGTCTTTTTCTGGTAGGCTTGAAGCGGGTACCGGTGTGACAGCGGAACTTCTTCTAAGGGATGGATTCTCTGTCCTGGACATCGGTGATAAGGAGCAGATACGGGCAAAGATCAGGGATGTGCAGGAACGACAATAGCCTTCGGGCATTCAGAAGACTGGAAAGTGAAACGCAGAGCGAGGAGGATTGAGGCATGTCTGAGGTGAGTGAACGCCTGAGAGTGGAATGGGCGAAGGGAGACCAGGCGAGGGATGCAGGCCTGACAACACCTGCATATATCAGAAGATATAATGATATCCCATATGGGGATGACAGAGATTGGAATGCCCTGGACGTATACAGGAATCGTTATAAGGCAGGAAAACTGCCGGTGATCATGCTGATTCATGGCGGCGGATGGGTTTACGGATGTAAGGAACTGTATCAGTATTACGGGATGGAGCTTGCCAGACGGGGATTTGCAGTGGTCAATTATTCCTACAGGCTTGCACCGGAACATCCTTTCCCCGCACAGCTGCAGGACACGGTCGCGGTTGCTGCATGGATCATGAAACACGCGGACGAATATGGTTTCGACACCAACAATGTCTTTGCAGTCGGAGATTCTGCAGGAGCCCACATCACAGGCCTGTTCTGTGCATTTCTGACAGACGAAGGATACAGGAATCAGTTTGCCTTTCAAAAGCCGGAAGGCTTTCGGCTGCGCGGAGTCGGGATGAACTGCGGCGTGTACGGGTTCGAAGACCATGAGAATGATGATGGGTGGGTAGAGAGGAATGTTCTGCTGGGAGATCTTCTTTCACATCCGGAGAGTCCGGCATGCAGAGAACAAATCGATGTGCTGCACCTTGTAAACCGGAATTTTCCGCCGGCTTATATCATGACCTGTGAGGGAGACTTCTTGAAAGAACAGGCACCGTTTCTGCACAGTGCGTACGAGAAGGCGGGGGCAAGATCAGAACTTCACATCTTCGGATCCCCTGAGCACCCGCTTTATCATGTGTTCCATGTGACTGTACAGGAAGCGGAAGGACAGAAGTGCAATGATGAGGAATGTGCCTTTTTTCAGGGGCTGATCGGCAGGGACTGACAGACTGACCAGACTGACCGGAAGCGTGTCGAATGAAAGAATGAAGAATGAAGCGTGTCGTGTGAAAGAATGCAGTTGACAGACAGGGTTTCCTGTGATAAGATGCAACAGATGACTGCCGGAGACAGCAGGTTCCCGCGAGGGTATAATGCAAGCAGCGCCTGCCGAGGAAGTGTGAATTCGTATGAATTTTCAGCCTCCCTGCACAGAAAGGGAGGCTTTTCTTGATTCTGAAGCGGTCATTACCAATCAAGAAGGAGGTAATGGTTCATGGCAAAAGTGGAATTGAAACAGCCCATCGTCGATGAGATCTCCGCGAATGTCAAGGACGCACAGTCAGTTGTTCTTGTCAACTACCTTGGAATCAATGTAGCAGGCGATACATCTCTCCGCAAGGAACTTCGTGAGAGCGGTGTTGTCTACAAGGTTTACAAGAATACCCTCATGAAGCGTGCGTTCCAGGGAACCGATCTGGAGCCGCTGTGCGAGCACCTGTTTGGTGCAAACGCGATCGCGGTGTCCAAGGACGACCCGGTGGCAGCAGCGAGAATCATCAAGAAGCATCTCAAGAACAATCCGACCATTTCCATGGTTGCGGCTGTTGCTGAGGGCAAGTATTACGACGCCGCAGGGGTAACGGCACTCGCTGATATCCCGTCCAGAGACGAGCTGCTCGGAAGACTGCTTGGATCCATCCAGTCCCCGATCACGAATTTTGCCCGTGTCCTCAAGCAGATTGCAGAGAAGCAGCCTGAGGGTGAAGGCACGGCAGAAGCAGCACCGGCTGAAGCCTGAAAGACAGTTTTCTGATTCAGAGTTACGATTATTTACAGGAGGAAGAAAAAATGGCAAAACTTACGACTGCCGAGTTTATTGAAGCAATCAAGGAACTGAGTGTTACCGAGCTGAACGACCTCGTAAAGGCTTGCGAGGAGGAATTTGGCGTATCCGCAGCAGCAGGCGTTGTTGTTGCTGGTCCTGCAGCAGGCGCTGCTCCGGCTGAGGAGAAGACTGAGTTTGACGTCGAGCTGACCGATGTCGGACCGAACAAGATCAAGGTCATCAAGGTTATCCGTGAGATCACCGGCCTTGGTCTGAAGGAAGCAAAGGATCTTGTCGAGGGCGCTCCGAAGGTTGTGAAGGAGCAGGCTTCCAAGGCTGACGCTGAGGAGATGAAGAAGAAGATCGAGGAGCAGGGCGCAAAGGTTACCCTGAAGTAATCGAGCTTCTTAATCGAGACAATTCCAGAAGGAACCCGGCCGGAAACGGACCGGGTTCCTTTTTTTGAAGGCTGTCTGTAAACAGATAACAGGAATGGAAAAATGGAAAAATAAAACGATTCTAATAGGCGGTCATCACAAAAAAACGAATTGACATTCTGTTCAGGCACGTAGTATCATATAGGTTGCATTATTGTCCGGGATTATGTTCTGGGGCTTAGTGCGCCCATAAGTAGACTTGGTGTGCGCAGAAAGACAGAGGTGGAACGTTAATGGAAAAAAACAGAATTCGCCTGGTGAAGACTGGTAAGAGTGTCCGTATGAGTTATCAGCGGCATGAAGAAGTGCTTCAGATGCCGAATCTGATCGAAGTACAGAAAAACTCGTACCAGTGGTTCCTGACAGACGGTCTCAGGGAGGCTTTTGATGACATATCTCCTATTGAGGACTATGGCGGGAAGCTCAGCCTTGAATTCGGAGACTTTAAACTCTGCACGGACGATGTAAAGTATTCGATTGAAGAATGTGCTGCGCGTGATGCCACGTATGCTGCTCCGCTGAAGGTCAAGGTCAAGCTCCACAACAAAGAGAACGAGGAGATCAGCGAGCATGAAATTTTCATGGGCGATCTCCCGATTATGACAGACACGGGGACTTTTGTGATTAATGGCGCCGAGCGTGTTATCGTCAGCCAGCTGGTCCGCTCCCCGGGTATCTACTATGGGATTGCCAGAGACAAGGCGGGAACCAAGCTGTTTTCCTGCACAGTCATTCCGAACAGAGGCGCTTGGCTGGAGTATGAGACAGATGCCAACGACATCTTCTGGGTGCGTGTAGACCGTACCAGAAAGGTGCCGGTGACAACGCTGATCCGTGCACTCGGCGTCGGGACGAATGCGGAGATCATAGACCTGTTTGGCGAGGAGCCTAAGCTGATCAGCACCTTCGAAAAGGATGAATCGACTGACACGGTGACGGGTCTCAAGAAACTGTATGAGAAAATCCGCCCGGGAGAGCCGGTCTCGGTGGAGAGCGCAGAGTCTCTCATTTCCGGAATGTTCTTTGACCCGAAGCGCTATGATATCGCGAAGGTCGGACGCTATAAATATAATAAGAAGCTGTTGCTCCGCAACCGGATTGCCGGCCACGTCCTTGCGGAGGATGTGGTGGATGAGACAACAGGAGAGGTCCTTGCTGAAGCAGGCACAAAGGTGACAGAAGAGCTGGCGGATCAGATTCAGAACGCTGCGATCCCGAGTGTCATGATTGAGACCCAGGAGCGGAATGTCAAGGTTCTTTCCTCCATGATGGTCGATCTTCGGGCTTGGGTGGACTGCAAGCCGGAGGAGCTTGGAATCACGGAGCTTGTTTACTATCCGTATCTGAGAAAGATCCTGGATGAGTATACCGATCCGGAGGAGATCAAAGATCAGATCCGTCATCATGTGACCGATCTGATTCCGAAGCATATTACAAAGGAGGATATCTTTGCCTCCATCAACTACAATATGCACCTCGAGTACGGGATCGGCTGCGATGACGATATTGACCACCTGGGGAACCGCCGGATCCGCGCAGTGGGCGAGCTGCTTCAGAACCAGTTCCGGATCGGGCTTTCCAGGCTCGAGCGGGTGGTGCGCGAGAGAATGACCACTCAGGAAATTGAGGGCATTACACCTCAGTCCCTGATCAATATCAAACCGGTGACGGCTGCAATCAAGGAGTTCTTCGGATCTTCCCAGCTGTCACAGTTCATGGATCAGAACAACCCGCTGTCAGAGCTGACACATAAGAGACGTCTCTCCGCGCTGGGACCTGGCGGACTTTCAAGGGATCGTGCCGGGTTTGAGGTCCGCGATGTCCATTATTCTCACTATGGACGGATGTGCCCGATTGAGACACCTGAAGGACCGAACATTGGTCTGATCAACTCCCTGGCCTGCTATGCACGGATCAACAAGTATGGATTTGTCGAGGCACCGTACAGGAAGGTCGACCATTCCGAACCGGGACGTCCGAGGGTTACAGATGAAGTTGTCTATATGACAGCTGACGAGGAAGACAGGTACCATATTGCGCAGGCAAACACGCCGCTCGATGCGGATGGGTATTTCATCAACAAGAATGTATCCGGCCGCTTCCGTGAGGAGACGCAGGCGTATGACCGCAACATGTTTGACTATATGGATGTCTCCCCGAAGATGGTCTTCTCAGTCGCAACGGCACTGATCCCGTTCCTGCAGAATGATGACGCAAACCGTGCACTGATGGGATCCAACATGCAGCGTCAGGCTGTCCCACTTCTAACTACGATGGCTCCGGCTGTCGGAACCGGTATGGAAGTCAAGGCGGCGGTAGACTCAGGTGTCTGCATTGTTGCAAAGCATGATGGCGTGGTGGAACGTTCTGAGGCAAACCGGATTATCGTCCGCAGGACAGACGGACAGCTGGACGAGTATCATTTGAGAAAGTTTGTCCGTTCCAACCAGAGCAACTGCTATAACCAGAGACCGATCGTCTTCAAGAACGATGTTGTAAAGAAGGGAGACGTCATTGCAGATGGCGCATCCACCTGCAACGGTGAACTGGCGCTTGGCAAAAACCCGCTGATTGGGTTCATGACCTGGGAGGGCTACAACTACGAGGATGCAGTCCTTCTGAGCGAGAACCTGGTCAAGTACGATACCTATACATCCATCCATATTGAGGAGTATGAGGCTGAGGCGAGGGATACCAAGCTCGGACCGGAGGAAATTACCCGCGATGTACCAGGCGTAGGGGATGAAGCCCTGAAAGATCTGGACGATCGAGGAATCATCCGCATTGGCGCTGAAGTGAGAGCCGGGGATATTCTGGTCGGCAAGGTAACACCGAAGGGTGAGACGGAGCTGACAGCGGAAGAGCGCCTTCTGCGTGCAATCTTCGGCGAGAAAGCAAGAGAGGTGAGAGATACATCTCTGAAGGTCCCGCACGGCGAGTATGGAATTGTTGTGGCTGCGAAGGTGTTCACGAAGGAGAACGGCGATGAGCTGGCTCCGGGGGTCAACCAGTCGGTTCGTATCTATATCGCGCAGAAGAGAAAGATTTCGGTCGGCGACAAGATGGCAGGCCGTCATGGAAACAAGGGTGTTGTCTCCCGGATTCTGCCGGTGGAGGATATGCCGTTCCTGCCGAACGGACGCCCGCTTGATATCGTTCTGAATCCTCTGGGTGTCCCGTCCCGTATGAATATCGGACAGGTTCTGGAGATTCACCTGTCTCTCGCGGCGATGGCGCTTGGCTTCAATGTTTCGACGCCGGTCTTTGATGGAGCGTCTGAGTCTGAGATTCAGGATACGCTGGAGCTGGCAAACGATTACGTCAATCTGAGCTGGGAAGATTTCAGCAGAAAACATAAGGGAGAGCTCATGGAGAACGTCTATGAGTATCTTCATGACCACCTTGACCACAGGAAGCTGTGGAAGGGTGTACCGATCACGAGAGACGGCAAGGTCCAGCTGAGAGACGGACGGACCGGAGAGCCGTTTGACGGACCGACTACGATCGGCCACATGAATTACCTGAAGCTGCACCATCTGGTTGACGATAAGATTCACGCACGTTCAACAGGCCCTTACTCCCTGGTCACGCAGCAGCCGCTCGGCGGAAAAGCTCAGTTTGGCGGACAGCGTTTCGGAGAGATGGAGGTCTGGGCGCTCGAGGCATATGGTGCTTCCTATACGCTTCAGGAAATTCTGACGGTCAAGTCCGATGATGTCATCGGGAGAGTCAAGACGTACGAGGCAATCATCAAGGGTGAGAATATTCCGGAACCTGGTATTCCGGAATCCTTCAAGGTTCTTCTGAAGGAGCTGCAGTCCCTGGCACTGGATGTACGCGTGCTCAAGGACGACGGAACAGAGGTGAAGATCATTGAGAATGTCGATTACGGGGATACTGATATGAGACATATCTTTGATGATTACAATGACCATAAGTACGATAACAACAAGGAGTCCTTTGCTTCCCATGGAATGCAGGTCCAGGATGAGAACGGGGAGGCAATCGATGAGAACGCTTCCTCTGATTCAGGGGATTCTCTGGATCTGCAGGAAGACGGTTATGATAATTCCGACAGTCCGGATTTCGAACTGACCGACGACAATGAGTGAAAGGAGTGCTTTCATGCCGGAAAATACTTCGAATGAAGTGTATCAGTCCATGACATTTGACGCCATCAAGATCAGCCTGGCTTCCCCTGAGAGAATCAAGGAATGGGCAACGAGGCACGGCATGCTTGGCGAGGTCAATAAGCCTGAGACGATCAACTACAGAACGCTCAAGCCGGAGACGGATGGACTGTTCTGCGAGCGGATCTTCGGGCCGGTGAAGGACTGGGAGTGCCACTGCGGAAAGTATAAGAAAATCCGCTATAAGAACATGATTTGTGACCGCTGCGGTGTCGAGGTTACAAAGTCGAGCGTCAGGCGTGAACGCATGGGCTGCATCTGCCTGGCTGCCCCGGTGTCCCATATCTGGTATTTCAAGGGGATTCCGTCAAGGATGGGCCTGATCCTGGATATGTCGCCGAAGGAACTGGAGAAAGTTCTCTATTTCGCAAATTACATTGTCCTTGATCCGAATGTTAATGATCCGAATCCGGAGAAGTTCAACCAGGTCGACATCAAGTCGGATCCTGTGACAGGACTGGCCTACAAGGAGACACTGACAGAAAACGCATATGAAAAGAAGGTTCAGGAGCTCGGGGATGCGGCGCTGAAAAACCAGATTGGACAGGAGGCATACGACAATCTGTCTGAGTCAGAGCGCAGATTCCGCGCGAATGATATGGGCAGACATATGTTCAAGGCACAGATGGGGGCGGAGGCTGTCATGCAGCTTCTGCAGGACATCGACCTTGAGGACCTGTGCGAGCGGCTGAAGAAAAAGATGGAGAATGCGACTGCCCAGCAGAAGGTCAAGATTGTCAAGAGGCTGGAAGTTGCGGAAGCGTTCCGTGAGTCTGGCAACAAGCCGGAATGGATGATTCTGACCGTGATCCCGGTTATTCCGCCGGATCTGCGCCCGATGGTGCAGCTGGATGGAGGCCGTTTTGCGACATCCGACCTGAATGATCTGTACCGCAGAATCATCAACAGAAACAACCGTCTCAAGAGGCTGCTTGAGCTTGGGGCGCCGGACATCATCGTGCGAAACGAGAAGAGGATGCTCCAGGAGGCCGTTGACGCACTGATTGACAACGGCAGAAGAGGGCGCCCGGTCACCGGCCCGGGCAACCGTGCGCTGAAGTCTCTTTCTGATATGCTGAAGGGAAAGAGCGGACGCTTCCGTCAGAACCTTCTCGGAAAGCGTGTCGACTATTCCGGCCGTTCCGTTATTGTTGTCGGACCGGAGATGAAGATCTATCAGTGTGGTGTTCCGAAGGAGATGGCAATCGAGCTGTTCAAGCCGTTCGTCATGAAGGAGCTTGTAGCCAGAAACATCAGCCATAATATCAAGAATGCCAAGAAGATGGTGGAACGGCTTGAGCCTGGCGTCTGGGATGTCCTGGAGGATGTCATCAAGGATCATCCGGTTATGCTGAACCGTGCTCCCACGCTTCACAGGCTGGGAATCCAGGCATTCGAACCGACGCTTGTGGAAGGAAAAGCCATCAAGCTTCATCCGCTCGTCTGTGCAGGCTTCAACGCTGACTTTGATGGTGACCAGATGGCAATCCATATTCCGCTGACCGTCGAGGCTCAGGCGGAGTGCCGTTTCCTGATGCTGTCACCGAACAATTTCCTGAAGCCTTCGGATGGCGGAATGGTCCCGGTTCCATCTCAGGATATGGTTCTTGGAATCTACTATCTGACACAGGAACGCCCCGGCTCGATCGGGGAGGGAATGGTCTTCAAGAATCTGAATGAAGCCATTCTGGCCTACGAGAACAAGTATGTTTCGCTTCAGAGCCGGATCAGCATCCGCGTTACAAAGAAGATGCCGGACGGAACTGAACTCAGCGGACTTGTAGAATCTACGCTTGGCCGGTTCCTGTTTAACGAGGTGATACCGCAGGATCTGGGATTTGTCGATCGTTCCATTCCTGGAAACGAGCTGAAGCTTGAAGTCGACCAGCTGGTTAAAAAGAAGGACCAGAAGAAGATCCTGGAACGCGTCATCAATGTTCATGGTGCAACGCGGACCGCTGAGGTGCTGGATAATGTCAAGGCGATGGGATACGGTTATTCGACGAGAGCCGGCATGACGGTTTCCATTTCTGACATGACTGTACCGAAGGAGAAGCCTGACCTGCTGGCCAAGGCACAGACTGCTGTCGACAAAATCAATATGAAGTACCGCAGAGGTCTTTCTACGGATACCGAGCGCTATCGCGCTGTTGTAGATACCTGGAAGAAGACGGATGATGAGCTGACGAAAGATCTGCTTTCCGGCCTCGATAAGTACAACAATATTTTCATGATGGCCGACTCCGGAGCCCGTGGTTCCGACAAGCAGATCAAGCAGCTGGCCGGCATGCGCGGACTGATGGCGGATACGACCGGTCACACGATCGAGCTGCCGATCAAGTCGAATTTCCGTGAAGGACTGGACGTCCTGGAATATTTCATGTCGGCACATGGCGCCCGCAAGGGTCTGTCTGACACCGCACTGCGTACGGCAGACTCCGGATACCTGACAAGACGAATGGTCGTCGTCTCCCAAGATCTGGTCATCCGCGAGGTGGACTGCTGTGAAGGCAAGGGAGAGATCCCGGGCAGATACATCTCAAAGTTCGCATACGGGAAGGAAATGATCGAAAGCCTTCAGGAACGGATCACCGGACGTTATGCGGCTGAGACCATTTGCGATAAGGACGGCAATGTTCTGGTCAAGGCAAATCATATGATTACACCGGCCAGGGCAGAGAAAATCATGAGCGTGGGCGTCGATGCGGACGGCAATGCGATCACGCGGGTAAAGATTCGTTCGATTCTGACCTGCCGCAGCCGGATCGGTATCTGCGCGAAGTGCTATGGTTCCAATATGGCGACAGGCGAGGCTGTACAGGTCGGTGAGCCGGTCGGTATCATCGCCGCTCAGTCCATTGGTGAGCCGGGTACGCAGCTGACGATGAGAACCTTCCACACCGGCGGTGTCGCGGGCGGCGATATCACACAGGGTCTTCCTCGTGTCGAGGAGCTGTTTGAGGCACGCAGGCCGAAGGGTATGGCAATCATCTCCGATATCTCGGGAACGATCCATTTCACCGAGACCAAGAACAAGGTTGAGATTACCGTCACAAACGAGGAAACCGGAGATTCCAAGACTTACCTGAAGCCGTTCGGAACGGAGACCAAGCATAAGGATGACGGGACGTATCTGCAGGAAGGAGACCATGTCGAGGCGGGAGATCAGCTGATCGAAGGCTCGGTGAATCCGCACGATCTGATGAAGATCAAGGGGGTCAATGCCGTTCAGGACTATCTGCTCCGCGAGGTACAGAGAGTATACAGACTCCAGGGTGTTGAGATTTCCGACAAACACATTGAGGTTCTCGTCCGTCAGATGATGAAGAAGGTCCGTGTGGCGGATCCGGGTGACTCCCAGATGCTGCCGGGTACACTGATCGATGGCCTTGAGCTGGACGCTGTTAATGAGAAGCTTCGGGAGAGAGGCCTCAAGGAGGCAACCTCAACACAGGTGCTTCTTGGTATTACAAAGGCTTCTTTAGCGACTGAGTCGTTCCTTTCGGCGGCTTCCTTCCAGGAAACCACGAAGGTTCTGACAGATGCTGCGATCAAGGGCAAGGTTGACCATCTGGTAGGCCCGATGGAGAACGTCATCATCGGAAAACTGATTCCTGCGGGGACCGGTATGAAGCGTTATCGCAGCGTTAAGCTGGACACAAGTGCAGTCGATATTCCGGAAGGAGAACTCCTGAAGGATGAAGATGATCTGATGGAGTCCGGCGATGACAGCCGCGGCAATGACGTGATTGCACTGGATGAAGTGCAGGAGAATGTACCGTCTGAAACATCGGAGAGCTGAATTGTCAGCTGTAGATTTCCGAAAGATAGGGTGCTGTGAAAGCAGCCCCTGTTGACAGACAACAGAACAGAAACCAAACGGACAGCTGCTGCATTCTTTATGATGCAGCAGCTTTTTTTCTTAATTTTGCCTGTGAAAGTGGACGCTTCCGGCAACTGGTGATAAGATAGCGCAATCGGAGGATCATCTTCATGAAAATCATTACATTTTTCAAGCCGCTGTCTTTTATACCGGCTCTTCTCATCATGTATATGATCTATTCATTCTCGGCTCAGCCCGGGGAAGTCTCGTCTTCCACGAGCTACAAAGTCAGTGAGTCTATCGTTTCTACATATAATAAGGTTACACAGCAGAACTGGGAGAACTGGCAGATACAGGAGAAAGCGAATCAGATTAACAAGTATGTGCGGAAGGGCGCTCATGTGACGGAATATTTCCTGCTTGCTGTGGCTGTCTCATTCCCACTGTATGTATATGGCGTCAGGGGGATTCTTCTGATGCTCCTTGCAGGCGCAATCTGCGTGGGATATGCGTTCGGAGACGAACGGCATCAGGCGATGGTGGCGGGAAGAGTCGCAACCCCGCGCGATGTGGGGATCGATTCGATTGGCATCTTCATTGGAATCATTCTTGTAAGGATCCTGGGCTGGTCAGCCCGTGTCTCAGTAACAGGGCCAAGAATGGAGCGGCAGCAGCGGAAGATCCAGCAGGAGCTGGACAGACGGGAGGAGGAGCTTGCCTACCGGGAGGAAATGCTGAGAAGGCGTGAGCGGAAAGATGATATGCGACAGACAGCCGATCAGACATTTGAAAAAGACAGATCCCAGGGGCAGACAAGAGCGTACCGTCCGGATGAAATGACCCGCAGAGACCGTTACTCATCGAACCCATACATGGAAGGCAGATACGGTCAGGACAGCTGGGATAGAAGCGTATATCCTTATCCTGAGGATGAACACGCAGGGTATGAGCGCGAAGAAGATGAACTTGCAGGGAATGATTACGATGCACCGGATGAACTGTCGGATGATATCCCGCTGTTTCATCGGAAAAAGAGATAAAAAGCGGTAATGGCTTCTTGACAGAAGTGAGCGCGATTTCTATAATAATGGGGCGTGTGTTCAGCACGCTCTATTTTTGATGGATAGCAGCCACAGCGGCAGATTCTGATATCGGATCAGGAGCCGCAAAAAACCAGGAGGTGAAAGAGGAATGCCTACATTCAACCAGTTAGTCAGAAAAGGCAGACAGACCGCTGCGAAGAAGTCGACTGCACCGGCACTTCAGAAGGGCTTCAACTCTCTGAAGAAGAGACCGATCGACGATAACTCTCCGCAGAAGCGTGGTGTCTGCACAGCAGTCAAGACTGCGACCCCGAAGAAGCCGAATTCTGCTCTTCGTAAGATTGCCCGTGTACGTCTTTCCAACGGACTTGAGGTTACAACCTATATTCCGGGTGAGGGCCATAATCTTCAGGAACATAGCGTTGTCATGATCCGCGGCGGACGTGTCAAGGACCTTCCGGGTACCAGGTACCACATCATCAGAGGAACGCTGGATACGGCAGGTGTTGCAAACAGGCGTCAGGCCCGTTCCAAGTACGGCGCTAAGAGGCCGAAGGCTTCCGCGAAGTAATTCAGGCGAGAACAAGTTGACAATCATCCGGTTTCACATGAAGAACGTTTTTCTCAGTAGGATCATCCGAATCACCAGTGTGGCTGCTGTGAGGAAGATGCCCGATCTGACACGAAACACGTAGGAACGTGAGTACCTGTGATCTAATTGAAGCCCCGAGGAGGGGTCCCGATAATTAAGGAGGGAAGGAACGTGGCACGTAAAGGACATGTTCAGAAGAGAGATGTGCTGGCTGACCCGAAGTACAACGATAAGGTTGTGACAAAGCTGGTCAACAGCATCATGCTCGATGGCAAGAAGGGCGTCGCTCAGAAGATCGTATACGGCGCTTTTGACAAGATGGAACAGAAGACTGGCAAGCCGGCAATCGAGGTATTCGAGGAAGCCATGAACAACGTCATGCCGGTGCTTGAGGTCAAGGCAAGAAGAATCGGCGGTGCAACATATCAGGTACCGATCGAGGTCAAGCCGGACAGAAGACAGGCTCTTGCGCTTCGCTGGATCACTGCTTATTCCAGAAACAGAGCGGAGAAGACCATGCAGGATCGCCTTGCGAATGAGCTCATGGATGCAGCGAACAATACCGGCTCGTCCGTGAAGAAGAAGGAAGAAGTGCACAAGATGGCAGAGGCCAACAAGGCATTTGCGCATTATCGTTTCTGATCGCATACCTTTAGGAGGAAATGAATGGCTGGAAGAGAGTATCCGCTTGAGCGAACCAGAAATATCGGTATTATGGCTCACATCGATGCGGGCAAGACTACTTTGACCGAGCGTATCCTTTATTACACCGGTGTCAACTATAAGATCGGTGAGACATATGAAGGAACGGCGACCATGGACTGGATGCCTCAGGAGCAGGAGCGCGGTATTACGATTACATCCGCGGCAACAACCTGCCATTGGACACCACAGTTCCAGACAAAGAAGATCGAGGGCGCTCCGGAGTACCGTATCAATATCATCGACACCCCAGGCCACGTCGACTTCACTGTTGAGGTAGAGCGTTCATTGCGCGTTCTTGATGGCGCTGTAGGTGTGTTTGACGCAAAGGGCGGCGTGGAACCGCAGTCAGAGAATGTCTGGCGTCAGGCAGACAAATACAGTGTTCCGCGTATTGCATTTGTCAACAAGATGGATATCCTGGGAGCAAACTTCCCGAATACCGTTCACGAGATCGTGACAAAGCTGGGCAAGAACCCGGTTGTCGTCGAGCTTCCGATCGGTAAGGAAGATTACTTCAAGGGCATTATCGATCTGTTTGAGATGAAGGCTTATATCTACAATGACACGAAGGGCGAGGACATTTCGGTTGTCGATATCCCGGACGACATGAAGGATGAGGCTGAAGCTGCTCATACAGAGCTTGTTGAAAAGATCTGCGATTTTGATGAAGAGCTGATGATGCAGTATCTCGATGGCGAGGAACCGTCCATCGATGATCTGAAGAAAGCACTCCGCAAGGCAACAATCGAGAACAAGGCAGTCCCGGTTCTCTGTGGTTCTGCTCATCAGAACAAGGGAATTCAGAAGCTGCTGGATGCTGTGATCGCCTATATGCCGGCCCCGACGGATGTCCCGGATGTGGCAGGTACGGATCTTGACGGCAACCCGGAGACAAGGCCGTCCTCCGACGACGCACCGTTTGCAGCGCTGGTCTTCAAGATCGTCTCCGATCCGTTTGTCGGAAGACTTGCATATTTCCGTGTGTATTCTGGTACTTGCAACGCAGGTTCCTATGTCCTGAATGCAACAAAGGATAAGAAGGAGCGTGTCGGACGTATTCTTCAGATGCATGCGAATAAGCGCCATGAGCTGACGAAGGTTTACTCGGGTGACATCGCGGCTGCAATCGGATTTAAGTTCTCATCTACAGGTGATACCATCTGCGATGATCAGCATCCGATCATTCTTGAGTCGATGGTGTTCCCGGAGCCGGTTATCGAGCTCGCAATCGAGCCGAAGACAAAGGCCGGACAGACAAAGCTTGGAGAAGCGCTTGAAAAGCTTGCGGAGGAGGATCCGACCTTCCGTCAGCATACAGATGAGCAGACGGGTCAGACCATCATCGCCGGCATGGGTGAGCTTCATCTGAACATCATTGTCGACAGACTGCTCCGTGAGTATAACGTTGAGGCGAATGTCGGTGCCCCGATGGTTGCCTATAAGGAAACTATTACGAAGGAATGCGACATTGACAGCAAGTATGTCCGCCAGTCCGGTGGTAAAGGACAGTACGGACATGCGAAGGTCCGCTTCAAGCCGATGGATCCGAACGGAGAGGAGACCTATAAGTTCATCAACAGCACCGTTGGCGGCTCCATTCCGAAGGAGTACATACCGTCCGTTGACGAAGGTATTCAGGATGCTATGAAGGCTGGAGCGCTTGGCGGGTATCCGGTTATCGGCGTTCAGGCAGAGGTCTATGATGGATCCTATCATGAAGTCGACTCCTCTGAGATGGCTTTCCACATTGCAGGATCGATGGCATTCAAGCAGGCTGAGCAGAAGGGCGAGGTGCTTCTGGAACCGATCATGAAGGTGGAGGTTTCTACGCCTGAGGAGTACATGGGAGATGTCATTGGAGACATCAACTCCAGACGTGGAAGAATCGAAGGCATGGATGATATCGGTGGCGGAAAGATGGTCCGCGGATATGTTCCGCTTGCAGAGATGTTCGGATATGCAACCGATCTTCGTTCGAAGACACAGGGACGTGGAAACTATTCCATGTTCTTCGATCACTATGATCCGGTTCCGAAGAACATTCAGGAGAAGGTTCTCAAGGATCAGGGAAAGTGATCATAGCCTGAGCCTACAAAGTACTTGCAAAAAGCACAAGTCTGAAATATAATTAATTTCAGACTTGTGTTTATAAGACGATGCCGATCTTCGGCACAGTCGAGCCGGATATCGGCACAGTTTAAGGAGGATTTAGAGATGGCAAAGCAGAAGTTTGACAGAAGCAAGCCGCATGTAAACATTGGTACCATCGGACATGTCGACCATGGTAAAACAACCCTGACCGCTGCAATCACGGCTGTCCTTGCAAAGAGGGTCCCGGGCAATGCATTCGAGGCATTCGATCAGATCGATAAGGCTCCGGAGGAAAGAGAGCGTGGTATCACGATTTCTACCGCTCATGTCGAGTATCAGACTGAGAAGAGACATTATGCTCATGTCGACTGCCCAGGCCATGCTGACTATGTCAAGAACATGATCACTGGTGCAGCTCAGATGGATGGTGCAATCCTTGTTGTTGCTGCAACAGATGGTGTTATGGCGCAGACGAAGGAGCATATCCTTCTTGCCCGCCAGGTTGGTGTTCCGAAGATTATCGTATTCCTGAACAAGTGCGATATGATCGACGACCCGGAGCTGCTTGAGCTGGTTGAGATGGAAGTTACCGAGGAGCTTGAGAAGGAAGGCTTTGAGGACTGCCCGATCGTGAAGGGATCTGCATTCCAGGCACTTCAGGATCAGGATGCAAAGGCTGTTCTTGCAAACGGCGATCCGCTTGATGCTGACAACCCGGACAAGACGTGGGGCGACTGCATCATGGATCTGATGAATACGGTTGACGAGTATATTCCGACTCCTACCCGTGACAACGACAAGCCGTTCCTGATGCCTGTCGAGGATGTCTTCACCATCTCCGGACGTGGTACGGTTGCTACCGGCCGTGTCGAGCGTGGTGAGATCAGACTGAATGACCCGGTTGAGATTGTCGGTATTAAGGATGAGCCTGAAAAGTCTGTTGTAACAGGCCTTGAGATGTTCCACAAGACGCTCGACTTTGCAGAGGCTGGTGACAACGTTGGTATTCTTCTTCGTGGTATCGACAGAACTGCAATCGAAAGAGGACAGGTTATCTGCAAGCCGGGTTCTGTTCACACCCACAAGAAGTTTACCGCTCAGGTCTATGTTCTGACCAAGGACGAGGGTGGCCGTCATACGCCGTTCTTCAACAACTATCGTCCGCAGTTTTATTTCAGAACAACCGACGTTACGGGTGTTATCTCTCTTCCGGAGGGAACAGAGATGTGCATGCCGGGCGATAACGTTGAGATGAGCATTGAGCTCATTCACACCATCGCTATGGAGCAGGGTGATACCTTTGCTATCCGTGAAGGCGGCCGTACTGTCGGATCCGGACGTGTCGTTTCCATCGTTGAGTAATTTCTGAGATTACGCGGATGGAGGATCCAGGAGTTGTGATTTCCTGAGAATACGGGTTGCATAATACCTGGATAATGTTATACTGGCATATGTGCGAGCAATCGCATAGGGAGCCCGGGTTTCCGGGCTTCCAATATGGGGCATTAGCGCAGTTGGGAGCGCGCTACATTCGCATTGTAGAGGTCGTGAGTTCGAATCTCATATGCTCCAGGAAAGGGCATCCATTCATTTGGATGCTCTTTTTTTAGATTAAAGAGAATTCTCATCACGTTGCAACATTCGGCATTCTCGTGTAATCTGCGCTCTGCTTCCTGCCTCATGTGGGGCGTATCAATAAGTCCAGTCCCCACCAAAAAGCAAGTATGCGAGAAGGAGGACATTTAACACTGTAATGATCGCATCGAATTGTTTCTAAGATTCAAAAAATATCCTGCTCTGACATCATGAATCAAGAATAACCCGATAAAAAAGTATTGACAGCCGAACAGTTTCGCAGTATTCTACGTACAACTTCAAAAAACAATAAACCGATGAAGCGGAGATAAAGCCGGATATGCTGGTACAGAGAGCCTGTGGTGGTGGAATGCAGACACAATACAATCCGGAGCTGTGATCGCAGCAGATGAGAGCATTATGTCATCTAAATGGCCCGCTGAGGGAGCAGAGAACAGGAAGCGTTCTGTTTCTTTAGTATCGTGCTACGTGGGGCTTACGTTAGTAGCCGGAGATATGATGGTATCTCGTAAAGTGCATGGGTATATCCATGAAGCAGGGTGGCACCGCGATTCAATCGTCCCTGACAGATTTCAAGTGGAATCTGTCAGGGTTTTTTTTATGGTCAGTCCAATATCGTATTCTTGCAGCAAGTGCAAGCGCATGCAGGATTATGATCGTAGGCAGTAGTAGGAACAGGAAAACGCAGGAGGAAAGGAATATGAACCAGACAAGCATCGGCGAAGCCAGGCGGCGAGCTTCACTTGGAGACTTCAAAAGAGTACCGATCACGCGTGAGCTGCTTGCGGATATCCGTACCCCGGTGGAGACATTGAAGGCTCTCATGAATGTATCGGAGCACTGTTTCATGCTTGAAAGCTGTGAGGATGCAAGACGATGGGGCCGATATACATTTCTGGGATATGACCCTTCCATGGAACTTTCCTGTAAGGATCATGAACTGACGATCCGTTCGGGAAGTGATATTCATGTAACAATCGGACATCCCGGAGATGTGATCAGGAAAGTGATACAGGATAACCGATCCCCCCGGATTGAGGGACTTCCTTCCTTGACTGGAGGACTGATCGGATATTTTTCTTATGAGTACCTGCAATATGGAGAACCAGAGCTTCAACTGGCAGCGGAAGACAAAGAGCACTTTGATGATGTCAACCTGATGCTTTTCGATAAGCTGATCTGCTACGATCACCTGAAGCAGAAACTTTTGCTAATCGTCAACATCCGGACAGCCGACCTGGAGACGGAATATAACAAGGCCGTCCTGATGCTGGAAGAGATGGAGAAGCTCGTCAGGTATGGAAAGCCCAAAAAGATTCAGCGGGGACAATTGAAAGAAACCCTCAGACCAAAGCTTTCAAGAGAAGCGTATACAAAGAAAGTGGAGGAAATCAAGCATTATATTCATGAGGGTGATATTTTTCAGCTCGTATTTTCTAATCCGATGCAGGCAGCATATGAAGGCAGTCTTTTAAACACATACCGGATTCTGAGAACGACGAATCCTTCTCCATATATGTTCTACTTTTCCGGTAATGATGTTGAGATTGCCGGTGCATCGCCTGAAACGCTTGTGAAGGTCACAGACGGAGAAGTCAGAACGTTTCCTCTGGCCGGGACAAGAAGAAGGGGATGCACAGCTTCGGAGGATGAGCAGCTTGAACGCGAGCTCCTCGCAGATGAGAAGGAGCGTGCGGAGCATAATATGCTGGTCGATCTTGGAAGAAATGATCTTGGGCGCCTGTGCAGGTTTGGCAGCGTCCGCGTGGAGCGATACATGGATATTCTCCGGTATTCCAAGGTGATGCACATAGGATCAGAAGTCAGGGGACTGTTGCGGGATGACGTATCGGTGATTGATACCGTTGATTCGGTTCTGCCTGCAGGGACCCTTTCGGGGGCACCGAAGTTCCGTGCCTGTGAGCTGATCAGCCAGCTTGAGGGAGACAGGCGCGGACTTTACGGCGGAGCTGTCGGATATGTTGACTTCAGTGGGAATCTGGATGTCTGCATCGCTATTCGGCTGGCTTACAAGAAAAACGGCAAAGTATTTGTCAGGTCCGGTGCCGGAATTGTGGCAGACAGCATTCCGGATCAGGAATATCAGGAATGCATGAATAAAGCCTCTGCAGTCATCGATGCCATCCGCATGGCAGAGGAGGTGGAAGAATGATTCTTCTGATTGATAATTTTGATAGTTTTAGTTACAACCTCTATCAGATGCTGGGAAGCCTGCTGCCAGACATCAGGGTTGTCCGAAACAACGCTGTCACGATCTCAGATATCAGAAAAATGACACCATCCGGAATCGTGCTTTCTCCTGGCCCGGGAAGACCGGAGGAGGCAGGTGTATGTATTGAGGTAGTCGGCAAGCTGAGTGGGACCTGCCCGATCCTGGGTGTCTGTCTGGGGGAACAGGCAATCGCAGTCGCATGTGGCGGAAAGGTCGGTTATGCAAAACGAATTGTCCACGGTAAGCAATCAGTTGTCCGGATTGACAACAGGAGCCTGCTTTTCAAAGGACTCCCGGACCAGATCAAGGTGGCGCGGTATCATTCACTTACCGTTGAGGAAAATTCGCTTTCAGGGACAGGGCTTACGGTAACGGGAAAGTCGGAGGATGGAGAGGTGATGGCCATAGAGGAAGAAGAGAGAAAACTCTATGGACTGCAGTTTCATCCGGAAAGCGTCATGACACCACAGGGAGAACAGATCCTGGATAATTTTATCAGTATTTGCGGAAGGCATCGTATGATAGCCGAAGGAGGAGAAGATGATTAAGGAAGCCATCAAGAAGATTGTAAACAAGGGAGATCTGACATACGAGGAAGCATACAGTGTCATGAAAGAAATCATGACAGGCCAGACAACGGCGACACAGAATGCAGCATTTCTGGCATCACTGTCCACGAAAAGCACCAGGGCTGAAACAATCGACGAAATATCTGGGTGTGCGGTTGCGATGCGTGAGCAGGCGACACCTGTACCGCACACGGGAATGAAGGCTCTGGAGATTGTCGGAACAGGAGGGGACGGGGCACATACGTTTAACATCTCGACGACAAGTGCCTTTGTGATCGCGGCAGGAGGGGTGAAGGTCGCAAAACATGGAAACCGCGCGGCATCCTCCCTTTGCGGAACAGCGGACTGCCAGGAAGCACTCGGGGCGAATATTCACCAGGATCCTGCAAAGGCCCTGGAGATGCTTGAGAAGGTTGGTATGTGTTTCCTGTTTGCCCAGCAGTACCACAGTGCGATGAAATATGTAGGGCCGATCCGGAAGGAGCTTGGATTCAGAACGGTGTTTAATATCCTCGGACCGATCACCAATCCGGCAAATCCCGATTATTTCCTTCTGGGGGTATATGACGAATATCTGGTTGAGCCGGTCGCAAAGGTTCTTGACAGGATGGGGGTAAAGAATGCGCTTGTCGTCCACGGGCAGGATGGACTGGATGAGGTATCCGCCTCAGCACCGACGACCGTCTGTGAGCTGAAAGATGGGTATTACCGGACAAGTGTGATCACACCGGAGGAGCTGGGGCTTGTAAGGGGTAACAAGGAAGAGCTGGTCGGGGGAACACCTCAGGAGAACGCAGAGATCACAAGGGGGATTCTCAATGGGAGCATCCAGGGAACGAAACGAAACAGTGTTCTTCTCAATGCAGGACTTTCTCTTTATGTTGCAGGAGCCTCCGGGACAATGACAGATGGCGTAAAGAGGGCAGAGCAGCTCATTGATTCCGGCGATGCGTACAGAAAGATGGAAAGCTATATCAAAGAATCCGTGAGCTGAGGATGAAAGGGACGCACTGATGGAAAATATACTGCAGCAGCTTGCCGATTATGCAAGATACCGGACAGAGGAGGAGAAAAAAAGGATTCCGCTGGTGGAAGTACGCCGGCAGGCAGAGGGGATGGAAACCAACACAGGCTTTCCATTTGAGAAGGCAATCGGAGAGCGGGGGATGTCCATGATTTGCGAGGTCAAGCGGGCCTCGCCGTCAAAGGGACTGATTGCACCGAATTTTCCATACCGTGAAATTGCACTGGATTATGAGGAAGCCGGGGCTTCAGCCATTTCTTGCCTGACAGAGCCGAGGTGGTTTCTTGGGAATGATCAATATCTGAGCGACATCTCGGTCCAGGTTCGTATTCCGGTTTTGAGAAAGGACTTTACCGTGGATCCGTACATGATATTCAGGGCAAAAATACTGGGCGCCTCTGCGGTCCTTCTGATTTGTGCCATTCTGGAAACGGAACAGATTCGGTCCTATATACAGGTTGCAGACAGCCTTGGCCTTTCCGCTCTTGTGGAAGCACATGACGAGTCTGAGATCCGCCGGGCACTCGATGCCGGTGCGAGGATTGTTGGGGTCAATAACAGGGATCTGCGGAACTTTACAGTGGACATCAGCAATTCCTCAAGGCTCCGGAAGCTGGTTCCGAAGGATGTGCTGTTTGTGTCGGAGAGCGGGATCAGGACAGCGGAGGATGTTGCCCGGCTTTACCAGAACGGGACGGATGCAGTCCTGGTCGGCGAGACACTGATGAAAAGTGCAGACAAAAAAGCCGCACTTCGGGAACTGAAAAGACTATGCCAGACCGGGAATGAAAAGCAGGACGAAGCACTATGAGCGTAACGAAGATCAAGATCTGCGGCTTGAGGTCAGAGGAGGACATCCGTATCGTGAACCGCTTTCAGCCGGACTATGCGGGCTTTATCTGCTGCAGCCGGTTCCGGCGGTATGTACCGTCTGATACATTGGAGAAGCTGTCGAAGCTGCTGCATCCAGGAATCAGGAAAGTTGGCGTGTTTGTAGATCAGCCTGTGGAGCAGATCGCGCAGATTGCCCGCAGGCAGCAGCTTGACATCGTCCAGCTCCATGGATGCGAGGATGAGCGTTATATCTCAGAACTGAGGCAGCTGATTCCTTCAGAAATCCGAATCATGAAAGCCTTTCAGATTCACTCGGCGAAAGACATTTGTCAGGCTGAGGCAAGTACGGCGGATGATGTGCTCCTGGACGGCGGACAGGGGAGCGGGCAGACATTCGACTGGAGGAAGATCGAGAGTATGAACAGGCCGTTCTTCCTTGCAGGAGGGCTGAATCCGGAGAATGTTGAGGAAGCAGTCAGACTGCTGCACCCCTATGCGGTGGATGTCAGCAGCGGAGTCGAAACAGACGGACACAAGGACGAGGAAAAGGTCAGACAGCTAATCAGCAGGGTCAGAGAGATGGATGTGTGAAGATGCTGGAGGGGAACTCTGTAAGATAAACGAGCGCCAGCAGAAAGATGCAGATTTGCCAGCAGATAGAGACAGGAGGCAGTCATGACAAATCCGAATGGAAGGTTTGGAGAATATGGCGGGCAGTATGTGCCCGAGACACTGATGAACGAGTTGATCCATCTGGAGGCGGCATATAATTATTATAAGAAGGAACCCGGTTTTTGCGCTGAACTGGAGGAGCTTCTGAACAATTATGCGGGAAGACCTTCAAGGCTTTATTACGCGGAAAAGATGACGAAGGATCTGGGAGGTGCGAAAGTATACCTGAAGCGGGAAGATCTGAACCATACCGGGGCGCACAAGATCAATAACTGCCTGGGGCAGGTTCTGCTTGCCAAGAAGATGGGAAAGACAAGGGTCATCGCAGAGACTGGCGCCGGACAGCATGGCGTCGCAACCGCCACAGCTGCAGCACTGCTGGGACTGGAATGCGAGGTGTTCATGGGGGAGCGCGACTGTCAGAGACAGAAGCTTAATGTTTACCGGATGGAACTTCTCGGAGCGAAGGTTCACCACGTGAAAACCGGCTCCCAGGTTTTGAAAGATGCAGTAAACGAGGCGATGCGCGAGTGGGCAAGTCGCGTGGAGGATACACACTATGTCATCGGGTCGACGATGGGCCCTCATCCGTTCCCGATGATCGTTCGGGACTTTCAATCGGTTATATCAAGGGAAGCACGTGCTCAGATTCTGGAGAAGGAGGGGAAGCTGCCGGATGTCGTGATGGCCTGTGTCGGCGGAGGATCCAACGCAATGGGGATGTTCTGGAACTTCATCCCCGATGAACATGTCAGACTCATCGGATGCGAAGCGGCTGGAAAGGGAATCGACAGCGGGGAGACAGCGGCCACCATCAATACAGGAAAGATTGGTGTTTTTCATGGTATGAAATCCCTCTTCTGTCAGAATGAAGACGGGCAGATAGATGAGGTATTTTCTATATCTGCGGGACTGGATTATCCGGGAATCGGGCCGGAGCATGCGTACCTGCACAGCATCGGAAGAGCTGAGTATGCTGCGGTAACAGATGAGGAAGCCGTGGAGGCATTTGAGTATCTTTCAAGGACAGAGGGCGTGATTCCGGCAATCGAGAGTGCACATGCGGTTGCCTACGCCAGAAAGATTGCACCGTCTATGGACAAGAATCAAATCATTATCATCTGCCTCTCGGGACGCGGGGATAAGGATGTTGCTTCCGTCGCAAATTACAGAGGAGTGAAGATCGATGAGTAAGAAAATAGCAAATGCGTTCAGAAATGGGAAAGCGTTCATTCCATTTATCACTGCAGGGGATCCGGATCTTGCATCAACGGAACGATTCGTTCTTGCAATGGCAGAAGCCGGTGCGGATCTGATTGAAATCGGAATTCCATTCTCTGACCCGATCGCAGAGGGTGTCGTCATTCAGGAAGCGGATATCAGAGCCCTTCGAAGCGGAACAACCACTGAAAAAGTATTTGAGATGGTGAAAAGCCTGAGACAGAAGACAGATATCCCACTCGTTTTCATGACGTACCTGAACATTGTTTTTTACTATGGCTATGATCGGTTTTTTACCCGCTGTGCAGAGGTGGGGATCAGCGGCATAATTATTCCGGATCTGCCATATGAAGAGAAAAATGAATGTGCCGGGATCGCGGCTGAGCATCAGGTTGAGATTGTTTCTATGATTGCGCCGACTTCAAGAGAGCGTATTCAGACAATCGCATCCGATGCGGAGGGCTTTCTGTACGTTGTCTCATCAATGGGGGTCACGGGAGTCAGGCAGAAAATCACAACGGATCTGAAGACGATTATCGGGCAGATCCGTGAGGTCACGTCTCTTCCGGCAGCGATCGGGTTCGGAATCAGCACACCCGGGCAGGCATCAGATATGGCAGCAATTTCAGATGGCGCAATTGTAGGGTCTGCGATTGTCAGATTGGTTGCGGAATACGGGAGAGAAGCAGAAGATCCGGTGAGAGAATATGTCCGGCAGATGGCCGGAGCAGTGCATGCACTTTGAAAATGAAGCACGGCGAAAGAGGTGACAGGCAATCACTGATATGTTCATAATAAAATACATAATTTTTGCCGGGGCAGATAAATAAAACTTGCACAAAGAAGGGTGTTCTTATATAATTCAACTGTTGTGACCTTGATAGCGTTGAAGCGTGAGGTTGCTGCGGGATTCCGCAGGTTTTCCGTGGAGCGAATGTCAAGTTTTCAGACTGACGACAAGTCACTGTACAGAGTAGGTCCGTTAATTCGGAAACAACGGGTTGTTCCCATCTGTCAGAAAGCCTGCAGAAGGCTTTTTGTCTGGCAGGAAGATGGAAACGCCCGGAAGCGTGTACAGTCACCGCTTGTCGTACTTCAAACGTAAGGACGTAGGTCCTGCAGAAAAAGTGCGAAATAGGAGGCGACTTTTTTTATGGCAAAACAGGTAATGCGTATCACACTCAAAGCTTATGACCATCAGCTGGTTGACCAGTCGGCCGGCAAGATCATCGAGACTGTCAAGAAGACAGGGGCTCAGGTCAGCGGACCGGTTCCGCTTCCGACGAAGAAGGAAGTAGTAACGATCCTTCGTGCAGTCCACAAGTACAAGGACTCCAGAGAGCAGTTTGAGCAGAGAACGCACAAGAGACTGATTGATATCACCAGCCCGACACAGAAGACGGTGGATTCTCTTTCCAGACTTGAGATGCCGGCTGGCGTTTATATTGATATCAAGATGAAGAACAACTGATGTTCAAATCCCGGCAGGAGATGCAAAATCAGCATCTTTCCTAGGATGATCGCGAAAGCGATCCGCTGTAGCTGACAGGAGGTAAAACATGAAGAAAGCTATCTTAGCTACAAAGGTAGGTATGACGCAGATCTTCAACGAAGACGGAAGCCTTGTTCCGGTAACCGTTCTTCAGGCAGGACCGTGTGTCGTGACACAGATCAAGACAACCGAGAATGACGGCTATTCGGCTGTGCAGGTTGCCTTTGCGGACAAGAAGGAAAAGCTTGTCAAGAAGCCGCAGAAGGGTGCCTTCGAAAAAGCGGGTGTTGACCCGAAGAAGTACCTGAGAGAGTTCCGCTTTGAGAATGCAGACTCTTACAATGTTAAGGATGAGATTAAGGCTGATATCTTTGCGGAGGGCGATCATGTCGACGCAACCGCAGTATCAAAGGGACATGGGTTCCAGGGTTCCATTAAGAAATGCGGAAACCACAGAGGACCGATGAAGCACGGCTCCAAGTATCATCGCCATGCTGGTTCCAACGGCACATCGTCCGATCCGAGCCGTGTATATCCGGGTAAGGGAATGCCTGGACGCATGGGTGTTGACCAGGTCACAGTCCAGAACCTCGTTGTTGTGAAGGTCGATCCGGAGAACAAACTGATCCTTGTCAAGGGAGCGGTTCCGGGGCCGAAGAAGTCGCTCGTCACTTTGAAGGAGACGACAAAGACTGATCTGAAGTGATCAGGACCGATACAGAAAGGAGGATATCACTGTGGCTAACGTATCAGTTTACAATATGGAAGGCAAACAGGTCGACACCATCGAACTTTCCGATGCAGTGTTCGGCGTTGAAGTGAATGAGCATCTGGTACACCTGGCAGTCAAGCAGCAGCTTGCTGCAAACAGACAGGGTACTCAGAAAGCCAAGACCCGCTCGGAGGTGTCCGGCGGCGGAAGAAAGCCGTACAGACAGAAGGGCACGGGTCATGCAAGACAGGGTTCGACGAGAGCTCCGCAGTTCACGGGCGGCGGCGTTGTGTTCGCTCCGGTACCGCGTGATTACACCATCTCCATGAACAAGAAGGAGAAGAGAGCTGCTCTTAAGAGCGTTCTGACCTCCCGAGTTCAGGAAAACAAGCTTTATGTGCTTGATGAGCTGAAGCTTGGGGAGATCAAGACAAAGGATATGAAGAATGTGCTCGACAGCCTGAAGGTTGAGGGAGCACTGGTTATCCTGAACGAGAATGATCAGAATGTGATTCTTTCCGCAAGAAATCTTGCGGGCGTCAAGACCGCTCTGACAAATACCATCAACGTCTATGACATCCTGAAGTACGGCAATGTTGTCGTCACGAAGGATGCTGTCAAGAAGATTGAGGAGGTATACGCATAATGGCTGACATCAAATATTATGACGTAATCCTTAGACCGGTAGTAACTGAGAAGAGCATGGCTGCTATGGGAGATAAGAAGTACACCTTCCTTGTGAATCCGGAGGCGAACAAGTCCCAGATTAAGGAAGCAGTCGAGAAGATGTTCGATGATGTAAAGGTCGCCAAGGTGAACACCTTGAACATTCAGGGGAAGAATAAGCGCCAGTCAATGGCTCAGGCATATGGCAAGACCGCCAAGACAAAGAAGGCTATTGTCACATTGACAGAGGACAGCAAGGACATCACGATCTTCGAGGGACTCTGATCCTGAGGGTACCAGGAAGACTTATGCGCAGGGCCGGCGCGATAATCCGGCCTGACTGATTGAGAGGAGATTGAAGTAATGGGTATTAAGACTTACAAGCCATATACACCATCCAGAAGAAACATGACCGGATCTGATAAGAGTGAGATCACAAAACAGAAGCCGGAAAAATCACTCCTGATTTCTCTTAACAAGAACTCAGGGCGCAACAATCAGGGTAAAATTACGGTTCGTCACAGAGGCGGCGGAAACAGAAAGAAATACAGAATTGTCGACTTCAAGAGATACAAGGATGACATTCCGGCAAAGGTTATCGGAATCGAATACGATCCGAACAGAACCGCAAACATTGCGCTGATCTGCTATACGGATGGTACGAAGTCTTACATTCTTGCACCGGACGGACTGAAGGTTGGTCAGACTGTTATGAATGGTCCGAAGGCCGAGATTCGTACCGGAAACTGCCTGCCGCTTTCGATGATCCCGGTTGGTACAATGGTCCATAATATCGAGCTGAACCCGCACCATGGCGGACAGATGGCCAGATCAGCCGGCAACGGTGCGCAGCTGATGGCAAAGGAAGGAAAGTATGTCACGCTTCGCCTTCCGTCCGGGGAGATGAGAATGGTTTCGCCGGAGTGCAGAGCCACGATCGGTATTGTCGGAAACATCGAACATAACCTGATCAATTACGGTAAAGCGGGAAGAATCCGCCATATGGGCATCAGACCTACTGTCCGTGGATCCGTTATGAACCCGAATGACCATCCGCATGGAGGTGGAGAAGGAAAAGCACCGGTCGGACGTCCGGGTCCGTGCACGCCTTGGGGCAAGCCGGCTCTTGGTCTGAAGACCAGAAAGCACAAGAAGGCTTCCAACAAGATGATCGTGAGAAGAAGAAACGGAAAGGCAATCAGCTGATTGCAGCGTGATAGAGGAGGATAAGAATGGCTCGTTCACTTAAAAAAGGACCGTTTGCTGATGCAAGCCTTCTGAAGAAGGTTGATGCGATGAACGCATCCGGCGAGAAGTCAGTCATCAAGACCTGGTCCCGCCGCAGCACAATTTTCCCGTCTATGGTTGGGCTTACGATTGCCGTCCATGATGGGAGAAGACATGTGCCGGTATATATCACCGAGGACATGGTCGGACACAAGCTTGGTGAGTTTGTCGCGACCAGAACCTACAGAGGACACAAGTCGGAGAGTTCCAGCTCCGTACGGTAACACTGTAAGAAAATTCATTGTCAGGCCCAGGGTAAGTTCGCCCGAGGAGGGCGCTGCGCACTGCCGGATGGGCCTGAGGGAAACCTCATAGGAAGGCAGTGTGAGTTCACGAAAGGAGTACATCTATGGCTAAGGGACATAGATCTCAGGTAAAGAGAGAGAGAAACGCCAGAAGGGACGAGAGACCTTCAGCAAAGCTTTCATATGCAAGAGTTCCGGTACAGAAGGCTTGCTTCGTGCTTGACGCGATCAGAGGCAAGGATGTAAATACGGCGCTTGCGATTGTCACATACAACCCAAGATATGCATCTGAAGTGATTGCCAAGCTTCTGAAATCCGCAATCGCGAATGCCGAGAACAATAAAGGCATGTCACGTGATAACCTCTATGTGGATGAGTGCTATGCGAACAGAGGCCCGATTATGAAGAGAATCCAGCCGAGAGCTCAGGGAAGGGCATACCGCATTCTGAAGAGGATGAGCCACATCACCATCGTTCTGAACGAGAAATAAGGAGGATATCATGGGACAGAAAGTGAACCCGCATGGAATGAGAGTCGGCGTTATCGATGGCTGGAATTCAAACTGGTACGCTGACAAGAAGAGCTTTTCTGAAAACCTGAAGGAAGACAACACAATCCGTACCTTCCTGAAAAAGAAACTGTATTCCGCAGGGATTTCAAGAATTGAGATTGAACGTGCTTCTGACCGTGTCAAGATTTCTATTTATACGGCTAAGCCAGGAATCCTGATTGGAAAGCAGGGTGCAGAGATCGAGAAGACAAAGGCAGAAGTTGCAAAGCTGACTGATAAGAAGGTTGTCCTTGATATCAAGGAAGTCAAGAAACCGGATCTCGATGCCCAGCTTGTTGCTGAAAACATTGCTCAGCAGCTTGAGAACCGTATTTCCTACAGACGCGCAATGAAGGGCGCTATGGGAAGAACCATGAAGTTTGGTGCCAAGGGAATCAAGACCGCAATTGCAGGCCGTCTCAATGGCGCAGAGATCGCCCGCAAGGAGTTCTATTCCGATGGAACCATCCCGCTTCAGACGCTCCGTGCCGATATCGACTATGGTTTTGCAGAGGCACATACAACTTACGGGAAGCTTGGCGTAAAGGTTTGGATCTACAAAGGCGAGGTACTTCCGTCTAAGAGAGAAGGGAGCGATAAATAATGTTAATGCCGAAGAGAGTAAAGCATCGTAAACAGTTCCGTGGTTCTATGGCTGGAAAGTGCAACAGGGGAACGACGGTTACCTACGGTGAATATGGACTGGTTGCAACAGAACCCTGCTGGATCAATTCCATCCAGATTGAGGCAGCTCGTGTCGCTATGACCCGTTATATCAAGCGTGGCGGAAAAGTATGGATCAAGATTTTCCCTGACAAGCCTGTTACTGCAAAGCCGGCAGAGACACGAATGGGTTCCGGAAAGGGAACGGCTGAGTACTGGGTTGCAGTTGTCAAGCCTGGACGTGTCCTGTTTGAGATGGGCGAGGTATCTGAGGAAGTAGCTAGAGAGGCGCTGCGCCTTGCAATGCATAAGTTACCCTGCAAGTGCAAGATCATTACGCGCGAAGGAATCAAAGGCGGTGATAACAGTGAAGAGTAAAAAGTATGTAGAGGAGCTGCGCGGCAAGACAGCTCAGGAGCTTAACGAGGAACTTGTAGCTGCTAAGAAGGAACTGTTCAACCTGAGATTCCAGAACGCTACAAACCAGCTGGACAACACAAGCAGGATCAAAGAAGTACGCAAGAACATTGCCAGAATCCAGACGGTTCTTGCTTCCGGAAGCGCACAGTAACTGTGCATTGAAAGGAGATATCCGTGGAAGAGAGAAATCTTAGAAAGACCCGTACAGGCCACGTCGTCAGCAATAAGATGGATAAGACGATCGTTGTTGCGGTTGAGGACCATGTAAAGCATCCTCTGTATAAAAAGATTGTCAAGAGAACTTACAAACTGAAGGCTCATGATGAAAACAACGAGGCTAATATCGGAGATACCGTCCGTGTCATGGAGACCAGACCGCTGTCCAAGGATAAGAGATGGAGACTCGTCAAGATCATTGAGAGAGCGAAATAATCAGGAGGATTCGTGGAATGGTACAGCAGGAAACTAGACTGAAGGTTGCGGACAATACCGGAGCCAAGGAACTTCTTGTGATCCGCGTAATGGGTGGTTCAACCAGGAGATATGCCGGCATCGGCGATACGTGTGTCTGTACGGTCAAAGATGCAACGCCAGGCGGCGTTGTGAAAAAGGGCGATGTCGTCAAGGCAGTCGTTGTCCGTACGGTCAAGGGCGTACGCCGCAAGGATGGTTCTTATATCCGCTTCGATGAGAATGCGGGCGTTGTTATCAAGGACGATGGTACACCGACCGGGACCCGTATTTTCGGGCCTGTCGCAAGAGAGCTTCGTGATAAGAAATTCATGAAGATCGTTTCTCTTGCTCCGGAGGTACTTTGATTGAGACAGGCGTAAGGCAGAGATAATCTGCATACGGATTGGAGGATAACATGAGAAAGATTAGAAAAGGCGATATGGTCAGAGTCATCGCCGGCAAGGATAAGGGCAAGGAGGGTAAGGTCCTTGGATTCAAGGATGATAAGATCCTTGTCGAGGGCATTAACATGGTGACAAAGCACCAGAAGCCATCTGCAGGTGCGCCGCAGGGAGGCATCGTCAACAAGGAAGCTTATTTTGACGCTTCCAACGTTATGCTTCTTGTAAAGGGTGAGATTACCAGAGTCGGTTTCAAGATGGACGGGGACAAGAAAGTCCGCGTTGCAAAGAAGACCGGCGAGGTCATTGACTAATCGGGGAAAGGAGGAAAACGATGAGCAGATTAAAAGAGCAGTACAAGAACGAGATTGTGCCGGAGCTTACAAAGAAGTTCGGATACAAGAATGTCATGCAGGTTCCGAAGCTCGATAAGATTGTCGTCAATATGGGTGTCGGAGAAGCTAAGGAGAATGCAAAAGTCCTTGAGTCCGCTATGAACGATATGGCGATCATCACAGGGCAGAAGCCGGTTCAGACAAAGGCTAAGAATTCTGTTGCAAACTTCAAGATTCGTGAAGGAATGCCGATTGGCTGCAAGGTTACGCTCCGCGGTGACAGAATGTACGAATTCCTGGATCGCCTTGTCAATCTTGCACTTCCCCGTGTCCGTGACTTCCGTGGTGTAAACCCGAATGCATTCGATGGCAGAGGAAACTATGCTCTTGGTATCAAGGAGCAGCTGATTTTCCCTGAAATTGAGTATGATAAGGTAGACAAGGTCAGAGGTATGGATATCATTTTCGTTACGACGGCTAAGACTGATGAGGAGGGTCGTGAGCTTCTGAGACTCTTCAATATGCCGTTTGCGAAATAAGGAGGACATTTTCAATGGCGAAGACTTCTATGAAACTTAAGCAGCAGCGCGCTCCGAAGTTCTCATCCAGAGCATACACACGCTGCAGCATCTGCGGACGTCCGCATTCCGTGCTCAAGAAGTATGGCGTTTGCAGAATCTGCTTCCGCGAGCTTGCCTATAAGGGCGAGATTCCGGGTGTCAAGAAGGCATCCTGGTAATTGAAAGAAACAATAATTTGTCGCGTCAAGTCTAAGGAGGATACTAACATGGCAATGAATGATCCAATCGCAGATATGCTTACAAGAATCCGCAATGCGAATACAGCTAAGCATGATACGGTAGATGTACCGGTTTCAAAAATGAAGACTGCAATTGCCGACATCCTGGTCGATGAGGGATATATTGCAAAGTACGAAATCACTGGTGAAGGCGTTCAGAAGAATCTGCATATTACGCTGAAGTACGGTAAGGATAAGAACGAAAGGATCATCTCCGGTATTAAGAGAATTTCGAAGCCGGGTCTTCGTGTCTATGCCGGAAGTGAGGATATGCCGAAGGTCCTTGGCGGCCTCGGGATCGCCATTGTGTCTACTAACAAGGGTGTTATCACCGACAAGGAAGCAAGAAAGCAGCATGTAGGCGGCGAAGTCCTTGCGTTTGTCTGGTAACAAGATATTACTGAAAACAGAAGGCAAGCGTCTGAGACGAACTGCCTTCCGAGAATCTAAGTAAGGAGGAAGAAGGCATGTCAAGAATAGGAAGACTGCCGGTAGCAATCCCTGCGGGAGTCACCGTAAGTGTTGCTGATGGAAATGTTGTCACAGTCAAGGGGCCGAAGGGAACACTTGTAAGAACATTTGTTCCGGAGCTTACAATTGAGGTGAAGGATAACGAGGTCCTTGTGTCAAGACCGAATGATTTAAAGAGAGAGAAGTCTCTCCACGGCCTTACCAGAACCTTGATTCACAACATGGTTGAAGGTGTGTCCAATGGCTTCAGCAAGACACTCGAGGTGAATGGTGTCGGTTATCGTGCTGTAAAGCAGGGCAAGAAATTAACCCTCAGCCTCGGCTATTCTCATCCGGTTGAAATGGAAGATCCGGAGGGAATCGAGACAAAGGTGGACGGCAATAAAATTATCGTCTCCGGTGTTAGCAAGGAGAAGGTTGGTCAGTACGCGGCCGAGATCAGAGAGAAGAGAAAACCTGAGCCGTATAAGGGCAAGGGTATCAAATATGAGACTGAAGTGATCAGACGCAAAGTCGGTAAGACCGGTAAGAAATAATTAAGGAGGAGGGTGCACGATGGTTAGCAAAGAATCAAGAGCTGAGATTCGCGAAGAAAAGCATAGAAGAATTCGTAACCGCATCAGCGGAACCGCATCCAGACCGCGTCTTGCTGTTTACAGAAGTAACAAAAACATGTATGCGCAGATCATTGATGATGAGACAGGGGCAACGCTTGTGTCTGCCAATACTCTTCAGAAGGATGTAAAGGAAAGCCTCGAGAAGACAGATGATGTTGAGGCTGCCAAGGCTGTTGGAACCGCAATTGCCAAGAGGGCTCTGGAGAAGGGCATCAAGGAGGTTGTGTTCGACCGTGCGGGCTACATCTATCATGGCAAGGTCCAGGCACTTGCTGATGCAGCAAGAGAAGCTGGGCTGGATTTCTAAGGAGGAGGAGAAGACACAATGAGACATGAGATCATTGATCCGAACCAGTTTGAGCTGAATGACAAGGTCGTGGCCATCAAACGTGTTACGAAGGTTGTAAAAGGCGGCCGCAACATGCGTTTTGCTGCTCTGGTGGTAGTCGGTGACGGCAATGGTCATGTTGGCGCTGGTCTTGGGAAGGCAACAGAAATCCCGGATGCAATCCGCAAGGGAAGAGAAGATGCACAGAAGCATCTGATTTCTGTCGTACTTGATCAGAACAGTTCCATTCCGCATGATTACATTGGAAAGTTCGGCGGTGCAGCTGTCCTTCTGAAGAAGGCACCGGAAGGTACTGGTATTATTGCAGGCGGTCCTGCACGTACCGTCCTTGAGCTTGCCGGAATCCGTAATATTCGTACAAAGTCGCTTGGTTCCAATAACAAGCAGAATGTAGTCCTTGCAACTCTTGAAGCGCTGAAGAGTCTGAAGAGTCCTGAGGATGTCGCTCGTCTCCGCGGAAAGTCCGTTGACGAAGTCTTAGCTTAAGGAGGTTATTCTTTATGGCTGGAAAGTTAAAGATCACGCTTGTAAAGTCTCCGATTGCTGCGATTCCGGAGCAGAGAGCAACCGTGAAGGCTCTTGGGCTGAACAAAATGCACAAGACAGTTGAGATGCCGGATAACAAAGCGGTCAGAGGAATGGTCGCTCATGTTTCTCATCTCGTAAAAGTTGAAGAAGCTTAAGAGGAGGTACACTTATGGATTTATCAACTCTGAAGCCGGCTGCAGGATCTGTCACCAGTGGCTCATTCCGCAAGGGCCGCGGCGATAAGACTGCTGGCAAGGGCACAAAGGGTCAGAAGGCACGTTCCGGAGCACCCAGAATCGGATTTGAGGGTGGTCAGATGCCTCTGTACCGCAGACTTCCCAAGAGAGGGTTCAAGAACGTCGGACGTGCTGTCATTGAGACGATCAACCTGAGTGATCTGGAGAAATTCGAGGATGGCTCTGAAGTGACCGTTGAAGCGCTGCTTGAGAAGGGAATCATCCGCGATCCGAAGGATGGTGTAAAGGTTCTGGGCAATGGCGAGCTGACAAAGAAGCTGAATGTTTCTCTGAATGCATTCAGTGCATCAGCGAAGGCAAAGATTGAAGAGTTAGGTGGAAAAGCAGAGGTGATCTGATGTTTAAATCTTTACGCGACATGTTTCGGATAAAGGACATCAGAAAAAAACTGTTTTATACCTTTATGATGCTGATTCTCATTCGGTTCGGTTCTCAGCTCCCTGTACCGGGAGTTGACAGAACCTATTTCAGCCGATGGTTCAGTCAGCAGAATAATGGGGCATTCAGTTTCTTCAGTGCATTCACAGGCGGTTCTTTTGAACGGATGTCTGTGTTTGCGCTGAACATCACACCCTACATTACTGCATCCATTATCATGGAGCTTCTCACAATCGCAATTCCGGCGCTTGAAGAAATGCACCGGGATGGCGAGGATGGAAGAAAGAAGATGACCAGGATCACCCGTGTCCTGACGGTCGGTCTTTCCTTGTTTGAGAGTGTTGCCATGGCGGTGGGCTTTGGACGCAGTGGACTGATCAGAAACTATAATTTCCTGAGTGTGATTACGGTAATTTTTGCATTGACGGCAGGATCTACATTTGTCATGTGGATCGGTGAACGGATCACTGAGAATGGTGTAGGGAACGGTATTTCGATCGTCCTTCTGATTAATATTGTTTCAAGGCTGCCACAGGACGTGACAGCGCTCTGGCAGCAATTTGTTAGCGGAAAATCGATTGCAAAAGGCGGAATGGCAGCTGTCATTATTGCAGCCATCATCCTTTTGACAGTTGCTCTTACAGTCCTGCTTAATGATGCGGTTCGAAAGATTCCGGTACAATATGCGAAGAAGGTTCAGGGAAGAAGGATGGTTGCAGGGCAGTCATCCAATATACCACTGAAGGTTAACACAGCTGGTGTCATTCCGGTTATCTTTGCTTCATCGCTGATGTCTATCCCTTCAATCATCTTGAGTTTTGTTGGAAAATCAGCAAGTGGGGTTGCAGCGACCGTTTTGGGCATCCTGAATCAGAATAACTGGTTTGATTTTTCTCATCCGGTATATATGATCGGACTCGCATTGTATGTTGTACTGAATATTTTCTTTGCCTATTTCTACACTTCAATCACATTCAATCCGATTGAGGTGGCTGACAATCTGAAAAAGCAAGGCGGTTTTATTCCGGGAATCCGTCCGGGGAAACCAACATCTGACTATCTGAATAAGATTCTGAACTACATCATCTTCATTGGAGTCGTCGGCCTGATGATTGTTGTTGTCATTCCGATTTTCTTCAATGGTGTTTTCAATGCAGATGTGTCCTTTGGCGGAACATCTTTGATTATCATCGTTGGAGTCGTACTGGAGACGATTCAGCAGATCGAGTCACAGATGGTTGTTAGAAATTACAAGGGATTTCTCAGTGAGTAATCTATGAATTTGCGATATTCATAAACATTCATAGCAAAGTGTGCTTCTTGTCCCCCCCAGGACAGGGGCACACTTTGTGTTGTTTAAGAAAAAAGGAGCAGAGAATGAAGATTATTATGCTTGGGGCACCAGGTGCAGGAAAAGGAACACAGGCAAAGTTCATTTCCGAAAAATTCGGCATCCCACAGATTTCAACCGGAGATATCTTCAGAGCAAATATCAAGAATCAGACAGAGCTTGGGAAAAAGGCGAAGTCTTATATGGATCAGGGACTTCTAGTTCCAGATGAGCTGACTTTGGATCTTGTTACGGACCGGCTCTCAAAGGACGACTGCAAGAATGGATATATTCTGGATGGGTTTCCAAGAACGCTGAATCAGGCTAACGCTCTGACCGATGCTCTGATGAAGCAGGGCACTTCGATCGATTATGCAATCGATATCGAGGTCAAGGATGAGGATATCATCCGGCGCATGAGTGGAAGAAGAGTTTGTCCGAAGTGCGGGGCGACATACCATGTACAGTATAATCCGCCGAAGAACGATGGAATCTGTGACGTCTGCGGTGCGGAGCTGATGATCCGCGCAGATGACCAGCCGGAGACGGTGAAAAAAAGGCTTGAAGTCTATCATAAACAGACACAGCCGCTGATTGAATACTATCAGGAGGCAGGCTCTCTGCGAACATTTGATGGTATGAAGCCGATGGAAGAAGTATTCAGCGAGATCTGCGATGAATTAACCAAAATGGACGAAGCCTGAAGAAATAGGCTGCGTACATCAAACAGAGTTTTCTGAATGCGTTGAAGGAGAGTAGCAATATGGCAGTATCAATCAAGACACAACATGAGATTGCGCTGATGCGGGAATCTAACCACCGGCTTGAGAAAGTATTCGAAGGATTGGAACAGATGATTAAACCGGGAGTGTCCACCTGGGAGATCGATATGCTGGCGCGAAAACTGATCAGAGAACAGGAAGGGACCCCGAATTTTCTTAACTTTGAAGGATATCCGGCAGCAGTCTGTACTTCCGTGAATGAAGAGGTGGTACACGGGATTCCGAAAAAGAGCCGTATACTGAGAGAGGGCGATATCATATCGCTTGACTGCGGGTTGATCTATAAGGGGTATCATTCCGATGCCGCCAGAACATTTGCTGTCGGACAGATCTCTGATGATAAGCAGAAGCTGATTGACGTCACAAGGCAAAGTTTTTTTGAAGGATTAAAATACGCCAGGGCCGGGCATCACCTTCATGAAATCAGCAACGCAATCGGAGATTATGCAGAAAGCTTTGGATATGGTGTGATTCGGGATCTGGTTGGTCATGGAATCGGGACACAAATGCATGAGGACCCTGAGGTGCCGAATTTTCGTCAGAAATCGAGGGGGATCAGGCTGCTTCCGGGAATGACACTTGCAATTGAGCCGATGATTGCAGAAGGAACCTGGGAGGTTGATTGGCTTGATGACGGCTGGACTGTTGTGACTGCTGACAGAAAGCCTGCTGCTCACTATGAGAACTCCATCCTGATAACAGAGGGAGATCCGGAGATCCTTTCTCTGACAAAGCCATATACCCCGTATGCGGGCTGAATGGATCTAGATGCAGGAGGTATCTGGAGTGAACAAAGATCATCCGGAAGCTCTCCCATGCCTGGGTGTGTCAAAAGCAGGGCATGACAGAGGCAGGCTTTATATCGTATTAGGGGTTCGGGATGGAATGCTGCAGGCTGCAGACGGCGTCCATTCACATGTCGATAAGCCGAAGGAAAAAAATGAAAAGCATATGCAGCTGATTTATAATGTATCACCGGAGATCAGGGATCTCCTGAAGAACGCAAAGATCGACAGCGATCTGATCCATATAAAGAAACTATATAGCCGGATTCAGTCAGACAGATGAAGAGGGAGACAACATGTCAAAATCAGATGTTATTGAAGTTGAGGGAACAGTCCTCGAAAAGCTGCCAAATGCGATGTTTAAGGTCGAGCTTGAAAACAAACATGTCGTGCTCGCCCACATCAGCGGAAAGCTCAGAATGAATTTTATCCGAATCCTGCCGGGGGACAAGGTAACAATTGAACTTTCTCCATACGACCTGGATAAGGGAAGAATTATCTGGAGAGATAAGTAATGCAGACCATTCGGAAGGTGAATGGAGAATCATAAGGGGTTGAATGATATTGAAAAACAGCTTCGGCAGCATCCTGGCCGAAGCTGTTTTTATTATCATGATTGTTGGGATTTGTTGTCAGGTCGGGAACGTAGTTTATGGTTTCTGTATTCAGAAGGCGTGATGCCATATGAGTTCTTGAATCTGCGACAGAAATATCCCGTATTATCGGATCTTGTTTGAAGGGCAATAAGATGGACATTATCATCGGTGGAAACAAGAAGTTCAGCAGCGTTTCGAAGACGGCAGTGTATAAGGTAGTTCACAGGGGTCGTGTGGAGGTACTCATGAAATATGCTGAGTACGCTGCTTTTACTGATGCCGGCAATACCTGCGATCTCATCTAGATAAATAGGGTTTCTGTAATTTTCATGAATATACTTAAGCATGATTTGAAGGCGAGTCTGTTCACGGACAGCAACGGATCCTGACTTCTTTCCTAAAGACGGAGACTGCCGATATTGACTGAAAAGCAGTTCCCAGAAACGGAATAGAAGGCTGCAGGTCCTCAGTTCCCGAAATTCCTGCTGCTGCGGGTCTAATTGTACAAAAATAATATCACGGACTGTTCGAATGAAGTCTTTGTTTTTTTAGGTGTAGCAAGCAAGTATGGTTGCGGCGAGGCAAGGACAGGCTGAATATATTTTTCGTACACTAGATTTTCCTGGCATGTGATAAGGGACGGAAGAAAGAGAAAATTGGGAATTGAGGCATCTTCATCTGAAGTAAAGCTGTGGATAACGCGGGAATTAACAAAACACATTGTCCCGCGAAGGTGTCAAAATGTTTACTACCGACCATGCATCGGATTCTGCCGCTTTCGATGTAAAGAACCTCGACTTCAGGGTGCCAGTGTCAGTCGATCGTCCGCATATCATATTGCTCCATATGTTCCGAATAGAAATGAAACGGATAATCTTTTTCTGCATCACGGATTGTCTCCCGACCGCTGGAATCAATTTTTATTTTTGAATAACATTTCTTTTCAGATGACATACTTTCTATTTCCTCCAAACTCTTATCCCATTTGTTAATATATTCAATTTTCTTTCATGTCCAATCAATCGGTTAACAGAAGAGAATGAGGGGATTGGAATACGGAAATTGTTTCAAGTACCGATATTCTGGGTGATGATGATCTTGATGATCTGTGCCGGGGCGTGCGAGCTCTCTATGGCACAGTGGGCTTCAGCCTACACAGAGTCAGCACTGGGCATTGCGAAGAATGCTGGCGATATCCTTGGCCCTTGCCTCTTTGCAGTGGCGCAAGGAATGTCCCGGACAGTTTACGGTAAGTCAGATGGCAAAATGGATCTCAAAAGATTTATGTTAGTATCTGGGGGACTGTGCCTCATCTGTTATCTGCTGGTAGCATTCTCACCCATCCCAGCTATGGGACTAATCGGATGTATTTTATGTGGTTTCTCTGTCGGCATTATGTGGCCCGGAGCGATCGGTCCTGGACTTGTGGGCGCAATTTCACAAAATGCAGGAGATAATCTCAAAGCAGGTATGCTGGCCGGGTGCATCTTTCCGGCGGTACTTATCGCTTCGATTCTGCTGATGGGGAGAAATTATTTCGCGGGAACAACAGCATTGCACAGGGAAGACTGACTTTCGATGTTGTTTTTCAACGATTTCATTTAATTATCTATTGATCATGTATTACTTCGGCTTCTGTAGAGGCTTACATACTCGAAATATATGGGAAATAGCGGTCAAAAAATACTCGAAATACTCGAAATAATAAAAAAATGTGTTGACATCCGTATTGCAGGATGGTATTATGTTCAAGTCGCCGATGAGAAGCAAACTTCATTAAACAAGTAAACTTGATCGGGGCTATGAGCACCTTGATAACTGAACAGTGAAACAACCTTGAAAGTTCTGAAAAGTTTTATTTTAAGGAACTGACCTTTAAACAGTAAAAGGGATAAGAGATGTCAGTAACATCTTTGATCCGAATCAAATTTTATTCGAGAGTTTGATCCTGGCTCAGGATGAACGCTGGCGGCGTGCTTAACACATGCAAGTCGAACGAGGTACAAGGACGGAAGTTTTCGGACGGAAGACCTTGTACTGAGTGGCGGACGGGTGAGTAACGCGTGGGAAACCTGCCCTGTTCCGGGGGATACCAGTTGGAAACGACTGTTAATACCGCATAAGCGCACAGCACCGCATGGTGCAGTGTGAAAAACTCCGGTGGAACAGGATGGTCCCGCGTCTGATTAGGCAGTTGGCAGGGTAACGGCCTACCAAACCGACGATCAGTAGCCGGCCTGAGAGGGTGAACGGCCACATTGGGACTGAGACACGGCCCAAACTCCTACGGGAGGCAGCAGTGGGGAATATTGCACAATGGGGGAAACCCTGATGCAGCGACGCCGCGTGAGTGA
>NZ_VULZ01000006.1 GCF_009696445.1 Porcincola intestinalis
CGAATCTGCACTGTGGAATCTGCGGGGAGCATGGCGGGGACCCGTCCTCCATCGAGTTCTGCGACCGGATCGGGCTGGACTATGTATCCTGCTCACCGTTCCGCGTGCCGATCGCGCGGCTGTCGGCGGCACAGGCTTCCATCCGGACCGGAGAGGTCTGAGGGAAAGCGTGTCACAGGGCTGAGCACACAGGAATGATCGGTACCTCTGGCGGCTCATGGTTTTTGTAACCAGATGCCGCCGGGGGTTCTTTGCTGATTGGAGAAGAATATGCAGTCCATACGTGAAATCTATAAAATCGGAAAAGGACCCTCCAGTTCCCATACGATGGGTCCGGAGAGAGCTGCCAGAATTTTCAAGGCGGAGCACCCGGATGCGGATCAATACAGGGTCAGTCTGTATGGATCGCTGAGCAAAACCGGAAAAGGACATGGGACAGACAGGGTCCTTTACGAGGTGCTTGCTCCGGCGAAGGTTGCGGTCCTCTTTTCGGATGAAATCCCGGAGGGGATGACACACCCGAATACGCTCGACTTTTTTGCCTTGAAGGAGGGAAAGGAGATCGGCCGGATGCGTGCGGCATCGATCGGCGGCGGGGACATCCGCATTGAGGGCAGACAGGAGCCGGAGGAAGAGGAGGTGTATCCGGAGAACTCATTTGCGGAAGTGGAGGAATTCTGCCGGTTCAGGAGCCTCGACCTGGCGGAGTATGTATTTCTCACGGAGAAACCCGGGATCAGGGACTTCCTCGCAGGCGTCTGGAGCCAGATGAAACAGACGATCAGGGAAGGGCTTGAGACAGAAGGGTATCTTCCGGGGCCGCTCAAGGTTGAACGGAAGGCCATGAAGCTGTATGATTTCGAGATGGAACACTTTCATCCGCAAGTGGAGGAGTGCCGGCTGATTTCTGCTTATGCCTACGCGACGGCGGAACAGAATGCCGACTGCGGGACGGTAGTGACGGCGCCAACCTGCGGAGCCTGCGGGGTTGTACCGGCGGCATTTCTGTATGTCCAGAAGCGCCGGAATCTTTCAGATGAGGAGATGGTGAAGGGACTTGCGGTGGCCGGGCTGATCGGGAATCTGATCAAGCATAATGCCTCCATTTCCGGGGCAGAATGCGGCTGCCAGGCAGAGATCGGGTCCGCCTGCGCGATGGCGGCGGCAGGACTTGATTACCTGTATGGCCTGTCCACAAACCAGATTCAGTATGCTGCTGAGATCGCGCTCGAGCATCATCTGGGGCTGACCTGCGACCCGATTCTCGGCCTTGTCCAGGTGCCCTGCATTGAGCGGAATGCGGTCGCAGCCATGCGGGCGATGAACTGCTGCAACCTGTCCTTCTTCCTGTCCGATACCCAGCGGATTTCATTTGACATCGCGGTCAGAACCATGTATGAGACAGGAAAGAGCATCAACCGCAGATTCCGCGAGACCTCCGAGGGCGGGCTTGCAAAGATGTACGGACGAAGAAACCAGCTGTAAGAAAGGAAAGGAAACATGAAACTGCTTGTAGCATCAGACATCCACGGTTCCGCCTATTACTGCAGAAAACTGCTGGAGGCAAGGGAGCGGGAAGGGACTCCTCGCATGCTTCTTCTCGGCGACATTCTCTATCATGGACCGAGAAATGATCTTCCGAAGGACTATGCGCCGAAGGATGTCATCGCCATGCTGAATCCGCTGAAGGATGAGCTGTACTGTGTCCGAGGCAACTGTGAGGCAGAGGTGGATCAGATGGTGCTCGAATTTCCGGTGCTGGCTGATTATTGTCTGATCCCGCTCGGCAGTCGGATGATTTTCTGCACCCATGGGCATATCTTCAATGAGAACCATCTTCCGCCGATGAAGAAGGGAGATATCCTTCTGCACGGGCACACTCACGTGCCGAGAACAGACTATGTGGATGGACATTGGATTCTGAACCCGGGTTCAGTCTCGATCCCGAAGGGCGGGAGCGTGCAGGGATATGCCACGCTGGAGGACGATGTCTTTACGCTGAAGGAGATGGACGGAACCGTGATCCGGAGCGTCCAGCTGACAGGGGATGTGGCCGGTGCGGCAATCTGACCGAAGAAGGATGAACGATGATGGACGTAGCGGAAGGAAAGGTGGAGAGGGATGGCTGCAGATACGAAGGCCGCTGGAAGCAGGGATATCATTGTGATCGGGATTGCCGGCGGGACAGGGAGCGGCAAGACGACAATCACCCGCAAGATCGCGGAACGCTTTGGCAGTGAAGTCACAGTCCTGTACCACGATAACTATTACAAGGCACGCCATGACCTGACCTATGACGAGCGGGTGCGGCTGAATTATGACCACCCGGATGCATTTGACACGGACCGGATGATTGAGGATCTTGCCAGACTCAAGCGCGGCGAGACGATCGAATGTCCGCTTTACGACTATACGATCTATGACCGGTCTGACCAGACCCTGATCGTCCGCCCGACCAGAGTCATTATTGTGGAGGGGATCCTGATTTTCCATTCAAAGGCGCTCAGAGATCTGATGGATATCAAGCTGTTTGTGGATGCTGATGCGGATGAGCGGATCCTGAGACGGATTGTCCGGGATGTCAAGGAGAGAGGGAGAAGCCTTGACAGTGTCATCAGTCAGTATCTTCAGACTGTCAAGCCGATGCACGAGGCCTTTGTGGAGCCCTCCAAGCGCTATGCGGATGTGATCATCCCGGAGGGCGGCATGAACCAGGTGGCGGTTGACATGGTCATGAACCGGGTTCAGTATCACCTGGAGGGGCGGGACAGGTAAAAATGGTCATGTCAGGTTGTCCGATTCATGCTATACTCTTTAATAACCATTGACGAATAGATCGTTGAGGAAAGTACATTTCCGGAAAGGCTTGACATTATGGGAAAAACACAGTTTTACCGCTGCGGCGGGTGCGGAAACTTTGTGGCATTCATCGGCGAGAAGACAGCCTGCACACCGAAGTGCTGCGGAGAGCCGATGACGCTTCTTGAACCAAATACGACAGATGCGGCGGTTGAGAAGCATGTCCCGGCCGTGACAGTCGACGGAAACAAGGTCGCCGTTCAGGTCGGAAGCACACTTCACCCGATGACGGAAGAGCACCATATTGCGTTTATCTGTCTAGAGACAAGCTTTGGCAGACAGCTTCGTTATCTGAATCCGGGCGATGAGCCGAAGGCTGTATTTTACATGGCGGAAGGGGACGAGGCGGTTTCTGTCTATGGGTACTGCAATCTGCACGGCCTCTGGGAGAAGGACCTGACGGAGCCGGAGAAGGCGCCGACGAAAGTCCTGGTTTCCTATTTCTCAACGGACGGCGGGACAAAGCAGGTGGCAGAGACGGTTGCGGAGGTGACCGGCGGCGATCTGTTTGAGATTGCGCCGAAGGTTCCGTATACCGATGACGACCTTGACTGGACGGACAGAAGCTCCAGGTCCAATCAGGAGATGCACGACGACAGCGCTCGTCCGGAGCTCGCCAAGAGTCTGGAGGATGCAGGAAAGTATGACATCATCTTTGTCGGGTTCCCGATCTGGTGGGGTATGACGCCAAAGGCAGTCTTCACATTCTTCGACGGACTGGATCTGGGCGGAAAGACGATCATTCCGTTCTGCACATCCGGCGGTTCCAAGGCTTCGATGGTGGACAAGGACTTTGACCAGAACGTCAAAGGTGCCGCGAAGATCCTTCCGGCGAACCTTCTGAACGGAAAGCCGGACAAGGAGGAGATCGAGAAGTGGGTGCGCGGGCTCGGACTGTAAAGACAGGCCGGCAGGGCTCATAGAATCAACAGGATCAGAAGATGCCCCGAAGCATGGAGGAATGCCAAGCTTCGGGGCATTTTGCTGCATAAACTGTATTTTACGTGCATTGACCTTGAGGAGTCTGTATGGTAAAGTTTTGCCATGCAGGTTCTTCCTGATGGAGCACAGGCTTCGGGGGAAGACCAACAGGGAACAAGGTGCGAATCCTTGACAGTGCCGCTACTGTGTGGAGCGAGGGCTCCGAGCCAGATACCTGCCTGCATGCTGGCACAGCGTTTCTTCGGGATCAAAGAAAACGTGCTTTTATGATTCTGGAGAACTGCCATCCGGCGGGAACGTTTGTTTCCTGTCGGGTGGTTTTTTATGTCCTGACACGGACAGAAAGGAGATTTTATGAAAAAGAAGTGGTCTGTAGTTGCGTTATCGGCGATGATGATGGCAGCCGCCGCGATGTGCTGCGAGGCAAGCCCGAAGCAGACGGAGAATACGGAGGCTGCAGCAGCGTGGGCTGCGGAGACTGAAGCTGCAGCGGCAGATACCGCGCTCCCTTCAAAGGACCCTGCCGGCAATGAGATCACGGTGCCGGAAAAGGTCGACAAGATCATATCGATGGCGCCTTCTGTCACGAGGCTGTTGATTGACCTGGGAATTTCCGACAAGCTGGTCGGCGTGGATACCTATTCCGAGCAGTACTATGGGGATGAGCTTCCTGAAAACCTGCCGGCCTATGATATGATGCAGCCTGACAATGAGTCGATTGTTTCCCTGAAGCCGGACATTGTGTTTACGACAGGGATGAGCAGCTCGGGTGGGACCGATGTCTATGCCGCAGTGCGTGCAGCCGGCATCTGCACCGCGGATATCCCAAGTGCTTCATCGCTTGACGAAATCGGGGAAAGCATCACCTTTGTGGGGGACTGCACCGGCACAAAGGCCAAGGCAGAGGCGATCAGTCGTGACTACTCATCTGCTGTAGCCGATATCAAGAAGATTGGCGATGGCATTCCAAAGGAGGAGAGAAAGTCTGTTCTTTATGAAATCTCCACACCGACCTCAGATTCTCCGGCGATTTACTCTGCCGGAAAGGACACCTACATCACCGAGGCAATCACAGACATCGGCGCGGTAAGCCTGACAGCGGACCAGGAGGACGCGTGGCCGTCAATCTCCGAGGAGGCTGCGATTGCCATGAACCCGGATGTGATTCTGACAACAGATAATTACGCCAAGGATGTCGTCAATACACTTCTCTCGCTGACCGGCTGGGAGAACGTCACCGCGGTGAAAAACAAGGATGTCTATTACATTGACGCCAATCTGCTGAATCAGCCAAATCAGCATGTTGTGAGTGCGATGATCGATATGGCAAAGGACATCTACCCGGAGGCATATGACGGGATGGAGGATCCTTTTGCACAATGAGCATAAGCCTGCAGTAAAAAGGAGGAGAGGACAGGGCGCAGCGGTCATAGGGATGACTTTGTTCCTTGCCTGTGTGTTTTCTCTGTGTGTGGGCGTTGGGAGTGTTGCTATCATGCCCGCGGAATCCCTGCGGATAATCTGGGGAAAACTGACCGGAACAGGAGATATTTCAGACCTGGATCCTTCGCTTGTCTCGATTCTATGGGATATTCGTATGCCACGGGTGGCGATGGCTTTTCTGTCGGGTGGTGCCCTGTCTCTCTCGGGGGCAGTGATGCAGACCATTCTGCAGAATCCCCTGGCCTCTTCCTATACACTGGGGGTTTCCAGCGGCGCTTCTCTCGGGGCGGCGATCGTGATCGCGTCCGGAATCTCGCTGCCGGTACTTGGAACGTTCCTGCTGCCGGTAACCGCTTTTTTCATGGGATTTCTTGTGATCGGGGTGGTTCTTGTCATTTCCTCCCGCATCAGCAGTTCCCTGCAGTCACACACGGTGATTCTGATGGGGATGTCGGTGTCCCTGTTTGTGAATGCACTCCTGACGCTGCTCTCCTCGTTTGCAGGGAACCGGCTGCAGCAGCTGATTCTCTGGCAGATGGGGTCCTTCTCGGGTATGCGATGGTACCATGTGAAAATTCTGACTCCCATCTGTCTCTCAGGCCTGCTGCTCCTTGCTCTCCATTCGAGGGAGCTGGACATCCTGTCCTTTGGGGATGAAAATGCCCTCTCTCTGGGGGTGAGTGTGAAAAAGGGAAAGTTTTTTGCCCTTGTCCTGAGCACACTTCTCACAGGAGCTGTGGTTTGCTTTACCGGAACCATCGGCTTCGTGGATCTTGTAGCGCCCCACGCGGTGCGCAGGGTTTTCGGAACCGAGAATCAGAAGGTGTTGCCGCTGTCTTTCCTTTTTGGCGGGGCTTTCCTGGCTCTGTGCGACATGCTCTCACGGTCGCTTCTTGCGCCCAGGGAGATTCCGGTCGGGGCAGTGACTGCCCTGGCAGGCACTCCTTTTTTTATCTGGCTCTATGTGCAGGGAGGAAAGAATGGGTAAAACGAAAGCCGGGCTTGTCGGGGCGGACATGGAAGCGGCCTTCGAAGTCCGGAATCTTAGCGCCTTTTATGGAAGGAAACATCCAAAAGATTCCGGGAATATTGTGCTGCGGGATGTGAACCTTGTGATCCCGGCTGGAAGCGCCGTGGGGATTATCGGCCCGAATGGTGCCGGGAAAAGCACCCTTCTCCGCGCGCTTGCGGGAATCATCCCGTCAGAGGGAGAGATCTATCTTTTCGGAGAATCTCTTGCCGAGAAAAAACGCCGGGAGATTGCCTGCTGCTGTGCACTGATGAGTCAGTTCTTTCCGGTTGGCTTTGCCTATTCGGTGAGGAAAACCGTGGAGATGGCGCGGTACGCAAGAGGACAGCGCGGCATACGGGACCGGATGGTGGTACAGCGGAGTCTGGAGGAGGCAGGCCTGCAGGAACTTGTGGATCGTCCGATCACAGAGCTATCCGGCGGGCAGCTTCAGCGTGTATTCTTTGCCCGGGCGCTTGCCCAGGAAACACCGATTCTGCTGCTGGATGAACCGGCCAGCAGCCTGGATCTCCAATACCAGGCAGAGCTCGCAGAGCTTTTGATCCGCTGGAAAAAGCGACAGACGACGCTGCCGGATGGCAGGACCGTTCCCAACACCCTGATCAGTGTCTGCCATGATCTGTCACTGGCGCTGGATCTTTCAGATGACCTGGTTCTTTTAAAGGATGGGCGCGTACTTGCGGCAGGGCCAGGAGATCAAGTGCTGAGCAGGAGCCTGCTTCAAAGAGTTTATGGAATGGACGTTCCCGCCTACATGCTCCGGCGGGAAGACTTCTGGAAGACGCTGATAGCGAGAGAAACATAACACAGTATATGGAAAACCGGGAGACTGGAGAGATCCAGATTCCCGGTTTTCCGTCAGGTGCTGCATTTTCCGTCAGGTGGTACAGATGAGAGGGGCATACCAGCGATCAGGATGATGTCCCGGTCAGCTCTGGGAGCTGAAATGCACACCGGAGATGTCCCGGATGGTCAGGACGTTGTTTTCCGGAATCGACCCCACGGCCTCGAGATTCAGCATGCCGCGGAAGAAGGTTGCACGGATATTGACCGATTCGATCATCTCCGTGTTCCGGACATTGATGTCAAAGGTTGACGGGCTGGTGAAGGTACCGGATGCCGTGAAGCTGTAGCGTGTCAGGCGGCTTGTGCGTACCTTGCCATCCATTCCGACTGCAAGTGTCTGCGTGACCGCATCAGCCGGATCATCATCATGGCAGATCAGATGCTCATTTCCCTTCGGAATCGTGCGGCCGGCAGGACTGAAGGGGTCAAACGCGAAAGCAGGCGCAGCATGTTCAGCCTTTTTGTTGAGTTCAAAGTCAAGGTACGCGACATTGTCCTCGAACCGGAAGGTAACTGCCTTCATCGAAAGCCCGTCTTTTTCAAAGTATCCGGGACTTGCGATAAAGTCCTCTACAGAAGGATACGAGTCAGAATCTGCGATGTAGCGGATTTTTCCGTACTGTTTTTCAAGCAGAGGAGCCCGTATCCCCCAGAGGACAGGAAGCTGCCAGTCTTCCAGACAGGAGCGAAGGGAGGAAAGCGCCGCCTGATTCTCCGGGAGAGGTTCAGCTGCACCGTCTCCTTTCATTGCAGGAAGCAGCGTATCATAGACAATATTCAGCTCCGCTTCCGTGTTCAGCGCGCAGGAGGTCAGAACAACAACGGCGTTTTTCTGCGGGATGACCAGACCGAACTGCCCGAATGCCCCATCGGCACGCCAGATCCCGGGGACGTCGCACTGCCAGTTCTGAAAACCATAGCCCTTCAGCCAGTTGGACGCGATGTCTCCGTTGTTGTAAATCTCATTGTCGGTTTCAATCTGTCGGGCGGACATCTGCGCTATATAGTCATGATTGAGCAGACGCTTTCCGTCCCAGACCCCGTCCTGCTCCAGAAACCAGATGAACTTTGCCATGTCGAGCGTGGTCAGCTTCATGCCCCAGCCGCCGCCCTGCACGGTTTTTGTGAAATCATCCCCCATGTTTCTTGAAGCGCAGGTGGCATCTGTGATGCCGAGCGGTTCAAAAAGCCTGGGTGTCAGGTATTCAATCAGCGTCTGACCGGACTTCTTCTGGAGGGCTGCAGCTGCCAGATCAGTTCCCCAGGTGTTGTACTGAAACATCGTTCCCGGAGCAAAGTGGAAGGGATGCGCGAGAAATGCGCGAATCCAGTTCCCGTCAAAGCGTTCTGCCTCCGCCATGGTCATTTCGCTCTTGTGACCGCAGCTCATTGTCAGGAGACTGCGCAGATCAGCCTTTGCAAGATGATCGGAAATAACAGGAGGGCAGTACTCCGGAAACAGGTCGGTCAGCCGATCGTCGAGTGACAGGAGCCCCTCCTGAACGGCAAAGCCGACTGCTGTTGCAGTCAGTGTCTTTGAAAATGAGTACATCGGATGCCTCAGGTCTTTTCTATATGGCGAAGCCCAGCCCTCGGCGGCAATTTTTCCATCTCTGACAATCATAAAGCTGTGAAGTTCCACGCCGGCCTTCTTTTCTTCCCGAAGGAAGGCTTCAATCGCGGAAGAGTCGATCCCGGCTTCCTCCGGCGTAACATGTTCAAATTCTGACATCTTCGTTTCCTCCTTTTGCGTCATTATAGCATGATCCTGATGGTGGAGGAATCCCTGAAAATATCATGTAAATAAATAGACGCCTAAATAATAGAATACAAAAAAATAATGCACAATCTACTTTACACGCATATTCCGGGCGTGCTAGTATATGTACGAAGGCTTCAACAACTACGTTTTAAAGAATCTATTTCTATTGAGGAAGGAGGTATGCAGGATGGGACTTAGCATTGATTTTACCGGAAAAACTGTATTGGTAACTGGCGCAGGACGTGGGCTCGGGAAGGCTATGGCGCTTACCTTTGCGCAGGCAGGTGCAGATGTATATCTCGGGAATCGAAAAGAAGATCAGGGCATGGAAACGGTCAAAGAGATCGAGGCCATGGGCCGCAAATCAGGCTTCACCAGATGCGACGTCGCAAAAGAAGAGGATGTCAAGAAGCTTCTCCACGATGCCGTTGATTTTGGCGGCGGGAAACTTGATGCATTTGTGAATGCAGCAGGAGTGATCTCCATCGAAGATGTCATGTATACTTCTGATGAAGAAGTGAAGCGCCTGTTTGATATCAATGTGCTTGGAACCATTCATGCCTTAAAGCATGGATTATCGGTCATGGAAAAGCAGAAGCATGGAAATATTGTCACGGTTTCTTCAATCGCAGGTCGTGGCGGAATGGCGATGCTGCAGGCTTACTGTGCGTCAAAGGCGTCTGTGATCAGCCTTACGCAGAGCGCCGCTAAGATGGCCGCGCCATACGGAGTCCGGGTCAACAGTATCGCACCAGGCATTATCCGGACTTCCATGTGGGAAGAGATACTTGATGGAATGGCTCATGGCTGGAATCCGGACGATAAGAGAGAACTGTCATCCGAAGAGCGAGAAAAGCTCTGGAATGCTTCTGTTCAGGGAATGATTCCGATGGGACATGCCCAGCAGCCGGAAGATATTGCATGGGCTACAGCCTTTATCGCTTCTGATCTTGCACGGGAAATCACCGGGCAGGTTCTTGCCATTGATGGCGGTACGACAATGGTATAATCAGAGCGACAGCCTGGAGGAGAGACTGCAGGCTGCCGCGTCCATAACAAAAAACAATTAAGCATCCATACAGGATAAAAGCCTTGGCAGAATGATGCCTGGGCTTTTATTTTTTTTATAGCAAACCTGAAAAAAATCCCCCTTTATCTGAAGTATCTGTACTTTATGCACAATGTATATCGAAATATACTTGTAGCAGTGGTTGAAATAACAGTTATAGAATATAGAAATATTCATTAGTGCCAGAAACATGACGGAGATGGAGGAATATGAGTGATGTAATTGTGCGTATGGAACATATCTGTAAGTCGTTCCCCGGGGTCAAGGCACTTGACGACGTCAGTCTGGAACTTCGGTCAGGAGAAGTGCTTGCTCTGCTTGGAGAAAATGGCGCTGGAAAGTCAACACTGATGAAGATCCTGAGCGGGGTTTACACGAAAGACAGCGGGACGATGGAGATCTTCGGGAAACAGGTGGAATCACTGAATCCAAACAGTGCCCGGGACGCAGGTGTCGCGATTATCCATCAGGAAATGAACATGTGTAATGATCTGACGGTCGCAGAGAATATGTTCCTTGGCAGAGAATTATACAAGGGTGTTGTCCTTCAGAACGCACAGATGAACGAAATCGCAAGAAAATATCTCGATGAGTTGGATGCAGACATTGAGCCGACAGAGGTGGTGAGAAATCTGCCTGTTTCCAAACAGCAGATGGTAGAGATTGCGACAGCGCTCTCAACCAATGCAAAGATCCTTGTGATGGATGAACCGACTTCTGCACTGACTTCGCGGGAGATTGAGAACCTGTTCCGTATTATCCGAAAGTTCAGGGAAGAGGGAAAGGGCATTATCTACATCTCACACAGACTGGAGGAACTTCCGAGGATCGCAGACCGGGTCACTATTATGAGGGATGGGAAATATATCACATCCGGAAAATTCAGTGATTTCTCGATGGATGAAATTATCCGGAATATGGTTGGGCGGGAGATCAAGGACAAGTTTCCGAGAGTTACCTGCAAACGAGGCAGAAAAGTATTCGAGGTTCGCCATCTCAATGCAGGCCGTCAGGTACGGGATATCAACTTTTCTCTCTATGAGGGGGAGATTGTCGGATTTGCAGGGCTGATGGGAGCCGGAAGAACGGAGACAACAAGAGCTATTTTTGGCGTTGACCCGAGAGAGAGCGGAGAGTTTTTCCTGGATGGAAAGCAGATTCGGATCAGAAAGCCGGAAGACGCGATCAAGGCGGGAATTGTCCTGGCCCCGGAAGACAGACGGAAGGACGGACTGTGTGTGAAGCTCAGCATCCGAGAAAACATTGCGCTTCCAAATCTTGACATCATTGGTGGAAAGAGCGGTATTCTCTCTTCCTCAAAGGAGGAGGAAATGTGCGCCAGGGCGATTCAAGATCTATCCATCAAGACACCGAACGAGAATGTGAATGCCGATACGCTTTCAGGGGGAAATCAGCAGAAGGTGGTTGTCGGTAAATGGCTGGTAAGAGATTCAAGGGTTGTCATGTTTGATGAACCGACAAGGGGAATTGATGTTGGTGCAAAGGTAGAAATCTATAACCTGATGAACAAGCTCAAACAGCAGGGAATCGCAGTCATGTTTGCTTCCTCCGAGATGCCGGAGGTCATGGGAATTGCGGACAGAATTCTGGTGATGTGTGACGGGCAGATTACAGGAGAGCTTTCCAGAGAAGAAGCGACTCAGGATCTGATCCTGAAATACGCCACCAGCTTTCAGGCAAAACAGTGAGGAGGAACGGAATGAAGAAGAGAAGTTCATGGAAGCGTTTCTTTGAAATCAAAGGAATGAGAAACGCACTGACGGCCTTTGCAGGGTTGGTTGTTATCTATATTGTTTTCGGAATCATCAACACCAAGGTGTTTTCCCTGATGAACTTCCTGAATGTGCTCAGATCGATGTCCAAGTACCTTCTTGTTGGAATCGGACAGAGCTATGTCATGATCACAGGAAACATCGACCTGTCGATCGGATCGGTCGTTGCAATGAGTACGATGCTGGTGGCAAAGCTGATGACGATGGGAGTTCATCCGGCACTGGCAATTCTGGTTGCACTGGCATGCGGGCTCCTGATTGGAGTTATCAATGGATTCCTCGTCGGGAAATTCAAGCTTCCGCCTTTCATTGCAACGCTTGGAACGATGTTTGTTGCAAGAGGTGTCGGCTATATTGTGAATAATAACCGGAATACGGACAGCATCAACAGTACGCTTTCCAAGCCGGTGGCAGATCATTTTCAGAACCTGTTCTATTATGGGAAATTTCTTGGCATCTACAATACCTTCTGGATCGCGTTGATTATATTTATCGTATTCTTCTTCATCCTTTCGAAGACGCGGACAGGCAGACATATCTATGCAGTTGGCTCCAACGTCGACGCTGCAAGGCTTGCAGGTGTTGATGTCAACAAGACAACCACCATCACTTACCTTGTGAGTGCATTCTGCGCAACAGTTGTTGGTGTGATCCTTTGTGCGCAGGCAAGCATGGGCAATATGGAAGCGGGAAATATGTATGAGATGTACGGTGTCGCAGCCGGTGTCATCGGAGGAGTTTCTCCTCTCGGAGGTTCGGGTCTTCTGCTTGGAACATTTGCCGGTGCCGGTGTCTGGCAGGTTCTTGAAAATGGACTCAACATGGTCCATGCGCAGGTCGGAATTCAGAGAATCGTCATTGGCGTGATTGTTGTTCTGGCAGTTCTTGCAGATATTCTTTTGAGAAACAGAAAAAAGAACTGAAGATTTTAGATGGTGAACATCCCTTTCCGGGTTTTCGGAAGCAGGGAAAATATATCAAAACATTCCAAAACAGGAGGAATCAGCTATGAACAGAAAACTTATCTCCATTATGTGCTCAGCGGCTATGGCAGGGTCTCTTCTTGCCGCGGCACCGGTCTTCGCAGAGAGTCAGACGGAGACTTCCACAGAAGCTTCCGGATCCGCTCCGACAGCAGAGGAGCTTCTTGCAGAGAAGGTGACGCCGGACAAGGCATACAAGTTTGCACTGATTACGATGGACTCCATCGACCAGCACTGGGTTAACATGAACAACGGCGCTCAGGAAGAAGCGAAAGCTGACGGTGTCACGGTGGACTTTATGTCTCCGGATACCAAGGATGATGCAAAGCAGATTGAGATGGTCAACAATGCGACAGCAGCAGGTTACGATGCGATTATGATTGCGGCAAATGGTCCGGATGCCATCACCGGGGCACTCAAGGACGCACAGGCAGCAGGAATCAAGATTGTCTATGTTGACTCCCCGGCAAACCTTGATGCGGAGGCAACGTTCTCGACCGACAATAAGGCGGCTGGAAAGACGGCTGGTGAGCAGATGATCGCAGGGTTGAAGGACAAGGGTATCACCAAAGGAGATATTGGAATTGTGAATGTCAATGCGTCCACACAGACAGCTGTTGACCGTGAACAGGGCTTCCGTGATGCATTTAATGGCACGGATTTTAATATCCTTGAGACACAGTATTGCGATGGCGATGCTTCCAAGGCACAGAGCGAGGCAGAGAATTACATTACGCAGGGAGTTGTCGGCATCTATGGAACCAATGAAGGTTCTTCAACAGGAGTTGGAAATGCGATCAAGGCTTCCGGAAATGCAGACCTGATTGGCGTTGGATTCGATAAATCTGATACGATCAAAGGTCTGATTACGGATGGTTATCTGGCATGCACAATGGCTCAGAACCCGGATGTCATGGGAAAACTCGGCGTCAAGGCCTGCATCAAGGTAATGAATGGCGAGAACCTTGGCGGTGTGACGGTTGATACAGGGGTCACAGTTCTGACGAAGGACAATGTGAACGGCTGAGAAACCTGAAGGTTGTATTGCAAAGCAAAAACAGCAGAAAAAGCTGCCGGAAGCCCGGCGGCTTTTTCTGTTTTGCATCATATACATAGGCTAAATAGCTAAATACAGATGATGAATCAGCCTGACTGTTGTATACTTGAATAAACAGTCTGAAGTGCTGAGGTACTGAGAAAAACGGGAACCCCGAGAAAAACATAATGGATAAACAGGAGACGGATGATATGGACAGAAAATATCAGTTGGACGCAGCAGAAAACAAAGAATTCATGAAGAAGGTCCGGGATGCGCTTCTCGAATTTGGAAAAAAATTTGCAGCTCCGGACGGGACAGCTTATTACCTTGGCGATGATGGAACGCCTTGGACAGACAGAAGCCGGGATACCTATGAGACGGCACGCTATGCTCACAGCTATGTGCTGGGGTATCTGCTTGGGGAAAAGCAGTATGAGCAGCAGGCTTTTGACGCGATGAGAGGGCTTGCAAAAGGTGCCAGGGATGAGAAAAACGGTGGATGGTTTGAAGGAATCAAGGCAGACGGCACACCGGTTTCCGGAAAACTGTGCTATACACATGCTTTTGCGATTCTTGCGTCTTCCTCGCTTGTTCTGGCAGAGAAGGCAGGCGCTTCTTCTCTATCAGGGATTGCCTGCACAAAGGGAGCAGGAGCTGAAAACCTGTTGAGGCTTGCACTGGATACCTATACGGAAAAGTTCTGGGATGAAAAGAGCGGACTGGCATATGATAACTGGAATACAGAATTTACAGAACTCAGCCCATACCGCGGACTCAATGCCAATATGCATTCGGTAGAGGCGTTTCTTGCAGCCTATGATGTTACAGAAGATACAGAATATCATGATCGGGCTAAGAGCATTATTGATCATGTAATAGGCTGGGCGAAGGATTGCAGCTGGAGAATTCCGGAGCACTATTCCAAAGACTGGGTGCCGCAGCCGGACTTCAACAAGGATCATCCGGATGATCAGTTCAAGCCATTCGGTGCAACACCCGGCCATGGGATTGAATGGGCAAGGCTGATTACCCAGTTTGCACGCTCCATGTATCCGGACGATGCAGACAGGGAGTTGAGAACGTACTATGTGGAGGCCGCGGAGCACCTGTATGGAAGGGCTGTCGCGGATGCATGGGACAGCGATGGGGCGCCGGGACTCGTCTACACGACAGATTGGGACGGGAAGCCTGTGGTGCATGAACGGATGCACTGGGTACTGGCGGAGGCGATCAATACATCGGCAGTTCTCTACCGGGTAACCGGAAAAGCAGAATATGCGGAGCGGTATGCGATGTTTATGGCATATCTCGACCGATTTGTGCTGGATCATGTCCATGGCTCCTGGTTCCACGAGCTGGACCGTGAGAATCACGTCTCAGGCAAAGTATGGCCTGGAAAGCCTGATCTGTACCATGCGATTCAGGCGACACTGGTTCCTTACTGCGATCCATCTTTGTCAGTAGCGGTTGCGCTGGCGCAGGGAAAGTCGTCATTAAATTAAAAGAGGATGTACCTATGCTTCACGTTGTAATTGCGGACGATGAGAATCGGATCTGCCGCCTGATCAGAATGCTGGGGCACTGGGAACAATTTGGCATGCAGGTCGATGGAATGGCATCGAACGGTCCGGAAGCCATCGACCTGCTTACGAAGAATCATACTGATATTCTGATTACAGATATCCGGATGCCGGGGATCAGCGGGCTTGAGCTGATTGCTCAAGCCCACGGTCTGAACCCGGAGCTCCGCTTTATCGTCATCAGTGGATATGCCGATTTTTCCTATGCGCAGGAGGCTATCAGCCTGGGTGTGAGCGGGTATCTGCTGAAGCCTGTAAATGAACAGGAGCTCAATGATACCCTTGAGAAGATTGCTTCAGAAATCGGGAGAAAGAATGAAAGAGAGCAGGCGCTCCGAACGGCTGTGCAGGAAAATGAAGAAAATCTGGACAAGGTGAAAGCAGCGCTTGCCCTGGATCTGATTCACGGTGTTGTACGTGACTATTCATCTTCAGCTTTGAAGAAACAAAACAGGATTGAAACTGGGAAGGGGCGGTTTCTTGTGTTCTGTATAAAGGCAGATGAGAAAGCGTGCAGCAATCCGGACAGAATCCGGCGCGGTGCTTTTGACACAGCCCATCGGCTGGTGAAGACGGAACTGGCTCCTTTTGCATATGACCTTGCGGTGGCATCATCTGGCAGTATTCTGTGTGGTGTGATTTTGGAAAAGAATGGTGAGGAGAGGAGAGTGGATTCAGCCCTTCGCAGGAGCATTGTCAGTCTGCAGGCACAGAATGATGTTTTCGGAAAGTGGAATTTTACCATGGGAGCAGGAGAACGCTGCGAGATTCCGCAGGATCTCCCGGCATCTTTCCGGCATGCGCAGATAGCAGTCGGTGACCGGATTCTGCATGGATGCGGTCGGCTGTATCAGATGGATGCGGATACAGCCGGTCTGGATGTTCAGCCGCTTCTTGTGCGATTTTGGGAACAGGCTGCCAATGCTGTCGAATTGAAAGACCTGGCCGGGATTGATGCAGCCGTCCGGGACCTGAGGCGGGGATGTGCTGGATGCATGAATGCACGGGGATGGGAATATTTCCAGGTGGTGAAAACTGTCATTGGATGTTCATCACAGGAGCTTCAGCTTCCTGCGATGAAGGAGCTGACGGATCGTGGGTTCAAGGCGCTTGAAAACAGTTCCACGGCAGATGAGGTATTTACGGCAGCAAGCCAATACTATCGGGAACTGATTGGGGCGATCAGCCAGGGTGAGAAGGAGCTGGATGAACGACCAATCCGGCTTGCACGCCGCTATATCATGGAGCATTATGCAGAACCGCTGACACTGGAGGAGGTTAGTGAAATTGCCGGCCTTGTACCGAACTATTTCAGCAGTCAGTTCAAGAAAGTGACTGGAGACGGTTTTGCACACTATTTAATTGGTGTCCGGATGGACGCGGCCAAACGGTATCTGCAGCAGACAAGTCTTCCGGTCTCGGAAATTGCGGGAAGGGTTGGTTATAACGATGTGAAATATTTCACAAAGACATTTATCAAATTGAATGGAATCAAGCCAACCGTATTCCGGAAATTGTATGGGTAAGCAGTATGAGCATGAAGAATAGCAGATACCTGAGCTGGAGAATTCGCTTCTTTGCAGCATTGATGCTGGCGTCTTACCTGGTTTTCGTTCTACTGGCGGTAATGGTAGAAAAGGATGACACAGCTCGCCTGTTTTTATGTGCAGCAGCTGGTATTCTGCTTGCTGCTGCATTACTGGTCTTTCATTACTGGATTCACAATCCATGGAGACAGATTCAGCGGCTGCTTACCAGAATAGGGGAAGGATATTTTCCGGAAGAAAAACCAAATCCGCAGGGTGAGGTGATGCTGTCACCGGCTTTCGGAAAAGTAATAGAAAAAACCTACGATCTTCGTCACTCCCAGCAGTATCATATGATGAATAAAAGACAGATTCAGTATCTGGCTCTTCAGAATCAGATTAATCCGCATTTTTTATACAATACGCTGGATGGAATCCGTAGTGAAGCGCTTCTGGAGGGAAATGCTACAGTTGCGGAGATGTCGGAAGCGCTTGCAACCTTCTTCCGGTATACAATCAGCAAGGTGGAGAATCTGGTGACCATTGAAGAGGAGCTGGAAAACTGCGAGACCTACTTCCGGATTCAGCAGTTCCGGTTCGGGGACAGACTGAAACTTGAAATTGTCAAGGATGAAGAGTGGGACAAGCTTTCAGGCTGCCTGATTCCAAAACTGACGCTGCAGCCGATTCTTGAGAACAGCATTATCCACGGAACAGAACTGAAGCTTGGGGAGGGAATATCCAGAATTATCATCAGGAGAAGCGGCCGGCTGCTCCTGATCCGTGTATCAGATAATGGCGTCGGGATGGACGAGGAAACGCTCCAGAAGCTGAACAGTCGCATGAATACAGATCCGGATATTGGAAGAGGCGAGGGAAGCGGTTCAATCGCGCTTGCCAATGTCAGTAACCGAATCCATCTTATCTTTGGGGAGGATTACCATATACATGTCTATTCGATCGAAAACCATGGGACGGATGTGGATATTACGCTCCCTTGTGTCTATTCAGAAAACGAGATCGAGAAGGTAAAGAATCTATCGTAAGGGATGTGTATGCGACAGCCATGGTGGGAGATCTGATATGAGGACGGAAATACTGCGGATGAGCAATGTGACCTTTCGGAAAAATGGGAAAACCTATCTCCGGAATTTTGAGTTGTCAGTTGCAGCTGGGCAGATTATGGGCCTTCTTCTGGTGGATGGTTATGGTGCGAAAGAACTGGTCGATGTGCTGCTGTTTAACAAAGTCCTCTATAATGGCTGTGTCTATTACTGTGGGGAGCGGGTTAATTCCTGGAGACAGTTTCCCAGAAAGCGGAATCGAATCACCTGGATTGATGAACGGGGCTTTCTGATCCATGAGCAAAATACACTGACCAACATCTTTGTTCTTCAGGCTGAAAAACACTATGAGATCTTACATGACCGTCTGATGGAGGAGGCATTCAGACCTTATCTGGAGGAGGCAGGGCTTCAGATCGATCCCTACCAGCCGGTTGGGAAGCTGTCTGCGTATGAACAAGTTTCGATTGAACTTCTGAAGGGAATCAGCAGCGGCAGCAGACTGGTGATTCTGCAGAACATTGATAATGCACTATCAGACAGGGATCTGGAGAAATTCGGAAAACTGATTCGGCATTATGCTGAAAAGGGAACTTCATTTCTCTTCCTTTGCTCTCATCTGGAAACGCTGCAGGGGGTCTGCGGGCAGATTGGCATCATGAAAGGAGGAGGCATTCTATCGGTGTTGGATGAGGCAGATGCATTGAAGCAGGTCTGTGAAGTCTATTCTGCTGAGTTCTCCAAAAGTGTCAGGATGTATACGCAGAACCGGGTGCTGAACGAACATGCTCCGGAAGTGTTTCGCCAGTCGGGCATCAGCTGCCGGGAATTGAAAAAATTCGGATTTTCGGTCAGGAAGGGCGAATGCCTTTGTATTCAGTTTCTGGATAACCATGTGTATGAAACCATCGAAAAGGCCTATCTGGAGGGTGTAGCAACGCTATCTGGAGAGATCGATGTGGAGGGAAAACACTGGGACAGGAAAGATGTCCAGGATGTTGCCATCCTGTCAAGAAATCCGGATGAGAAAAACCTGTTTCCGGACCTGACATTCTTTGACAACGTTGCGATGACGATGGACTACCGGTATCCAGCAGTCTGGCGGGACGGCAGAGCCAGAAGAAACCTGCGGGAAGAGCTGAAACGAATTCTTGGCCATGATTTATGGGACAAAAGTATCCAGTCTATGAGCAAGCGGGAGCGATATGAAGTTCTCTACTGCAGACTCCTTCTGCAGCGACCCAAAGTGATTATTGAATTCCAGCCGTTTCACCAGGCAGATGTGCAGGATCGGTTCGAAATCTGGAAGATCAACGAGGAACTTCTGAAGGAGGGAATCGCGGTTGTGTTGTTCAGCATCGGACTGTCAGATTCCCTCGCAATCGCAGACCGGCTGATCCGGGTAGAAAGCAGCGGAAAGTGGGAGGAATATAGAAGAGAGGATTTCGGAAGACTTTCAAGAAATATTCCGTGGATTAGCATGTACAGATAAAGCAGCCAGCAGTTCCCCATAGATGAAAGCCGCTGGAATTGCTGCGGCCATTGCTTTTCATTTGAATCATTTGAATCAAAAGGGCTGCCCATGATATGATGTGAAGGTTATCAGGGCAGTTTTTTATACGAAATCATCACGAAATAATCGACCACAGGAGATTTGAATGAATCAGAAATCAGCATCATCCTATAAACTGGCACTTCCGGAGGAAATTCTTCTCCAGGTTGAGAAGCCGGAGCGGTATCTCGGGAACGAGCTGAACGTCGTCCGGAAGGATAAGTCGACAATCGATATCCGCTTCTGTATGGCGTTTCCGGACGTCTATGAGATCGGGATGTCTCACCTGGGCATCCAGATTCTGTACTCGATGTTCAATCGAAGAACGGATACCTGGTGCGAACGGGTTTATTCTCCATGGGCAGATCTGGATCACATCATGCGCCGGAAAAAGATCCCGCTCTTTGCGTTGGAATCACAGGATCCGGTGAAGGTGTTCGATTTTCTCGGCATTACGCTGCAGTATGAGCTTTGTTATACAAATGTGCTTCAGCTTCTGGATCTTGCAGGGATTCCGCTTCATGCGAAGGAGCGGCTGGATGCACCCCTCGGGAGTATGCCGATTGTGATCGGAGGCGGCCCGTGTGCCTACAACCCGGAGCCGATCGCTGATTTCTTTGATCTGTTCTATATCGGGGAAGGAGAGACGGTATACGACGAGCTGCTCGATTTGTACAAGGCGTGCAGGAAAGCCGGGACTTCACGGCGTGAGTTTCTGTACAGGGCAGGGCAGATCGAGGGAATCTATGCGCCTGCATTCTACACACCGGTCTATCATGATGACGGGACGCTGGCTTCATTTTCCCCGGATCCGGCTTATCCGGGACTTCCCCGCCGCATCCGGAAGCAGGCTGTGGCGAACCTGGATGAGGCACCATATATTGATAAACCCATCGTCCCTTACATGAGGGTGACGCAGGACAGAGTGGTGCTCGAGGTCATGCGCGGCTGCATCCGCGGCTGCCGGTTCTGTCAGGCAGGCATGATCTACAGACCAAACCGGCACAAAAGCGCCGAGGTTCTGAAGAAGCAGGCGAATCAGCTCCTGAGAGAAAGCGGGCAGGATGAGATTTCGCTCAGCAGTCTGTCGACGAGCGATTATCCCTGCCTCCCGGAGCTGGTGAACTACCTGATCGGGCAGTATGGACAGAGGCAGGTCAACATCTCGCTGCCGTCCCTGAGAATCGATGCGTTCTCGCTTGATGTGATGAGCAAGGTACAGGATGTCAGCAAGAGCTCGCTGACCTTCGCTCCGGAAGCCGGATCACAGCGGCTTCGCAATGTCATCAACAAGGGGCTGACGGAGGAGGATATTCTTCATGGCGCAGGGGAAGCCTTCAAAGGCGGCTGGAACAAGGTGAAGCTGTATTTCATGCTCGGCCAGCCGACAGAGACAGAGGAGGACCGGAAGGATATCGCCCATCTGGCGGAGAAGATCGCGGAGGAGTACTATGAGATCCCGAAGGAAGAGCGAAACGGAAAGTGCAGTATCTCCATATCGACGTCCTTCTTTGTCCCGAAGCCATTCACACCCTTCCAGTGGGCGGTGATGTATGACCCGGGTGATTATCTGGGCTTTGCATCGACGGTCAATCATGAAGTGAAGGATATGAAAAACCACAAGAGCATCCGCTACAACTGGCATGAGGCCTACGTGACGGTGCTCGAGGGACTTCTGGCGCGGGGTGACCGGAGAGTCGGCGCTGCGATCGAGGAGGCTTACAGACAGGGGGCCCTGTTTGATGCCTGGTCAGAATACTGGGACTGGGACAGATGGGTATCTGCGATGGAGAAGACCGGAGTGGACCTGGCATTTTATACCAGGCGGCAGCGGACGGAGGATGAGCTTCTGCCATGGGACTTCATCGACTGCGGTGTGACAAAGAAGTTTCTGCTGGATGAATGGCACAGGGCGCTAGACGGTATTGTGACACCGAACTGCAGGGAAAACTGCAACGCCTGCGGTGCGATGAAATATAAATGCGGCATCTGCTATGACGAGGTGGACGGAAAGAAGGTGCTCCGGATATGAGAGTCAGGATCCAATACAGCAAGCAGGGACTTTTGAAATTTATCGGACATCTCGATATGATGAGATGCTTTCAGAAGCTGCTCCGGAGAGCCGATGTGGATGTCACATTTTCGGAAGGCTACAGTCCGCACATGGTGATGTCCTACGCGTTCCCGCTCGGGGTAGGGATGACGAGCGACTCGGAGTACGTGGATGTGGACCTGAACCGTGCCTATTCCAGCAGGGAGCTTGTCAGTCTTTTGAATGAGGCTGCCCCCGAGGGACTCCATGTGCTCGATGCCAGGGAGGTGCCTCTCGGGAAGGGCAACAAGGGCATGACCCTTGTTGCGCGTGCGGATTATACGCTCAGCTTCCGGCCGGGGCATGAGTGGGATTCTTCTGTTCAGGAGGCGTTCAGGAGCTGGGTGAAGCAGCCTGTCATCTATGCAGTGAAGAAGGGCAAGAAGGGGGAAAAAGAAGTCGACATTGCGCCATTTCTCTATGAGGCGGTCATTTCACCGGAGCCGAAAAGAGTCTGCGGCATTGCCGATGAAGAGCCGGAGTTTCGGAAGGGGGATCTCTTTCTTTCTCTGTCAGCGGGTTCCGGAACAAACATCCGCCCGGATCTGGTCATGGATACATTCGCGAAGGACAGAGGCCTTCTGCCAGATCCTTACCGCTTTATGATCAACAGAGACGAGGTCTATGCAGACCTGGGCGGGGAGAGACCCGGATCAGACCGGTTTGTCCCACTCATCGGGCTGGGAACCACAATGGAGTGAGGGACATGAAGTATCTGATTGAAGCATACAGTGGTCGCATATTGTCAGTGCTCTTAGGAGAGGACGGCCGGGCGGTTGAGATCCATGCGGACAGCAAAACAGACGGGCTGAAGCTTGGAGATATCTGTATCGGCCGTGTCGAAAGGGTTGCGGCAAATACCGGCGCCTGCTTTGTTGAGGTTGCACGTGGGATCAAGGGGTATCTTCCACTCGACGACTTGGCGGCTCCGAGATATACGCGCAAGGGATCCTCCCCCAAAGTGCAGCAGGGGGATGAACTGATTGTCCAGGTCAGCCGGGAGGCATTCGGCACAAAGGGCATGTCCCTGACAACCAAGCTACAGCTCTCGGGACGGTACCTGCTTCTGGAAATGAGCGGGACGGGGCTTGGCATTTCGCGGAAGATTCAGGAGGAGAGAAGACGGGCACTCAGAGAGCATCTGTTTTCCGAGCAGACGCTTGAAGAAATGAGACAGCAGCTTGGTTCCTGCGGGGTGATTGTCCGGACAAATGCAGAACATGCGCCCGACGAGGACATCCGGAAAGAGCTTCAGAATCTGACGGGTGCGATGCATCAGCTTCTTCTGACGGCGCCGTATCGCCCGGCATATACCGTTCTGCTGCGGCAGCCTGACCGTTGGCTGAAGCGGATCGAGTCGGTACAGGCTGAAAAACTGGAGGAAATTCTGACAGATGACAGGAATCTGTATGAGGCGCTGGAAGACTATCTGCCCCCATACCTGAAGGAGAAGTTGCGTTTTTACCAGGATCCGATGATCTCCATGCACAATGTCTTTTCCCTGACGCGGGAGCTGAGCCGTGCACTCTGCAGGAAGGTGAATATGAAAAGCGGCGCGAACCTCGTGATCGAGCAGACAGAAGCCCTTGTCTCAATCGACGTCAATTCTGCGCATTCGATCAATGGCCGGGACAAGGAAAAAGCCGTCCTGAAGGTGAACATGGAGGCGGCAGAGGAGTGCGCCAGGCAGATTCGCCTGAGAAACCTGTCCGGAATGATTCTGGTGGATTTTATCAACATGGAAGAGAAGGAATCCTACGATCAGCTGATGAGACATCTGGCTCAGTCGACGGCGCAGGATCCGATGCAGGTGAAGGTAGAGGATCTGACTGCACTCGGACTTGTCGAGATGACCCGGAAAAAGGTGGAGGTTCCGCTCTTCCGGCAGCTGAACGGTCATAGGGAACGGTCAGAAAATGCTGAATTTCTGCCTTGACAGTTGAGAAATGGCATGCTATGATGCATTTCGTATGCCGCACGGAGAGGCATAAGTGCGTCCGGGATTTGCGGACGACGCCATATTCGGCGAGATTGAAGAAAGGGGAGGTGCCCTGAATGTACGCAATTATTGCAACTGGCGGAAAGCAGTACAAGGTTTCCGAAGGCGACGAGATCAGAGTTGAGAAGCTCTCGGCTGCAGATGGAGAGACTGTCACTTTTGATCAGGTCCTTGCTGTCAGCACGGATGATGGTCTGAAGGCAGGCGCTGATGCTGCCGGCGCAACGGTTACGGCTTCTGTTGTTACCACTGGCAGAGCAAAGAAGGTTATTGTTGCCAAGTACAAGAGAAAGACCGGATACCACAAGAAGAACGGCCACAGACAGTACTTTACGCAGGTAAAGATCGACAAGATCAACGCTTAAGATGATCCGGATTCAGTTATACAAATCTGGAGACGATTTCCTTGGCTTCGAGTGCAAAGGACATGCGGGTGCGGGCGACGGAGAGTATGACCTGATCTGCAATTCCGTTTCGGTGCTGACGATCAACACCGCCAATGCCATCGAGAGCCTGACGGAGACCGCGTTTTCAGAGGAGGAAAAACCGGAAGGCGGTTACCTGAAAGTCGTGCTCAGCAGTCCGAAAGACCATGATGCCCAGCTCCTGATGAGGGCGATGGTGCTTGGACTTGAACAGATTGCTGGGAATTATCCGGATTACATCCGGATACAGAAACGGGAAGTCAATCCCTGATCAGGGAATTCCCGAAGCGGGAGGTGAATGAGAGATGCTGAATATGAACCTTCAGTTCTTCGCGCACAAGAAGGGAGTCGGTTCCACAAAGAACGGACGTGACTCAGAGTCCAAGAGACTTGGTGCAAAGAGAGCAGACGGACAGTTCGTCAAGGCAGGCAATATCCTTTACAGACAGCGCGGAACCCATATTCATCCGGGTGAGAACGTTGGAATCGGCAAGGACGATACCCTGTATGCAAAGGCTGACGGAGTTGTCAGGTTCTCAAGACTTGGCAAGTTCAGAAAGCAGGTTTCAATCGTTACCGAGAAGGCTGAGACCGAAGCAGCAGAGTAAATCCAGCTGAACAGAGATGGATGCAGGGGGGATTGCGTACGCAATCCCCCTTTTTGTGAAGGTGTATAAGTCCAGCCGTTTGCAGGAGCAGGCAGTTGTATCCGAACGCCTGCGTATGAGTGGCGGCAGCAGACATGAGCGGAAGCCTATACATTGACACTCATATCATTGATATTGACAGAAAAACAGGCTCAACAGGCTTAGGCGTGAAAGCGCAAATAAGGGAAAAGTATGTTTGCAGACAGAGCAAAGATTATTGTCCGCTCCGGGAAGGGCGGCGACGGACACGTCAGCTTCCGCCGGGAGAAGTTTGTGGCATCCGGCGGTCCGGATGGCGGCGACGGCGGGAAGGGCGGCGATGTCGTATTTGTTGTGGACGACGGCTTGAACACTCTGATCGATTACCGGCACCGCCGCAAGTTTTCCGCAACCGACGGTGAACCGGGCGGCAAGAAGAGATGCCACGGGGCGGACGGACAGGATCTGATCCTGCGGGTTCCTGCAGGGACTGTGATTCGCCTTGCCGAGACCGGGGAAGTCATCGCGGATATGTCCGGTGAAAACCGCAGACAGGTGATCCTGAAGGGAGGCCGCGGGGGGAATGGCAATATGCACTACGCCACCTCTACCATGCAGGCACCGGAATATGCCCAGCCGGGTCAGGAGGCACGTGAGCTGGAAATCAAGCTTGAGCTCAAGACGATCGCGGATGTGGGACTGATCGGGTATCCGAATGTTGGAAAGTCGACCCTCTTGTCGCACATATCCAACGCGAAGCCAAAGATTGCGAATTATCATTTTACGACACTGAACCCGGAGCTCGGAGTCGTCGATCTTGAGGATGGCAGTGGGTTTGTTGCAGCGGATATACCGGGGCTGATTGAAGGGGCAAGTCAGGGAGCAGGGCTCGGGCATGAGTTCCTGCGTCATATAGACCGATGCAAGGTCCTGATCCATGTGGTGGATGCGGCGTCCACAGAGGGAAGAGATCCGGTCGAGGATGTGTACCGGATTGATCAGGAGCTGGCTGCCTATGATGTTGCATTGAGCGAAAAGCCACAGGTCATAGCAGCCAACAAGATTGATTCGATCACCATTCCGGAGGATGGGAAGAACCCGGACGGGACAGCGTGGGAGAATCCTGTCAGCCGCCTGAAACGTGAATTCGGACCGAAGGATATTGCAGTCTTTCCGATCTCCGCAGTCACAGGGGAAGGCCTGAAGGACCTGATCTACTATGTCAGTTCCATGCTGAGAAAGCTTCCGAAGGAGACAAAGGTCTACGAGCAGGAATATTTTCCGGAAGAGCATCTCCCGGGGAACAAGCTTTCATTTACCTGCTGGAAGGATGCGAAAGATCCGCATCTGTTCCATGTGGAGGGACCGAAGATCGACAAGATGCTCGGCTACACGAATCTGGAGTCTGAGAAGGGCTTCCGCTTCTTCCAGAATTTCCTGAAGGACAACGGGATCCTGAAGGAGCTGGAGAAGCTTGGAATCGAGGACGGCGACACCGTCAAGCTGTATGAGCTTCACTTTGAATATTATAAGTAAACAGGATGCCAGCCGGATATCACCCGGCATGCGTGGAGGATGCATGGAAGGGGATAGGCGGCTGGCCTCTTTCTGTCTTTACAGACAGGAGGAGCAGGCGGCATGTGTCAGTTTTGAGTGAAAAATGAGAAATCGGATCACTCTACAAGTGTCAGCTTGCTGATGTCAGGCCGCGCGATCATGGAATAGTTCGTATAGTACACCACAAAACCTGGCTTTGCTCCGCCTGGTTTTTTCACTTCTTTTTTCTTTACATAATCAATCTCAACCTTGTCCGCGCCGCGCCCCTGGGAGTAGTAGGCAGCCGCGCCGGCGGCCATCTCAAAGACGTCATCCGGAAGCTCCTCGGTTCCTCTGGTTTTCACGATGACGTGGGAGCCCGGAATCTTTTTGGCATGGAACCACCAGTCGCCGCCGGAGGCAAAACGGAAGGTCAGTTCGTCATTCTGCAGGTTGTTTTTTCCAACATAGATGTCATAGCCGTCCGGTGTCCGGAAATGGTAAGGCTCCGACTTCTTTGTCCGCGAGGACCCCTTCTTTTTACCTGTTACAGTCCGCTTTCTGACATAGTCGGACTGCTCCAGCTCTTCCCGGATCTGCGCCAGATCAGCCTCCGTCTCTGCCTGGTCAAGAAAGGTGCTGATGGCCTCCAGCTGCCGGACCTCGCTTTCTGTCTGCTCAATCTGAACGGTGAGCGCCTCTGCTGTCCGTTTCTGCCTGGCGTACTTGTCAAAATAGCGCTGTGCATTCTCCTGCGCCGTGAGGGTGCTGTCGAGCTGGATCTTCAGATCCTTCCCGCCGTCATAGTAATTCGGTACTGTGACGCTGCCTGCACCCGGCAGAACATCATATCCGTAGGTATTGAGAAGCTCGCCACAGATGCGGAACTTTTCGCGTTTTTCCGTGTCCTTCATCTGCTTTCTCTGCAGCGAGAGCTTTCTCGATTCTCGCTCGAGGATGGTGGAGACGACATGCCGCAGGTCCGCTGACTTCTGGCGGATCCGGGTGACAGCGCTTTTTTCCGCATAGTAGGTCTCAACGACCGCTGACATGGAGTCAAAGGTTCTCTGCTCAAAGTCCGCATACATGGAGAGAGGCAGCGCCGAGAACTCGACAGGGGCGCCGTCCTTGTCGTAGATGATCCGGGGCGAAAATGAACCTGCCTTCACATCTTCCATCATCTCACTGAAGACGCGGTAAAGGTGAATCCGGGCATTCTCCGGAAACTCGCGGGCACTCTGGTCTGATTCTAGCGAAGCCCTGTGGCAGAGCTCCTCGGCGATCACCGGGCTGATGCCGGTGTATACCGTATACAGGGCTTTCGAAAGCGGGAGCGGCTTTGCAAACACCTCGGTACAGAATTGGTTTTCGTCTGTTTCCTTTGGATTCAGTTTGTGAAGGGAGTCCGGCACAAAGTACGGCCGCCCCGGAAGAACCTCACGGAGCGAGGAGGTCTGTGCGGATACATGACGGATTGCATCCAGAATGATCTCATGCTCATCTACAAATATCAGATTGGAGTACTTGCCCATCAGCTCCAGAATCAGGTATTTTTTCCGCAGATCCCCGAGCTCGTCATAGTGTTCAATTTCAAAACGCACAATCCGCTCCAGAGAAGGTTGTGTCACCGACAGGATATGGCCGGATCCGATATGCTTTCTGAGAAGCATGCAGAAGTTCGGCGCAGTCATCGGGCTGAGCTTTGACTGATCCGTCAGATAGAGCAGGGGCAGGGAGGCACTTGCCGACAGCAGCACCTTCTTCAGACCGGAGCGTGTCTTGACGCTTAACAGGATTTCGTCCGGCTCCGGCTGGGCGATCCTCGATATATGACCATCCGCAAGCGAGGTGTTCAGCTCCCGGACGAGACTTGCGACTGTGATACCATCAAATGCCATTGAATATTCTCCTTTCAGGCATGGCCCTTGAGCCATCTCCCTCCAATTATACAGGCTATTTCAAGGGCCTCCAGCGAAAAATGATTCTGAATAAAAAGTTCAGCAAAGTCGCGGAAAGTTTGCTACAATGTGTGAGGCTGATACAGAGCCTGCGACTTTTCGCGGGCAGATTACATCTGTACATGTAGGAAAGGAGTTTTCACGATGGAAATATCACCGCTTCAGAAAGAAAGACTGAAATACCAGCCGAAGCTTCCGGGTATGCTCAAAAACGGAATCTCTGACATCTGCGTCAGGGAGGGAGAGGCCACCCAGAGTGTTGCAGATCAGGAGAAGATCAGAAGCCTGTTCCCGAACACCTATGGAAAGAAGGAGATTACCTTCCAGAAGGGAGCCAATACATCCGCGCCTAAAAAGCAGGTTGTTGGTGTCATTCTCTCCGGCGGCCAGGCACCGGGCGGACACAATGTCATCTCCGGTCTGTATGACGCGCTGAAGGCGACGAACAGGGAGAATGTCCTGCTCGGCTTCAAGGGCGGCCCGAGCGGACTGGTTGACGACGACTGCGTTGAATTTGATGACGCCTTCATCGATGCATATCGCAACACAGGCGGGTTTGATATCATCGGTTCGGGCAGAACAAAGATTGAGACTCCGGAGCAGTTCAAGGCGGCGACCGAGACGGCTAAGAAGCATGGCCTTACAGCGGTTGTCATCATCGGCGGCGACGATTCCAACACGAATGCGGCTGTCCTGGCCGAGTATTTTGCGGCGAATCATGTCGGCGTACAGGTCATCGGCTGCCCGAAGACCATCGACGGCGACCTGAAGAACGATGACATCGAGTGCTCCTTTGGCTTTGACACGGCGACCAAGACGTACTCTGAGCTCATCGGAAACATCGAGAGAGATGCCAACTCCGCAAAGAAGTACTGGCATTTCGTCAAGGTCATGGGACGCAGTGCTTCGCATGTCGCCCTTGAGTGTGCGCTGGAAACACAGCCGAATGTCTGCCTGATCGGCGAGGAGGTTGCGGAGAAGAAGATGTCTCTGTCTCAGATCGCAGACCAGATTGCAGATTCCGTCGAGGCACGTTCCAAGACAGAGGGCAACTTCGGTGTTGTGATCATTCCGGAGGGGATCGTTGAGTTTGTTCCGGAGTTCGGCACACTGATCCGCGAGATCAGCGAGATGCTGGCGGGCTCAAAGACCGAGGAGTTCAATGCGCTTCCGGACTGGGCTGCAAAGAAGGAATTCATCCGCAAGGGTCTGACGGCAGAGTCCTACAAGGTATTCGACATTCTTCCGGAGGCCATCCAGAAGCAGCTATTCCTCGAGAGAGATCCGCACGGCAACGTCCAGGTTTCCCTGATCGAGTCCGAGAAGCTTTTTGCAGAACTTGTGAAGAACAAGCTGGATGAGCGGAAAAAGGCCGGCACTTACAAGGGAAGCTTCAAGACACAGTTCCATTTCTTCGGATATGAGGGAAGATGCGCATTCCCGTCAAACTTTGACGCGGACTACTGCTACAGCCTGGGATACAATGCATTCATGCTGATCCAGTATGGATTCAACGGATACCTTTCCAAGGTTTCCAATCTGTCAAGACCGGCAGATGAATGGGTTGCAGGCGGCATGCCGATTACGAAGATGATGAATATTGAGCGCAGAAACGGTGAGGACAAGCCGGTTATCCGCAAGGCGCTTGTGGAGCTGGACGGAAAGCCGTTCAAGTACTTTGAGGCACACCGGGCTGAATGGGCAGTCAAGACCTGCTATACCTATCCGGGTGCCATCCAGTATTACGGACCGTCTGATGTCTGCGACCTGACCACCAGGACGCTGGCACTTGAGAAGGGCTGAAACAAAGCACTCCTGCAGCAATGATGAAAAACCAGTCGGGATCCCCGGCTGGTTTTTTTCAAAGATGCCTTTTTTCCGCGCTTTTCGGCTAGCCGTTGACTTTCGAATCGGGCGTGTCATATAATGACTTGATGTCTGAATTCGGAAGGGACAGGTATGCCATGATCAGAAGTATGACAGGGTTCGGCCGTGCGGAGTGTGCGGACAGCCAGTTGAAGTTTACGGTCGAGGTCAGGTCCGTCAATCACCGGTACCTTGATGCCAGTGTTCGGATGCCGAAGGAATATGCATTTCTGGAGACCTTGGTGCGGACAGAGCTGAAGAAGTACATCGGCCGCGGGAAAGTGGAAGTCTCTGTGACATGTGAGCAGCTCGGGGAAGCAGATCTGAGCCTGAAGCTGAACGAACAGCTGGCGCAGAAGTATGTGGATGCCTACCGGGAGCTGGAAGAGCGGTTTGGCCTGAGGAATGATCTGACGGTCTCCAGACTTGGTGGTCTGGATGGAATCTTCACGCTCAGCAAGGGGGAGCTCGATGAGGAGGTCATCTGGAACGTGCTCAGACAGGCGCTGGATGGCGCACTGGAAAAGCTTGTCTCGGCGAGAGAGGCAGAAGGCGGGAATTTGAAAAGAGATCTTCTTGAAAAGCTGGATGGCATGGACAGCCTGGTCAGCAAGGTGCAGGAGCGGTATCCGGAGATTATCGCAGCTTATCGGGAACGGATCAGGGAAAAGATCTCGGAGATCCTCTCGGACGATCAGATCGATGAAAACCGCATCGCGTCGGAGGTTGTCCTGTATGCGGACCGGCTCGCGACGGACGAGGAAACCGTACGGCTCCACAGCCATATTAAGGCGATGCAGAAGGAGCTTGAAAAGGGCGGGGACGTCGGGAGAAAGCTGGACTTTATTGCGCAGGAAATGAACCGTGAGGCCAATACGATCCTGTCTAAGGCCAACGATCTGGTGACAGCAGATATCGGAATCGGACTCAAGACTGAGATTGAGAAGATCAGGGAACAGGTTCAGAACATTGAATAATCAATTTATCAATATCGGGTTCGGCAACCTTGTAAACAGAGATAAGATTATCGCGATTGTCAGCCCTGAGGGAGCACCGGTCAGACGTCTCATCCAGCAGGGAAAGGAACAGCAGCGTGTTGTGGATGCGACCGCAGGCAGACGGACGAAGGCCGTGATTATCTGTGAGGGTGACCGGATGATCCTGTCGGCGCTTGGCGCGGATACAATCGGGAAGAGAACAGCGGAGGAACAGAAGGAATGACGGAAAGAGGGAGTCTGATCGTCCTCTCCGGGTTTTCCGGAGTCGGGAAGGGAACTGTCCTGCGGCTGATGATGAGCCGGTATGACCACTATGCGTATTCTGTATCCGCCACGACCAGACAGCCCCGTGCCGGAGAAGTCGATGGGAGAGATTATTTCTTCAAATCGACGGAAGCGTTCGAGTCCATGATCGAGCGGGGGGAGCTTCTGGAATATGCCCGCTATGTCGATCATTATTACGGAACGCCGCGTGCGTATGTCAGACAGCAGATGGAGAGCGGCAGGGATGTCATCCTTGAGATTGAGGTTCAGGGAGCTCTGAATATTCGCCGGATGGTGCCGGACGCTGTCTTGATTTATATGCTTCCGCCTGATGCGGCTACGCTTGCCGGTCGGCTCAGGGGCCGCGGGACGGAGACGGATGATGTCGTCCGGGGTCGGCTGAAGGCGGCTGCCGGAGAGGCAAGGCATATCGGGGATTACGACTATGTGATTGTCAATGACGATGCAGAGCAGTGTGCAGCGAGGCTGAACGGGCTGATAGAGGCACAGCGGCTCAGAACAGCCAGAAACCTGCCGTTTATCAAAGAGATACAGGAAGGGCTTGAGCGCGAGGCAAGGGATAACTGAACCAGCAGATCGAGTGACACCGAAAGGAGTATATGTATGTTACATCCGTCTTATACGGAACTGATGGATTTGATCAACCAGGACAGCGATGAGGATACGCCGGTTGTCGGCAGCCGCTATTCGGTTGTCATGGCTGCCGCAAAGCGTGCGCGTCAGCTGATCGACGGCAAGACAGGTCTTCCTGAGGAGGATCTGCATAAACCGCTCTCGACTGCGGTCCAGGAGCTCTGGGACGGCGATATCCGGATTGTCCGTGAGGATACGGACATGGAGGATGAGAACGAGATCCGTGAGGATATGGACAAGGAAATAGAGGGCTTTCTTCCGGATGAGCAGGAAGCGGAGAAGCTGTATGCGGAGGAGCATCCGGGTGAGAAGGATCCGTTTCTGAAGAAGAACAGCGAGGACGAGGATGAGAAAGCTTCCGATGCATCCGGGGCAGATCAGGAATAAGGGGACGCTATGCGGAAGATTCTGCTGATATCTCTAGGATGTGACAAAAACCGTGTCGACTCGGAGAAGATGCTCGGACTGCTGAACTTAAAAGGGTATGAAATAACGGATGATGAGACCGAGGCAGAGGTGATCATCGTCAATTCCTGCTGCTTTATCAACGATGCCAAGCAGGAGTCCATTGACACAATTCTTGACATGGCAAGGCAGAAGGAGACAGGAAAGTGCAGAGCTCTGATCGTTGCCGGATGCATGGCACAGCGCTATGAGAAGGAGATACGGGAGACGCTGCCGGAGGTGGATGCCTGCGTCGGAACCGGTTCAATCGCGAAGATCGGTGATGTGATCGAGGAAGCTCTGGAGGGACAGAGGGAGAACATTCTGGATGATGTCGACAGTCTTCCTCTTACGGATGGAAAACGGCTTCTGACAACCGGCGGGCATTATGCGTATCTGAAGATTGCGGAGGGGTGTGACAAGCACTGTACCTACTGCGCAATTCCGATGGTGCGCGGACGGTATCGTTCTGTCCCGATGGAAAGTCTTCTCTCCGAGGCAAAGGATCTGGCGGACATGGGCGTCAGAGAGCTGATCCTGGTTGCGGAGGAGACGACGCTTTACGGGACGGATCTGTATGGCAGGAAGTGTCTGCATGAGCTGATCCATCAGCTTGCGCAGATCCGGGGAATCCGCTGGATCAGGGTGCTTTACTGTTACCCGGAGGAAATCTATGAGGACCTGATCCGGTGCATGAAGGAGGAGAAAAAGTTTGTGCACTATCTGGATCTGCCGATCCAGCACGCGGATGATGAGATTCTCAGACGGATGGGCCGCCATACAACCAACGCGGACCTCAGACGGATCATCGCACACCTGCGGGAGGAGGTTCCGGACATTGTACTGCGGACGACTCTGATTACCGGATTTCCGGGGGAGACGCAGGAGCAGCACGAGGAGCTCTGCCGCTTTATCAACGAGATGGAATTCAACCGGCTTGGCGTATTTACGTACTCAAAGGAGGAGGGAACCCCCGCAGAGCGGATGGACGGTCAGATTGATGAGGAAACGAAGCTGGAGCGCCGCGATGAACTGATGGAGCTGCAGCAGGAGATCTCCTCGGATCTTCTTCAGAACCTGATCGGACACACGATTGAATGTATGATTGAGGGACAGGCTTCCGGAGAGAATGTCTACGTCGCGCGCAGCTACGGTGATGCGCCGGATGTGGATGGCTACATCTTCATCAACACGGATGAGCCGATGATGACGGGCGATTTTGCACAGGTAAAGATCACAGCAGCATCAGACTATGATCTGACAGGAGTACTGGTATGAGCGGGAACGAGAAAGAAGATACGACGGCAGCTGCCGAGGCAAGACAGAGACAGGTGAAGGACACAAAAAGCGCGCACAAGCCTTCGGGAGGCAGATGGGTACCGGGGAAAAACCTGCCGAACCAGCTGACAATCCTCAGGGTTTTCATGATCCCGCTCTTTGTTGTCTTTCTGATGGCGGTTCCGGGAAAAGCAGGAGACATCACGGCGGCGGTTATCTTTATCGCCGCCAGCCTGACCGATACGGCCGACGGCTATATTGCAAGAAAATACAATTATGTGACAGTCTTCGGAAAATTCATGGATCCGCTGGCCGATAAGCTTCTTGTCTGCTCTGCGATGATCTGTCTTGTGGATCTTGGAAGGATCGAAAGCTGGATTGTGATCATCATCATTGCGAGGGAGTTCATCATCTCTGGCTTCCGCCTGATCGCAGTCGAGAAGGGGAAGGTTATCGCGGCCAATTACTGGGGCAAGTTCAAGACAGCTTCCCAGATGGTGATGGTGATCCTCATGGTTGCCAATCTCGGAGGATTTTTCAATACGCTCGGCGAAATCTTCAAGTGGATTGCGCTGGCACTGACAGTGATCTCTCTGGTTTCCTATCTCATTCAGAACAAGGAAGTGCTGAAGGAGACGGAGGAATAACAGCACAGGGGAAAGGACAGCTTTATTCGTCGTCAGAAATAGAAAATCGTGCAGAAAGCACCCGGCATATCAATCCGCCGGGTGCTTTTTGTATGTGCTTTTCAGGTGTTTTCGGATATGGTAAGATGAAGGACGTATGAAAGGACGGCACAAGCTGTTTTGATGAGAAATATGGCTGCGGAAGCCGGATACAGCATACGGATGTCGCGTAGATGGATGAAAAAGAGGAGGAGACAGCATGGGCAGGATTCAGATGAAGACACCGCTCGTCGAGATGGACGGCGATGAGATGACGAGAATTCTTTGGAAGATGATCAAGGATGAGCTCCTGCTTCCTTATATCGACCTGAAGACGGAATACTATGATCTGGGTCTTCAGCACAGGGATGAGACCGACGATCAGGTGACGATCGATTCCGCGAAGGCGGCATTGAAATACGGCGTGGCGGTCAAGTGCGCGACGATTACGCCGAATGCAGCCCGCATGGAGGAGTATCATCTGAAAAAGATGTATAAGAGTCCGAATGGAACGATCCGCGCGATTATGGATGGGACGGTGTTCCGCAAGCCGATCACGGTGAAGGGGATCGAACCGAATGTCCGTACATGGAAAAAGCCGATCACAATCGCCCGCCATGCATACGGGGATGTCTACCGTGATGTGGAGATGCGTGTCCCTGGACCTGGAAAGGCAGAGATGGTCTTTACGGATGCAGAAGGACATGAAACCCGGAAGCTGATCCATGAGTTCGATGGACCGGGTGTCATTCAGGGAATGCATAACCTGGACAAATCAATTGAGAGCTTCGCCAGAAGCTGCTTCTCCTACGCATTCGATGCGGGGGAGGATCTCTGGTTTGCGTCGAAGGATACGATTTCCAAACAGTATGATGGCAGATTCAAGGAGATCTTCGAGAGCATCTATGAGAAGGAATATAAAGAACAGTTTGCACAAAAGGGAATCACCTATTTCTACACGCTGATTGACGATGCGGTCGCACGTGTCATGAAGAGTGAGGGCGGGTTTATCTGGGCATGCAAAAACTACGACGGGGATGTTATGAGTGATATGCTCTCGTCCGCTTTCGGCTCCCTTGCGATGATGACGTCTGTCCTGGTGAATCCGGATGGAAAGTATGAATATGAGGCAGCACATGGAACCGTGCAGCGCCATTATTACAAGTATCTGAAGGGGGAGGAGACCTCCACAAACTCTGTAGCAACGATCTTTGCCTGGACAGGAGCACTGAGGAAGAGAGGGCAGCTGGATCAGCTTCCGGAGCTTGTATCGTTCGCGGATCGTCTGGAGAAGGCAACGCTTCAGACAATTGAATCCGGAAAGATGACAGGGGATCTGGCGAGGATCACGACTCTGGACAACCCGGTTGCTCTCAGCAGCCGCGACTTCATCCTGGCAGTCAGAGATACCCTGGAGACACTCTGACAGATTGCTTCTCAGATCGATACTTTGACAGATGATCATGAAGGAGGATTCCTATGGCATCAGACGATTATAAAAAAGCATTGAAGATGGGAAAGGCGGCTTATCGCAGAGCGCTGAGCCGCGGAGAATACCCGTATCTGCCTGCGCTGGATGCCATCCTGACACAGGCGGAAATGAAAACAGAGGAATCTCTTGGACTTGTCAATATTCCGCTTGATCAGATCGTCGGAACAAAGACAGAGGGACGGCAGAACTCATTTGCGAACAATTTCATGCCTCTGATGCCGGAATACTCGGAATTTGCCAGAAAGTGGGACGGCGTGGTTGATTACCATATGAATCAGGGAATCGGCGACCCGATTGTTTGCTACGAGTTCATGAATAAGTTTTATGTGCTCGAGGGGAACAAGCGCGTCAGTGTCCTGAAGTATTTTGGCGTGGATTCGATCGAGGGGACGGTCACGCGCGAGATTCCGTATCCGCAGGACACACCGGAGAGCAGAGTCTATTTTGAATTTCTGGATTTTTACAAGGACAGCCAGGTGAATTATATCTGGTTTACGCAGCCCGGGAGCTTTCCGAAGCTGACGCTTGCCCTGAAGAAGAAACCGGGTGAGAAGTGGACGGACGAGGACAAGGAAAATTTCCGGTCTCTCTACACAGAGTTTTCGGGGCTTTTCAAGGATAAGGGCGGAGATAAGCTGAAAATCACAGCAGGGGATGCTCTTCTGTTTTATCTTTCACTCTATTCCTACAAGGAGATTCAGGCAAAATCCCATTCTGAGAAGGCGAAGGATCTGGACCGGATCTTCAAGGAGCTGCCGGCGCTCGGTGACGAGACGCAGGAATCCCTTGTCTTTAAGCCGGAGGCAGCCTCAGGCGGAAGCGTCCTGAACCGGATTCTTCATCCGCTTGGCGGAAAAACACTCCGGATCGCTTTTATTCACGACCGGCGTATGAGCGAATCCGGATGGACCTACGGACATGAGCTCGGAAGAATGCATGTAGAGGACGTATTCGGTGACAGGATCCAGACGGCTGCGTATTTTCTGCAGGATGATGAGCGGGATATTGCGGAGCTGATCGACGCGGTCATCCAGGATGGATATGAGATCATCTTCACGGCCAATCAGAAGTTCCTCGCGGCAAGTCTGAAGGCGGCGATTGAGCATCCGGAGGTCAAGATTCTGAACTGTTCTGTCGGGCAGCCTCATAATTCCATCCGCACGTATTACGGAAGGCTGTTTGAGGCAAAATATCTGGCGGGCATGATCGCCGGTGCCATGACGGAAAACGAGAAGATTGCTTACCGGGCGAATTTCCCGATCTATGGAACAATGGCGGAGATCAACGCGTTTGCCCTTGGCGCCCGGATGACGAATCCGAGGGCGCAGGTATATCTGCACTGGGACAGTCTGAAGGATCATGAACATCTGAGTGATCTTCTGGATCGTGAAGACATCAGCGTTGTGTCGGGCAACGATATGATCCGTCCCGGGCAGGAAGGCAGTGCCTATGGTCTGTTCATCCGAAAGGATGGGAAAACCGTGAATCTTGCAGCGCCCATCTGGAACTGGGGGAGATTCTATGAACGGATCATCAGTGATATCCTCCAGGGAAGCTGGGACAGCGGAGACGATGTGAAGTCCAGAAATGCGGTTAACTACTGGTGGGGGATATCAAGCGGAATCATCGATCTTGTCCTTTCCGGCAATCTTCCGCGTGGGGTACGGCGGTTTGCCGATGTGATGCGAGGCCGGATTGTGGAGGAGGACTGGCTGCTGAATCCTTTTGCGGGGAAACTTTTCCTGCAGGATGGCCGGGCGATCGGGACAGACACAGGGGCGCTCCCTGCGCAGGAGGTGATTACGATGAATTACCTGCTCGAAGGCATCATTGGCAGCGTTCCTTCACTCGATGAGCTGAATCAGGAGTCGAGAGACCGGATCGCGATGCAGCAGATTATCACGCCGGAGTCTGTGAATGCGGCGACAGCAAAGCATACACCGGTCCAGGTGGTGGAGAAGGTTATCATGACCAGTGAAGAACCGCCAAAGGAAGCCGCATCGGAAGAGCATGATGCTTGAACGGCAGGATAGAAAGTTGAGATTGATTGATATGAGAATCCTCCTGGTTGCGGATGAACCGTGTAAATCGTACTGGGACTACTACGACGAGTCGAAGCTGAAAGGAATTGACCTGATCCTCTCGGCCGGGGATCTTCCGCCTGAATACCTGTCGTTCCTTGTGACATTTGCAAACTGTCCGCTCTTATATGTTCATGGAAATCATGATGCCAAGTATCAGGAAAAGCCGCCGGAGGGCTGCATCAATATTGATGACAGGGTCTATGTTTATAACGGGGTACGGATCCTGGGACTGGGCGGAAGCCAGCGATACGGATTTGGCGACTATCAGTATACTGAGAAGGAGATGCAGAAGAGGGCGAAAAAGGTCCGCTTTCAGATCATGAGAAGACACGGGATTGACATCCTGCTGACACATGCTCCGATGCGGGGATGCGGCGATCAGGACGATCTGCCGCACCAGGGATTTGATGTATTCCGGGAGATTGTGACACGCTACAAGCCGGCCTACATGGTGCACGGGCATGTGCATAAGTCCTATGCCTATGATTTCCGCCGTACCAGGCAGGTCGACAGCACGACGGTCATCAATGCCTATGAGCGGTTCATTCTGGACTATCCATCCTGAGGAAACTGGAAGGAGAGCCGGGGAAATTCCCCGGCTCTCCTTCTTTATATGATCCATATGACTCACATGATGAAGCTTACGATCGGCGGAATCCTTCCTGCTGCGATCTGTCCGCCTGCTTCGCTTCTTCCCGTTACCTTCCGCTGCGGGTAAATTCCTTCCCTGTCAGCAGGAGATAGGCCTCCTTGTACTTCTCGATGGTGCGGTCAATGACAGCCTGAGGAAGTTCGTAATCGCTGTCAGGGTTGGCCTTCAGCCAGTCACGGACGAACTGCTTGTCGTAGGAAGGCTGACTGTGTCCTGCCTGATAGCCGTCTGCCGGCCAGAATCGGGAGGAATCCGGGGTCAGCATTTCGTCGCCAAGGACAATATCCCCATTCTCATCAAGGCCGAACTCAAACTTTGTGTCCGCGATGATGATGCCGCGGCTTCTGGCATAGTCGGCGCATTTGGTGTACAGCTCGATTGTCTTGTCGCGCAGCGCCGTCGCATATTCTTTCCCGTGGCCGGGGAACTTCTTCTCCAGCACATCAATTGACTGTTCGTAAGAGATGTTTTCGTCGTGGTCGCCCAGATCTGCCTTTGTGGAAGGCGTGTAGATCGGTTCAGGCAGCTTCTGGCTCTCGACCAGACCATCAGGAAGCCGGATGCCGCAGACCATTCCGGTCTTCTGATAGGATGCCCAGCCGCTTCCTGTGATATAGCCTCTGACGATGCATTCAAGCGGGAGCATGGTCAGCTTCTGAACCTTCATACTGTTGCCGGTGAACTGCTCCTGGCGGAAGAATTCCGGCATTCTTTCGTTGTCCGTCGTGATCATGTGGTTCCGGATGACATCTTTTGTGTACTCAAACCAGAAAGAAGACATCTGCGTCAGGATCGCGCCCTTGTCGGTGATCCGGTTCTTCAGGATGTGATCAAATGCTGAGATCCGGTCTGTTGCGACCATGATCAGGCTGTCTCCGATGTCATAGACTTCTCTGACTTTTCCAGACTTGAATGGCTTGTACTCCTTCATGCTGACTGTCCTTTCCCAACTGTTGAACAAACGATCAAAGGCATATAGAAAGCCCCGGTTTCCGGTGAAAAAGCCAGTATCGCCGGACACAGGATTCTGCTTTTTCGCCTGACCAATTCTAGCACAGTGCATGTGCACTTGTATATTGAAAAATCGACAGAAACGTTCGTAGGGAATTCTGCGCGGCAGAAGAGCAGTGGACAGCTGATGATGTTACATGCACACATATATGTATCATTATTACAAATGTTACATGAATACTGCGAATATGCATACGATGCATAAACATGCATAATATACACAAACGAGTGTGGATACCATAAAAAGCCTGAAAATGTGGATAAGTGGATATCTGTGGGGATATGTTGAAAAGTGGGAGTGAATGGAATGGGAATGAAGGTGGTTCAGATGGGGCCCGGAGAAAATGTTACATAAATAAAGGGCAGCGGAGTCTTCCGCTGCCCTTCCGGACACGTAATTTACATTTACATGTTTTTGATCCTGATTTCCGCACAGGCAGAACCCATCCTGTGTGGAAACAATCCCTTACTCAGCAAGCTCAGACCATTCATTGTAGAGCACTTCCAGCTGTGTGGTGAGTGCTGCTTTTTCCTTTGAGAGACTTGTCACTTTGCCAACATCCGTGAAGACTTCCTCCCTGGACATCTCCTCGTCGATCTCATTGCTGCGCGCTTCCAGACTGGAGATCTCAGCCTCCAGTTTTTTCAGCCGGTTTTCTTTTTTCCGGGCTTCGGCCTGAAGCTCCTTCTGGCGCTTCCAGTTTTCTGCGCCTGCGTCACTGCCGGATGCATGCTGCATGGAAAGGTGGGAGGCATTTCCGGAAGCAATCTGACCGCCGGAAGCAGAGTGGATAGTCTGCTCATTTGCAGGGGCAAATTTAGCCGTCAGTTCATCCTTCTTTTCAAGATAGTAATCGTAATTGCCGAGATAGCTCACGATGACACGGTTTGTCAGCTCGATGATGCGGGTTGAAACCCGGTTGATAAAATAACGGTCATGAGAGACACAGAGAACCGTCCCGCTGTAAGACTGCAGAGCATCCTCGAGGATTTCCTTCGAGAGAATGTCCAGATGGTTTGTCGGCTCATCGAGAATCAGAAAGTTGGACTCCGAGAGCATCAGCTTCGCGAGGGACAGCCGCCCCCGTTCACCTCCGGACAGGTCGGACACGCGCTTGAATACGTCATCTCCGGTGAAGAGGAAGGAGGCGAGGGTGTTTCGGATGGTCGTATTGTCCAGTGTGGGGTAGGTATCCTGAAGCTCCGAGAACAGTGTCTTGTCCGGATGAAGTGTCTGATGCTCCTGATCGTAGTAGCCGATGTGAACACGGGTACCGAGCCGGATGCTTCCCTCATCCGGTTTCAGGCTGCCGATAATCAGTTTCAGAAAGGTGGACTTTCCGGTTCCGTTGTTTCCAATCATACAGACACGTTCACCGCGCCTGATTTCAAGGTTCAGGTCTGTGAAGAGCGGGTACTCAAAGCCCTTTTTCAGGTGTTCGACTGTCAGGACATCATTGCCGGAAAGGATGCGGGGGGTCAGCTGGAGATGCATGCGGGCGTCAGCCTCGGCAGGCTTGTCAATCCGCTCGATTTTATCCAGCATCTTTTCGCGGCTCTCCGCACGCTTGATGGACTTTTCTCTGTTGAAGCTTTTCAGCTTCTCGATGACGGCTTCCTGATGCCGGATTTCAGCCTGCTGGTTCATCCAGCTTTTCAGCTGTGTCTCCCGCAGCTGTCTTTTTTTCTCTGCGTATGCAGAGTAGTTTCCGGAAAATGACATGCTGGTTCCGTTATCGATTTCCACGACCTTCGTCACCACCTTGTTCAGAAAATAGCGGTCGTGGGCGACAATGATCACGGAACCCTGATAATTCAGCAGATAGTTTTCCAGCCATTCGATCGAGTTGAGATCCAGATGATTGATCGGCTCATCGAGCAGGAGAATGTCAGGTGCCTGAAGGAGCAGCTTGCCGAGTGCGACCCGGGTTTTCTGTCCGCCGGAAAGACTGTCGGCAGGTTTCCCGAATTCTTCCTCTGTGAAGCCCAGACCCTTCAGGACGCCGGAAACCTCGCTCTTCCAGGCATAGCCGCCCAGCCGCTCATATTCCTCCTGTGTTTTATGATACTGATCCATCAGAAGATTCAGACTGTCCTCGGATACAGTGCTCATCTGCCGCTCCATACTCCGGAGGCTTTCTTCCATATCAATGACTTTCTGCTTGACCTGCGCTGTCTCGTCCCAGATCGTCCGGTGGCCGGAGAGTGTGTTGATCTGTGCGAGATATCCCAGTGTACGGCCACGCGAAACTGTGACTTCCCCGCTGTCGGGCGTGATCTCTCCGATGATGATTTTCAGAAGTGTAGACTTGCCGGCCCCGTTGATTCCGACGATGGCAGCCTTCTCATGCTCTTCAATATGAAAGGATACGTTCTTCAGGACAACGTCTGTCCCGAAAGCTTTTGTAATATTGTGACAGGATAGGATCATGGTTCATTTTTCCTTTGGGTAATAAGAGTAATGACACGTTCATCATGATATGGGAAGCGCTTTGAAAAATCAAGAAGCGGCATGTTTGACGAATGTGCAGGAAAAACCTATAATAATCAGCAGTATGCCTGCGGGAAACGATATCATCTGCAGGCGTTTTATTCATGTGGAGGATTGTACGGCGATGGAAGAAAAGGAAATCCCGAAGGCCGTCATCAGCCGGCTCCCGAAATACTACAGGTACCTTGGCATCTTGATGGATGAAGGCGTGGAGCGCGTCTCCTCGGCAGATCTGAGCCGTCATATGCACGCCACAGCATCCCAGATCAGGCAGGATCTGAATCATTTCGGGGGATTTGGCCAGCAGGGGTATGGCTATAATGTCAAGTATCTGTATGAAAGCATCGGAAAAATCCTGGGTCTTGACAGGGGCTACACGATGATTATTGTCGGGGCAGGGCGGATTGGAATGGCTGTCGCCAGCTATACCCGCTTTGAAAAGAGAGGGTTCAAGGTCATTGGTATCTTTGACCGCAGGCCGGAGAATCACCGCGGAGAGAACGCCGGCGGCATAGAGGTCAGGGGGATGGATGAGCTGCCTGCTTTTCTGCGGCAGAACAAGCCGGATATCGCAGCGCTGACCATGCCGTCGGAGGGGGCTGCCATGGTTACACCGATCCTGATCGAGGGCGGAGTCAAGGGCATCTGGAACTTTTCCCATATGGATCTGGAGGTCCCGGAGGATGTCACCATCCAGGATGTTCATTTGTCGGAGAGCCTGATGGAGCTGGGGTACAGGATGAATCATCCTTCCGGCGGGCAGAAGACTTCCGGGAGGCGGCAGGAATCCTGATCACCGGCGGAGAGCCGGAAGGGTTTTCAGAAGGCTTCGGGCGGAGAGAAGGAATCATCGGGATGTGTATTGGTCGGAGGAGATCGGCATGATACCCAATATGGATATGGAAACGGAACAAGGTGCGTACCCGCGCGTGAAGGCGGAGATAGACCTTGGCGCCATTCGGGATAATTTTACTGCAATGAGAAGCAGGCTTCGGGACGACACAAGGATGATTGCGGTTGTCAAGACAGATGCCTATGGACACGGTGCGGTCAGAATTGCGGAGATGATGGAACCTGAGACGTATATCTGGGGCTTTGCGGTGGCGACGACGGAGGAAGCCGTGGAACTTCGCCGCGCCGGGATCAGAAAGCCGATTCTGTGCCTTGGCTTTGTATTCCCCCAGGATTACGATCTGCTGGTGCGGCTTCAGATCCGGCCGGCAACCTTCAAGCTGTCCATGGCAAGACAGCTCTCGGAGGCGGCTTCAAGGGCAGGCATGACACTCCCGGTTCATCTGGCAGTAGACACGGGGATGGGGCGGATCGGATTTCAGGTTTGCGAAGGAGATGCTGACGAGGCAGCGGAGATTGCGAAGCTTCCGAATCTGAAGGTGGAAGGACTGTTCACTCATTTCGCGCGGGCGGATGAAAGGGACAAAGGTTATACACAGGAGCAGTTCCGGAAATACTGCCGGTTCGAGCAGATGCTGGAGGAAAGGGGCGTCAGCATTCCGCTGCGCCATGCGGCCAATAGTGCTTCGATTATGGAGCTTCCCGGGACACACCTCGATGCGGTCCGCGCCGGGATCACCATCTATGGCATCTATCCGTCCGACGAAGTTGACAGAAATCTGATGCCGATGAAGCCGGCGATGTCGCTCATCAGCCACATCTGCTACATCAAGAAGGTCCCGGCCGGAACCTCCATCAGCTATGGCGGGACATTCGTGACAGAGCGGGAAAGCCGGATCGCGACGATTCCGGTCGGGTACGGAGACGGATATCCAAGAAGCCTTTCAAACAAGGGAAGTGTCCTGATCCGCGGCAGGCGTGCACCCATTGTCGGACGGGTCTGTATGGACCAGTTCATGGTGGATGTGACAGAGATCGAGGCGGAGGAGTTCGACAGGGTGACGCTCCTCGGACAGGACGGGAAAGACGCGGTGACGGCCGATGAACTCGGGAGACTGTCCGGCCGGTTCCCGTATGAGCTTGTCTGTGACATCTCAAAACGTGTGCCGAGGGTGTATGTGAATGCTTAATCCGGCTGCCTTGACGGTGATTGGTTTTATTGTTATATTTTAGTTTGCGTCTGCTGACGGCGGAACCCATACAACCGTCAGCCGGGATATCAAAGGGAGTTTTCAATGAGCGATGACCTGGGGCCTTTCCCCGGAATACTGATGTTTATGCTTCTGGCTGCGGCTGGTTTTATCTGTTCTGCATTCAGCGCGGCTGCCTCGGAATTGTCCGATGCGGACCTAGAGCGGAATGGAGACGATTCAGAGGATGAGGACGGGGCGGACTTTTCAGACAGACAGAAGGCCATATGCGGCAGGCTTTCGAAGATCCTGGACAAGCCGGAGCAGATGATCGGAGCTTCCGCTTTCTGGCAGATTCTGACAGCCGTGTGCGGAGCACTGATCTTTGAACGCATCCAGGGGGCAGGAGTCTGGCTTTCTGTTCTGTGTGCTGTCTTTCTGACTTATGTCTTCGGGAGGGCGCTGCCGGGGTATGTCGGAAAGGTGCACAGGCTCAGCTATATTTTCGCCGTTTATCCGCTGTGGCGGGTGCTTTCTGGCGCCGCGCTTCCGTTCACGACTGTGTTCGGATGGGCAGCGGCGTTTCTTGCAAAACTGGCTGCATCAGATCCGGCTCAGATCCGGGAGAAGGTGACCGAGAGTGAGATCATTTCCATGGTCAACGAAGGGCACCAGCAGGGAACGGTTGACGAGGATGAGGCGGAGATGATCCGGAACATCTTCGAGCTGGACGAGAAACAGGCTCAGGACATTATGACGATCCGGGGCAAGATCATCGCACTGAGCGGAAAGACTCCGCTGGACGATGCGATCCGTCTGATGGTCAAATCACCGAATTCCCGGTTCCCGGTTTATGATGACTCCATCGACAATATTACCGGAGCTCTCTACATCAAGGATGCCATGTCCTTCCATATGAAGGAACAGTATAATCAGAAAAGCATCCGGGATATCCCGGGGCTTCTGCGGCAGGTGAAGTTTGTGCCGGAGACACGCAGAATTGATGAGCTGTTCTCGGACATGCAGAAAAGCCAGGTGCAGATCGCGATTGTCGTCGATGAGTACGGGGAGACGGCAGGCCTTGTGACGATGGAGGATATTCTGGAGGAGATCGTCGGGAATATCTTCGATGAGTATGACAGGGTGGAGAGGCTGATTGTTCCGGTTGGGAAGGGAAGATGGAAGATCAGCGGCATGGCGTCTCTCTCCGATGTCGCGAAGACACTGGGCGCTCAGGAGAATGAAGACTATGAGACCCTGAACGGATACCTCACCGCGAGACTGGATCATGTGCCAGGACCGGGTGACGTGGGAAAGCGCGTCGCAGACGAGGAGAACGGCATTCTGTTTACAGTAAGGGCAGTGCACGGGAATACGATTCAGTGGGCTTTGGCCGAAAAACAGCAGTCAGACCAGAAAGAAGAAGGTTGAATCAAAGGAGAAGGATTCTATGTCAGGACATTCAAAGTTTGCGAACATTAAGCACAAGAAGGAACGCAACGATGCTGCCAAGGGTAAGATCTTTACAATCATCGGCCGTGAGATTGCCATCGCCGTCAAAGAGGGCGGACCGGACCCGAACAACAATTCCAAGCTTCGCGACGTTGTTGCGAAGGCAAAGGCAGCCAACATGCCGAACGAGACAATCGCCCGCGGCATCAAGAAGGCGGCCGGGGATGCAGACTCTGTCAACTACGAGGAAGTGTCCTACGAGGGATACGGCCCGAACGGCGTCGCGATCGTTGTGGACTGCCTGACCGACAATCGAAACAGGACGGCAGCGGATGTCCGGGCGGCATTCTCCAAGAACGGCGGCAATGTCGGAACACCGGGCTGTGTTTCCTTTATGTTTGATAAGAAGGGACAGATTATCGTCGATAAGGAGGAGTGCAGCCTCAGCTCCGATGACCTGATGATGGCAGCACTGGACGCCGGAGCGGAGGATATCAACGAGGCGGAAGATTCCTATGAGATTCTGACCGATCCGAATACCTTCTCGGAGGTGCGTCAGAAGCTGGAGGAAGCCGGCATCCCGATGGCATCCGCTGATGTCACGATGATCCCGCAGAACTATGTCAGCGTCGACAGCGAGGAAGCCAGCAAACAGCTTACCCGTCTGCTGGACACCCTTGATGAGAATGATGATGTGCAGGCTGTCTATTCCAATCTGGAGGAGAGCGACAGCGCAGAGTGAGGAGAACCCGGAGGCTGATCTTCTGAGGAAAACAGGCCGCCGGATCAGGCGGCAGGAGGCATGTTCATGAATGACTATGAAACCGGTATGGCGGGCATGCGGGATGCGCTGAAGACGCACGATGCGCTTCTGAATGCATTTTCGCGTAAGCTGTACGCCGAACAGTTCAAGGACTATTACATGAGCCTGATTCCGGCGATGGACGCGATCGAGAATCTGTATGCGGCTGTTGTGGAAAAGGATACGATGCTGGAGAACATGGCACAGGAGCTGGTGTCATCTGCTTCCCAGATGCTTGATGCGGCGCCCAGGAGAGAGAAAGAGCGTCTGAACATCAATTTGAGCCTCGCCATGGCAGGGTATGTATTTCCGGCGCTTCTGAAGTACCAGGGCTTATCCTCGAAACCGCTTGTCGATCATGTTTCAAAGGCCTGGAAGCGGGCTTTCCCGAAGTCAAACCTGACGCCGGCAGAGTATGACGTGATTGAAAAGGGCTTCCATAAAAAATTCTGTTTTATCACGACGGCCTGCTGCAGACGGCTGAACCGACCGGATGACTGTTATGAGCTGACGCTCCTGAGAACCTACAGGGACCAGTATATGGCGTTCCTTCCGGATGGGGAGAAGCTCATTGAGATGTACTATGATGTAGCACCGTCCATTGTCAAACACATCGACCGGCTTCAGGATTCGGATCGTATTTACGATGGGATCTGGGACACTTACATCCAGCCATGCATCCGACTGATCGAAAGTGGGAAAAACGAGGAGTGCAGAGCGCTCTACACACGGATGGTGCTGGATCTGAAGAGCCGGTATTTCCTGACAGAACCGGTCCGGGCCTGCCAGTCCTCTAAAATCGCCTGAGAAGGGGACATCTTCGCTGGAGAAGGCTATCCTTGTTTCAGGCTGATTTGAAACCTGTCAATGAGTCAGGAAAGGAATCGATCATATGTCAGTTCTTCAGGCTGTTTTTCTCGGGATTGTGCAGGGACTCACCGAGTTTCTGCCGGTCTCCAGTTCAGGGCACCTTGCAATTTTTCAGAACATTCTTCATATTGAGACCGACAGCAGCGTGCTGTTTGATGTCATGCTCCATGTCGGGACACTTCTCGTGGTTCTGGTTGTCTACTGGAAGGACATTCTCAAATTGATTGTGGAGTTCTTCAGGATGATCGGTGACTTATTTGCCAATCTGTCCATGCTGTTTTCTTCCGGAAGGAAGCAGCCGCATTACCGCAAAATCGTTCGTACCAACTACAGAAAGTTTGTGGTATTGATTATTGTTTCGACAATTCCGACGGGCATCATGGGATACCTTGGCAGCAAGCTGATCAAGGACGCTTCCGGGACGCTGATTGTTCCGGGAATCTGCCTGCTCATAACGGGTGTGCTGCTCTTGCTGTCTGACAGAAGAGCAGACTGCTGGAAGATTCCGAAGGATGTATCCTATGGCGAGGGTGTTCTGATCGGGATCGCCCAGGGGTTTGCGACGCTTCCGGGACTTTCACGTTCCGGCAGCACGATTGCGGCTGCTACGTTCTGCGGGCTTGACCGGAAGTTCGCTGTAAAATATTCGTTTATCCTGTCCATTCCGGCGATTATCGGGGCAGCCGTGCTGGAGCTTTCTGATATCTCTTCGGAAGCGGTTACCGGCAGGCTGATCGGGACTTATGCGGCAGGAATGATCGCAGCAGCGGTTGTCGGCTATCTGGCGATTCGATTCATGCTGAGAATTGTCCAGAACCGGAAACTGAAATATTTTTCGTATTATTGCTTTGCGATCGGGGTTCTCTCGATCATCGGACAGTTTGTGTTCATGTAAACTGCCGCAGCGGGCACAGGAGGGTCTTCTGAATGGCTGATCGCAGAAAGACAGCAGGCAAAAAACAGAGTGCAGCTTCAGGAAGGGCGGGAACAAGTTCCCGCTCTTCTTTGAATGGAAAGAGAAGGGCGGCTGCCCGGACCGGAAAATCATCCGGCTCCGGCAGAGCTGCAGCTTCGAGGAAAACAACTGCCCGTCAGACAATGAAAACGATGCCGCAGCCCAATCCTGCGATGAACATCGAAATATTCTGCTGGATCCTGCTTGCAGTGTCGGTTTTGATCTTTATCAGCCTGTTCGGCATCGGCGGAAAGATCGGGAATGTACTCGGCGGTATCTTTTTCGGATTGATGGGAACCAACGCTTATGTCTTTCCGTTTCTTCTGTTTTTCCTGACGCTTTACATCATGGCAAACCGGGGCAGCAGAAGAGCATATGTTCAGACAGCTTCCGCCGCCGGTCTGTTTGTGACGGTCTGCGGACTTCTGGAGTTGATGCTGGTCGGCTGGCGGGAAAGCCACAGTCTGAATGAATACTATGAGGTTGGAATGCAGTACCATCAGGGCGGAGGCCTGATCGGCGGGGCACTTGAGAATCTGTTCTGCCCGACGATCGGTGTGGCGGGAACCTATATTGTGCTGATTGCCGCCACAATTCTTTTCCTCGCGCTGATCACACAGAAAACGCTGTTTGTCTCAGCCGGAAAATGGGGCAGGCAGACGCTGGACGAGCAGCGGGAAGTCCTTGCAGTCCGCAGGGAGGCTGAGCGAGCCAGACGCCAGGAAGAACGTGCTGAAAGACGGGCTGAAGCCATCCGGCTGCGCGAGGAGGAAAAGAAGCGTTTTGGAGAACAGTCCGCCCTGAAGGCTGCCCCGGATGGAAGCGGTGAAGACCCGGATGGTTTGTCCATCTCTTTCTTTGGCAGACAGAAAGCAGAAGGTAGCAGATCGTCTGCGGAGGATGCACAAAAGGACCTCTTCGGCGATGTCAGATATGCAGATAAAAAGGGCAAAAAGGATTTTGTTGTATTCGGAAAGCTCAGCGGAGATGTGCCGGACGGACGAAATGCCCCGGTAACCTCATTTGAGAAGGACGACTTGAAGGCGAAGACCGTTTCTTCAGAGGCGCTGTTCAGAAGGAGCAGAAAGGCAGATGCACATCAGCAGGCAGAGGCTTCTGATGCCCATGATGCTGCAGAACCGGTTTCCGGGCTTGAAGAGCCGGAGCTCGGGGCAGGCACTCTTTCTCCTGACCTTGTGATACACAGGGGCGGGGAGGAAGCGTCTCCTGTCAACGGGACAGGCAACCGGATGCTGCAGGAAAAGCTGAAGCATGACAGCTGCAGGGCTTCACAGACCAGCGCTTCCGGGAAAGAAGCAGCAGACTTCGGCAGGCTGCCGGATGAAGAACATGACCAGGCTGAACGCGGAGAGGTTGTGACAAAAAAGGAAATCGAGGAGGCCGGTGCGTCCAATATCAGGAGAAAGGCTGCCCAGCAGGCGGGAGCACAGGTCTCAAAGAAAGTATCTGCGTTGGAGGCTGAGCAGGCTGCCGACAATGTCGCAAGAGAGATCGAGTCAAAGGAGGAGGAAGAGCAGCCATATGCATTTCCGCCGGTGGATCTTCTCGAAAAACCAAGGCGCAGTGCAGACAGCCTGACAGATGCGGACCTGAGGGAGACTGCGTCGAAGCTTCAGCAGATTCTCGCGACATTCGGAGTGCATGCCAAGGTGACCAACGTGTCCTGTGGTCCGTCGGTGACCAGGTATGAGCTTCAGCCTGAGATGGGCACGAAGGTTTCGAAGATCACGAACCTGGCGGATGATATCAAGATGAATCTGGCGGTCACGGATATCCGGATCGAGGCGCCGATTCCGGGAAAGGCGGCGGTCGGGATCGAGGTGCCGAACAGAACGCCTTCCATGGTCTACCTGAGAGAGCTGATCGATTCAGAAGAATTCCGGAAGGCCAAGAGCAGACTGACCTACGTGGTCGGGAAGGATATTGCCGGAAAGATCGTCGTGTCTGATATCGCGAAGATGCCGCACCTTCTGATTGCCGGGGCAACCGGATCCGGAAAGTCTGTCTTCATCAACACAATGATCATGTCGATCCTGTACAAATCAGATCCGTCGGACGTCAAGCTGATTATGATCGACCCGAAGGTTGTCGAGCTTTCTGTGTACAACGGGATTCCGCATCTGTTCATCCCGGTCGTCACCGATCCGAAGAAGGCGGCAGGAGCACTCAACTGGGCAGTGTCAGAGATGACAAAGCGCTATCAGATGTTCGCTGAGGTCGGTGTCCGGAACCTGGCCGGCTACAACGCAAAGGCAGAGGCGCTTCAGAAGGCCGGCACTGCCGGCGCTCCGAAGAAGCTGCCGCAGATTGTCATCATTGTCGATGAGCTGGCGGACCTGATGATGGTCTCCGGAAATGAAGTCGAGGACGCAATCTGCCGTCTGGCACAGCTTGCACGCGCCTGCGGGATCCATCTGGTCATCGCAACGCAGCGGCCTTCTGTCGATGTCATCACGGGACTCATCAAGGCTAACATTCCGTCAAGGATTGCATTTGCGGTCTCATCGGGGACTGACTCAAGGACCATTCTGGACCGCGGCGGCGCGGAGCGTCTGCTCGGAAACGGAGATATGCTTTTCTCCCCGCAGAACTATAAGAATCCTGTCCGGATTCAGGGCGCTTATGTCTCAGATGAGGAGATCCAGGAGGTCGTCGATGCCATAAAGGTGGACGGAAATTCTGATCAGATCAAGGAGCGGATGGAGGAGGTCCAGAAGGCAGCTGTCAGCGCGGAACCGGGAGGCGGAGGCGATGTGGATGAGCTTTTTGCCGAGGCAGGAAGGTTTATCATCTCCAAGGACAAGGCGTCCATCGGCATGCTGCAGAGGTGGCTGAAGATTGGCTTCAACCGCGCGGCGAGAATCATGGACCAGCTCTCGGATGCAGAGGTAGTCGGTCCGGATGAGGGGACAAAGCCCAGAAAAGTGCTGATGTCGGAGGAACAGTTTGAGAATTATCTGGAAACACATTGAGAAATATTTGTCAATATCGCCGCCGGAAACCTGAAATGATTTAATTATTCGTTCAAAATACACAAATAATTCCACACCTGTACTTGATGGAAGCGCTTTTTCGCTATATACTGAACACAATGATATGAGTGTCAAAAGTACCTTTTGCCACTCAGGCATGATTTCAGCAGGATGGAGGAAAGGTCATGTACAAGATTCTGAAGGCAGGAAACCTTGCTGGCCCGAATTATGAGATGCTTGTCGAAGCACCGCGCGTGGCACAGCGGTGCCTCCCAGGACAGTTTGTGATTGTGAAGGTCGGGGAGGAAGGGGAACGGATTCCGCTGACCATCACCGATTATGACAGAGAAAAGGGAACCATCGAACTTGTCTATCAGCCAATCGGGGTCAGCACTTCGAAGCTTTCCCAGCTTCACACAGGAGACAGAATCACAGATTTTGTCGGACCGCTCGGCCAGCCCTCCGAGCTGACAAGAATGTCTGACGAGGAGTTGAAAAAGCACAGGTTTGTCTTTATCGGCGGCGGCGTCGGCACAGCGCCCATCTACCCGCAGGCCAAGTGGCTTCATGAGCACAGCGTGCAGAGTGATGTCATCATCGGCGCGAAGACGAAAGATCTTGTCATTCTGGAGGACCGGATGAAGGCAGTGGCGAACGTCTTTATCACGACCGATGACGGCTCCTACGGACGGCACGGAATGGTCACAAAGTGCCTGGAGGATCTGATTGCAGAGGGACACTCCTATGACTATTGTGTCTGCATCGGACCGATGATCATGATGAAGTTCACCTGCCTGACCACGAAGAAGTACCAGATCCCGACGATCGTATCGATGAACCCGATCATGGTGGATGGAACCGGAATGTGTGGGGCCTGCCGCCTGATGGTCGACGGAGAGGTGAAGTTTGCCTGTGTCGACGGACCGGAGTTTGACGGTCACAAGGTCGATTTTGACCTGGCGATGAAGAGACAGACGCTTTACAGGACGCAGGAGGGAGAAGCATTTCTGGCCTGGAAGGAAGGGAAAACTCACAGTGGCGGCTGCGGACAGTGCGGAGGTGACAAGTGATGGCTGAGATCAGAGGATTGAAGAGAGTTCCGGTCAGAGAGCAGGATCCGAAGGTCCGTGCGGCTAATTTTGAGGAAGTCTGCCTCGGCTACGATGAGGATGAGGCGGTTGCAGAGGCCGAAAGATGCCTTCACTGCAAAAATCCGAAGTGCGTCGCCGGCTGCCCGGTCAGCATTGACATTCCGGGCTTTATCGCAGCGCTGAAAGACAGGAAGTTCGAGGAAGCCTACAATGTCATCTCGCGCTCGTCCTCGCTCCCTGCTGTCTGCGGCCGTGTCTGTCCGCAGGAGACACAGTGCGAGGGAAAGTGCATCCGCGGCATCAAGGGAGATGCGGTCTCGATCGGCAAGCTGGAGCGTTTTGTCGCGGACTGGGCGAAGGCGCATGACAAACATATGCAGTGCTACAGAGGGCGCACGGGGCACAAGGTGGCTGTCATCGGTTCCGGCCCCTCCGGTCTGACCTGTGCAGGAGATCTCGCAAAGCAGGGCTACGATGTCACAATCTTCGAGGCGCTTCACCGCGCCGGCGGGGTCCTGGTCTACGGGATCCCTGAATTCCGTCTTCCGAAGGACAGGGTTGTCGCCAAGGAGGTCGAGAATGTACAGTGTCTTGGCGTGAAGCTGGAGACGAATGTCATCATCGGCCGTTCGGTCACGATCGAGGATCTTCTGACAAAGGAGGGTTTTGATGCGGTCTACATCGGATCAGGAGCCGGTCTTCCGATGTTCATGAACATTCCGGGAGAGCAGGCCAAGGGTGTGTTCTCCGCCAATGAATTCCTGACCAGGAATAATCTGATGAAGGCCTACCGGGATGACTATGATACACCGATTGCCTGTGGAAAGAAGGTTGTTGTCGTCGGCGGAGGAAACGTAGCGATGGATGCGGCCAGGACGGCGCTGAGGCTTGGAGCGGAGGTTCATGTGGTATACAGACGTTCCGAGGCGGAGCTGCCTGCCAGAAAAGAGGAAGTCCACCACGCAAAGGAGGAGGGGATTCAGTTCGACCTTCTCACCAATCCGGTTGAGATCCTGGCGGATGAGAACGATAATGTTCGAGGAATGCGCGTTATATGCATGGAGCTGGGCGAACCGGATGCCTCCGGAAGGAGACGCCCGGTTCCGGTGGAAGGATCGGAGTATGAGATCGCCTGCGACACGGTGATCATGGCACTAGGGACAAGACCCAACCCGCTCATCTCCTCCACAACGAATGGCCTCGAGGTGAACCGGAAGGCTTGTATTGTTGCGGATGAAGAAGGGGCAACGAGCCTGCCGGGCGTGTTCGCAGGCGGAGATGCCGTGACGGGGGCTGCGACGGTGATTCTGGCGATGGGTGCCGGAAAGACAGCCGCAAAGAGCATCGACGCATATATCCGTTCAAAATACGGGGAGGCCTGAGCCGGGAAGATGGACCCGGCGTTATCGGCCGGGGCGTATGGAAAGTGACGGAATCAAACAGATTTTCAGAGGGCGGCTGCTTCGGCACGCCCTCTTTTCCTGTGAAGGCGATCATTCGTCATCGAGTTCGGAGCACAAAATGGCGGCGGAACCGCCGAGTCAAGAAGGGCAGGCAAGTGTGAAGATTACGATCCTATGTGCGGGGAAGTTCAAGGAAGCTTACTGGGAGGCGGCTGCTGCAGAATATCAGAAACGGCTCACACGGTACTGCAGCCTCCAGGTTGTGGTTGTTGCGGACGAGGCAACGCCTGAGCATGCGTCCGAAAAGGAGGAGCAGAAAATCCGGGAGAAAGAGGGGGAGCGGATGATGGCCTGGCTGGACAAAAATGTCCAGGGGCCGGGCAGCCGGGTGATTGCGCTGGCGATCAAGGGGAAGCGGATGGATTCCATCGGATTTGCCTCGTATATGGAGGCCGCGCAGAATGAAGGGTGCATGCAGCTGATTTTTGTCATAGGAGGCTCTCTGGGACTCTCGGATGCTGTCCTCAGGAGAGCGGATTTACGGCTGTCTTTTTCGGATTTCACATTTCCCCACCAGCTGATGCGGGTCATCCTGCTGGAGCAGGTTTATCGGGCATACCGGATCATCTGCAGGCAGCCTTACCATAAGTAAAAGCCTGTATGCTCTGAAAGGACAGGCGGCAGAGAACATCGCCGGTCTCCGGGAGAGGGATCCGGAGCCTGCGGCACCGGATGGGAAAAGGGGCGCGGATATCGCGGCGGATATCGGAAAAATGGGCAGGGTATCGTGAGAATTGACGAAAACTGAGCCATATTATACAATGAAAGACAGGTTTTTGACAAAAAACATGGAAAACCTGGGAACAGGGAAGGAGCAGATTATGTGCAGCGAAGCAGAAGTCATCAAGGCCGGCAGGGCCGTACTGGGGATTGAGTTTGGATCGACAAGAATCAAGGCAGTGCTCGTGGATCCGGAAAACCACGTGATCGGACTGGGCACGCACGACTGGGAGAACCGTCTTGTGGACGGGCTGTGGACTTATACACTTGAGGATATCTGGGGCGGGCTTCAGGACTGCTATGCAAGTCTTTCAGCGGATGTCCAGAAGCGGTACGGGGTCGTCATAGAGAAACTCGCGGCCGTCGGCTTCTCAGCGATGATGCATGGCTATATGGCGTTCGGAAGCGATGATGAGCTTCTGATTCCCTTCCGGACCTGGAGAAACACCAATACAGGAAAGGCGGCCGCGGCGCTTACAAAGCTGTTCAATTTCAATATGCCGATGAGGTGGAGCACCTCCCATTTGTACCAGTGCATACTGGACGGGATGGATCATGTGAAGAAGATTACCTACTATACTACACTGGCAGGCTATATCACATGGGCACTGACGGGAAACAAAGTGATCGGGGTCGGCGATGCAGCCGGCATGTTTCCGATCGACCCGAAGACCCGCGACTTTGATGAGCGGATGATCGGGCAGTTCGATGAACTGGTGAAGGAACACCATTACCCGTGGAAACTGCGGGACATCATGCCAAAGGTACTGGTTGCCGGGCAGCAGGCAGGGACGCTGACAGAGAAGGGGGCAGCGCTGCTGGATGTGTCCGGTCATCTTCAGGCCGGCGTGCCGGTCTGCCCGCCGGAGGGGGATGCCGGGACCGGTATGGTCGCCACAAACAGCTGTGAGGTGACGACGGGAAATGTATCGGCAGGAACGTCCGTCTTTGCCATGGTTGTTATGAAGGAGAATATGAAGAATCTCCATACGGAGATCGACATGGTGACAACGCCGGACGGCGCGCCGGTGGCGATGGCACACTGCAACAACTGCACATCTGATTTGAATGCCTGGGTCTCCATTTTCAGGGAATTTCTGGAGCAGATGGGCATCGAGCCGGATATGAACAAGATTTTCTCCGTGCTGTACAACCATGCGCTTGAAGGAGATCCGGACTGCGGCAGAGTGCTAGCATACAATTATTATTCAGGAGAGCCGGTCACGGGATTCAATGGCGAGGGCAGACCGCTCCTGGTCCGCCGCCCGGATTCTGCATTCAATCTGGCCAACTTTATGCGGGCAAACCTGTATTCTTCCCTGGCCTCCCTTAAAATCGGACTTGACATCCTGCTGAAAGAGGAGCATGTTGAGCTGACAAGGCTGATGGGGCACGGCGGATTGTTCAAGACGAAGGGGGTTGCCCAGCGGATCCTTGCCGCCGCCGTGGACGCGCCTGTCACCGTCATGGACACAGCAGGTGAGGGCGGTGCCTGGGGCATGGCTGTCCTCGCTCAGTATATGATTCAGAAAAAGGATGGGGAGACGCTTCCTCAGTATCTGGATGGGCGCGTGTTTGCCGGTCAGAGCGGAACAACCGTCAGCCCGGCACCGGAGGATGTTGAGGGCTTCAACAGCTTCATCGAGATGTACAAGAAAGGATATCCAATCGAGCAGGCTGCGGTCGAATCGATGTAAACAAAACATGGCATTGGTAGAAAAAGTTGCAAAGGTTCCTGAGGAACTGGAAGGGCAGGTATTCGGACAGTTTGATGCCTGGCTGAAAAAAATAGAGCGGACACTGAACGTGACCGTGATCGCGCGGGATTCGGAGCTGAGAGTGATCGGCTCCGAATCCGCCGCGGAAGGGGCAAAGAGGGTGCTGGAGGATCTTGCGGCACTCGCAGGGCAGGGCAGCGTGATCACAGAGCAGAATGTCAATTACGCGTTGTCCCTGGCGATGGAGAAGACAGACGGCAGCATTGCACAGATTGACAGGGAGATCATCTGCCACACCGCGGCAGGAAAGCCTGTCAGCCCGAAGACCTTCGGACAGAAGAATTATGTGGAGGCGATCAGAAGCCATATGATCACCTTCGGCATCGGACCTGCGGGGACGGGCAAAACATATCTGGCGATGGCGGCGGCAATCACGGCGTTCAAGAATGAAGAGGTCTCGAGAATCATTATGACCCGTCCTGCGATCGAGGCAGGGGAAAAACTGGGCTTTCTTCCGGGGGATCTGCAGAGCAAGATCGATCCTTATCTGAGACCGCTGTATGATGCCCTCTACCAGATTATGGGTCCGGACAGCTATCAGAAAAATGCGGAGAAGGGGCTCATTGAGGTCGCTCCGCTTGCGTATATGAGAGGCCGGACGCTGGACAATGCCTTTATCATTCTGGATGAGGCGCAGAACACGACGCCGGCGCAGATGAAGATGTTTCTGACCCGTGTCGGCTTCGGCTCGAAGGTGATTGTGACAGGCGACCTGACACAGAAGGATCTGCCGTTTGAGTCCCGGTCCGGTCTCGAGGTGGCAGTGGAAGTTCTTTCAAAGATTGATGAAATCGCGTTCTGCCGCCTGACCTCGAAGGACGTGGTGCGGCATCCGCTCGTCCAGAAGATTGTTCAGGCATATGAGACCTATGAGAAAAAGTATCCGGCAAAAGAGGAGGGCAGGCCGCATTCCGGCAGACGGAATCAGCTGGAGCGCAGCCGCCGCATGCCGGGGAGAGACAGAGGCTGAGCATGACGTTAAACTTTGAAAACGAATCGGACCGGCAGTTCGGGTTTGACCCTGAAAAAATCGCCTCCGCTGTCTGCAGGGCGGCCCTCGAAGCGGTCAGATGCCCCTATGAAGCGGAGGTGTCGCTGCTCATCACGGATGGAGAACAGATCCGTGAGATGAACCGGACATACAGAGGGATCGACAGGGAGACAGACGTGCTTTCATTCCCGCTTCAGGAATATGACGCGCCTGGATCATTTGAACGATTTGAAGATCCTGAGATTCAGAGTGATGCCTTTGATCCGGACTCAGGAGAGCTGTTGCTTGGGGACATCGTCATCTGCGCGGACCGGGTAGCCTCACAGGCGAGGGAATACGGGCACTCGGAGAAAAGGGAATTCGCGTTTTTGGTAGCCCACAGCATGCTTCATCTGACCGGCTATGACCATATGGAAGCGGAAGAGCGGGAAGTGATGGAAGATATGCAGCGGAAAATCATGGATATGGTACAGATTCCGAGAGACTTCCAAAATCCCGTCTGATGTTGTATACTGCCGTTTGGCAGCGGCAGGTTTTGAGAGATGTTCACTCACTGCTGTGTCCTGCCGGTTTCAAACCAGAGTTCCGGTTTTCCGGAAACGAAAGGAGTCTTATGAAAAAAAGAGAATTATTCAGCTTTCTCGCCGCTGGGGTGATGGCGCTCTCCATGCTTGGCGGGTCTGTCTATGCAGAAGATGCGGCAGCTGATAGTACTGCGTCAGGTGACAATGCGGCGGCAGCTGACAGCTCTTCCTCCGGGATGGTTCAGAGCTATCTGACAGGCAAGCAGGTCCCTGCTTCCTACGGAAGAAAGAGACCGCTTGCAATCATGCTTGAGAATACGCCGGACGCACTTCCTCAGTTTGGCATTGAGAATGCCGATGTCGTCTATGAGGCGATGGTAGAGGGTTCCATTACCAGACTGATGGGCATCTTCGAGAATTATCAGGATGTGGACCGGATCGGGACAGTTCGTTCCTGCCGCCCGTACTATGTATATTTTGCACGTGAATTCAATGCGTATTATGCACACTATGGACAGGTGATCTATGCGGTTCCGGTTCTCCAGCTTCCGACAACGGCTGACATTGCAGGACTGCCTTATGGGGAGGATGGTCAGAACTATACGCTCAATGACGGTTCCGCGGCATTTTATCGGATAGACGACCGCTCGGCGCCGCACAATGTCGCGACAGATTATTCCAGAATTCAGAGTGTTGTGCAGAGCAGCGGCTGGTCCACGGACTATGCGAGCGGCTACAGCGGGCATTATCAGTTTGCGCAGGACGGACAGGAGGTCAACCTGGACAACGGACAGATCGCGAAGGTCGTGATCCCAGGCTTCATCTATAATCACGCAAGGTTTGACTACAACGAGTCTGACAAGCTGTATTATCGTTCTGAATTTGGAAGTGCCCAGGTGGATGGGACGACCGGCAACCAGCTCGCCTACAAGAACATCATCATCCAGGAATGCCCGTCGACGATGTTCGATGAAAAGTATCTGTGGACAGATCCGACCGGAAACGGGCAGGGTGGAAGCGGCTGGTACATCACGAACGGCCGCGCTGAGAAGATTACCTGGCAGAAGGAAAATTGGAGTGCGGATGATCCGGTCGAGACGACCGTCAGCTCTGCGAATGTTGCCTTCGATGTCAGAGAGTGTGATTTCAACGTGACCCGCTACTATGATGAAAACGGGAATCAGATCACACTGAATCAGGGGAAGACGTTCGTCGAGATTGTCCGGAATCAGGATGATCCGCTGGTCGTTCTCTCGGATGACCCGAATATTGATACTTCCATCATCGACTCCCTCGGCTGACCGGAAGATGGGCTGTCTGGACAGACCATTTTTAAAAGAGGGACTATGGCACGCAACCCGGGAAGAGGGACAAAGTCTGTCTTCCCGGGCATATTGATTGTTGAGGTTAAAGTGTGAGTAAGCCAAATGACAAGTCCGGCGGAATGACAAAGGCCGTCCTGGTGCAGGGAACCATCCTTGCGGCCGCTTCGATCATCGCGAAGATCATCGGCCTGATCTACCGGATTCCGCTGACCAACATCCTCGGGGATGACGGAAACAGCTATTATTCCACAGCAAACGAGATTTACTCGATCATCCTGATGGTCTCATCGTTCAGTCTTCCGCTGGCGGTGTCGAAGCTGATGAGCGAGCGGCTGCACAGGGGATATACGAGAAGCGCATACAAGGTGTTTCTCTGTGCAATGCGGATTGCTGTGATGGCAGGCGTCATTCTGGCTCTTATCACCTACCTGTTTGCCGGAATCATCACAAAGAACGTGATGAATCTGGAATATGCCAAATACGGGCTGAGAGTACTGGCACCGGCGATTCTGATTTTTGCCATTACGGGAACGTTCCGGGGATTTTTTCAGGGCTTTTCCAACATGGTTCCGACGGCGGTATCCCAGCTGATCGAGCAGGTTGTGAATGCGGCTGTCTCCCTGTACGGCGCCTACGTGATGGTGGATTACGGCAGGCAGCTTGCAAAGGAACGCGGGGATGATCTTCTGGGTCCTTCCTGGGGCGCTGCAGGGGCGACCTTCGGAACGGTTGCAAGCGTGACAGTCGCCATGATTGTCATGATGATCATGTACACTGCTTTCTTCAGAAAGTTCAGAAAGCAGCTCCGGGAAGACCACAGCGGGCACCGGGAATCATCCAGAACCATCTACCGGGCGTTGATCCTGACGATTCTGCCGATTGTCCTCTCGACGCTCGTCTACAACATCTCCAATGTGCTGGATCAGGGGATATTCAACGCGGTTCTCAAGAGCCAGGGCTACACGGAAAAGCAGTATGCGACCATCTGGGGCATCTACTCCGGGAAGTTCCGTGTCCTGATGAACGTACCGCTTTCCCTGGCGTCGTCTCTCGGACCGGCAGTTGTGCCGTCTCTGACGGCTGCAATCGCGTCCGGAGACAAGAAGGGTGCCGTGCGGACAGTACACTCCTCGACACGCTACACGATGATCATCACGATTCCCTGCGCGCTTGGCATGGCGGCGCTGGGCGGACCGATCATCGAGATGCTGTTTCACCCAAAGAACGGGGTTCCGCTCTCTGCCGGGATCATGCAGGCCGGCGCACTGGTCATCATCCTGTACTCCCTCTCGACCCTGACGACGGCAATTCTTCAGGGACTTGGAAAACTCAGGGAACCGCTGATTCACAATGTCATTGCGCTGGTGATTCATACGGTTGCACTGTATATCATGCTCCGCGTGCAGAACCTGAACATCTACGCGGTTCTCTATTCGAACGTGATTTTTGCGCTGATTGTATGCGTCCTGAATGCACTGAAAATTCAGAGATTCATCTTCTACAGGCAGGAGTACCGCAAGACATTCATTGTGCCGGCAGCCGCATCCATCATCATGGCGTTCGCAGCCTATCTCGCGTATCACCTGTTTCATATTCTGGCGGGCAATTCGGTATCCACGATTCTTGCCATCCTGGTCGGCATGATGGTCTATGCCATCGCGCTTGTAGCATTCAAGGGATTGACAAAGGAAGAGATTTTAAAGTTCCCGAAGGGACAGCTGGCGGTAAGGCTGTTTCAGAAGCTGGGACTGATGAGGTAAGACATGAACGGAGTTTTTGAGTCCGAAGAATTTCGGAGACTGATCCAGCATACAGATTTGGAAAAGGAGCCGCCCGAGGAGGACGGCTCCGCGCGTCAGGCGTACTTTCTGAAGGAAGCTTCAGAGCTGATCCGCGAGAAGGAAGAAAAGCTTGGCAGACGGATGACGGCCTGCGTTGTCACATTCGGCTGCCAGATGAATGAGCGCGATTCTGAAAAGCTGCGCGGAATTCTGGCACTGGCAGGCTACGAGATGACAGACAGCGAAGACGCGGATCTTGTTCTGTACAATACCTGCACGGTCCGGGAGAATGCCAATATTCGTGTTTACGGACGGCTTGGGGGACTCTCCGCATACAGAAAAAAGAATCCGGAGATGATTATCGGACTGTGCGGATGCATGATGCAGGAGCCGGACGAGATCGAGAAGATCCGGAAGGATTTCCGATATGTGCGCCTGGTCTTCGGCACGCATAATCTGCACCGCTTTGCCGAGCTTCTGGTGCGTGTTCTGCTCTCGGACAAGGGAGAGCAGGTGATCGAGGTTGCGGGGAAGGACGATCACATCGTCGAGAATCTGCCGGCGGAGAGAACGTACCTGTTCAAGTCCGGCGTCAATATCATGTTCGGATGCAACAATTTCTGCACCTACTGCATTGTCCCTTATGTCAGGGGGCGGGAAAAGAGCAGAAAACCGGAGGATATCGTCCGGGAGATCACAGAGCTTGCGCGGGATGGCGTGAAGGAGGTCATGCTGCTGGGGCAGAATGTCAACTCCTATGGAAGAGGGCTTTTAGAGCCCTGCAGCTTCGCCGAGCTTCTTCAGATGGTTGAAAAGATCGACGGGATTGAGCGGATCCGCTTCATGACGTCTCACCCGAAGGACTTATCGGACGATCTGATCGAAGCCATGAAGCATTCCGAAAAGATCTGCCGTCACCTGCACCTGCCGCTGCAGTCGGGGTCAGACCGGATCCTTTCAGCCATGAACCGCCATTATACCAGTGAAACGTATCTGGAGCTGGCAAGAAAACTGAGGCGTGAGATGCCGGATCTGTCTCTCACGACGGACATCATTGTCGGTTTCCCGGGTGAGACAGAGGAGGATTTTCAGCAGACGCTGGATGTTGTCAGAAAGGTCCGCTATGACTCGGCATTTACGTTCATCTACAGCAAGCGAAGCGGGACGGCTGCCGCCAGGATGGAAGACCAGGTGCCGGACGAGGTTGTCCATGACCGCTTTGACAGACTGCTGAAGGAAGTACAGAAGATCGGGCGTGAGGAGACCTCCCGGTTTGAGGGGCAGACACTTCCGGTGCTCGTGGAGCGTGTGAACCGGGAGGATGACAGCCTGATGACCGGGCGCACGTCACAGAATACGGTCGTGCATTTTCCAGGTGATTGTTCCCTGATCGGGCAGATTGTGGATGTCCGGCTGGATTCGTGCAAGGGATTCTACTATATCGGAACCATGACGGGAGGCAACCATGCTGCTGGATGAGATTGACTATGACAAACTCTCCCCCATGATGAAGCTTTATGTCGAGACGAAAAGGCAGGTTGCAGACTGCATCCTGTTTTACCGTCTCGGCGATTTTTATGAAATGTTCTTCGACGATGCGGTGATGGTCTCGCAGGAGCTTGGGCTGACGCTGACAGGGAAGGAATGCGGTCTTCCGGAGCGGGCGCCCATGTGCGGGGTTCCGCATCACGCCGTCGAATCCTATCTGAATAAGCTTGTTCAAAATGGTCACAAGGTCGCGATCTGCGAGCAGGTGGAAGATCCGAAGAAGGCCGTGGGTCTGGTGAAACGGGAGGTTGTCCGGATTGTAACCCCTGGGACAAACCTGGACACAGACGACCTGGATGCCTCCCGGAACAATTATCTGATGTGCGTGTTCTGCCTGGGAGAGAAAAGCGGGATCGCGACGGTCGATATCACGACCGGCACGTTCCTTGTGACAGAGACCGATTCCAGGCGCAAGCTCCGGGACGAGATTCTGCGGTTTTCGCCGGCGGAAATCATCTGCAACGATGCGTTCGAGCTGACAGGGTTGAATCTCCAGGAAATCAAGGACCAGACCGGCGCGACGATCTTCACGCTGGATTCCACCTACTTCGATGATGAAGAGTGCAGGCAGTCGATCAAGGACCATTTCCATGTTGGAAATCTTCAGGGGCTTGGCCTTGCGGACATGGATGCGGGCGTGGCGGCAACAGGAGCGACGCTGCGGTATCTGACGGAGACGCAGAAGACGAAGCTGGAAAACCTGACAACGATCGAGCCCTATTCGATCGGAAAGTACATGGTGCTCGACTCCTTCACAAGGAGAAACCTGGAGCTGACGGAGACGCTGCGGGAGAAGAACCGGAGAGGCTCGCTTCTCTGGGTGCTGGATAAGACGAAGACGGCGATGGGGGCACGGCTGCTTCGCTCCTTCCTTGAGCAGCCGCTTGTGGACAGTGAAGAGATCGAGGCCCGGCTGACGGCAGTCGAGGAGCTGAACCAGAACGCCATCACGCGGGAGGAGCTGCGGGAATATCTGGGGCCTGTATATGATCTGGAACGGCTGATCTCCAGAATCGCCTTCATGACGGCAAATCCGAGAGATCTGATCGCCCTGAAAACCTCGCTTGGCATGGTTCCGGCGATCAAGACAGCACTTCAGGAGTTTCAGTCGCCGCTTCTTTCTTCCATTCGGGAGGAGATTGACCCGCTGGAGGACGTCTGCAGCCTGATCGGGAAGGCCATTGTCGATGATCCGCCTGTCGCCGTGAGGGAGGGCGGATTTATCCGAGAGGGATACAGCGAGGAGGTCGATCACCTCAGATCGGCGAAGACGGACGGGAAACAATGGCTTGCAGACATCGAGGCCCGTGAGAAGGAGCGGACCGGCATCCAGAAAATGAAAATCCGCTACAACAAGGTCTTCGGCTATTATCTGGAGATCCCGAACAGCTATCGCGGGGAGATTCCCCAGGATTATATCCGCAAGCAGACGCTTGTGAATGCGGAGCGTTACATCACGCCGGAACTGAAAAAGCTGGAGGAGACCATCCTGGGGGCGCAGGACCGGCTGGTGCAGCTGGAGTATGACCTGTTCGTGGAGCTTCGGAACAAAATCTCCGACTGTACGCTGCGGATCCAGCAGACCGCAAAGGCGCTGGCTCAGACAGATGTCTTCTGCTCTCTTGCCGCTGTCGCGGAGCGCAACCGCTATGTCCGCCCGAAGATCAACACCCGCGGCGCCATTGATATCCGGGAAGGCCGCCATCCGGTTGTGGAGCAGATGATGTCCTCCGGAGAGTTCATCCCCAACGACACCGTGCTGGACAATCATAAAAACAGGGTCAGCATCATCACCGGCCCGAACATGGCCGGAAAGTCCACCTATATGAGACAGAGCGCTCTGATTGTGCTGATGGCGCAGATCGGGAGCTTTGTCCCTGCCAGATCGGCGGACATCGGAATTGTCGACCGAATCTTCACAAGGGTTGGCGCCTCCGACGACCTGGCGAGCGGCCAGTCCACCTTCATGGTGGAAATGAGTGAGGTGGCGAATATCCTCCGCCAGGCGACGAAGAACTCTCTTCTGATCCTCGATGAGATCGGGCGCGGGACATCCACCTACGACGGTCTCTCGATTGCCTGGGCGGTCGTCGAGCACGTCGCTGATACAAAGAAGCTCGGGGCAAAGACATTGTTCGCCACACATTACCATGAGCTCACGGAGCTTGAGGGAAAGATTCCCGGTATCAACAACTACTGCATTGCGGTCAGAGAGAAGGGCGATGACATCGTGTTTCTCAGGAAAATTGTGCGCGGCGGTGCGGATAAAAGCTACGGAATCCAGGTCGCAAAGCTGGCCGGGGTGCCGGATGATGTCATCAGCCGGGCAAAGGAGCTGGCAGCGGAGCTGTCGGACAGCGACATCACAGAGAAGGTGCAGGAGATCACGGAGACGGATGAGGCTGAGAGGCCGAAGAAAAAGCACCATAAGGTAGATGAGGTGGACATGAACCAGATGTCGCTTTTTGATACGGTGTCGGATGCAGACATCGTGCGGGAGCTGATGGAGATCGATGTGTCGCACCTGACCCCGCTCGATGCGCTCAACACGATCTACGCGCTTCAGAACAAGATGAAAAACCGTTGGAGCGGCGCCTGAACCGAGTGCTTTCCTGAAGCATGTGGGTAGTGGACGGGCCTTTGTCGATGGAAGATCAGGATGATCGTGAAATGAGCTGGACATGAGCGGAATCACCGGGCTGTCTGTACAGGCAGCGGGAAGCAGGGCGATTCGGAAAGATAAAAAATCAGGATGAAAGGAGGGCGTCATGGCAGTAATCCATCTGCTGGAGCAGGCGACAATTGACAAGATTGCGGCCGGGGAGGTCGTAGAGAGGCCGAGAAGCATCGTCAAGGAGCTGACCGAGAATGCCATCGATGCCGACGCGACGGCCATTACGGTGGAGATCAGGGACGGCGGCATTGCGATGATCCGGGTGACCGATGACGGAGCCGGGATCCCGGCGGACCAGGTGCGCACGGCCTTCCTGCGCCATGCCACCAGCAAAATCGAGAAGGTCGATGATCTGACCAGCATCCGATCCTTCGGATTCCGGGGTGAGGCACTCTCCAGCATCGCTGCCGTCAGCCGTGTGGAGCTGATCACAAAGCCTCAGGAGAGCCTGGTCGGAACCCGGTACCGTATCGAGGGCGGGATCGAGACCGGGATGGAGGAGATCGGGGCTCCGAACGGATCCACATTTGTCTGCCGGGATCTGTTTTACAATACACCGGCCAGACGAAAGTTCCTGAAATCGGCGCAGACGGAGGCAGGGTACATTGCGGAGTTTGTCGAACGGCTTGCGCTGTCCCATCCGGAGCTGGCGATCAAGTTCATGTCCAACGGGGCGACAAAGCTGGCGACCTCCGGAAATGGAAAACAGGCGGATGTCATCTACCGTATCTTCGGGCGGGAGATCAGCGGAAATCTGATCGAGGTGGATCAGACCGACGAGGATACCGGCATGCATCTTCACGGGTTTCTCGGAAAGCCGCAGATATCAAGAGGGAACCGGACCTACGAAATCTACTATGTGAACGGACGGCTGATCGCAAGCAATATTCTGTCAAAGGCGGCAGAGGAGGGATATGAGACCTTCCTGATGCAGCACCGTTTTCCTTTTCTGATTCTGGCACTGGATCTCGACGGGACGCTGGTCGACGTCAATGTTCATCCGGCCAAGGCACAGGTACGCTTTGCGGACGGCCCTGCTGTATACAATTTCGTGAAGACAGCTGTGAAAGGTGCGCTGACGCACAGGGAGCTGATCATCCGTACCGGTTTCGGGAAGGACGATCACGCCAAGGAAGCAAAAAAGCTGGCGCGGGAAGTGCTGAAGAAGGAAGCGGCTCCGGAGCCGTTCGAATTTCAGCGAAGGCAGCAGCTTTCGGAGGAGACAAATCCGGGATGGAAGGCGCAGGACGCTTCATCTGCGAGCCTGCCTGACAGTCAGGGGGCAGGTCACAGAAGAGAGGGCACCGCAGCGGCTTTTGGAGCAGGAAACGGCTACGATTTCCGGAAGCTGAGGGAAGAGCGTCCGGCTGCGGCAGACTCCCCATACAGCCCCATGTACCCGGGCATATCCGGTCAGCGGGAGGAGTCTGTCAGACGGAGCAGGCTGGCTGAAGAAAAAAACTTTCTGGACCGGGCGGCTTCATTTCTGGACGCCCATCACAATTTTCAGGGCAAGGAAGACAGCTGTCAGGGCCGGGAAGCGGAAAAGAAAGCTTCTGCAGTGCCTGCTGCAGGGGAGGCGATCCTTACAGGGAGACAGATGACCCTCGAGGAGCTCGGACAGGAGGATGACAACGCCGTTTTCCTGTCAAAAGAGCATGTCAAGGAGCACCGTCTCATCGGTCAGGTGTTTGATACCTACTGGATTGTGGAATTCAGAAATAGTCTCTATATCATCGACCAGCATGCAGCCCATGAGAAGGTCATGTTCGAGCGGCTGATGAAGCGCTTCCGTGACAAGGAGGCGGCTTCCCAGCGGCTGAGTCCTCCGATTATCGTTTCGCTGACGATGGCAGAGGAAGATCAGCTGAGAGCGCACAGCGACACATTTGCGCAGCTGGGATTTGAGATTCATCCGTTCGGTGACAGGGATTATGCAATCTCGGCTGTCCCTCAGGATCTGTTCGGGCTGGCAGAAAAGGAGTTTTTCCTGGAGATGCTCGACCAGCTGTCTCCGGATACCGGGAAGACATCGATGGAGGAAGTGACGGCGAGAATTGCGACGATGGCCTGCAAGGCAGCCGTCAAGGGCAACACGAGACTGAGCACGATGGAGGCGGATGCTCTGATTACGGAGCTGCTCTCGCTGGATGATCCATACAACTGCCCGCATGGACGCCCGACCATCATCTCCATGACAAAGAGCGAGCTTGAGAAAAAATTCAGGCGAATCGTCTGATCCCTGACAGAGAAAGAGTGAAAGGCAGGGATGGCGCAGGCAGCCAGAAGGGCGGAAGCTGAAAGGAAAGAGCTATGGGGCAGGAAAAAGAAAAGAAAAAACTGATCGTGCTGACGGGACCGACTGCCTCCGGCAAGACAGCGCTTTCCGTCCGCCTGGCAGAGAGGATCGGCGGGGAGATCATTTCCGCAGATTCCATGCAGGTTTATCGGGGAATGGACATTGGGTCTGCGAAAATCCGTCCGGAAGAAATGCGGGGTGTTCCGCACCATCTGATCGACGTTCTGGAACCGGATGAGTCGTTCGATGCCGCGCGTTTCCAGCATCTGGCAAAGAAGGCCATGGACGGGATCTGGTCGAGAGGACACATTCCGATCCTGGCGGGTGGAACAGGATTTTATATCCAGGGCGTCGTCTATGACGTTGATTTTACGGAGAATGACGGGGATATGAGCCTGAGGCGGGAGCTTGAGGCGATAGGAAGGGAACCTTCCGGGAAAGAGCGGCTGCACGAGATGCTCAGAAGGGTGGATCCGGATGCGGCAGAGCAGATTCATCCAAACAATGTCAAGCGGACGATCCGTGCCATTGAGTACCATCAGCAGACCGGGCAGACGATGTCAGCCCACAACCGTGAGGAGCGTGGTAAGACGTCTCCCTACAAGTTCGTATATTTTGTCCTCGAGGACGAGCGGGAGGTTCTCTACCGCCGCATTGATCAGCGCGTGGAGGAAATGATCCGGCAGGGGCTAGAGGAGGAGGTCCGAACGCTTCGGGCAAGGGGCGTCACCAGAGAGATGACGTCCATGCAGGGGCTCGGGTACAAGGAAATGATGGACTATCTGGACGGGCTGATTCCATACGAGGAGGCTGTCCTCCGGATTCAGCGGGATACCCGGCATTTTGCAAAGCGTCAGCTGACCTGGTTTCGGCGTGAGCGGGATGTGACATGGATCCGGAAGCAGGATTATGGGCGGGATCCGGACAGGATTCTTGCGGCGATGCTCGCTATTCTGCAGCAGCGCGGCATCATTCAGACAGAAGAATAAGAGGAGGACATGGGAAAGTGATACAGCCTTCAATGGAGAAGATGGCGGAGACGATGGGCGTTTCCAGAGAGATCTATGAGCTTGGAGAGCGGACGGCGGAGAAGCTGGAGCCCCGTTTCCGTGAGGTTGACCGGACCGCCGAATACAATCAGATGAAGGTCGTCGCAGCCTTTCAGAAGAACCGGATCTCGGCGGAGCATTTCAACGGATCGACGGGATATGGCTATGACGATGCCGGAAGGGATGATCTCGAGAAGGTCTATGCCGACACGTTTCACACGGAGGATGCGCTTGTGCGTCCGCAGATTACATGCGGTACGCATGCCCTGTCCCTGGCGCTCTCCGCAAACCTGCGTCCGGGCGACGAGATGATCTCGATCAGCGGGAAACCGTATGACACCCTGGAGGAGGTCATCGGCATCCGGCCGTCGAGGGGGTCACTGGCAGAGTACGGCGTGAGCTACAGGCAGGTTGAGCTGAAAGCGGACGGCAGCTTTGACTTCGAAGCGATCAAGCAGGCGCTTGGGGAAAAGACACGCCTGGTGGAGATTCAGCGTTCGAAGGGGTACCTGACGCGCCCTTCGCTCAGTGTCGATGCCATCGGGAAGGCCATCCGGTTTGTCAAGGAGCGCCGGCCGGACATCATCGTTATGGTTGACAACTGCTATGGCGAGTTTGTCGACCGGGTGGAACCGTCCGACTTCGGGGCGGACATGACAGTCGGATCGCTGATCAAGAATCCGGGCGGCGGGCTGGCCCCGATCGGAGGCTATATTGCCGGAACGAAGGAATGCATCGAGAACTGCGCAGTCCGGCTGACCTCCCCGGGGCTGGGCAGAGAGGTCGGAGCAAGCCTGAATGTGCTCAGGCAGCTTTACCAGGGCTTCTTCCTGGCGCCGACGGTCACGGCGGCGGCGCTCAAGACCTCGATCTTTGCAGCCAGTCTCTATGAGCAGCTCGGCTTTCACGTCATTCCGGACAGCAAGGAGCGGAGAAATGACATCATTCAGGCCATTGAGTTCGGATTTCCTGAGGGTGTCATCCATTTCTGCGAGGGCATTCAGCAGGCGGCCCCGGTTGACAGCTATGTGACGCCGCAGCCTTGGGCGATGCCGGGATATGATTCGGACGTGATCATGGCAGCCGGGGCGTTCGTTTCAGGCTCCTCGATCGAGCTGTCGGCGGACGGCCCGATCAAGCCTCCGTACGCCGCCTATTTCCAGGGCGGACTGACCTTTGCGCACGGGAAGTTCGGAATCCTGAAGTCTCTTCAGAGGCTGTATGAGTGCGGTGTGGTGAAGCTGTCATGAGGCGGCGGGTTCTCATCTTGGGTTGCGGCGCAAGCGGCATGATGGCGGCGATCGCCGCGGCAAGGGCCGGCGCGGACGTCACCGTGCTTGAGGCGATGAAGCTTCCGGGAAGGAAGCTTCTTATGACCGGCAACAGCCGCTGCAACCTGACAAACACGGCGCCGAGAATGGCGGCCTCCTACCTGTCGGAACATGAGCGCGAAGCTGTCTCGATGGCAGCCTCGGTGCTTGGCCAGTTCTCTGTGAACGACACGCTGGATCTTTTTCACCAGATGGGACTTCTGACGACAGTGGAGCACGGAACCTATGTCTACCCGCTGTCAGGTCAGTCTGGCAGCGTCCTCGAGATTCTGCTCCAGCAGATGAAGGAGCTGGGTGTCCGCCTGCGGTATGCGTGCCGTGCGGTGGGGCTTGAGCATACAGAAACGGGATGGGTGGTTCTTACGGACGGCTGGAAATACGAGGCAGATGCCGTCGTCCTTGCCTGCGGCTCAAAGGCGGCGCCGAAGACCGGCTCCGATGGAAGCGGCTATCTGCTGGCGAAGGCGCTTGGCCTGCGTGTCACGAAGGTTGTTCCTGCACTGACGGGGATTGCCGTCCGGGATGGCAGAAGGCTGCTTCCTTCACTTGCCGGCGTACGCATGACAGCAGGGGTCAGTGCGTGGGCGGACGGGATTCCGCTCTGCAGGGACATCGGCCAGCTCCAGTTCACAGCATCGGATTTGTCCGGAATTGTGGTCTTTCAGGTCAGCCGGAAGGTATCCAGGGCGCTGGAGGAAGGAAAACAGGTGGAACTAAGGCTGGATCTGATCCCGACGTTCACCGAGGATGAGGTGGAGACAATCCTTGCGCATTATGGGCAGAACCATCCGGAGGCGCCGGTGCGGCTGGCTCTCTGCGGTCTTCTGCCGCAGCAGCTGATCCAGACTGTTCTTGACAGATGGACAGCCGGGAACAGGCAGCGCGGGGAGCGCATTCCGGATACAGCAGGCAGCATGGACCGGATGTTTATCCGGAGCCTTTCAGAGCTGATCAAGGACTTCCGGCTGAAGGCGGACCATGTCCGCGGGTTTGACAGCTGCCAGGTCTGCGCCGGTGGCATCGCACTCGGCGAGGTGGACGAAAAGACACTGGCCTGCCGAAGGCAGGCGTTTTCCGGCCTTTACATTGCAGGGGAGCTGCTTGATCTTGACGGCCCCTGTGGCGGGTATAACCTGCAGTGGGCCTGGTCGAGCGGCTATGTGGCCGGAAAGCACGCGGCAGAAGGCTGCTGACCGACGCAGGGACCGGAGAGAGGAGACATATGATACAGATTGCCCAGATCAAGTGCCGGCCGGATGAGGGGGCGGAGGCTCTCCGGACGAAGGTATGCAGAATCCTGCACCTTCGTCGGGAGGATGATTTCTCGATGCAGATCCGGAGAAAATCTGTCGACGCCCGGAAAAAGCCGGATCTCTTCTATGTATTTACCGTTGATGTCATGCTGAATGACCCGGGGCTGGAACAGAAGATCCTGGGCAGAAACAGAGACCGGAATGTCACCAGGGCTCAGGAGGTCCGGTATACCCTTCCGTCAGCAGGAACAGGACAGGTCCGGAAATCGGAACGGGGAGGCGCAGCTTCTGGAATATCGGCTGAAAATCAGAATTCCTCATGCCGGGAAGCCATAGATGAAAGCGGGGAAAAGCTTTGCGGGCAGATGGAATCGCTGAGGCCGGTCATCGTCGGGACGGGACCTGCTGGACTGTTTTGCGGCCTTTCTCTTGCGCGGTCAGGCCTGCGGCCCATCCTGATTGAGCGCGGGCAGAGCGTCCTTCAGCGGACGGAGTCGGTGGCCAGGTTCTGGGAAGGCGGCAGGCTGAATCCGGAATCGAACGTTCAGTTCGGGGAAGGCGGGGCAGGTACATTTTCAGACGGAAAGCTCAATACAGGGGTGAAGGATGCCTTCGGGAGGATCCGGTTTGTGCTGGAGACCTTTGTGGAGGCAGGCGCCGATCCGGAGATTCTGTATTCCTATAAGCCGCACATCGGAACCGATGTGCTGAGAGGAGCGGTCGCGCACATCCGGGATGAAATCATCGCCCGCGGCGGGGAGGTCCGCTTCTCGGAAAAGCTGATCAGTGTGAAACCGGCAGGGAAAGCCGCCGGCCGCAGCGATCGGGAGATCTGGGAGATTGTGACCGAGCGGCAGCAGAGGGACAGGGAACCGGAGACCTTGAAAACCCATCTGCTGACGGATGTACTGGTGCTGGCAGTCGGACATTCCGCGCGCGATACCTTCCGGATGCTGTACGATACAGGGTTGAGCATGACGTCGAAGGCGTTCGCCGTCGGACTTCGGATTCAGCATCCGCAGGGAATGATTGACAGGGCGCTCTATGGGGCGGAATGCCCGTATGAGATGCCGCCCGCACCGTATAAGCTGACACACCGGCTTCCGGACGGGCGGGGCGTCTATTCGTTCTGCATGTGCCCGGGGGGCTATGTCGTCAATGCATCGTCGGAGGAGGGGCTTCTGGCGGTCAACGGCATGAGCAATCATGACAGAGGCTCCGGCTTCGCCAACAGCGCGATTGTCGTTACCGTGTCACCCCAGGACATCCGGGGATATCTCAGCGATATCCGGAAGGAACATCCGGACATTCTGTCAGGCAACAGGCCGGATCCGGAGCTCTTTGCCGGGGTAGAGTTTCAGCGTCGCCTGGAGCGGGCTGCTTTTCTTGCCGGGCGCGGCGCCATTCCGGTCCAGACATTTGGAGCGTACAGGGAGTCCCTGCGCAGCCCGGAGTCCATGGCAGAAGCGGAAGCATGGAAGACCGGACCGAAGTTCCGGGGACAGTATGCGGCCGCCGATGTGAGAAGCATCCTGCCGGAGCAGATCGCGGGAGCAATCGAGGAAGGGATTCTGGCATGGGACAGGCAGATTCACGGGTTTGCGGATCCGTCTGCTCTCCTTGCCGGCGTCGAGAGCCGGACATCCTCGCCGATACGGATCGAGCGTGGAGAAGACCTTCAGGCTCTTCATTTTCCAGGCATCTATCCCTGTGGAGAGGGGGCGGGCTATGCAGGCGGCATCACATCGGCAGCCGTCGACGGCCTCAGGGTTGCGGAAGTCATCGCCGCACTTGAAAGATGACAGCCTGAGACGGAAGCCGGAAATGGACGTTCCTGGCATTTGACTTTAGAGGAAGCATTCATTAGAATAAACTGCAAGGCTTTTCAGGCAGGCGGCTTGGAGCCTTTCGGGTGGGAGAATGTGCGCATGGTGCGTACACATGAAACAGAATCATCAGTCGGTTTATCCAAGACAGGAAGGCTCTGCTGCACTCCGGAAGCTGCGTGAAGAGGAGCGGCCTTATGAAAAGTGTGCCTCAGCAGGGCCGGGTGTGCTCACGGAGGTTGAGCTTCTGGCTGTTGTGCTCAGAACAGGAGCGGAAGGCATCTCTGTTATCGAGATGTCAAGAAGCCTGATGGATTCCTTCGGCACAGAAGGGATTGCCGGACTTTGCAGTGCGACTGTCCCGGAGCTGATGAAGGTGCGCGGGATCGGCAGGGTGAAGGCCATGCAGCTGATCTGCATCGCTGAACTGTCCAGGAGGATTGCCAAGTCGGTGAGGGGAAAGACGCCGTTTTTCAGCCAGCCGCGGGAAGTTGCCCTCTATTATATGGAAGATCTCAGGCACAGGCGGCAGGAGATGGCGCTTGTTGTGATGCTTGATACCAGGGGACGTCTTCTGGGCGACGAGGTGATATCGAGCGGAACTGTGAACGGGACGGTCATCGGGGTGAGGGAGATCTTTATCAGCGCGCTGAACCACAGAGCTGTCTCCATCATCCTCATTCATAATCATCCAAGCGGGGAGCCTGATCCGAGCCCGGAGGATATCAGTCTGACACAGCGTGTCAGGGATGCCGGCAGCGTGATCGGGATTCCGCTTCTCGACCATATCATTATCGGAGACAGAAGAGCGGTCAGTCTCGCAAAACTGATCAGGGATCCGGATGCAGGGCGATCTGCTGCGGAGGAGATTCTTTAATGCTTTTTACAAATATGGTGGGTGTCGACCTGGGGACCGACACGCTGAAGCTCCGCGACAAGAGCGGAGAGAAGTTCATGGAGAGCAGGGATATGATTGCCGTCAGCGGCAGACGGGTTCTTGCAATCGGGAACGATGCGTGGGAGATGCTCGGAAAGAATCCGAGGAGTATCCGTGTTTCCCGTCCGATGGCGGGCGGTGTCATTGCAAATGCCTCTGACATGGAGATAGTTCTGACGCAGACACTCAGAAAGTTTACGACCTTTTCACAGAAGAGCGCGGGGATCTGTCTCGCAGTTCCCTCTCAGGTCACGCCTGTAGAGCAGAGAGCCTTCTACAATGTTATGAATTCCACACTTAGTCCCGGGAAGGTTCATCTGGTCGACAAGGCTGTGGCGGATGCCGTCTCGGTGGGGCTGCCGGTGCTCAGCCCGGCGGGCCATATGATTGTGAACATCGGCGCGGATACGACGGAGATCGCCGTCCTCTCCGAAGGACAGGTGGTGATCGGGCGTACGATGCGGGAGGGCGGCCTGGAGCTTGACCGGGACATTGCGACGATGGTCAGGCGTAAATTCAACATCAGCATCGGGGAAAGGACGGCTGAAAGCCTGAAGAACAATCTGGCTTTCATGATCAACGGCCCCCGAATTGAGCAGAAGGTGTTCGGGATCCACATGCTTTCCGGTCTTCCGAAATCCGACATGATCCCGGCGCTGGCGGTCTCCGTGTCGGTGCTCGGTACGGTTGACCGTATTGTGGAGGAAATCCGGTCTGTTGTGGACAGAACGCCTCCCATGCTTCGGAAGGATATTATGAGAGAGGGGATTTTCCTGACAGGCGGCGTGTCCATGCTGCAGAATCTGCCGATTTATATTCAGAAGCAGCTGTCTCTTCCGGTGTATCATATACAGGACCCGAAGAATTCGACAATTCGCGGGATTGTGACAATGATCAATGAAAAGGAACTGCATCCTCTGATGCGGTCGCCAGTCTGGTGAAGGAGTCCGGTCAAGATGAATCAAGATAAAAAAAGCGGAAAGACCCTGCTTAGCGTGATCACCGTCATCTGTGCAGGTCTGATTGCACTTTCCATCATATTTCCGGATGCTGCGTCCGGGCCGGCCGGGAATGTCGTGAAGGTTCTGGTCACGCCGCTTCAGAGAAGCATGAACAGCTTCGGACAGTACCTGTCCGGGTTGTCGACAAATCTGGAGGGATCCGCAAGCCTGCAGGAGAAGAACAAGGAACTTCAGGAAAAGGTTGACAAGCTGACGGCAGAGAACAGTGAGCTTGTGCTGAATAAGGAAGAGCTGACACGACTGCAGACGCTGCTCGATCTGAAAAACCAGTATTCGGATTATGATATGGTTGGGGCAAACGTGGTCTCAAGGGGAAGCAGCAACTGGTACAACACGTTCACGATCGACAAAGGGACGAATGACGGAATCCAGGTTGACTGCAACGTCATAGCAGGGGCAGGACTCGTCGGCATTGTGACGAAGGTCGGGCCGAACTGGGCGACTGTCCGCTCCATTATTGACGACGACAGCAATGTCTCCGCGATGGTATCGACAACTTCCGATACTTGTATTGTAGCAGGGAACCTGCAGCTGATCGACCAGGGAACCATCTCACTGGTGAAGCTTCTGGATGACAACAATCACGTACATGTCGGAGACAAGGTTGTGACAAGCAACATCTCGGAGAAGTACCTGCCCGGGATTCTGATAGGATATATTTCGGAGCTGAACAACGATGCGAACAACCTGACAAAGTCCGGTCAGCTGACACCGGTTGTGGACTTCAGGCATCTTCAGGAGGTTCTTGTCATCCGGACGCTCAAAAATTATGTAGCAAGCCAGGACGATGCAAAGAATGACAAGGCAGAGCGTGCCAAAGCGGCCGCGGGAGCGGCAGACGAGTCGGAGACGGCAGCTTCTGAGGCAGACCAGGCCAAAGGCACAGGAAGCGCGAACGCGGATGCTGCCGGCGATCACACTGCCGCCGCGAGTCCGGAAAACGGGAACACAGCCGGCGGAGACGGAGCGGAAGCCGGCACGGCCGGTCAGAATGCGGGAGGCCAGGAATGAAAAGACGAATTGCTCTGACACTTCTGTGCATCGTAACGGCTCTCCTTCAGACTGCATGGCCGGAGGCGCTCTGCGTTGCATCCATCGGGCCGAATCTGGCAGTCATTCTGACGGCGAGCTTCGCACTGATGTGCGGGAGCCGGACCGGCATGCTGATGGGCTTCTGGACCGGCATGCTGATCGATCTGTTCTCCGGCGGAAGGGTTGGCTACTATGCGCTGATCTACGCATGGACCGGTTTTCTGGCTGGCTTCGCATACCGAATCTTTTATGATGACGATATCAAGACACCGATGCTTCTGATCGGGCTGTCTGATCTGCTGTGCGGGCTGTACCAGTATATTGGCTCCTTTCTGCTGAGGGGAAGGATTCATTTCTTCTTTTACTTCGGAAGAATCATCATCCCGGAGCTGATTTATACGGTCATTCTCGGGGTTTTTGTCTATCAGCTGAACTACCTGATCAATAAAAAGACAATCAGGGGTTATTTTTCCGTGTGAGGCGAAAATTGAAGGATAGAGAGAAAGAGAAAAAAAGCAGGAAACGGATCAGTTCCATCGGGCTGAAGCCGAGGGTTGCCATCATCGTGGTGCTTTCCCTTGTCATGACTGCGGTCATGATCATCCGGCTGTTCACGCTTCAGATCATCAATGGAGAGAACTATGATGAAAATCACACCATGCAGATTCTCCGGACCAAGACCCTCAAGCCGACGAGGGGGGAGATCTACGATGTAAACGGCAAACTGCTGGCCTACAATCAGCTGGTGTACGATGTGACAATGGAGGACAGCGGCAGCTACGGGAGCAGCCGTGACCACAACCTCGCCCTCAATGGCATCCTCTACAATGCCATCAAGGTGATCGAGAGTCATGGGGACAGCGTGTCTGACGATTTTCAGATCAGCCTGGATGCAGACGGACAGTATGTCTACAACGTGAAGGGGTTCAACCTCAGCCGGTTCAAGGCAGACCTGTTCGGCTACAAGACAATCGATGAGCTTTCTCCGAAGCAGACGGACATGAGTGCAGCGGACATGATCGCTCTTCTGTGCAGCGACAAGTACTTCGGTATCGGGACAGAAAGCGTCAGGAAAGCAGATCGTGAAAAGTGGAATCTTCCGGAAAGCTACACCCCAGAGGAAGTCCTGAAGCTGTGTCATTTCCGGAGCCTGCTTCAGCAGAACAGCTATCAGCGGTACAACGCTATCACGATTGCGTCGGATGTCAGCTCCGAGACGGTCTCACAGCTTCTGGAGAATACCGGGGAGCTGAAGGGAATCCAGGTGACAGAGGACTACAAGCGGGTTTACAACGATGCGGTGTACTTTGCACCGATTATCGGGTACACCGGGAAGGTTTCAGAGGACGAGCTGAAGGATCTGCAGCAGAAGGATTCCTCCTACGATTCGACCGACGTTGTGGGGAAGGTCGGCCTTGAGAAGGAGATGGAGACGAGTCTGCAGGGCAAGAAGGGATCGGAGACGATCTATGTCGACAATTTGGGCAGAACCCTCTCCGTCGATTCGATCAGACAGCCTCAGGCAGGAGATTCCATCTATCTGTCGATTGACGCCGATCTTCAGAAGGTCTGCTACCAGATTCTGGAGGAATACATCGCCGGCATTGTCTGGGCGAACATTGTCGACACGGAATCAATCAATACGGAATACATCACGTCCGCTGACCAGGTCCGAATCCCGGTCTACGACGTGTATTATTCCCTGTTCGAGAACAATGTGCTGAGTGTTTCACACCTTTCGAACGCGGATGCGTCTGACAACGAGAAGGAGGTATATCTGCAGTTCCAGAAAAAGGCCGCTTCGATTTTTAAGGATCTGAAGAGCCAGCTGACAAGCGATACGCCGACCATCTACAATGACCTGTCAGATGAGATGAAGGTCTATCAGTCCTATATCGTCGACACCATGCTTCCGAATGCGGGCATCCTGAATACGGAGGCTGTCGACAAGACAGACCAGACCTATAAGGCGTGGAAGGCCGGCACCATCAGCCTGAAGGACTATCTGTCCTATGCAATTTCCAAGGACTGGATCAACATCGATGGAATCGTGCAGCAGACCAGCTACATGGATTCCAATGAAGTCTATTCATCACTGGCCGACTACATCGCGGCAGATCTTCTGAAGGATACAGACTTCTGCAAGCATGTTTTCCGCTATATGCTGATGGAGGGCTCTCTGTCCGGATCCCAGATGTGCCTGCTCTTGTTTGACCAGGGTGTCCTCAAGATGAATGAGCAGGACTACAATAACCTGTCAGACGGATCTCTTTCCGCTTACGATTTCATCCGGGACAAGATCTACAATCTGGAAATCACCCCGGCGCAGCTGGCGCTGGCACCCTGTTCCGGGGCCATTGTGGTGACGGATCCGTCAAACGGAGCGGTCCGCGCCTGTGTCACCTATCCGGGATATGACAGCAACCGGCTCGTCAACGAGATGGATTCGGACTATTACAACAAGCTGGCCACGGATCTGTCGAGTCCGTTCTACAGCCGGGCAACCCAGGAGCTCCTGGCGCCGGGTTCGACTTTCAAGCTGGTCACGGCGACCGCCGCGCTCAGCGAGGGCGTGCTGAGCCTCGGGGAGACGATCTACTGCTCTGGTATCTTCGAGCAGACAGATAAACCAATCAAGTGCTGGATCTACAATGAAGGCGGCATCCACGGGACGGAGGATCTGGTCGCGGGCATCAAGAATTCCTGCAACTTTTTCTTCAATACGCTGGGCTACCGGCTGGGTTCCGAGGGCGGGACGTACAACGATGACGACGGCGTCAAGAAGCTTCAGCAATATGCTTCCCTGTACGGGCTGGACTCCAAGTCCGGGATCGAGGTTCCGGAGACGAGCCCTCATCTGCTGACCTACGATGCAGTGCGTGGTGCGATGGGGCAGTCCGACAACGCCTACACCGTATCGGAGCTTGCCCGCTATGTGACCACTATCGCAAACTCGGGCAGCTGCTATGATCTGTCCCTGATCAGCAAGACAACCGATTCGAACGGGAATACGGTGACGGAGCATGAGCCGAAGCTGCACTCCCAGGTATCGATGCCGCAGGAGGACTGGAACGCCATCCACGAGGGAATGAAGCAGGTGGTGCAGAACAGCAGCGCCTTCACCGGATACAGCGGTGTCAGCGTATCCGGAAAGACCGGAACCGCACAGGAGGTTGTGACAAAGCCGAACCATGCGCTGTTTGTCGGCTATGCCCCGTCTGACAAGCCGACGATGGCGCTGGCTGTCCGTGTCGCGAATGGCTACAGCTCCGCGAATACAGCCGCCATCGCAAAGGACGTCGTCAACTACTACTTCAACCAGAAGGATCTTTCCGAGCTCACGCCCGGGCATGCGATTCAGGTACAGAGCGGAAACACAAGAAATGACTAAACCAGCAGATTCAGCAGGGAGATGAAGGATGGCCTCGTTTGAACTCAAAAGCAACCAGTATGTTCTCACGCTTCTGTGTGCGCCGGATGTCCCGTTTGAGACCTTGCTTGAGGATGTTCGGGACAAATTCCGGAAAAGTGCGAAGTTTTTCAAAAACGGGCAGATGGCGGTGCGCTTTCAGGGAAGGGGGCTGAGCGATGAGGAACAGCGCCTTCTTGTGAAGGCGATTACGGACAGCTGTCAGCTCGATATCACCTGCATCATTGATGAGGATGCCTCCCGGCAGGAGAAGGAGGCCGAGCTGATTGCAAAGAGCATCCGTGATACAACCGAGAACTCAGCGGCCCTGGTCACGCAGTCTCTGAAAAATGGTCAGCGGCTGTCTTTTGGCCGGACTGTCGTGATTCTGGGGGATGTACAGCCCGGCGCTGAGGTGGTGTCGGACGGCAGCATTGTCGTGCTCGGGATTGCCATGGGCATTCTGAGAGCCGGGGCATCCGGGAATGAGCATTCATTCATATCCGGAACGGTGCTGAAGCCATTTGAGATATCGATCGCCGGACACAGGGCTGTCTCGGGAATCCGGAAAACGGAGATTGACAGAGAGTATGCACCGGATCCGAAGGTCGCCTGTCTGAGGGAAGGGCATATCAGCCTGGAGCCGCTGTCGGGTGACTTGTTCGATGCCATTCTTCATGGTAAAAAACTGCCCGGGAAAAATTCCAGGGGAGCTGCTGACAGCATGACGGGGACGGACGCCCCGCAGAAAAAGGCCTGATGCCGGGAGAGGAATCTTCATGTTCAGACAATATCGAATCAGAAATTACAGCTTCCCGCTCGCAGGGGCATGCATTCTCCTGGCCACGATCGGGCTGCTTGTCATCGGAAGCGCGCAGGAGTCCTATCAGTCCAGACAGCTTGTCGGAATGGTCATCGGGATCATTGCAATGGTTGTCCTGTCGCTGTCGGACTATACGTATCTGCTGCATTTCCGCTGGATTTTTTATGCCGGGGTATGTCTGCTGCTGGCGGCTGTTCTGGTTTTCGGCGAGAACATCGGCGGTGCGACAAGGTGGATCACGATTGCCGGGATACAGTTCCAGCCCTCCGATCTGATGAAGCTGGTGCTGATCCTGTTTTTCTCGGGCTTCTTTGCACATTATGAGAATCGAATCAATTCGCTGTGGATGATACTGCTCACGCTTGTTCTCGCAGGAATTCCGCTGTTTCTGACCCTGAAAGAGCCGGATCTCTCGACGACCATTGCGACAGCAGCTGCATTCTGTGTTATAATGTTTGCAGCCGGGCTCAGCATGAAGATTGTAATCGGTGTGCTGGCAGTGGCGATCCCGGCTGTTCTGATTGTTCTGAACAGATTGCTGAACCAGCCGGGAATCGGGGAGAAAAACTACCAGGTTCTCCGGATTCTCGCGTGGCTCCATCCGACACAGTACCCGGAGGCCTCCATGCAGCAGCAGAATTCGATCATTGCGATCGGTTCAGGCCAGCTGTTTGGAAAGGGACTCAACAACGATGCCATCAACTCTGTCAAGAATGGCAATTTTATCTCTGAGTCACAGACGGATTTTATATTTGCGGTTGCAGGCGAAGAGCTTGGATTTGCCGGCTGTGTCCTGATTGTCATCCTGGAGCTGATCATCGGGCTTTTGTGCATCCGGATTGCAATGAGGGCAAGAGATAAGGCAGGAGCGCTGATCTGCATCGGAATGGGCAGTCTGATCCTGATTCAGAGTACACTGAATATCTGCGTGACGACGGGGCTTTTGCCGAATACCGGGATCACGCTTCCGTTTGTCAGTTACGGGAACACGAGTCTTGTGATCTTCTTTGCAGGAATCGGCGTCTGCCTGAATGTGGGACTGCAGCCGAAAAAAGAATATGTCCCCCGGAGGAGGGGACCGGGCAAGGCGGAGGTACGAAAAACCTATCGCTATCTGCCATAACAACTCACCTGACGGTGATGGGAAGGAGGTTTCCCTATGAATGTTGGACTAATCGCTGACGATGCAAAGAAAAAACTGATGCAGAACTGCTGCATTGCCTACAGGGGAATTCTCTCCCGTCACCAGCTTTACGCGACGGGAACGACCGGAAGGCTGATTCAGGAAGCTGCGGGGCTGAACGTCCACAAGCTGCTGGAAGGGCATGTCGGCGGAGAGCAGCAGATGAGTGCCATGATTGAACAGAATCAGATGGACCTTGTTCTGTATTTCCGGGATCCGGACAGAGAAACCGGTATCCGCAACGGCAACTCGGATCTCACAAAGGCTATCAGAAGCTGTGATATCCATAACATTCCGCTTGCAACGAACATCGCTTCCGCGGAGATTCTCCTGAAGTCTCTTGACCGGGGCGACCTTGACTGGCGCGAGATGTACCGCTGAGTGCGTCCGGACAGCCTGAACAGATGATATGAGAAAAACAGAACAGAAACCTGATTATTATACACAGCGTGAATGGAACAGAATACAGGCCAGAGAAACAGAGGAAAGGCAGAAGAATCTGAAGCTTGCACTCATAGCCACTTTTCTGCTGGTGCTGACCGCCTGTGCCATCTGGGCTGTGTACTTTTATGTCTTCCGGTCGCATGATGTTTCCCTCCTGGAAGCCTACTCCGACAGCAGCACTGTTTTCGGTCTTCCGGGAGCTGGAGACAGGATGAGTGCGGATCCGTTTTCCAAGGGGCTGTGCGTGACAGATTCGGATGTGAATCCGGATGCGGTCTTTATCACCTCCACAGAGGGAGCGCTTTTCGATGTGACCGGTCAAAAGGTGATCTATGCAAAGGATATCTTCGAACAGCGTCCGCAGGCCTCTCTGACAAAGCTGATGACAGCGCTGGTGGCTTTCAAGTATGGCAACCTTGACGACGTTGTGACGGTGACAGAGACAGCAAACGATATTGAGGAGGGTTCCTCTGTCTGCGGGCTGCATGTCGGTGACCAGCTGACGCTGAAGCAGCTTGTATATGGGATGCTCATTGCCTCCGGCAATGACGCCGCAATGATGGTCGCGGAGCATGTCGGCGGCTCGGTGGACAAGTTTGTACAGATGATGAATGACGAATCTGTGAAACTCGGAGCGACCCATACGCATTTTGTGAATCCCTACGGCATGACGCAGGACAATCATTATACCTGCGCCTATGATGTCTATCTGACATTCAACGCGCTGATGCAGTATGACCTGTTTTTGGACATTATCGGCAGAAAAACGTATTATGCCGAGTACAAGGATGGGACGGGAGATGCCTACGGGAACACATGGACGACAACGGACCATTATCTTGATGGAAGTGCGGAGACACCGGATAATGTGACGGTCTACGGAGGAAAAACCGGCACGACGGATGCTGCCGGTGCCTGCCTGAGTATTCTGTCGAAGGATGCATATGGGAATCCGTACATTTCTGTTATTCTGAATTCACAGGATAAGGAGCAGCTGTATGTCGATATGACCCAGATCCTTTCACTTGCCGGCAAGTGAGGGTGGAGATATCTCCGGATGAACTTGTTTCAACTTGTTTGATGAACAGTTCTTGAATTTGAGAGGGCAATCGTTTATACTGATTTCAGAGCATTTGCATGAACCGATCCCGAATATAAGGAGGAAACGACATATGATACAGTTCATCATTGGAGAAAAGGGCAGAGGCAAGACAAAGGTACTTCTGGAAAAGGCGAACAACGAGATCAAGAATGTAAGCGGGAACGTTGTTTACCTTGACAAAAGTACACAGCATATGTATGAACTGAACAATAAAATCCGTCTGATCGATATGACAAATTTCCCGATCAAGGACAGTGACGAATTCTTAGGCTTTATCTGCGGCATCATTTCCCAGGATCACGATCTTGAATATGTGTACCTCGACAGCTTCCTGAAGATTGCGAAGCTTGAGGAGGGCGGGGATCCGGTACCGGCCCTGAAGGAACTGGAGGACATCTCGAAGCAGTTCGGCGTCCATTTTGTCGTGAGCATATCCCTTACAAAGCAGCAGCTTCCTGAACAGTACCATGACGCGGTGATTGCAGAGCTGTGATCACGGCAGGTTCATGAATTGACCAACTGAATGAAATCCAAACATTCAACACAGAGGTGTTGAAAAACTGAATACGGCGGGTTTCCGGACGCTTGAAGCCGGCAGCCCGCCGCCTTTTGTATGTATAAGAGGGCAGGATCTTTGACTGGTACAGAAAAGAAAAAAAAGAATAACCGGAAAATCATCCGCCTGGACAATCGGTTCGATCTCAATATCGGAACGATTCTGTTCGGTATGATCCTGATCTATCTGATCATTATCTTTGTGGTTTATCTGACACGTGAAAAGGTGACACCTTATGAGGTTGTCAGCGGCTCGCTCTCCGGCAACTACAGATACAGTGCACTCGCGCTGAAGTCCGAGCAAGTGGTGCAGGCGCAGGAATCAGGCGTGGTCACATATTATGCTCGTGAGGGTTCGAATGTCGGAAGCGGGGAGCTGATCTGTTCTGTCGGAGGGCAGGCAGATGAATCCGGCAAGAAGGCATCCGTTCAGACAAGTCTTTCGGATGAGGAGCTGACCTCTGTCAAGAGCATGCTTTCGACGTACAGCGCGAACTCCGGTCCGAATGATTTCTCTTCCGTCTATAACCTGAAGGCGGACCTGGAAAGTGTGATTCTCCAGTCTTCGATCGATGAGAATGCAGGTCAGTACGTGAGCGGCAGCTATCAGTCCCAGAGCGCCGGGTTTGTCGTCTACTCTGTCGATGGCTATGAGCATACAGAAGAGTCGCAGCTTGACGCGGATATGTTTGGAAAGCGGGCTTACAAACGCGAGAACCTCCGGCTTCACAAGAGCGTCTCGGCGGGCGATGATATCTATAAGCTTGTAACCAGCGAGACATGGTATTTGTATTTCCCTGTAGATGACCAGCTCCGCATTCAGCTTGACGGAACAGAAAGAATCCGAGTCCGCTTTCTGAAAGACAACAGCGTTTTTACGGCTCCGTTTACAATCATTTCCGGGAAGGACGGTTATTACGGGAAGATCACGCTGACAAACTCGCTGGTGCGGTTTGCAGAGGACAGATTCCTCGATATCGAACTGATCCTGAGTAAGGCAGAGGGACTGAAGATACCGGTTTCAGCCATCGTCAGCAGGGATTTCTACAGAATACCTGCAGAGTATGTCACGGTGAGTCAGTCTTCTGAGAAGGAGGTCTATCTCCAGACCCAGACATTCCGCAGCGACGGATCCGCGCAGAACCGCAATTTCACAGCGAATGTATACGCGAAGGATACGGATTCCAACACATACCTGGTTGATGCCTCTGTGCTGAAGGATGGTGATTATATCATTATGCCGGGCACAGAGAAAAAATATGAAATCTCGGACGATGTGAAGGAGACGGTCCAGGGCGTTTACAACATCAACAAGGGATACGCGGTATTCCGCGAGGTGAACATTGTCGACCAGAATGAAGAATTCTGCATCGTCAATCCCGAGAATACCTATGGGCTTTCCGCGCACGACCGGATTGCACTGGATGCTTCCAAGGTGAAGGAAGATGAAATCATTGCCTGAGACCTCGGAAACCGGATTCATAGATGGAGGGTAAACATGATCAGGGAAAATCTGGAGGATGTTGAAAAGAGGATACAGGCTGCCTGTGACAGAGCCGGAAGGAGCCGCAGCGAGGTGACACTGATTGCGGTCAGCAAGACAAAGCCGGTTTCCATGATCGAGGAGGCCATGGCGGAGGGGATCATCGATTTCGGCGAAAACAAACCGCAGGAGCTGAGAGATAAATATGAGGTTCTCCCCAAAAATCTTCGCTGGCATATGATCGGGAACCTTCAGCGGAACAAGGTGAAATACATCATCGACAAGGCGGTGATGATCCACTCGCTGGGCTCGCCTGAGCTTGCCGAGACCATTGAGAAGGAGGCTGAGAAGCATCAGCTTGTGATGCCTGTCCTTGTGGAGGTGAATGTGGCCGGTGAGGCTACCAAGGGCGGCATTCGTCCGGAGGATACAGAAGCCTTTGTCAGAGCAGTGTCGCGCTATCCGCATATCCGGGTCAAGGGCCTGATGACGATCGCGCCGATTGTGGAAAAACCGGAGGATAACAGACCCGTATTCCGGACACTCCGAAATTTAGCGGTTGACATCGCCCGTCAAAACATTGATAATGTATCTATGTCTGAGCTCAGCATGGGGATGACCGGAGACTTCGAGACGGCTGTCGAGGAGGGGGCTACCTATGTAAGAGTCGGAACCGGAATCTTCGGTGAGAGAGATTACGGCATGAAAGAGAAGACAGGAGAGTCCAGCATTTCATGAAATTTCCTAGTTTCGATAAGTTTCTGGAAAAAGTCACCCTGAATGATGATGTCGACGAGGACGATTATCTGGATGAAGATGATTCCGATGTGGATCTTGTAGATCGTCAACCATCGAGACGCCTCATTCGGAGACGTGAGGAGACAGACAGCGGGTCTAAGTCTGCTGTGACATCTTTCCCCCAGCAGAAGAGGGAAAGACGTTCATTCTTCGGGCAGGCAGTGGAAAAACCCGAAAGTCCATATGATTCAGCTCCGGAAAGAGCAAGGAGCCCGAAGGTATCGAACTTCCGGCCAAGGAAAGCCGTACAGGAGGACGAAGAGACGAATAATTATTCTGTATGTGTGATCAGGCCGAAGTCGATGGAGGATGCTCTTGAGATTGCAAAGACACTGGTGGCCAGATGCGTTGTCATTCTGAACCTGGAGGGGCTTGATCTGGACGTCTCCCAGAGATTGTTCGATTTTGCTTCCGGGTGCACCTGTGCGCTTCAGGGAAGACTGGACAAGATCAGTAATTATATTTTTGTACTCACACCGAAGGATATTCAGATCACCGGAGAGTTTCAGGAGATTCTCACCGGGACATTTGATCCGGATGACCTCGGAGATGATGAGGATTTTTAACGTTGCCTGCGGGCAGGAAAGATCGCACAAGACCGCCGTGAAGTCCATTGACCCGGCGGTCTTTTCATATCCGGAAAGGGAGGAGAGAAAGAGATGGAGCAGACAGAAAACACAGCAGCAGCCTTTCACAGTCCGATATCCGTCAGAAAAGGTTCTGAGGAGATCTACCGCATCTATCCGGAGGATTCCTTCGATCATCTGGGGGAACGCATGGCGGACCTGAAGCCGTCAGGGAGACGCATGGCTGTCATCACAGACAGCCATGTGGAAAAGTTTTATCTGAGGGAGGTGCTGGACAGACTAAGGCCGGTCTGCGCCGAGCTTTCGTCTTTCGTGATCCAGGCCGGAGAAGAACACAAAAATCTGGACTGGATTCGGAAGATTCTGACATATCTGATTGAAAACCGTCTTGACCGTCATGATATCGTTGTAGCGCTCGGAGGGGGCGTTGTCGGTGATATGGCGGGCTTTGCTGCTGCCTGCTACCTGCGCGGAATCCGGTTTGTTCAGATTCCGACGACACTCCTGTCACAGGTCGATTCGAGCATCGGCGGAAAAACAGGGGTAGATTTTGACAAGTACAAGAATATGGTCGGTGCCTTCCATCAGCCATCCATGGTATATCTCAATATCAGCACACTCCAGTCCCTCGATGGCCTTCAGTTCGCCAGCGGTATGGGGGAGGTCCTCAAGCATGGGCTGATCCGGGATGCCGGTTACTATGAATGGCTGCTCGACCATATGGAGGCGATCGAGGAGCGCGACAGCGCGACACTTCTCCAGATGGTGGTCCGGAGTGTCAACATCAAGCGGGAGATTGTAGAGAGGGATCCGGAGGAAATGAACGACCGTGCCCTTCTGAATTTCGGTCATACCGCAGGCCACGCGATCGAGCGGCTGAAAAACTTCTCGCTTGCGCATGGGCAGTGTGTGGCGCTTGGATGCGTGGTGGCAGCCTATATCTCCTGGCAGAGAAAGTATCTTGATGATGATACGTTCTACGAAATCCGTGATATGTTTGTCGGCTTTGATCTGCCTATTTCATTTGACAGTATCCAGATTGACGACATTATCCGCGTGATGAAGCTGGACAAGAAGATGGACAAGGGACAGATTCGCTTTATACTGCTTCACCAGCTGGGTGATGCCTATATTGACCGGACGGTGACGGATGAGGAAATCCGGAAGGCATTGGAGTTTATTGATGCGGATCTTCATCAGAACGACTGAAAACAATTGAGGGAGATGAATTGTATGCGGATCGGCCGCCGAAAAAAAAGAAAACAATGGATCGCAGGCGCATTCGGGGTATGTGCGGCTGTCGTGGCTGATCAGCTGACCAAGGAGCTGGCATACAGAAACCTGAAGCTTTCAGGAAAGGGATTTGTCACCCTGATTCCGGGCGTGCTCGAGCTCCGCTATCTGGAAAACCGGGGAGCAGCCTTTGGAATGCTGCAGAACCGGCTGCCGCTGTTCATCCTGTTTGCGGCTGCCGTCAGCCTGGCTGCCATCATCTGCTATATCAGGGTTCCGGACAGCAGAAGATATCTGGCACTTAGAGTCTGCATGGCAGGGCTGACCGCAGGAGCTGTCGGTAACCTGATTGACCGCATCTTCAGAGGATACGTGATCGACTTCATCTATATTTCGCTGATTCATTTCCCGATCTTCAATGTGGCAGACATCTGTGTATCCCTGAGTGCAGGGCTCCTTCTGATTCTGATGCTTTTTGTCTATAGGGACGGTGAGCTTGAGATATGGACAAGAAGCGGATCACAAGATGGGAAAGATGAGAAAAAGGGATGAATGAAGCAGAATGGCAAAATCGAATTCCGGCAGCTCTTTCTCAGCCGGATGAGTCGAAGCCTGGCCTGGAGGATGCAGATGATGCGGAGGAGATCAGCATGCCTGAGGCTGAGGAGCTGGCCTTCAGGGCAGATGCGGCAGAAGCGGGCAGCCGGCTTGATGTCTTTCTGACGGCGAAGATGAATGGTCAGACCAGGTCCTACATCCGGAAGCTGATTGAGGAGGGGCATGTCCTGACGCCCGGCACTGATTCTGGGCCTGTTCCTGTCGGAAAAGCCGGGCTGAAACTGAAGGAAGGACAGATGATTTATGTGCTTCTGCCGCCGCCGGACGATCTGAAGGCTGAGCCTGAGAATATTCCGCTGGATATTCTGTATGAGGATGACGATGTCATCGTCGTAAACAAACCGAAGGGTATGGTTGTGCATCCGGCCGCCGGTCATATGACCGGCACGCTTGTCAATGCGCTGCTTTATCATTGCAGGGGAAGCCTGTCCGGGATCAATGGGGTTCTGAGACCGGGAATCGTACACCGGATTGATAGGGACACAACCGGGTCGCTTGTTGCCGCTAAAAATGATAAAGCCCACCAATGTCTGGCTGTGCAGTTTCATGACCACACGATTACAAGGCGTTATCGGGCAATCGTGACCGGAAATCTGAAGCAGGATGAGGGCGTGATCGATGCACCTCTGGCGAGGCATCCGGCTGACCGGAAGAAGATGGCTGTCTGTGAGCCGGGACGGGGAAAAAGGGCGGTGACCCATTATCGTGTTCTGGAACGGTTTGGCACATACACGTATATTGAATGCCGGCTTGAAACCGGCCGCACGCATCAGATCCGGGTCCACATGGCACATATCGGACATCCGCTTCTCGGCGATACCGTGTACGGACCTTCCAGATGCCCCTATTCTCTTGAGGGACAGACCCTGCATGCAATGGTGCTGGGCTTCAAACATCCTTCCACAGGAGCTTATATGGAGTTTACAGCGCCTCTCCCGGAATACTTTGAGCAGTTGCTTGAAAAATTCAGGCGCTGAAGATGGCAACAGGCGAAAAACAGGCGAGAGGTTCAGCAGACGAAAGGTTAAGGAAATAGAAAGATGAAGTTTCTGATCCAGCGAGTTGCACATGCGTCCGTTGATGTCGACGGCAGGACGGTCGGATCCATCCGGAAGGGGTATCTTGTCCTGATCGGGATCTGTGACAAGGATACAAAAAAGACGGCTGACCAGTATATAAGAAAGCTCCTTTCCCTTCGGATCTTTGAGGACGATCAGGGAAAAACGAACCGCTCGCTGGCTGATGTTGACGGCGGATTGCTTTTAATCTCCCAGTTTACGCTGTATGCAAATTGCCGGAGGGGGAACCGTCCGAGCTTTATAGAAGCCGGAAGTCCGCAGCACGCGGAAGAAATCTATCAATATATTGTAGAGGAATGCCGGAAGGCGGTTCCGCTTGTACAGACCGGCATATTCGGAGCAGACATGAAGGTCAGCCTGCTGAATGACGGCCCCTTCACCATTCTGCTCGACGAGCATGCATTTGCAGCTCAAAGCTGATCGCGGGGCACCTTTTCTTCCGCGTGCTGGGGTGCATATCCGACGGCAGGCACTCTTATAAGTCAGGATTCGGGTGTCTCCCGTAGTCTGACAGCGCCGGCGGCGCTGCGGCGCCGCGCATCGTCCATGGCCGCGTAGTGTTTCCGGGTGGTGTTGACATCCTTGTGGCCGAGCACATCGGCGACCAGATAAATGTCTCCGGTCTGCTGATACAGGGCTGTTCCGTAGGTACTGCGAAGCTTGTGCGGCGTTATTTTCTTGGTTGTCGTGATCTGCCGGGCATATTTCTTGACCATGTTTTCCACAGCCTGAACGCCCATCCGGCGCCTCTGGGTTGAGTAGAAGAGAGCGTTCTCCTCACCCGGCTGAGGAATGATGGACTTTCTTTCTTCCAGATAATCCTTCAGCGCCTTTTCCACTTCCTCGCCGAAGTAGACAATGGACTCTGAGCCGCCCTTTCGAATGATCCGGATGCCGTTGTTCCGGAAATCTATATCTGTGACATCCAGCCCTACGCATTCGCTCACACGGATTCCGGTTCCAAGGAGCAGCGTGACAATCGCAAGATCTCGAAGGCGCGTTTTTTCATAATATCGTTTCTTCTGACCTGTCAGGTCATCCCCGCCATGTTCAATTAAGTCCAGCAGAGCCGCCGATTCGCCCGCGTCAAGTCGGACAATCGCCTTCTCATGGAGCTTCGGCATGTCAACCAGAAGGGTCGGATTTGTCTGAATCATCTGTCTCTTGAAGTAATATGCATAGAAGCTTCTTAGTGCCGACATCTTGCGCTTGAGGCCTTTTTCACCGTTGGTGTAGGTTTCCTTACGGGAAGCGCCGACAAGAGATGAATCCACTGTATAGACCTTTAGAAAGGATTCATATTCCTCGATATCGGTCGGCTGGATCTGATCAAGGACGGACACGTCCCAGGTGAGGATATCCTTCTGGGAAAGAATCGGGTTGTTTTCCTGCAGATACCTGAAAAAGGTTCGGATATCGTAGGCATACGACAGTCTAGTCCGGGTTGCCGTCGTGGACTCAATTCCAAGGAAATATTGCTTTGCAAACGGTGGAAATTCCCTCAGAATTTCGCGAAGCTGGAGGGTATTCTGGATGTCTTTTTCGTCATGATAGCTGCGCGGGCGGCTTGACGTCTGCGCTGAGGACGGACCGGAACCGGATGCCGGCCGGATCGTATTTTCACCGGATGCTGGTTTCATGTAAATTCTCCTTCTGATTCACTGTATCTATTTGTAAAACATGTGTTTTCTGTATAGATCTATTGCGGACATCATACTTCTTCTTCCGGAGAAAGTCAAGCAAAAAAAGAATACGCCCTGGCAGGAATGCTGCCAGGGCGTACATAAATATGATGCTGCAATCTGTGAACGGCTTTACTGAGCCTGAACCGGGATAAAGTACCGGAGGGTTGAGCCCTGCGCAGAGGCATCTGCGGACTCCGTTTCACCGGCGCCGGCTGCAGAATACTGCAGATCCACTTCCGCAAGGCCCGGCGCATTCTGCAGCGTGACGGTCACAGAAAGATCGCCGCCTGCTGTAACCGAACCGGAACCGTCGGCGGTATTGACTGCCGCTGTTCCATCCGGACTGCTCAGCGTCGCTGCTGCAAAGGAACCGTCGTCTGCCACTGCTGCGCTCAGCATTGCGCCTGCCTTCAGATCAGACAAAGATACATTCCCGAGATTCAGACCGGAAGCTGCCTGAGCTGAAGCACTGTATGTCACATTCTGAAGATCGACAGAAACCTGTGGTGCCGAGGAAACCGCTGATGCGTCTGTGGTCTGTGCGAAGGTACCGCTCAGCGTCAGCTGGTAGGTTGTTCCGGCTGCCGGGACGACAGGATTTCCGTTTGTATCCTTCGGCAGGAAGAACAGGCCGGTCAGCTGATCCCAGTTGTTTTCAGACTTGAACTCGTCATTCGCAGTTCCCCTGCTGACGGCAGTTACCTGGCTCTTGTCAGCGAGATCCGCACTTCCAAGCACATTGCCGGATGCGTCTGCAACTGTGAAGGTGCCGCTGACCGGAATGAGTGAATCGCTCTTCAGCGCGACCGCAAAGGACGGAACGAAGGCTTCTCCGGCTTTCGACAGGTAAGTGGTCGAATAGGAAGATGTCTGATCGGTTGTGATGGGAGCAGCTACCCCGGCTGCCGGTTCAGTTACAGCTGTCTGAGGCTGATCCGATGCCTGCGCATCTGAAGCCTGAGTCTCCGGTGTCTGTGCGGCGTCGGACTGGGTAGTCTGTTCGGTGTTGGAGTCCTGCGTCGTGATCACAAGCCCGGATGCGTCGGCCTGGGACGATGTTTCGGACTGTGCCTGTGTTTCTTGCTCCCCCGCAATCAGCTTGTCATTGTCCGAAGCGCCATTCTGAATATCATTCTGAATGACAGCGGAATCCGTACCGGTGACGAGTGTGCTGCCGGTGTCGCCATTGTTCAGTGCGGACAGATCGGTATCGGAGAAGATACTTGCCTCCGACTCGGAGGAAGCGGCCTCTGTCTCACCTGCCGAAGAGGAGCCTGCTTCGGTCGTCTTCTCTGTCGAGGACTGGTTCTTTGCCGTGTCATCGACAATCTTCTGGGTGTTATCGGTGTTGGCAACGCCGGTAGTCTGCGACAGATCCTTCTGAACCTGGGACTGTGCTTCAAGCTGGGCCTTCGCTTCTGCTGCTCCCTGCTGGTAAGCCTGCTCTGCAAGCTTTTTCGCGTAGTCTGTCAGCTGCTGGACGTCTTCCTGGCTGAGCGTGATGTCGTTGTTGTTGGTTGTGTACTGATTGACAACGTTGTTGACAATGTTCGTGACCGACTGATCATTGACCGTATTGTTCGTGATGACAGAGTTGTCTGTATTCTGAGACTCGTCCACTGTTCCGTTGATGACCTGCAGCTTGACATCGTTGACAATCTGCTGCGCGACCTGCTGGTTCTCGGCGGAGTTGCTCAGATTCTCGGTGATCTGAATCTCCTGTGCAGAGAGATCCTTCGCCTGCTGGCTGATCTGGCTTCCGGTCGCATTCTCATAAGCCATCAGGATCCCGGTCAGCGCGCCGGTGCCGGATACCTCAAATGGTGCTGCCGCGATGGCCTGGCAGTTTGTGACGCCGCAGGTAATCAGGTTGGATGCAATCATGTTGCTGGTGATGTAATTCAGGTTGGCAGTCTTGACCTGGACCCCTCCGGTCGTTGTCGGCTTTACCAGCGCGCAGCTGATGGTCCGGGTACCGATCTGCTCGATCGGAATATAGGATGCCAGGTGGCTGCGCTCATCCTGGTTCGTGACGGTGATGGTCTGAACGCTGTTGTTGCCGTAGATCCCGAAATACCTGAGGATCGCACTCTTCTGATCCTCTGTCAGATCGGCGCCGATGGAGACGACCATGGTTCCGTCGGCAAGAACGGTAAGCGGAGCAGCTCCGCCAAGAAGCGATGCCGCGACGGCTGCCGCTGCCAGTATACTCACTACTTTCTTTTTCATAGGATTTCTTCCTCCTGTCTGAAGGCAGCGGTCCTGTTCACCCGGACCTTCTGCGAGTCAGATTGACAAAGACTTTTCTGGTGGAATGCCCTGTAACTTATGCAAATTATACCATCTGAAGGCATGAATAACAATGAAGGCACAGTCATCTATTCATTAAGAAAAAATGAAAGAAGACACAGAAATTGAAACAAGAACATGTGTTTGCATTCCGCATTCCTGTATGTTAAGATGGTAAAAACCCTGAAGGGATAAAAAAACGGACAGCACGGATGGAAGCCGGATACCACGTTCAGCGGGACGGTTTCATGGTGGGAGGTTCTCTATTTATGGCATATGGTAAGATTTCAAAGAAGCAGCAGGAAATTCTGGATTATCTGAAAAGCGAGATTGTCAGGCGCGGCTATCCGCCGACAGTCAGGGAGATCTGTGATGCCGTACACCTGAAGTCTACCTCCTCCGTCCACTCCCATCTGGAATCTCTGGAGAAGAATGGCTATATCAGGCGGGATCCGGCGAAGCCCAGGGCAATCGAGATCGTGGACGATGCGTTTAATGTTACAAGGCGCGAGGTTGCCAGCATTCCGCTTGTCGGTCAGGTAGCGGCAGGGGTTCCGATTCTCGCAGCGCAGAATATCGAAAGCTATTTTCCGCTCCCGGCCGACTATATACCGCAGAACCCGGCTTTCATGCTGCGGGTAAAGGGAACCAGCATGATTAATGCAGGCATCAACAACGGAGATCTTCTTCTGGTAGAGGAACAGAAAACCGCCCGGAACGGTGACATTGTCGTCGCGATGATTGACGACTCTGCAACCGTCAAGCGGTTTTACAAAGAGAAGGGATATATCAGGCTCCAGCCCGAGAATGACAGCATGGATCCGATCATTGTGAAGGATCATCTTCAGATCATCGGAAAGGTATTCGGTGTCCTTCGGTTTATGGAGAACTGAGTCTATACTGTCCCTCTTTATTTTTATTCTTCAGGCTGTTTCGTGGAAGCAGAATCAGGCTGCTTCCCGGAAGGTTCCTGCTCTTTTGGCACTTTCTTAACCGGGCGGTAGACTGGCGCGGGAGCTGCCTCTTTTTCCGCTCTTCCTCTGGATGCGAAGGAGGGTGTCAGCACCTTTGAGTGTCCGGGGAGATGGCTGACCGGCACCTCTTTCCTCTTCTCTTCAGGCTTTTTGTCCGGTGCATTTTTTCTGATTGCGCTTGTTTTCTTTGCATATTCCTGAGCCTGACGGACAATCTCGTTCGCTTTCTGGATGCCTTCCTGAATTCGATCCGGGAAGGCCTTTACGAGCGCTTCGATTAGTTCCTTTGTGAGAACCATCGACATCCCCATCGGGTTGAGCATAAAGCCGTCGGTATCTTTCCCGGCGTACTGCATCAGTCCGGGAAGCGGCACTGCGAGCTCCAAAAGTTTCTGATTCTGGCGGAACTTGTCATACTCAAACTGATCTGAGAAACAGGGAACAAATTTCTTGCCATTTTTCATATTCAGGACGGGGACGGAGAATTCATGCTGCTGAAGTTTTTCAGGGAGTGTTCCGGGGCCTTCCTTCGGAATCACAGCCACGATATAGCGGGCAGCTGCCAGATTGGCCGAGAACTCCTCATTGAGTTCACTGAGATTCTTTTTCTCCTCATTGGGGATCTGCCGGGTCGCCTCCTGCATGAAATAAAGCCCTGAGAGCTGGAGGGACGGATTCTCAACTGGCCTCTGGAGCGGCGGAAGATTGGAAAAATCGAGTCGCTTCACAAGGTCTGACAGCGCGATCTTTGAGACTGCGTCATCTGACACATAGACGATCTCATTCACGTCAAGCGTATAGAGGGAAGCAAAGAAGCCGCCGAACTGCTTCTGCTCCATCTTTGCGCCGCGTATCAGATATTTCTTCTGTGCATATTCTTCCACAAATTTCTTCAGCTCATCCTCACCGTCGAAAATCCATACCTGATCATTGTAGGTATCCGGATCGCAGATGATGAATGGCATCTTGGTATTCATGCAGAAGGCTGCGTAGAGCGTCTCCTTCTTTTTGATCTGCTGAATGATGAATGCCTGATCGATTGCCATAGTGTTCACTTCTCCTGGTTTCTATTTTACTTTTACTCTGAAAGTATTTTGACACATCCCTTATTATAAAGCCTTCAGACATAATTATCAAATAGTGGTCTTGTGTATCCGGGCCGGATACCGGATATGCCAAGACCCGGCGCATCTGACACCGTAATCTGTTTTTCTCGGAAAATAGCGCCGCCTTCGATCGGGTCCTCTTTCAGAAGGACAGGCCCGTCCAGATCGATCCGGGTAATGATCTGGCGGGCGCAGGCAAGCTCCACGGCGGCATTCACGGAAATCTTTGCCTCCAGCATGCAGCCGAGCATGCACTCCATCCCGTATACCTCTGCAGCGGAGATAATCCGGAGCGCGTTTGTGATGCCGCCGCACTTCATCAGTTTGATGTTGATCATGTCAGCTGCATGACGCTGCATGATGGCGAGTGCATCCTGCGGGGAAAAGACAGCCTCATCCGCCAGAACCGGGATCGGGCTGTGAGAGGTTACAAAGGCAAGACCGTCCAGATCTGAAGCCTTCACCGGCTGCTCTACCAGCTCGATGCCGAGATCCTTCCGCTCCATCTCCTCGAGAATCCGGACAGCCTGCTTCGGCGACCAAGCCTGATTGGCATCAATACGGATCTGAATGTCAGGCCCGGCTGCTGCCCGGACTGCCAGAAGCCGGGCGACGTCAAGGGACGGCTCCACTCCGACCTTTACCTTCAGGGTGCGATATCCGCGCCGGATGGCATCAAGTGTATCCTGCGCCATGACCTCCGGGTCATTCACACTGATCGTGATGTCGGTCTCAATCTCACGGCGGGCGGCACCCAGAAGGCGGAAAACAGAAAGTCCCAGGTGCTTTCCGTACAGATCCCAGAGGGCGATGTCGACCGCTGCCTTCGCGCTTGTATTGTGGACAAGGGCAGCCTGTACATCCTTGAGGAGTGTTTCAAACTCTTCTATGTCCCGCCCGATCAGCTTCGGTGCAATATGGTCCTGGATGGCGCCCGCGATGGCGCCGGTCGTGTCTCCGGTGATCACGCCGGTCGGAGGAGCCTCCCCGAAGCCGGTCTCGCCAGAATCGGTGAGAATCTCAACTACGACATCCTCGACCGAGCTGACGCTGCGCAGAGCGGTTTTGAAAGGAACCCGCAGCGGAACAGAAAGGATGGACAGCCTGATATCCCTGATCTTCATATATGATGTTTCCTCCTAGAAAAGCTGTTATGAAAAGATGCTTCCGACCGCTGTGCACTTGCCTTCCAGATCGGGTCTGTATCCGGGCTCCCCTTCAACCAGACTGCCGTATACGCAGCCGAAATCCCGGGCAAAGCCTGTACTGTGAAGATAGCGTCCATTTCCGAGATACATGGCGACATGCCCGGGGAAATACAGCAGATCGGCGGGTTTCTTATCAGCCCAGGATATTTCATGAACCGGATAGTCATCGTGAAGCTCCGCGTCCCGGTAGATCAGGATGCCGTTCATCAGATAGCTCATGAATGTCAGACCGGAGCAGTCGGTCCCGGAGCCGGAATGCCCTCCCCAGCGGTACTGGACACCGAGGTAGCTTTCCGCACAGCGGACAATCTGCTGCCTGAGCGTGTCCGGATCGGCGGAAGGTTGCTGTGAATGGAACCATGAAGGGTCACAGCCGCATAAAAAGTATCCGTCGCTGTCCTTCCGCCCGGAAAGGCTTGAGGCAGGCATGTAGCCGCGCTGACCATCCGCCACTTCGACAAGCAGATACCCATGTTCAGCGGGGTTTATCAGCTGCAGGAAGGAGCCGACAGAAAGGGTTGTGAGGATCTGACCCTGAACACGTGGCTGAGAGAGCAGGTCGGCAAACTGCTTTGTGACAACCATTGTCTTCTCTCCTGCTGCCCGGCGCCGGATGGCATCCAGTGCGATGGGGCGAAGCGCCGATGGGTCTATATACCCGCGGTACCCGTAGTGTGTCTGCACGGGGATCCTGGCATCAGAGGCGGAGCCCCTTTCAGCCTTTTCAGGAAGCCGCTGGAGAATCCACCCGGACAGCACTTCATCCGCCACGGTTCCGTCCTTCTCATAGAGAAACGCCTGAGGCACCTTTGTCATATAGTACACATCGGTTCCAAGCTGCATACGCTTTACCTCTCCTTCATATAATCGAATACAATTCTTGAAATACGGCCGATCCATGACCGCGCCGTTTCATAATTCATGTCCGTCCCATCAAAGCCGGAAGTGAAGACGCCAAGAAACCACCGTTTCCCATGCCATTCAAAGATACCGGCATCGTGGGCGACGGTGTCCAAATCACCTGACTTGTGGGCACAGACCGGCTGTTCCCAGATATATCGAAGGAGGGCGTCATAGTCCCTGTTTCCTCTCAGAAACTGCATCAAAAGGGAGGCTTTGCGTCGTTCATTCTCAGATCCGTGCTCCTCTCCCCTGCTGAGCCGGTCTTCCCGGATCACGAGGGCCGCATAATCGGAAGGGGATATGTAATTGTTCCGCCCCTGGCGGATGGCATCGTAATCAAGCATCATCCGCTCCGCACGGGTAGACAGAAGGTTATGTGCCCTGCACCAGCTGTTGATTTTCGGGAAGGTCAGGGCCTTCATCAGGACATTGGCGGCGGTATTGTCGGAGTTGACGATCATCCACCAGGCAATCTCGTACCAGGATGCCTCGCGCGCACCGGTATCGAATACGATCGTATCGTCAAGAATATCTTCCTTTGTCACCGGATGGAGTGCATCAAGTGGTATTCCATTCTCCTCCAGGGAATCAAGCAGGCAGGCGAATACCGGAACCTTGATGGTGCTGGCCGAGACCACCCTCTCATCCGGGGAAATTGCGACCTCACAGGGCGCTCCATTCAGTGTCCGGAAGATCAGCTGCATCTTCCCCGGAAATGCAGCTGCCATGTCATTCAGTTTCTCTGATATTGTTGCTGACATTGTGGAACCCTTTCCCAGTACTTGCAAAAGGCCGCAGCGGGCAAGCCGCGCGGCCTCTCTTTGTGAAGGCGACCACTTATCATCGAGTGCGGAGCACGAGATGACGGCGGAGTCGCCGAATCGAGTAGGGCAGCAATTACTTCTGTGTCACGTAACCAAAGAATGCATTGCCGCAATAGTAGACAAGTCCGTCATAGTTGGTGTCGTCGAAGAGGTAGGAATTCTTCGAGTGCAGAATCGGCGTAATCGGACGATCCTCTGCGAGAATGGACTCGCACTCATCATAGTCTTTCCAGCGGACTTTCTCATCTGTTTCAGCAACTGCCTTGTTGTACGCGTCGTCATATTTAGTGTTCGAATACTTTGCATCGTTCTGGCCTGTGGTCATCGTCACAAGCATGTTCGAGATATCCGGATAGTCCATGTACCAGCCAAAGTATGCAATGTCAAAGTCGCCGCTCTCACGTGCCGAGAAGAAGTTCTCGACCGTCTCAACCGTGATGGAATCGATACCCAGCGCATCCTTCCAGTCGGAGACAATGGCTTCGGCCACCGTTTTGCGGGAATCGTTGTTGACGATGTAGCGCAGCGCCGGGAAGTCTTTGCCGTCTTCGTATCCGGCTTCCTTCATCAACTCTTTCGCTTCATCGACATCCTTCTGGTGGTCGTCAGAGAACCAGGGGGTGACGGTGCTGTTGAACTCGGTGCCGTCAGCATCAGTCAGGCCGCCTGGCGTATAGGTATCTGCCAGCTCGTCCTGAAGTCCCCGGATGTTGATGACACGTTCCCGGTCAATTGCAAGAGACAGAGCCTTCCGGACACGGGCATCCTTCAGAACCTCATTTCCACTGTCTCCGAGGTTGAACATCGTACAGTAGGTGTTGTAGCCTTCTTCAAAGTGAAGACCGTTGTCCATCAGAGAATCGGCATCCTCCTCCGGATAGGTATCAGAATAAATGACATCGCCGCTCTTGAAGGAGTTCGCCATGGTTGCAGAATCGCTCATGAGCTCCCAGCTGATGTTGTCGACGGTGATCTTGTCAGCATCATAATAATCGGTCCGCTTTGTCAGTGTCATCGACTGCTGGTGCGTCCAGTCTGTCAGCTCATAAGGACCATTATAGACAGCCTTGTCCGGGTCGGTTGCGTAGGAATCGCCGTTTGCCTTCACAATGTCTTCACGGACAGGGTATGCAGACGGGAATGCCAGCAGGCTGTGGAAATACGCACATGGATAAGCCAGTGTCACGACAAGCGTCTTGTCATCCTTTGCCGTTGCGTCTGTGATCAGGTCCAGAAGCGTGCTGTAGTCGCCGGCTGAATCCTTCAGATACTTCCAGCCATAGACGAAATCGCCTGCAGTGACCGGTTTTCCGTCAGACCAGGTGATGTCATCGCGGAGGGTGAATGTGTAGGTCTTCCCGTCATCGGAGACCTTCTCATCCTTGAGCTGCCCCGGAACCAGGTCCCCCTTTTCATCCAGCTTATAGAGACCTTCAAAGAGGTGGCGGCAGACGGACATGCCAGCCAGTGTTGCGACCTTGGCCGTATTGATATCCATCGCATCCTCGGAACCGTCTGTCACGGAGATGCTGATTCCTCCCGAAGGCGCTTCCTTTTCTGTTTCTGCAGCGGCTGCGGGCAACGCTGCAATCATGGCTGCCGCTACGGTGCAAGCCAGTACGTTGAGTAAGCCTTTTCTAATCATAATCCCTTCTCCTCTCTCGTTCGACAGATTCAGTCTGCCAGTTACAGATTCTTTTTCCGTAGGCCTGTGGGCTCAGCCGCTCAGCGTTTCTTCATCTTCGGATCAAGGGCGTCACGCAGACCATCGCCGAAGAGGTTGAATGCCAGTATGATCAGGCTGATGAGGACAGCCGGAAAAAGCATGCGGTAAGGAGCCCTGTTGATTCCGGAGAGCGCTTCGGAGGTCAGAGAGCCCAGAGAAGCCATCGGTGCGGAGACGCCGATGCCAAGGAAGGAAAGGAAAGCTTCTGTGAAGATCGCTGACGGGATCTGCATCATCATTGTTGCGATGATCTGCCCCATGCAGTTCGGAAGCAGATGCTGACGGATGAGCCATCCATTCGGTGCACCGAGCGCATCGGAAGCCGTCACGTATTCCATTTCCTTTAGCTGCAGAACCTGGCCGCGCACAATGCGGGCCATTCCGACCCAGTACAGGCAGCCATATACGATAAAGATTGCAATCAGCCCCGATCCCAGCTTCTGCAGAGGGTGGAAAAACGGTACATTGTCCACCAGATTCGTCAGAGGCTGGTCGATGACCAGTTTGATGACAACGATTAGCAGGATTTCCGGGACAGAATAGATGATATCAACAATCCGCATCATGATGGTATCTGCCTTCCCGCCGAGAAGACCGGAAATCGCACCGTATATGGAGCCGATGATCATGACGATGATGGCGGAAACGACACCAACCAGGAGGGAAATCCGGCTGCCGGTCATACAGCGGACCATCAGATCCCTGCCCAGCCGGTCTGTACCAAATGGATGCTTCAGGCAGGGCCAGAGATTCTCATCCCCGTGCATCTGCTGGTCATAGGAATAGGGTGAAAGAATGGGCCCAAGGACAGCAAAGACGATGATCGCAAGAATGATCACAAGAGAAACCATCGCGATTTTGTTCTCGCGAAGTCTCCGCCAGCTGGATCTCCAGAACCCGACCTCGTCCGTCCGTGATGTCTGTGCTTTGTAAAAATCTGCCGGTAGCTTGTCGTAGTCGCCTTTCTCCACTGGAAGCTGGAGGGACAGGATATTTTTCATGGTCAGGTGCCTCCTTATGCCATCTGGATACGCGGATCCACAACCTGGTACAGAATGTCGCAGATCAGATTCATCGTGATAATCAGAGCTGCATAGAAGACTGTGACCCCCATGATCAGAGTGTAGTCACGTGCACTGATGGCATTCACAAAGTATCGGCCGAGCCCCGGGACATTGAACACAGACTCCGCCACGAAGCCGCCGGTCAGGATGGAGGCGGTCAGAGGGCCCAGGTAGGTGATGATCGGGATCAGGGAATTTTTCAGCGCGTGGATGAAGATCACTCTTCCCTCTCCCATGCCCCTTGCGCGCTCAGTCTTCAGATAGTCCTGTCCGAGGACTTCCAGAATGGAAGCTCTGGTCAGACGCATCAGATAGCAGGTCGGATAAACGGCCAGCACGATGATCGGCATCACATCTCCACCTGGTTTTCCATAGGAGACAGGAAGCGCTTTCAGATTGACCGCAAGAACAAGCATCAGAACAGTGGCAAGCACATAACCCGGAATTGAGATACCGATGGCTGAGATCACGCGGATGGCACCGTCAGCGGCCTTTCCCTTGAAGAGCCCGGCGATACAGCCGAGCGGAACGCCGATCAGGATGGCAGCAATCAGAGCCTTCAGACCGAGCCGCATAGATACTGCGAAGGATTCCGTCACGATCGTGCTGATCGCGCGTCCTTTCTGAAGTACGTAGCTGGTCCCCATATCACCGTGAAACAGATTCTGAAGATACCGGCCATACTGGACGATCAGCGGTTTATCCAGACCGTATTTGGCGATCAGGATCGCCCTGGTTTCCTCAGTCGCCTTCTCCGACATGAATGGATCGCCCGGGATGATGTTCATCAGGAAAAACGTGATTGTAATAATTGCAAACAGACTGACGGCTGCAAGCAGCACCCGTTTCAAAATCTTTTCGAACATAGCCATATGGGATTCCAACCTTCCTCTCAACGTTGAGCGGCTTACCTGAGTTGAAACTGGTATGCCGGTCTATTCCGGGAACGTTCCCGCGTCTACAGCTGGGCGCAGGCGACAAAGTGACCAGGCGCAACTTCCTTCAGCGCTGGAAATGCCTCTGCGCATCGCTTTGTCTGATGCGGACAGCGGGTCCGGAACGGACAGCCGGATGGCGGATTCAGCGGTGACGGAATCTCGCCTTCCAGTACCACTCTCTTTCTCCGGGCACTTTTATCGGGATCCGGAATCGGAATCGCGGACAGCAGCATCTTTGTGTAGGGATGCTGCGGATGTTTGTAAAGCTCGTTGCTGTCCGCCAGCTCTACAAGCCTGCCAAGGTAAAGAACGGCGATACGGCTGCTGATATGGCGGACGACGGAGAGGTCATGGGCAATGAACAGGTAGGTGATGCCCTCATCCTGCTGAAGCTTCTCCAGCATATTGATGACCTGAGCCTGAATTGAAACATCAAGCGCCGACACAGGCTCGTCGCAGACAATGAATTCCGGATGAACGGAGAGGGCTCTTGCGATGCCGATCCGCTGGCGCTGACCGCCTGAGAATTCATGAGGGTACCGGTTGTAGAAGTATTCGGAAAGTCCGACCATCTTCATCAGGGAAAGAATCTTCGTCTGGCGTTCCTCCCGGTCTGAATAAAGCCTGTGAAGGTCAAGACCCTCTCCGATCAGATCAGATACGGTCTTTCTGGGATCAAGCGAAGCGTACGGATCCTGAAAGACGATCTGCATCTTCTGGCGGTAAGGATGCATATCCGCCTCATTGAGGCGCTGGCCTTTGAAAAGAATATCGCCTCCGGTCGGCTCCAGCAGCCGAAGCACACACCTGCCCAGCGTTGATTTCCCGCAGCCGGACTCTCCTACCAGACCGAGGGTCTCTCCCTTCCGGATTGAGAAGGAGACGTCATCGACTGCGCGGACCTTGTCATGATGGAAGAAGCTCTGTTTCACATCAAAGTATTTCTTCAGATGCCTCACTTCCAGAAGCGTATCTTCATGTGTCTGCATCCCGCATTCCCTCCTTCGCCTGTTCCTCGTGGAAAACCTTCCAGCAGCGGACAGTGTGCCCGTCTCCGAGAGACGCTTCCGGTGGTCTCTTCCGTGCGCAAATTCTCATGGCGTACGGACAGCGGCGGGCAAAGGCGCATTCGTCACCCAGCAGGGACATCTCCGGCGGATTCCCCTCAATCGGAACAAGCGGCTTTTTTTCGTCTCCATCGACATCCGGGATGGAATGCAGAAGCCCTTCAGTGTACGGATGCCGGTGATCGTAGAATATCTGTCTTTTATCGCCGGACTCAACGATCTCCCCGGCGTACATGACCAGAACACGGTCACAGATATCCGCCATTACACCCAGGTCATGTGTGATAAAGATGATCGATGTGTGAAATTTTTCCTTTAATTCCTTCAGAAGGTCTATGATCTGAGCCTGGATTGTGACATCCAGTGCGGTTGTCGGCTCGTCGGCAATCAAAAGCTCCGGATCGCAGGCAAGCGCAGTCGCAATCATCGCCCTTTGGCGCATGCCGCCGGAAAACTCATGCGGATACTGATCAATTCTGCGCTCCGGCTGGTTGATTCCGACCATCCTGAGCAGTTCAATGCTGCGCTTCTCCCGGTCTTCCCTCGACAGGTTTGTGTGCTTTTTCAGCACTTCATTTAACTGATAGCCGATTGTAAAAAGTGGGTCGAGCGATGTCATCGGATCCTGAAAGATCTCGGAGATCCGCCGGCCGCGGACTTTCCGGAGTTCACGGAGCGGAAGCTTCAGGAGGTCCTGTCCGTCAAAAAGAATCTGACCGCCCTCGATGACGGCATTCTCCGGGAGAAGCCGGATAATGGCATTCGATGAAATGGACTTGCCGCTTCCCGATTCACCAACGATTCCGAGAACCTCGCCGCGTCTGAGCGTGTAGCTGACATCCCGGATGGTCGGTACCAGTTTTTTCTGAATCCGAAAGGAAAGCTTCAGATCCTTCACCTCTAGGATGGTTTCCTTCTCCGTTGTCTCACCTGCGTTTGTCATATCCTGCTCCTGAAAATATAAAAAGGCGCACAGAAGAAAGATTTCCTTTCCTCTGCACGCCTTTGTGCCTTGCTGCTATCGTGTATCTTTTACAACCGGCTGCACGATTACAGGAACCTGTTTTCTGCCTGATTGTTTCAGTGGTTAAGCCTTACTATACATCATCTGACTAAAATGTCAATAAAAAATGTTCGGAATTCAGGTTTTCATAAAAATAATTTTGACCGAGGCCCGTCTTTCCCGGAACAGGGATTCATTTTTCCTCTGCCTGGGAATCGGACAGCTCTTCGATGGTTACCTGCCGGCCGTCGCGCCAGATCCGCTCCAGGTCATAGAACAGCCGGTTCTCACGGTCAAAGATGTGGACAATCAGATCGCCGAAATCAAGGAGCACCCAGTTTGCGTTCTGGTATCCTTCCGTGTCCTTCGGGACAAACCCGGCCTTGCCGAGCGTTTCCGAGACATGATCGGCCATCGCCTGGACCTGGTTGCGGTTTTCGCCTGAGGCGATCAGAAAATAGTCTGCGATGACACTCACGTGTCCGATATCGATCACGCTGATGTCGGCGGCCTTCTTGTCCTCCAGTGCGTGGTAGGCCAGGATCGTCATTTCTCTCGATTTTTCATCTGCCATTCTCATTCCCTCCATGGCGGGTATAAAAACTTTGTAGCGATATGCCGGGATCAGACGGTCAGGGAATCTCCCTTGTCATCCGGCTCATTGAACAGGTTGTAATAGTACCGGAAAGCACTCCGGCTCATCTCATCGATCTCTCCGTGACCTTTATCCAGGTAATGAAGGGTGTCTTCCAGGATTCGGAGCACGGTCTGGTTCAAATCCCGGAATGCCAGTGCTCTGATCTCCGGGAGGTTTGCTGCCTTATACCGGGCAGGTTCGATATAGTCTGCAATGAAGATGATTTTCTCCAGAACGGACATATTCGGCCGGCCGGTCGTATGCCATCGGATCGCACTCAGGACATCTTCATCAGTGACGCCATACTGCTCTTTCGCAAGATATGCACCAAGCTTGGAATGCAGCAGGTACTGTGCCTTCAGCTCTGTCTTTGATACTTCAATTCCATACTCCTGACAGAGCTTCAGCTTCCGCTCATTCGGAATGCACTTTGCGCAGTCATGTAGAAGCCCCGCACACTCTGCCTTCTGGATGTCGGCGCCGTGACACATGGCAAGCGAAGACGCTGTGAACATCACACCAAGCGTATGCTGATAACGGTCTTCATCCAGTTCTTTCCTGAGCCTGTGTTCTGTCTTTATGAAATCGTACTGCATCTGTAGACTCCATTTTCCATGATGTACGTCCGCACCGGATCAGGGACATAATACCGGATGCTGGCTCCCTCGGAAATCCATCTCCGGATCATATGGGAGGAAATGTCAAGATTCGGGCTAGTAAGCTTCCGGATGTCCGCCTGGTATCGGACCTTCAGTTCATCAATCCGGGGATCGAGCTCGCTGGAGGAAAGTCCGTCCCGGACGGCCACAATCAGTGTACAGAGACGGGCAATCTCATCCGGGCACCTCCACGTATCAAATTCGAACAGGGAATCAGCTCCCATGATGAAAAAGTAATCCGTATCGGGATGCTCGGCTGCCAGACGGGTCAGGGTCTCCTTCGTGTAGGTGTACCCTTCCTCATGCATCTCCTCGAGGGACAGCTGAAAATGATTGTTCCCCTCAATTGCGAGCCGGACCATCTCGATCCGCTGACTGTTTGATGCCCCCTCGCGGTTCCTTTTGTGTGGAGGATTTCCCGATGGCATAAACAGAACCGTGTCGAGCTGGAACTGCTCGTATGCACTCTCCCCGAGAATCAGGTGCCCGATATGGATCGGGTCAAATGTTCCGCCCATGATCCCGACTTTTCTTCGCAAGGCGGGCATCAGTTCTTCTTTCCGGCCGGCGGCAGGATGATCTTCTTCTTTTCATCCCGGCCTTCCTTGTATAGGACAAACTTTCTTCCGATCACCTGGACCAGCTGAGAGCGGGTGCGCTCCGCAGCCGTCCTCGCGAGATCCTCCAGATCTCCGTCATAATTCTGGAGAATACCGATTTTGACCAGCTCTCTCGCTGCCAGCGCCTCCGCGATGGACGCTGTACACTCCGGTGTGAGCCCCTCTTTTCCAACCTGAAGAATGGTCTCTGAGGTAGAAGCCAGACTCTTCAGATATGCCCTTTGCTTGCCTGTCATAGAAGATAAACCTTTCAATATACAATTTAAATCTGCTGAAACAGGTGTCATTATACCATACAGATAAAACCGTCTCAACCATGCATCAGAGAGCGGCAGAATGCTGCCGGATGCATATCATAATATGGAACAGATGGTATCACATACCGTGCCGCATCCATGCTACACAATAACCATATAAGAAAGGCGTCTGCATATCCGGCTGGAGACACAGACGCCCTTCTGAAAGGCTGTTTAAGCTTTCTGATTTTCCTCATGAAGCTTCAGGTACTCTGCCCTGCCGCTCTTATAGAGGTCATTGCCTTCACTGTCGATGATCACTGTCACCGGAAAATCCTCAACATAAAGCTCTCTGATTGCCTCAGGACCAAGATCCTCATAAGCAATCAGCTTACACTTCTTGATGTGCTTGGCAAGCAGTGCACCTGCCCCGCCGATGGCTCCGAAGTACACACCGCTGTACTTCTTCATCGCATCGACAACAGATGGCTGGCGGGCGCCTTTTCCGATCATGCCGCGGGCGCCGAGAGAAATCATCTCGGGTGCCCATTTGTCCATACGACCGGCGGTTGTCGGTCCGGCGGATCCGATCACCTTTCCAGGCTCAGCCGGTGTCGGGCCGACATAGTAGATCGTTGCATTCATCGGATCAAACGGAAGCGGGATTCCTTTTGCAAGGTTCTCCGTCATGCGCTCATGGGCTGCGTCGCGGGCCGTATAGATGGTTCCGGTCAGGAGAACATTGTCTCCCATGTGAAGTGTCCTGGCAAGCTCAGGGGTCAGCGGAAGCTGTACTCTGCGAAGTTCCTCAGCCATCTCAGATCACCTCCGTTTCATGTCTTGTCACGTGGCAGCTGATATTGACTGCACAGGGCATCCCGGCAATGTGTGTCGGAAGGGTTTCGATATTGACACCGACAGCGGTCGTCCTTCCGCCAAAGCCCTGCGGACCGATGCCCAGTTCATTGATCTTCTCAAGCATCTCATCCTCGAGAGCCGCATAATACGGATCCGGGTTGTGGGAGTCGATCGGACGGAGAAGCGCCTTCTTGGCTGCCAGGGCAACATGGTCGAAATTGCCGCCGATTCCGACCCCGACAACGATCGGCGGGCACGGATTCGGGCCTGCCTTTTCAACCGTCTCCAGAATGAAATCCTTGATGCCCTGAAGGCCCGCGGAGGGCTTGAACATGCGAAGCGCACTCATGTTTTCGGAGCCGAATCCCTTCGGCGCGACTGTGATCTTGACCTTGTCTCCCGGGACAATGTCGACTGTAATCATAGCCGGTGTGTTGTCTCCGGTGTTGCCACGGCGGATCGGATCCGCTTCAACGCTCTTTCTCAGATATCCCTTTGTATAACCTCTTCTGACACCTTCATTGACGGCATCATACAGAGCGCCGCCTGTAAAATGCACTTCCTGTCCGACTTCGAGGAAGATGCATGCCATTCCGGTGTCCTGGCAGATCGGGACATTCTCCTTGTCCGCGGTCTGAAAGTTGTCGATAATCTGGTCGAGAATCGTGCAGGCAATCGGTCCGTCCTCACAGGCTCTGCAGGCCTTGATGCCGGCCTGCATGTCCTGCGGAAGGTGACGGTTCGCGTTGATACACATCTTCTCGATTGCATCAGTGATGACGCTGACGTCTATGTCCCTCATGTGTCTCCTCCGGTAAGCTGAAATTCGTTTCAGCAGATCTTGTTTACTGGAACTGGAAGCCTCTCTGCTCGTACTCACGTGCGTGGCGTGCGTACTTCGGAAGAAGAAGCGGGGAAACCTTTCCGGTGTTCAGACCTGCTTCCTCAAGCTCCTCGGCGTACTCTGTCACATGCTCCAGGGTTGGTTCGCCAAGCTCGACAGAAGCTGCTCTCTTCGCAGCGCTCTTTCCGGCATCACGGCCAAAGACAATGACATCCAGAAGAGAGTTCCCCATCAGACGGTTTCTTCCATGGACACCGCCGGAGCACTCACCCGCGACAAGCAGATTGTCGATGCTGGTCGCGCATTCAGCGTTGATCTCGACACCACCGTTCTGGTAGTGCAGGGTCGGGTAAACCGGAACCGGTACCTTGCGCATGTCGATGCCGTACTGCAGGAACATGCGGAGCATGGCCGGGATTCTGGCCTCAATCGTGCCTTCGCCGCCGAGCTGTTCGATCATCGGGGTATCGAGCCAGATGGCATCGCCAAGCGGTGTCGTGACACCTTCATGTCTGCCCTTGCACTCACGGATGATGCCAGCCGCGGAGACATCGCGGGTTTCCAGCGGATGAAGATATGCAACCCCGTCCTTGTTGACAAGCTGTGCGCCGAGAGAACGAACCTTCTCGGTGACCAGTGCGCCCTGAATCTGAGACGGGAATGCAGCTCCGGTCGGATGATACTGAATTGTATCCTGATACAGCAGCGGAGCGCCTGCGCGGTATGCGAGGATCAGGCCGTCTGCCGTTGCGCCATAGTGGTTGGAGGTCGGGAAGTTCTGGTAATGAAGTCTTCCGCAGCCGCCGGTCGCGAGGATGACAACCTTCGCGCGCGCAACCAGATAATCACCTGTCTCCATATTCAGAAGAACAGCACCTGCAACCTGTCCCTTGGAATCCTTGATCAGCTCAACTGCCGACGTGAATTCGATGACCGGGATCTGGCGGTTCTGAACCTCATCGCGGAGAGTACGCATAATCTCAGCACCGGAATAATCCTTGCAGGCATGCATTCTCTTTCTGGAGGTTCCGCCGCCGTGTGTTGTGATCATGGTTCCATCCGGTGTCTTGTCGAACATGACACCGAGATCGTTCAGCCATTTGATGGCATCCGGCGCTTCCATGACAAGCTTTTCGACAAGCTCACGCTTTGCGGCAAAATGGCCGCCGCCGTATGCATCCAGGAAATGCTGTACAGGAGAGTCATTCTCCTTGTCTGCAGCCTGGATACCGCCCTCTGCCATCATGGTGTTGGCATCACCTGCGCGGAGCTTTGTCACGATCATGACCTTCGCGCCGGCATTGTCCGCCTCGATTGCTGCGGAGCATCCCGCTCCGCCTCCGCCGATGACCAGGACATCCGTGTCATAATCAACCTTGGACAGGTCAATGTTCATGCCGTACAGGCGGCTGTTGGAGTGAAGAAGCTCAGCGAGCTGCTTCGGAGCCTTCTGACCCTTGTTCGGGCCGATCTTGATGGTATCAAATGCATCCTCGCGGTAATCCGGATGCCACTGTCTGAGGAGTTCATCCTTCTCCTCGGCATTCAGACGCCTTGGTTCCGTGTGAAGACGCTCCGGACGGGTCGCCTCCACCTTTTTGATGGATTCCAGCATCTCTTCTGTATACATCTTCGCCCCTCCTTATTTCTCGATCTCGCGGTTGTTGTAGAGCTCTTCAAGCTTCTCGGTCGGGAGAGATGCCATCTCCTTCATCGGCTCGTCGAACTTGCCTTCAGCAATTTCCTCGACTCTCTTCTCGAGATGCTGGCTCTTCGGAGCAATATACTTGCCGGTCAGTCTTCTCGCAAGAAGGCCTACATACGGGTGAGAAATGCCGGCCGGGCATCTGGTCGAGCAGCAGCCGCACATGACACAGTCAAAGGATTCTTCTGCGCACTTTTCGAAGTCCCCTCTCTGTGCGTATGCGATGTACTGCATAACGTTCAGGCTCTGCGGGCAGGCCTTTGTGCAGGCATTGCAGCCGATGCAGCTGTAGATCTCCGGATACAGCTCCATCATGACGTTATCGGAGACCTTCAGATCATTGATGTTGTAGATTCTCTTATCCTGCGGATAGAACGGGATCGAGGCAATATACATGTTGTCCTCGACCTGCTTCTGGCAGGCAAGACAGGTATGGAGCTCGTTGGAGCCCTTGATGCGGTAGATTGTAGCACAGGCACCGCAGAAGCCGTGACGGCATCCGACTCCGCGCTTCAGCGTGTAGCCGGCATACTCCCAGGCTGCGATGACGGTCAGACTCTCCGGAACGCTGTAGCGCTTTCCGTAGAAGTATACGTTCACCATCTTCTCCATGGCTTTGTCCTTTCTTGAAAGAAAAATTGTCATCCGGTCTGCTTGAGAACCGGGCAGCATGCAGGCAGCCTCGGCAAGGCTCGCAACAAAGCTGCTCGCTTTGTCGGGGCACCGTGGCTTCGCCACGTGCCCCACAGCCAGCCAGTCCGCTCAGGAATTGCACGCGAGCGTGCATTCCTTCCCGTACTGTCTGTCTGTGGCTGCCTTTAATTAATATTCCTGGGGGAGTTCGTCAATCTGGTCGCATCTGAACACAGGACCGTCCTTGCAGACGTACTTGGTTCCGATGTTGCAGCGGCCGCACTTGCCGATTCCGCATTTCATGCGAAGTTCCAGTGTCGTGTAAACCTGCTCCTTCGAGAAGCCGAGTTCTGTCAGACCCTGCAAGCAGAACTTGATCATGATCGGCGGCCCGCAGATGATCGCGGTCAGGTCTGTGTCGAATCCGACTTCCTTGAGGTAGGTCGGGACAAAGCCTACGTGACCGTTCCATTCCGGATCTTCCCGGTCGATGGTCAGATAGACATTCGTGTTCGGGGCCTTCTCCCATACGTTCTGGATTTCCTCAAGCTTGACGAGATCCTTCTTTGAGCGGGAGCCGTAGAGAATGTTGATGGTTCCGTAGTCCTCACGGTGTGCGAGACAGTAGTTGATGACAGAGCGAAGCGGCGCAAGGCCGATTCCACCTGCGATGAACAGGAGGTTCTTGCCCTTGAACTTGTCCTCGACCGGGAAATGGTTGCCATAGGGACCTCTGACCAGAATCTGGTCTCCCTCGTGAAGGCCATGAAGATAAGTGGTGAGCTCTCCGCATTCCTTGATGGAGAATTCGTTGTAATCCTTGACGGTAGGTGAGGATGTGATGGAGAACATCGCCTCACCGATTCCGGGTGCGCAGATCATCGCGCACTGTCCGGGCATCTGGTCGATCAGCTTGCCGCCGCCCGGTTTGATGACCTGGAAGGATCTCACATCAGGCGTTTCCTGCGTGATCTTCTGAATAACTCCGACCTGAGGGATCAGAGCGTCACGCACATATTTGTCGTTATGGCACAGGCATTCTTCAGACATCTGCGTTCTCCTTTCCCATCGTCTTAATTACCTTGACAATATTCAGTGCCTGCGGACACTTGTCCACGCAGCGGCCGCAGCCGACGCACATATACAGGCCGTTGTTGTTCTCCGGGAAGTATACCAGTTTGTGCATGAATCTCTGGCGATAGCGCTGCATCTGGGTCAGACGGTTGTTCGCCGCTGCCATCAGCGTGAAGTCGGAGTACATGCAGCTGTCCCAGCAGCGGTATCTCTGGATGCCGTGGCCGGTATTGAAGTCCTTGATGTCGTAGCACTGGCAGGTCGGGCAGACGAAGGTACAGGTACCGCATGCCAGACATGCATCCGAGAGCTCCTTCCAGTGAGGATCATTGAACTTCTCCTCAACCTTGCCGGGACCCCAGCCTTCAAGCGAGAGATGCGTGTAGGGAAGCGTTTCGACAATGCCGCGGATCGAATCCTGCTCCTTTGAGATCTTCTCACTAACATCTCCTGCATCCTCGAAGGCATCTGCAAACTGATCCAGCCATGCGCTGCCCTTCTCTGTCTGTGCATCAAGATAGAAGAACCCGTCGATCTCCCACATTGCGACATCTGCATCCGGAGCCGCAGCATCCGTGCCGAAGACCTTGCAGAAGCAAGTCTGCGCCGGCTTGTGGCACGCGAGGGATACCAGAACGGCATGTTCTCTTCTCGCCTTGTAGAAGGTGTCAACCGGCTCCTGGTTCAGGAAAACCTGATCCATGACCGTCAGCGCCTTCACATCACACGGACGGATTCCGAACACACAGAATGGTTTCTCGGTCAGCTTCATCGGGCTGATCTCGAATCCATTGTCATCGTGGTGAACCATGTAAAGCGTCTGACACTGTGGGAAGAAGACATCCTTCGGGCTCTTGACCGTTTTCAGCGTGTCAAGGTCTGCCACTCTGCTGTCATCCCACAGTCCCCAGTTTGTCACATCGGCCATCTTCACAGGTGTGAAGAGATCCATTGCAGCCGATACCTCAGCAAAGAGCTTCGGGAGGTTCTCTTTCGCAATCTTTTTCATCCTCTGCTCCTCTCCAGCCCGGCTGCGGGCTCAACATCGTGAAGCGTGTATGCGGTCAGAGGTCCTGGAGTCGTCGTATCCGAACCGGCCTGGAACTCTCCATACAGGTCATCTGCATCCAGAATGAACTTGCGGTTGAACAGATGCAACGGAATGTTCTGCGGACAGACTCTGGAACACTCACCGCAGTCTGTACATCTGCCTGCGACATGGAAGGCGCGGATGATGTGGAACATATTCTCCTCAAATGTATCAGCGTTCGCCTTCTGGGCTGTGTCATATTTCGTATTGTCAAAGACACAGTGTCTGCAGTTGCATGCCGGACAGACATTCCTGCAGGCGTTGCAGCGAATGCACTTTGAAAGCTCCGAGCGGAAGAACGCATAGCGCTCCGCCGGGGTCATCGCTTCAATCTTTCGGACTTCCTCAAAGCGGTCAGCCCCCTCTGCTACGGTATCCTTGGAATCGAGGAGCTTCTCATCGAAGATCTGATGTTCCTTCGTCTTGCAGAAGAAGCATCTTTCCAGCATGACATCGCGGTAATCGATGTCCTTCTCCTCGCCGTAAATTGTCTTTACATGAATCCGGTCGCATGCGTCGCTCAGCTCGATTCCGGAGATCTCGGCGATATCGCCAAGCCCCATTGCGGCGAACTTTCTGTGGTCGAGCTTGCCCTTGCAGCCGACACCGATGATGTACGCATTGTCGCGGTTGACCTGATGCTCCTTGATCAGCTGGTTGAAGCTGAACGTGTCGCACGGTTTCAGAAAGACAAGCGTCTTTCCTTCCAGCTTTGTTGCCGCAATCATGTATTTGCTGAGGTTTGCGCCGCAGAATCCATTGTAAATGAAATCCTTCTCGAGCTCCTCGGCAGACGTAAAGATATGCGGCTCCGGATTGTACGGCAGATCCCCTTTCTTCCAGCCGAGAACGCGGACGACAGTGCCGTCAGCGAGGAGTTCTTTTGCGCGGTTGATCAATTCCTGCATCTGATATCCTCCAATCTCACGTTCCTGCCGAGGTTTTTGATCGTATCTGCAAACTCGTTCATGATCGATGCGAACCTCGCCCCTTCCGAAGCGGAAACCCACTCAACGCGGACTCTTCCCTTGTCGACACCCAGATAGTCCAGCATCGAAATCAGAAGGGCCATTCTTCTGCGTGTGTAGTAGTTCCCTGTCGTATAGTGGCAGTCTCCCGGGTGGCAGCCGCAGATGATGACACCGTCGGCGCCCTTCTCGAATGCCCTCATGATGAACAGCGGATTGACACGTCCGGAACACGGGACACGGATAATTTTGATGTCCGCCGGGTAGTCCGCTCTGTTGTTGCCGGCAAGATCGGCCCCTGCATAGGAACACCAGTTACAGCAGAATGCGACGATCTTCGGTGTGAAGGTGTTCTCCTTCTTTGCGTCCGCCTCGCCGAGATATGCGAGGTTCTCCTTTTCAAGCATCGCCTCCGGGGAGGCAGTCTTTTCGATTACTGGCATACTGTATCTACCTCCGCCATGATCTGTCTGTTGGTGAATCCTTTCAGGTTCATCGCGCCGGACGGGCATGCTACCGAGCAGGCACCGCAGCCCTTGCACAGAGCCGAGTTGACCGAAGCGATTCTTCTGGTCTCACGCAGACCATGATCACGAATTTCCTTGTCGACATAAGTGATCGCGCCGTACGGGCAGACATTCGCGCAGACGGAGCAGCCGTTGCAGTACAGCTCATCCGGCTCTGCAATGCACGGATTCGTCTTCAGCTTGTCCTTTGCAAGAAGGCCGACAACCTTGATGGCGGCCGCACCTGCCTGGGCAACTGTCTCCGGGATGTCCTTCGGACCCTGGACGACACCGGACATGAAGACACCGGCGGTTGCTGCCTCAACCGGGCGAAGCTTTGCATGCGCTTCGTTGAGGAAGTTGTTGTTGTCGATGGAGAGCGTCAGCATCGTCGCCAGCTTCCGGATATCCGGGTTCGGCTCGATCGCGCCTGCAAGGACAACCATGTCCGCATCGATCTCGACATCCTTCTGGTCGAGAAGGTCAACGCCGTGGACATGAAGCTTTCCGTTCGGAAGCGGTGTCACCTTTCCGACATTGCCCTTGATGTAGTCAACGCCATACTGCTCGACCGCTCTGCGGTAGAATTCATCAAAATTCTTTCCCGGCGTACGGACATCGATGTAGAACACATGGATGTTGGTGTCCGGATAGTGATCCTTGATCAGGATTGCCTGCTTTGCTGTGTACATACAGCAGATCTTGGAACAGTAGGTCTTTCCTCTCCTGTCATCCGGCGCGCATCTGGAGCCGACACACTGGATGAAGACCATTTCCTTCGGCTGCTTATGGTCGGACATCCTTTCAAGATGGCCGGATGTCGGACCGGCTGCGTTCATCAGTCGTTCCAGCTCGATGGAGGAAACGACATCCTTGCTCACACCGTAGCCGAGCTCGCCGAACTTGTGAAGATCGATCATATCGAACCCAGTCGCAACGACAATCGCACCGTACTTTTCCTCGATGATCTCGTCCTTCAGCTCGTAGTCGACTGCGTGGGACGGGCAGACCTTGGAGCAGATTCCGCACTTTCCGGTCTTGAAATGGATGCAGTGCTCCTTGTCGATGACCGGAACATTCGGAATCGCCTGTGCGAATGGAATATAGATCGCCGGTCTTGTATCGAGTCCTCTGTTGAATTCATTCGGAGTTTTTCTGGACGGACACTTGGATGTGCAGATCCCGCAGCCTGTGCAGTCCTCAGCCCTTACGGAACGTGAATGCTTTGTGATCTGGACTGTGAAGTTTCCGACGAAGCCGGATACATCCGTCACCTCAGAGTATGTGAAGATCCGGATATTCGGGTTCTGATTGACCTCTGTCATCCTCGGAGTGAGGATACAGGATGAGCAGTCAAGTGTCGGGAATGTCTTGTCCAGCTGACTCATACGGCCGCCGATGGACGGAAGCTTTTCAACGATGTCAACCTTGTATCCGGCATCCGCAATGTCAAGCGCTGTCTGGATTCCTGCGATTCCGCCGCCGATGACCAGAGCGCGCTTTGTAACCGTGCTCTCGCCTTCCTGAAGCGGGCTGTCCAGATTGACCTTTGCGACAGCTGTCTTCATCAGCGTGATCGCCTTCGGTGTTCCTTCCTCCATATCCTTGTGGACCCAGGAACACTGCTCACGGATGTTGGCGATCTCTACCATGAACGGGTTGATGCCGGCCTTCTCGGCAACGGCACGGAATGTAGCCTCATGCATACGCGGAGAGCAGGAGCAGACCACGATTGCGGTAAGACCGTAATCCTTGATTGCCTGGGCGATCAGATTCTGACCGTTCTCGGAACACATATATGTGTAATCAACGGCATAGACCACGCCCGGCTCATGTTTGGCTGCCTCGGCGACTTTGGAAACATCAACCGTAGCGGCGATGTTTGTGCCGCAGTGACAGACAAATACACCGATTCTTTGCACCTGATTTCACCTCCGCTTACTTTCTCTCTCTGCGCAGTACGCTGACGAGCAGCTGCTGCGGCATCTGTGGGTCGACCATAGCCGGAATCTGTTCCGGGTACAGGTGGGAACCGCCGCGCTGACGTATGACAGCCTGGCGGACACCATCGATGAGCTTGCCCGGCTTGACATTCCTCGGGCATCTCTCAATGCAGGTGGAGCACCCAAGGCATTCCCAGATCGTTGTGGAATTCATCAGCTCGCGGATCTCACCGTGAGCCATATAGCTCGGGAACTGGTGCGGCTTGATGTCCATCACATCGTAGGCCGGGCAGGAAGCAGAGCACTTGCCGCAATGCATGCACTTTGTCACATCGACTTCCGAGATTGTGAGAATCTCGTCTCTGATCAATCTTTCATCAGGAGTCATCTTCAGGCCTCCTTTCCGGCTTCGTGCATACATGCACAGGAAACGCCGTCAAGCTCAGCTGGATCCGGCTTCGCTTCCAGAAGGTCAAGCGCCTCCGCGAGAACCTCGGTCATGTAGCGGACCGGGAGTTTGTCCGGCCCCTGGTACTGGTTCAGGTTGTACCAGCAGAGCGGACAGGCGGTGATCAGCTCCTCACAGCCGGCGTTCTTTGCGTCTGTGAAAATTTTGCCGACGAGCTTGTCGGAAAGTGCACGGTTTTCCATCGAACGGTAGCCGCCGCAGCATTCATTCCGCATCTGGTAACGGACCGGTGTCGCGCCGACAGCGCTGATGAAGTCTTCCATGATGGAAGGATTCTCCGGATCATCAAACTGAAGGATCTTTGACGGACGAAGCAGAAGGCAGCCATAGTACGCTCCGATCTTCTTCCCGGTCAGCGGCTTTGTCACCGCTTCCTTCACCTTGTCAAAACCGATCCGGTCGCGGAGGAGCTCCAGATAATGCAGAACCTTCGTCTCTCCCCTGTAGGGTTCATCGAACTGCGCGTAGTTGTTCGCACGCGTCTGGATATCCGGAACATTGGCCATATCATCATTCACCCGCTTGATGACATGGTAGCAGGCGGAACAGACGGTTACGAGCTCCAGGCCATGTTCCTTGGCATCGTTCAGCGCCCTCACAGAGGACAGCTTGTTCCCGATCTCGTCAGAGCCAAGCGGATAGACACCGCCGCAGCACTGCCACATCTCCGGCTCGACAAGCTCTGCGCCGAGCTTCGCCGCACAGGATCTGGCATAGCGGTCAAGATCCCTGGCCTTGGTCTTCAGCGTACATCCGGGGAAATAGCTGTATTGTGTGATTTCACCCATATGTGCTGTCTTTCTCCTTTCTCATGATAAAAGCCGAACTGATTTTCAGACACCAGTCAGCTCCCTCAGTATCTTTTCTATCGTACTCTCTCGCGGACTGATTGTCAAATTTTTCACAGACGTGAACGGACGTGAACATTCGGCATTCTCGTGTTGCCTGCGCCTCATGTGGGGCGTGTAAATAAAGTCCTGCCACCACTCGCATGCAGGCATGCGTGGCGGCGGACGATTGACACTGTAATCATTTCATGTTTGTTATACATATCTGAATCTCTCTGTGTCCGCGGTATTCATTCACCTCCGGATAGAAGGCAGCCGTCACACGCAGACTGTTGGGAAGGCCTGCCATCAGCTTCTTCACCTCATCCTCGCCGCCCTTTGCAGCGAGCCTTTGGAGCAGACTGTCCGCGTCACAGAAACAGACTGCGCTCATGCGCCGGGTACCGGATGCAACCGCAAGCTTCAGTACATTTCTTCGTTTTCCCAGCACCCTGCAGGAAAGAAGAGAGAGGTTCTGCTCCCCGAATAGAGGACGCTCATTCCCTTTTCCAAAGGGCTCCAGAAGCTTCAGACTTTCAACAAGTTCCTCGGAAATGTACGAAAGCGGAAGTCTCGCGTCCAGCATGACTTTTCGCGCGAGATCCTCCTCTGTCAGTGTGCAGGCTGCATTGAGCCTTCTGCGGAAAGCGTCCAGCTTCTCTGCCCGGAGAGATAAACCGGCCGCCATCGGGTGACCGCCGAATTTTTCGAGCAGATCGCCGCAACCTACCAGCTCATCATACATCGAGTATTCCGCAATCGAGCGGCCGCTTCCCTTTAACAGGCCTTCTTCCTGGGCATCTGTCAGAATAAAGCATGGCTTGCCACTGCGCTCTCTCACTTTCCCGGCGATGATGCCCGCGATGGATTCGTGTGTCCCCGGCAGATAGATCACGAGGACCTTATCGGATGAAAGAGGTTCACTCTCTGCTTCCGCCATGGCCTGTACAACTCCCCTGTCGGTCAGCTCCTTTCGCTCCTGGTTGAGGCTGCAGAGATGCTCTGCGAGCAGGCGGGCCTTCTGCGCGTCCCCGGATAGGAAAAGTGCCACTGCCTCGTGTGCTGTCTCCAGTCTTCCGCCGGCGTTGATACAGGGGCCCAGTACAAAGCCGATGTGATAGGCCGAAAGAGCCCGACCCTGGAGCCCGCAGGCTGATATGAGCGCTCTCATCCCGATATTATCCGATTTTTCCAGGAGACGGAGCCCTGTTTTGACAAGAATCCGGTTCTCTCCCTTCAGGTCCATGACATCTCCGACCGTCGCAAATGCAGCAAACGGGAGAAGCTCCATTGTCAGCGGACAGCCTTCCGGAGATGGAAGGCCTCCTTTTGATGTCTGGAGGCGGGCTTCCATCATATAGAGGAGCTTCCACGCAACCCCTGCGCCGCAGAGTGCCTTGTTCGGATATCTGCAGTCGTGCAGGTTCGGATCGATGACAACATCTGCGGATGGTTTCAGCCAGAGCCGGACGCCGTCCTCCTCCCGGTAAGGCTGCGAATGATGGTCTGTCACAATGACCGTCATGCCGGCGTCCTTTGCAAGCTGAATCTGGGACAAGGCAGAGATCCCGTTATCGACCGTGATCAGTGTATCGATCCCATCCCGGATGGCCTCTTTCACCAGGCGGACATTGAGACCATAGCCGTCGGAAAGCCGCTCGGGAATATCATAGGAAACATCGCCGCCGAGGGCTGAAAGCCCCTCCACAAGGATGCAGGTCGCGCAGACACCATCGATATCATAGTCTCCGATGACACGGATCGGTTTATGCTGCCGGATTTTCTCCAGGATGATGTCCGACGCCCTGTCAATCCCATCCAGCCCGGCGGGACTGTCGAGATCCTGGAGCGACCCGTACAGATAACGTCCGGCATCCGCTTCGCTCTCAATTCCACGGTTCCGCATGACCCTTGCTGCCATCGGATCAATACCGAATTGCTTTCCCATTTTGATGAAATCTCCGGATTTCCGGATTTCGAACCATTTTTCCACTGTCATCCACCTTTCTGCGTCTGATAAAACAAAGTCAAAAAAGGCCTGCGGCCTCCCGGTGCGTATGGCGCAGCGCGGGGGAGCCGCAGGCTCATTCCAGCTGTCTACCGGCAGCCTGAAAATGATTTGTCAGTCAGGATTCAGGACTGTGGGACATGCTTTTTCTTTTTCTTGCTCGCAGTAATTTTGCCGGCTACCTTTGCAGCTGCAGCGGACTGCGCAGCTGCTTGGTCCTTCTTGTCCTTACGGATCCGCATCGTGTACCACATCGCTCCGGTCAGGCACACGGAGGAGTACATTCCGGCAATGATACCGACGATCAGCGGAAGTGAGAATTCCTTGATCGAAGGCACACCGACGATGTACAGGAAGAAGACGGTGACAAATGTTGTCAGCGAGGTGTAGATGCTTCGCGTCATAGTGGAGGTGATGCTGTCATCTACCAGAGCCTCAAGCGATTCATACTTGTCGCGGCTCTTCAGATTCTCGCGGACACGGTCGAAGATGACGATCGTGGAGTTGATCGAATAACCGACGATTGTCAGCATAACCGCGATGAAGGTACCGCCGACCGAGATCCGTGTGATGGCATAGCTTGCAAACACGACCAGCACGTCGTGGATCAGGGCGATGATTGCCGAGGAGGCAAAGCGCAGATCCGAGAAACGGAACCAGATGTAGATCAGCATGCAGACGACCGCGATGATGACCGCAACGATTGCATCTCTTCTCATCTCATTTGAAACGGTTCCGGATATTGTTTCAAAGCTGATGGCCTTTGCCTGCTCACCGGCGTTGTCCTTGTACGTATCGATCGGGAATTCCTTGTCGAGAGCGTCGGAAAGCTTCTGGCGTTCGTCATTGCTCAGCGTGCGGGTCTTGAAGATGATTTCATTACCGCCGGCAACCTTCTGTGCCTGCACCTCTGCCTCCCCGATCACCTTCTGAATGACAGGCTTGATCTTTGTATCGATGGCATTGATGTCGTAGGAATCCTTGAACGTCACATCTGTGGAGGTGCCGCCGCGGAACTCCATCGAGAAGTTCAGAGCCCCTCTTCCTGCTGCATGGTTTGCGATGCAGGCGACAGGGCCGGTCAGGATTGCGATCAGAGCGACCGTGAAGAAAAGCTTCCTGCGCCCGACCATGTTGAGCCGCTTGATCGCGATCATCTTTCCGAAGTATTTCGGATCGGACATGCCAAGCGCGTAGAAGGACTTGACAATCCACTTGGACACGAAAAGCGCTGTAAACATGGACAGGAAAATACCAAGTGCCAGGGATTCGGCGAAGCCCTTCACAGAGCCTGTTCCCATGATGTAAAGAACCAGGCATGCGATCAGTGTGGTGACATTGCCGTCGATGATAGCGGACAGGGCCTTGCGGAATCCGGTGTCAATGGCAGAACGGACAGAGTTGCCGTTTGCAATCTCCTCGCGGATGCGGGCATAGATGATGACGTTTGCATCGACTGCCATACCGATTGACAGGATGACACCTGCAATCCCCGGAAGCGTCAGCGTCATGTCAAAGGCGTTCATGGCAACGAGATCCAGCGCTGTGTAGAGAAGAAGGGCGAAGGAAGCGACAATGCCCGGAACCTTGTAGGCAAGGATCATGATGATCATGACACAGATGACGCCGATGATGCCTCCGATCAGAGAGGTCTTCAGAGCCTGCTGACCGAGCTGTGCGCCGACAACCTGCGAGCGGATTTCCTCCAGCTCCAGGGAAAGAGAGCCGATACGGATGGAAGAGGCCAGCTCCTTGGCGGAATCCAGCGTGAAGTTGCCTGAAATTTCGCACTTCCCGTCTGTGATGGCCTGCTGCACAACCGGGGAACTGATCGTCTCTCCATCGTAGACAATGGAAATCGGCTTCCCGACATTCTTGGTTGTCGCATCGCTGAATGCCTTCGCACCTTTCTTGTCAAAGGTAACCTCGACAACGTATTTGGTGTTATTCATGTTGTCTCTGGTGGAAGCGGCTTCCGCAGACTCAATATGAGAACCGTCCAGAATTTCGGTTCCGTCCGAAAGCTCAAACTTCAGAGAGCCTGGTTTTCCCAGCTGGGCGAGGATCTCCTCTGCGTTGGAGACACCGGGAATCTCGATGTTGATCCGGTTCGATCCTTCCTGATAGACATGCGCTTCGGTCGAGATCGCGTCGACACGCTTCTGGAGCTTGTACACGGTGTCTGCCATGTCCTCGGCTGAAGGGTTGTCTTCCTTTGCCTGATAAGTGACAGACACGCCGCCCTCCAGATCAAGACCCAGCTTGATGTTTTTCATGGCACCTGTCCCGGTCGGTCCCCACCCGATAAACGCAGTGTAGAGCAGAAGGACCAGGGAAGCTGCCAGAAGGATCAGAATGATTCTTGCCTTCTTCTTGCTCATTGGTATGACTCCTTTGCTTTTTATCTTTATGATTCCGGACTGCCCGCAAGGGCTGCCTTGATCATAATGGCACATTCAACCCGCTTTCTCTCCAGCTCGCAGCCGATCTCGTATACATCATCAATCCGGCCATGGAAATTCCATGAATTCGATGCGCAGCCGCCGCTGCAATAGTACCGCGCAAAGCAGGTGCGGCATTCCTTTCTGGAATAGACATTGCAGCACTTGAAGCTGTCAACGATGTCCGTCCGGACAATGCCGTCTTTTACGTTGCCGAGGAGAAACTGCTCATTCCCGACAAACTGGTGACACGGGTACAGGTCTCCCCAGGGCGTGACACCAAGGTATTCCGTTCCGGAGCCGCAGCCGGAGAGGCGCTTGTAGACGCACGGACCGCCCGTCAGGTCAATCATAAAGTGGAAGAAGGTAAACCCTCTTCCCTCCTTCTCACGGCGGATCATCTCCCGGGCCAGGAGGTCATACTGCTCCTTCAGAACCGGGATATCCTCCGGGCGGATGGCGTAATCCGCATCAGCCGGGGCGACAACAGGCTCCATCGAGAGCTGATCGAATCCGAGATCCGCAAAATGAATGACGTCCCTGGCAAAATCGAGATTGTAGTGTGTGTAGGTTCCACGGATGTAATACTGTTTTCCGAGTGCCTTTCTCTGTGCCGCAAACTTCTGGAACTTCGGGACGACCAGCTCATAGCTGCCCTTGCCGTTCCGGAACGGACGCATGTGATCATGAACAGCCTGCCTTCCGTCCAGACTCATGACAACATTGTCCATCTCGCGGTTGCAGAATTCCATGACCTCGTCGTTCAGAAGAACGCCGTTTGTCGTGATGGTAAAACGGAAGTGCTTGTCATGCTTTTTTTCAAGTGACCTTCCATATGCGACCAGCTTTTTGACAACCTCCCAGTTCATAAGAGGTTCGCCTCCGAAGAAGTCAACCTCCAGGTTGTGTCTGTTGCCGGAGTGAGCGACGAGAAAATCGAGCGCCTGACAGCCGACCTCATAGCTCATGAGCGCCCGTCTTCCGTGATATTCTCCTTCCTCTGCGAAACAATACCTGCACGCAAGATTGCAATCGTGCGCGATATTCAGACAGAGTGCCTTGACGACGGTCGGTCTGTTTTTGAAATCGATGACGGCGTTCTTGTAGACATCTTCTGTGAAGAGCTGACCGGCCGACTCAAGGCCGTGAATCTCCGAGAGTGCCTCCCGAATGTCCGAAGGGTCATATCTGTCCCCGAACATCCCGGTCAGCTCCTCGTCGGTCAGCGCTCTGTTTTTTTCAAGTTCAGCAATCAGCTGATAGCTGAGATCGTCCAGAATGTGAACGCTTCCGCTGTCTACATCCAGGGCAATGTTATATCCGTTGTTGCGATACTGATGAACCAAAAGCTTATACTCCTCTTCCCTGTTATCACAGAACAGGCTGCCGCAGGTCCTATCTGCGACAGCCTGTCATAATACATCTTGAATCAGCCTAGACTAGAATGGAAATGACGCTCCCGTCAGTTCTTCTTCATCTGCTCGCAGGTCTGGTTGCCGACCGTGCAGCTGGTCTTGCATGCAGACTGGCAGGATGTCTGGCACTCGCCGCATCCGCCCTTCTTGAGAGACTGCTGAAGAGATCTGGTGCTGAGGGTCTGAATATGCTTCATAATGATGCCTCCTTATACGAACGAATTCACTCTTCCCACTGCCACGCGATCCCGGTCGTGGAATCTACAAAACAGTGTCCAGTGCCCGAAACGCAAGCGGAAATCAACATTCGCATTATAACACACGGTAATTTTAAATTACAAGATTTACTTTGTAGCTTCCTCGGCCCTTGCCTCGATCTCCTTCTCCTGAACATCCGCAGGCGCCTGCTCATAGCGGGCGAACGTATACTCGAAGCTTCCTGCTCCGCCAGTGATGGAACGAAGCGTCGTGCAGTAGCCGTACAGCTCGCTCTGCGGGACATCCGCCTCCACGATCGTGTTCCCCTTGTGATCAGGGTTCATGCCAAGCACGCGGCCGCGTCTCTTGTTGAGATCGCCCATGATGTCGCCGGTATACTTGTCAGGTGCCGTGACCTTCAGGGAAGCAATCGGTTCAAGCAGGACCGGCCCTGCCTCCATGAAGCCCTTCTTGAAGGCCATGCTGGCTGCGGTCTTGAAGGCCTGCTCGGATGAATCGACCGGATGGTAGGAGCCATCGTACAGGACCGCCTTGACCCCGACAACCGGGTATCCGGCCATCGGTCCCTTCAGGACAGACTCTGCAATTCCCTTCTCGACTGCCGGGAAGTAATTCTTCGGAACGGATCCGCCGACCACAATCTGCTCAAAGACATAAGGCTTCTCCAGATCCCCCGACGGTTCAAACTTCATCTTGACGTGACCATACTGGCCATGTCCGCCGGACTGCTTCTTGTACTTGCTGTCGACATCAGATGTCTTCCGGATCGTCTCGCGGTACGCAACCGCCGGCTTCTCAAGCGCGATTTTTACCTTGTACTTGTTCAGAAGCTTGCTGGCCGCAACCTCAAGCTGCTGGTCACCGATCCCGTAGAGAAGCGTCTGATGGTTCTCCGCATCGTTGACGACACGAAGCGTCTGGTCTTCCTGCGCGAGCTTCGAGAGCCCCTGCGCTGCCTTGTCCTCCTCGCCCTTTGTCACTGCCACATATTTCTTATAGGTGTAAGGAGTTGAGATTTCGAACTTACCATACTGGACCGGGTTCGCCTTGGTGGAAATGCTGTCACGTGTGTCAACATCCAGCTTGGAGAGTGCACCGATGTCCCCGGCCATCAGCTCGGATACCTCGGTCGGCTTGCTGCCCTCAAACACATAGAGCTTGCCGGCGCGGAATTCATTCTGATTCTCCGTATCGAACAGCATATCGTCCGGACGAAGCGATCCTGAGGCCACCTTGATCATCGAATACTTGCCGATGAACGGATCGACGATTGTCTTCCAGACAAACGCACTCTTCGCCTTCGAGAAGTCATAGTCCGCCTGGAAGATCTCATTCGATTTCAGGCTGACTCCGGCGATCTGGCGTTCCTTCGGGCTTGGGAAATAGCTGATGATATCATCAAGAAGAATCATGATGCCCTGGAGGTTGACGCTGGCGCCCATTGTGACAGGCACCATGTCACAGGTGGAGACATTCGCCTTGAGGGCGGACACGATCTCCGCCTCTGTGAACTCTTCTCCGTTGAAATAGCGGTCCATGAAGGCTTCGCTCGTCTCGGCGACGGACTCCAGCATCGTGTCACGGTAATTAGCGAGGTAATCCTTCAGATAATCGGGGATCTCGCACTCCACCTTGTTCTGCTTGTCCACGTAGCGGCGTGCGCGCTGCTTGACGACGTTGACATAGCCGACAAACTTCTCATTCTCACGAATCGGAAGGTACATCGGGGCAATCTTCTTGCCGTAAAGGTCGGTCAGCGTCTCGACGATCTTTCTGTACGAGGCGTTGTCAAAGTCCATGTTTGAAACGTAGAACATCCGCGGAAGATGGTACTTTTCACAGAGTTCCCATGCCTTCTGTGTACCGACCTCGACACCATTCTTGCCGTTGACAACGATGATCGCCGCGTCGGCCGCAGCGACAGCCTCCTCCACCTCGCCGATGAAATCGAAATACCCGGGGGTATCAAGAACATTGATCTTGCAGTCATTCCAGATGATCGGAGCCATCGAGGTATTGATTGAGAACTTACGGTTCTGCTCTTCTTTATCAAAATCGCTCAGGGTGGTGCCGTCCGCGACAGAGCCGAGCCTGGAAGTAATACCGGTCAGGTATGCCATCGCTTCCAGAAGGCTTGTCTTCCCTGCTCCACCGTGACCTAACAGAACAACGTTGCGTATTTTGTCAGTGGTGTAAACATTCATAAGTTTTTCCTCCGTGCTCGTATTGTGGGATGTAACCCATATGAACACATTGTACTAAAGCACATGGATATTTGCAAGCATTTCTATCCAATATTTACAGTATTGAACAAGAAATGAACAGGCAAAACGCATTCTCTCTTCGGCAACATGCCTGCCTGAAGCAGATACCGGACGGGCGGATGATGATACTGAACAGTCAGACCGCGGGGGCGTCTCCCACGACAAAGGAAAGCTCCGCCTCCGCTGCCCGCTCGCCGTTTACCGTTGCGACGGCGGTCCCGAAGCCGGCAGGGCCTCTCATCTTTGTCAGCTCACAGTGTATCTCGAGGACATCTCCTGGTACAACCTGCCGGCGGAACCTGGCGTTCTTTATGCCGCCGAAGAAGACAAGCCTTCCGGCATTCTCCGGCATGGTGAGGAGGGCGAGCGCCCCGGTCTGCGCCATCGCCTCTATTATCAAGACACCCGGCATCACCGGATAAGCCGGAAAATGTCCCATGAACTGCATCTCGTTGACGCTGACGCAGCGGATGGCGTCCGCACTTTTCCCCGGCTGACAGTCCGCTACCTTGTCAATCATAAGAAACGGATAACGATGTGGAAGAATCTGCTGAATCTGTCTGATGTCAAGCTGCATCGGAAGGCCTCCTTGCTGCTGGTAAATACGTCTGCTTCATAATCTGCCATAAGTCTGCCCGTGATGTGACTGCTGCGGCGGGACAGATTCAGACCTTGTCCTCCCTTCGGAACGCCAGGCAGACGTTATGTCCTCCAAAACCAAATGATTCCGACAGCGCATTGCGGATCGGGCAGGAATATCCTGTTTCCGGAACATAGTCCAGGTCGCATTCCGGATCCGGCACTCTCAGGCCGATGGTCGGCGGGACAAAGCCTTCCTCCATCGCAAGCAACGTGATGACAGCCTCAACCGCTGCTGCTGCGCCAAGCATATGTCCGGTCATGGACTTGGTCGAGCTGACCTTCAGATGGTCTGCCGCATCGCCGAAGACCGCCCGGATCGCCTTCGTCTCACAGGAATCGTTCAGGTGCGTGGAGGTCCCGTGAGCGTTGATGTAGTCGACATCCTCCGGCGAAAGCCCTGCTTCCTCCATCGCCAGACGGATGCAGGCTGCAGCTTCCTTTGCGTCAGGATCCGGGGAAGTGATGTGGTAGGCGTCGCAGGTTGCGCCATAGCCCGTGATTTCGCCGTAGATATGTGCGCCTCTCCTTCTGGCATACTCATATTCCTCAAGGACAAGCACGGCTCCGCCCTCTCCCATCACAAAGCCATTGCGCTCCTTGTCAAACGGGATGGAAGCCCGGGCCGGATCCTGCGAAAGAGAGAGGGCCTGAAGGGAGGTGAACCCGCCGATGCTCAGCGGTGTGACGGCAGCCTCCGAGCCTCCGGTCAGGCAGATATCCACACGGCCTTCCTTCACCTTGAGATACGCTTCGCCGATGGCATTTGCGGAGCTTGCGCATGCACTTACGGTTGTCTCGCAGATTCCTCTGAGCCCGAAGCGCAGCGCAACATGGCCGGCGGACATATTGCTGATGGCTCTCGGGATAAAAAAGGGATTGACCCTGTCAAAGCCATGCTTCTCACCGCGGACCTGCTGCTGTTCGATTGTCTCGATCCCGCCAATTCCGGTGCCAAGGATCACGCCGCATCTCTGCTTGTCTTCCTCCTCAAATGAAAGACCGCTGTCGCTGACGGCCTGGATGGCTGCACACAGTGCATACTGCGTGTAAAGGTCCATCTTTCTGGCCTCGGACGGGTCAATGTAAGCATCGATCTTCAGGTCTTTCACCTCGCCGGCGAGCTTCACCTTCTGATGAGAGGTGTCGTACCGTGTGATCGGGGCGATGCCGCACCGTCCATTCCGGACACTGTTCATGACATCCTCCGTTGAATTTCCGATCGGACACACAATTCCGAGCCCTGTGACAGCCACCCTTCTGCTCATCCTGATTCTCCTTCCTGAACTGACCTGACTGATCTGTTTCCAAATGCCTCCGCGCTTGTGAATGTCCGAATGAAGATACGGTCAGATGCGATCCTTCCTTCATGCACCCATACCGCCGTCCACACCGAGCACCTGTCCTGTGATGTAGCCTGCCTGCGGAAGGGCCAGAAAATGGACGGCGGCGGCGACATCCTCTGGCCTTCCGGCATGTCCGGCCGGAATCTGGGCTTTCATGACAGACTGTGCCATACCGGACATCGCCTCCGTCATCTGTGTATCGATCATGCCCGGGGCGACGGCATTGACGGTGATGCTCCGGGAGGCCAGCTCCTTTGCAAGCGATTTCGTCATGCCGATGATACCGGCCTTGCTCGTAGCGTAGTTGGTCTGCCCGGCATTGCCGTGAAGGCCGACGATGCTCGAGATGCTGATGATTCGGCCGTACCGGGCTCTCAGCATATACTTCGCGGCTGCCTGAGAACAGGAAAATGCCCCGTACAGATTGGCCTTCAGCACACGGTCAAAGTCCTCCATCTTCATTGTGAGGGCAAGGGTGTCCTTCGTGATCCCGGCGTTGTTGACCAGAATATCCAGCCGTCCATGAATCTTGAAGGCTTCATCAATCAGTCTTTTTGAGGAAGCCGGGTCTGAAACATCCGCCTCCACGATTCTTGCATCCGGGCCAAGTCTGCGGCAGGCGTCCGCCGTCTCCTCCGCCTCCTGCCGGTTGTGTCTGTACCCGATGACGACATGGGCGCCTGCCCTGGCAAGCTCAAGGCAGATGGCTCTTCCGATCCCCCGGCCGCCGCCTGTGACGACAGCTGTCTGGCCTCTCAGACTGCCGAAGCTGTCCGGCTGGCCTTCCTGTCTGCCGGTTGCAGAGGTCAGACCGTCCGACCTGTCGAAGCTGCCCTGCTGACGCTCCTGCCCGCCAGCGGACCCGGGCTGGCCTTCCTGTCTGCCGGCTGCAGACGTCAGACCGTTCAGACGGCTGGCTTCGACAGGCATTTCATCCGGATGAATATTCGCCATGGTTCTGGTTGTCCTCTCAATGACATCGCTGTTTTCCTGTTCGTGCACGGATTTGCCATGCAGACGGAATGACGACGGTTTTCCCTCAGGAACGCTGAAAGGTTTTCAGCACACCATCCAGGTCTGCGGCACGATCGATCGTCATGGTTGCAATCCCGCTGACGGTCTTTCTGACAAAACCGGACAGGACCCTGCCGGGACCGATTTCGATGATGATGTCGACTCCTTCCGAAGCCAGATAAAGAATGGACTGGGCCATCCGGACACCGTTTGTCACCTGCCGTGTCATCATCTCCTTCAGCTGGCTGTTCTGCTGCAGGGGTTTTCCTGTAACATTCATGACAACCGGGATGCGCATCGGGTGAAGGCTGACCGTCCAGAGATATTCAGACAGGGCCTCGGCGGCCGGCTTCATGAAGTGGGTGTGGAACGCACCGGAGACTCTCAGCTCCATGCATCGTCCCAGCCCTTCGCTGCGTACCAGTTCCTCCGCACGTGTGACAGCCGCCGCATCCCCAGAAATCACGTTCTGGACAGGCGTATTGTAATTTGATATTTCAACCGTTCCGATTTTCTCATCGCCCACACGCTCACAGAGCTTCTGCACTGTGTCAGAATCCGGACCGATGACGGCACACATTTTCGTCTGCTGATCGGCCCCGGCCAGCTCCATCGCCCGGCCCCGGAAGGAGGTCAGACGGATCAGCGTATCCAGATCCAGGATGCCGGAGGCATAGAGCGCACTGTACTCGCCGAGCGAGAGCCCTGCCAGATAAGAAGGGGTGATGCCTGCCTCAGCCAGCACGGCACATACGCCGGCGGCGTAGGCCGCAAGCGCAGGCTGTGTGTTCTGCGTCCGTGACAATTCTTCAAGAGGCACTCTGAACATCAGATCCCTGAGATCTCTTCTGTCAGGGTATTCTGCATGGTAAACATCAGCTGCCCGGTCAAGGGTTCTCCGGAATGCCGGATATGTCTCATACAGATCAGCGCCCATGCCCTCGCGCTGGCTGCCCTGGCCGGCAAACAGAAAGGCCAGCTTCATGATTCGAACCCTCCCAGGCAGCGGAGCGTTTCCTGCTGCTTTCTTATGACGACCGACGCCTCCTCTGCCAGAGACCGGAAGATCTCTTCGAGCGGCCGGATTTCCTTCAGCTGTCCGCAGTCCTGGCCCGCCATCAGGGAACCTTCATCGACATTGCCGTCAAAGACAGCCTTCCGAAGCGATCCGAGGGTGTACTTCTCCAGCTCCATCCGATCGGCCCCCTGTTTTTCCAGCCGGATATAGTCTCTTGCCATCCGGTTTTTCAGAATCCTGGTCGGTGAACCGCTGATCCGTCCGGTCACGCACGTCCCATTGTCCTTTGCCTTCAGAAGAGCGTCTTTATAATTTTCATGAATCGGACATTCCTCACTTACAAGCAGACAGGTTCCCATCTGAACGCCGACTGCGCCGAGGGCACAGGCGGCAGCAAGCTGCCTGCCGTCCGCAATTCCGCCGGCGGCGATAACCGGGACATCTACTCCGTCTACCATCTGCGGGACAAGTGTCAGGGTTGTCATCTCCCCGACATGTCCGCCGCTCTCTGTCCCTTCGGCGATGATCATATCGGCACCTGCCCGGACAAGCTGCTGTGCCAGAAGGACGCTTGCGCAGACCGGAATCACCAGAATACCTGCCTCCTTCCACATCTTCACATATTTCTGCGGACTTCCCGCGCCGGTCGTCACCACCTTGACGCCGCTTCCGGCAACAAGCTTCGCCATTCTTGGGGTGTCCGGGTTCATGAGCATGAGGTTGACGCCGAAAGGCTTGTCCGTCAGAGACTTGCAGATCCGGATATGCTCCTCAAGTTTCTCCGCGTTCATACCGCCGGAGCCGATGATCCCGAGCGCGCCGGCATTGGATACGGCGGCTGCAAAGGCGCCGGTCGCGACATTCGCCATTCCGCCCTGTATAAATGGATATTTGATTCCGAGTATTTCATTCAGATACTGCATGCAGACCTCCTTCTATCCGGCATGCGAAACAGCTCCTGCAGGCAGCTAAGCGGACAGCGTCAAAGCCCCTGCTGCCATGGGGCTGCCGAACACTGCAGCAGAAGCTGCTTACACCTTCAGATACATGCTGCCCCAGGTCAGGCCTCCGCCAAAACCGACAAGAAACAGTGAGTCTCCGGTCTTCAGCCTGCCCTGCTGTTTCATATGAGCCAGAGCGATCGGAACACTTGCCGCTCCGGTGTTCCCGAACCGGTCAAGATCCATGAACAGCTGCTCATCTCTGAGATGGCGGGCCCTTTTCACATAGTCCAGGATCCGGCTGTTTGCCTGATGGCAGAGAATATGTGTGATTTCATCCGGCTTGATGCCGGACTTCTGATTCAGCTGTTCCATTTCCCCTAAGATTTTTGAGACGGCAAACCGAAAGACCGCCTTGCCATCCATTCTGAGCTTTCCGTTCTCGCAGAAAAGTGCCTCGTCGTTTCCCTCTGCCCCCAGGTGAAAATGACAGGGATAGCGGTTCTCTTCATCCAGCTTCATCACAGCAGCCCCTGCCCCGTCTCCAAACAGGACGCAGGTGCTGCGATCCTGAAAGTCCAGGATATCTGACATCGCATCAGCTCCGATGACAAGAGCGTACATTCTGCCAGAGGCCGCACCTGCCTGCAGGAGACTGAAGGCGACGGACATGGCATAGATGAAGCCTGTGCAGGCCGCGTTCAGATCGAGCGCCGCAGTTCCGGAGGGAATGCCGAGGCGTTTCTGCACGAGGCAGGCGGTCGATGGCATCGCCTCTGACGGCGTCGAGGTTGCGCAGATGATCAGGCCAATGTCACTGGGAGAGACGCCCGCATTCTTCAGCGCTTCCTCTCCCGCCGATGCAGCCAGGGTCGCCGTGCAATCCGGGCCGTACGCGCTCTCCGGCACCGGACCGGATTGCGCCTCAGCGTCTTCTGTTCCCTTCCCGCAGCGGACCTGTTCCTGCGGCTGACGGCAGAAATACCGGGCCTTGATTCCTGTGCGGGGCCTGATCCAGGCATCTGATGTGTCAAGCCAGCCTGAAAAATCATCATTTGAAAATCGGATTCCCGGAACCGCCATTCCTGTTCCAATCAATCTGAATCCTCTCATATATCTGACTCCTGTTTCTGCAGGGACGAAAAGGACTTCTTTTGTCTGATCACAGCGTCATCTGAAGCCCTGCAGGCCGGACGAAGGGGGCCTTCAAATAAGCGGTACTTCTGGTACCTGCGCTCTGTCAGTTCATCGACATCTGCTTTTTCCATGTCAGACAGAAAGCTTCCAATCGCCTCTTTCATCCGGCTGTAGCAAGAAGCCGGATCCTTCTGGATGCCGCCCTCCGGCTCCTCGATGATGCCGTCGATCAGGCCTCGTTCAAGTAGCTCCGGCGCCGTTATCTGCATGATCTCGCTGGCCTCAGCCGCCCGTTTGGAATCCTTCCAGAGGATGCTTGCAAAGCCTTCAGGGGAGAGGACGGAATAGACCGCATTCTCCAGCATCAGGATGCGGTCTCCTGCCCCGATCCCGAGTGCTCCGCCGCTGCTTCCCTCCCCCGTGACGATCGAGAGAATCGGCACACGCAGCTCCGCCATCGCGGCCAGATTCTCGGCAATCGCACTGCTGATGCCGTTCTCCTCGGCTTCCTTCCCGGGATAAGCACCGGGCGTATCGATGAAGGTGATGACAGGCCGGCCGAATTTCTCCGCCTCACGCATCATGCGAAGCGCCTTCCGGTATCCGCCCGGACCTGGCATCCCGAAATTGTATCGGAGGCTGTCCCTGAGATTCTTCCCTTTCCGGTGGCCGATCACGGTGACCGGCTGTGAGCCAAAGAAGGCAAGCCCGCACAGAATGGCCGGATCCTCCGTTCCGCAGCGGTCACCGCAAAGCTCCGTGAAATCAGTGAAAAGAGCAGCTATATAGTCGGTGATCTTCGGACGGTCCTCCGAGCGGACAAGCCGGACACGCTCATAGGCAGACAACCGTCTGCGATGGCTCGCTCCACATCCCGTAGTTTTCACCACCTTCGGCTGACCGGATGCCTGTTCTTTTTCTTCTTTGGCATGGAACCGGAGAAGCTGAAGGACTTCATCCCGCATCTTCTCCGGTTCTGCGATGCGGTCGACAAATCCATGGTTCAGCTGGAACTGCGCCTTCTGGAAACCCTTCGGAAGCTTCTGGTGAATGGTCTGCGCGATGACTCTGGGACCGGCAAAGCCAATCAGTGCATCCGGCTCCGCGAGAATCACATCCCCGAGACTTGCAAAGCTGGCACTCACTCCGCCCATCGTCGGATCTGTCAGAATCGATATGAACAGGCCTCCATGCTTCTGGAAACGCCGGATGGAGGCCGCGGTCTTCTCCATTTGAAAAAGCGCATACATGCCCTCCTGCATGCGGGCGCCGCCGCTTGCGGATATGATGATCAGCGGGCATTTGTCCTGATCGGCCATTTTCGCTGCCCGCGCTATCTTCTCTCCGACAACGCTCCCCATGCTTCCCATCAGAAAGGATGCCGAAAGCTCGCAGCAGACCACGTGGAAGGAGCCGATCGTGCCCTTTACGCACATCAGAGCGTCCCTGGCACCCGTCCGCTGCTGGTTGTCTGTCAGCTTCTCCCGGTATCCGGGAAAGTGAAGCGGATCCTGTGTCTCAAGATCCTGCCAGAGTTCTGTGAAAGATTCCGGATCCATGAGTCGTCTGAGTTTCAACCCCACGTGCGCATATTTTCGGCCGCGGGCACGCTGCTCTCTGTAGGCGAGCAGGATGGCCCTCTTTCCTTCAAACGGATTTTCTCCCACAAGCCGTGCCTCCTTTCAGATAGTGGACGGGACTGTCCTGCGATTCAGCCTGTCAGTCCCGCTTTCTTCCGGCATGCCTTCTCCCACTTCAGAATTTTCTCTGTGTTCTCCTCGATGAACGAGGTATCAAACTGACCTAGCAGATAGTCCCGCTGGAACATCATCAGGTACAGATAGTTGATATTTGTGCGCACGCCTTCGATCGTCAGTTCCTCGAGCGCCGCCCGCATCTTGTGGATGGCCTCCTGGCGGCCGGGAGCGTGTACAATCAGCTTCGCGATCATCGAATCATAGAACGGGCTGACACGTGAGCCGCTATAGACGGCGCTCTCAATCCGCACGCCGCCTCCGCCCGGAAAGTGTGCAAACGAAATGGTCCCCGGGGACGGCGCAAATGCCTGCTGCGGGTCCTCCGCATTGATCCGGACCTCGATTGTATGTCCCGCCGGATGTATGTCCGTCTGACGGACCGAAAGCTTCATTCCGGCTGCAATGCGGATCTGCTCCCGCACAAGGTCAATCCCCGTCTCCATCTCCGTCACGCAGTGCTCAACCTGGATGCGGGTGTTCATTTCAATGAAGTAGAAGTTTCCCTGCTGATCAACGACAAACTCGACTGTTCCGGCGCTGACGTATCCGGATGCCTTTGCTGCTGTGATGGCAGCTTTGGCCATCTTTGCCCGCAGCCTTGGCGTCAGACAGCCCGCCGGGGCCTCCTCGATCATCTTCTGGCGGCGGCGCTGCATGGAGCAGTCCCGTTCACCAAGCTGAACGATGCCGCCATACCGGTCTGCAAGAATCTGAAACTCGATATGGTGCGGGCGAACGATTTCCTTCTCAAGATACACAGAACTGTCGCCGAAGGCAGCCTGCGCCTCTGCGCGGGCATCCTGATATGCCGCCATGACCTCGTCCCGGCAGGAAGCACGCCGCATTCCCCGGCCGCCGCCTCCGGCCGATGCCTTGACCAGCACCGGATAGCCAAGGCTATCTGCCACCCGGACGGCTTCATCCGCCGTATCGACCAGACCGTCAGATCCGGGAACGGTCGGAATACCGTTTTTCTTCATCAGCTCCCGGGCTTTTTCCTTGTCCCCCATCAGACGGATGGTTTCAGGATCCGGACCTATGAAGGCCATTCCGTTTTCCCGGACAAGCGCCGCGAAATCAGCATTCTCGGACAGAAATCCGTACCCCGGATGAACAGCGTCACAGGAAGCAGCCTTCGCGGCCTCCACAAGGGCGGCCTGGTTGAGGTAGCTTGCCGATGCAGCGGCCGGTCCGATGCAGACCGACTCCGTTGCCATCTGAACCGGAAGAGAATCGGCATCCTCCGCGGAATACGCAAGGACGCTTTCGATTCCCATTTCCTTCATGCAGCGGATCAGCCTCATGGCGATTTCGCCTCTGTTTGCAATCAGAATTCTCCGGAACATCACATGTCCTCATCTGGCTGAATCAACATCAGAACCTTTCCATACTCGCAGAAATCAGCGTCCCCGACTTCGACAGATACAATTGTCCCACTAACAGGTGCTTTGATTTCGCTCATCATCTTCATGGCTTCCATCAGTCCGACGGTCTCGCCCTTCTGCACTTTTTTACCAGGCTCGGCATAGACCAGTCCCCCATCCGGATTTTTTGTATGAAAGACGCCTGTGAGCGGAGCCTTCAGCTCGGCAGCTGTCATCCCACCCGCAGGCACATCCGACCGGCCGTCTTTTTCAATGCAGCCGCTGTCACGGAGGTGATTCTTCGTTTTTGCGGCACAGGCCGCCTCAGCTTCGCCTGCGGGGTTCGAGGAATCTCCCGACGCCGCCTCCTGACCGATTGCGGAGGCGCCCGCTTTCTTCAGCCGGAGCCGCTGCCCATTGTTCTTCAGGTCCAGCTCGGAAAGATCTGAACGCTCAAACAGGACAATGATTCGTTCGATATCTGTCAGTTCCAGTTCCATCACGGTTTTCTTCTCAGCCCTTCTGTGCCTTTTTGTCGATATATGTGACAATATCGCCGACCGTCTCCAGGTTTGCCATGTCTTCGTTCGGGATCTCGACACCGAACTTCTCCTCAAGCGCCATGACAAGCTCCACACCGTCCAGGGAGTCCATGATCAGATCGCCCTTCAGCTTCGTATCCGTCGTCACATCCCCGCTGTATTTCAGCGTCTCATCAATGACTTCCTTCACTCCATCCAGCGTCATAACGGTACCCTCCATAGAAATGTCTGTAGCAATAACTCTTTAACTAAATAAATTTATCTAAATACGTTGCTAATCATAATTCACCCAATCCTGTCTGTCAATCCGCGTATTTTAAAAAGTACATGAAAAAAGCTCCGGTGCCATGCACCAGAGCTTATGAGGGACCAGCCTGCAGCAGGGATCCTGAATCATGTATCTGTAATACGCTCACTCATCCGATAGGGAGGCCGGCAGATGTCCGTCCGGAAGCGGCGTCTCTTCCATCTGCTCGGCGTAGATCACCTCCAGGCTTCTGTCAAAGCCGTGGATCTCCTCAGGGGTCATCTTTTCCTGTACATGGCCGATGACGTTGTTCATATAGGAAGCGCTGATATTGTAGTAGTCCATGTAGCGCTGCGTCACCTCCAGCCGGTATTCCCGCTTGTCATCCGGACATTGGACCTTCTTCAGGTACCCTTTTTTGACCAGATTCGCAATTTTATAGGCTGTGTTCGGGGTCGAGAGTCCGATGAACGAGCCGAATTCGCTGATGGTCGGGCGACCAAGCGCATAGATGACTTCCATACAGAATGTCTCCACGGTCGTGAGGGATGTCTCCCGCCCCTGGATCTTGTGGAAGATTTCTCTGTAAAAGTGAAGTTTGAAGTTGTTGTAGACAAGCTCAAATTTTTCCTGAGTATTCATACGTCGTCTCCCTGTCTGTTTTCCATAGCACGCATGACGCGAAAGATCGATATGCCCCATCTTAGCTGATCCTGATGCAGCCGGCTGCCGGATGCGGATCTTGGCAGATTCGATCTTTATCTGCCTATTATACGCCAGAACTGACTCTTTCAGAAAGTCCAACTTGATTGATTCCTCCGCCTGTTTATGGCATACTGAGCGGGATACAGAATCATCTGACAGGAGTGGTAATGCGATGAAGTACGGTTTTATCGGCCTGGGCCTGATTGGCGGGTCGCTTGCAAGAAATCTGAAGAAACTGGATCCGGCATGCACAATCTGCGCCTACACAAGGACACAGAAAACCTCCATGGAGGCGCGGGAGGCAGGGGTGCTTGATGAGATCTGCACATCGCCGTCCGACGAGCTGTTTCGCGGCTGCGACTATATTTTTCTGTGTGCGCCGGTCATCACAAACATCCGCATGCTGTCGGAGATCCGGACCGTTCTTGGAAAGAAGACCATTCTCACAGATGTCGGCTCTGTCAAGACGGGCATTCATCAGGAAGTCGAGCGGCTGGGGCTGGACAATCAGTTTATCGGCGGTCATCCGATGACCGGCTCCGAGAAAACCGGCTTTGAGAGCGGCAACGATCATCTGTTTGAAAATGCATACTACATCCTGACGCCGGGAAAGCGTGTTCCCGAAGAATGGACAGAACGCTATTATCAGCTTGTTCAGTCGCTGAAGGCACTTCCGCTTGTGCTGGACTATCGGGAGCATGACTACATCACGGCAGCGGTCAGCCATCTTCCGCATGTCATCGCCTCCTCACTTGTCAACACCGTCCATACGCTCGACGGGCGGGAGGAGCATATGAAGATGATCGCTGCAGGCGGATTCCGGGACATCACACGAATCGCCTCCTCCTCCCCCGAGATGTGGGAGCAGATCTGTGTCGACAATTCCGGCAATATCGCGAAGGTCCTTGACGAGTTCATCCGGGAAATGGAGGAGGCAAGGGATCATATGGTGACCGGTGACGGCGCCTACATCAATCAGATGTTTGCGTCCTCCCGGGACTACAGAGATTCTTTCAGCTTCTCTTCCTCCGGACCGGTCAAGAAGATCTACCGGATCTACTGCGACCTGATCGATGAAAGCGGAGCCATCGCAACCATCGCGACCATTCTTGCCGTTCATTCCATCTCGATCAAGAACATCGGAATCGTGCATAACCGTGAGTTTGAGAAGGGCGCGCTTTCCATTGAGTTCTATGAGGAAGACGCCTGCCACCAGGCCGCAGAGCTGCTCAGGCACCACCGCTACACTGTATGGGTGAACGAGTAAGCATTCTGAGGCCGGCTTTCACCGCCGCAGGCAGGATGATAGGGCCGAATCGGGAGCTGAACTGTCCGATGGGATGGCCGGGCTCAGACAAGGAGGATGGAATATGAGCATCAGAGAAATCGAGAGGGCTTGCGCCCTTCACGGAGAAATAGAGGTTCCGGGAGACAAGTCCATTTCCCACCGCTCCATCATGCTTGGAGCGCTTGCAGAAGGAGACACGCGCGCCTCTCATTTCCTGATGAGCGCGGACTGCCTGTCGACTATCTCATGCTTCCGACAGCTCGGAATCGATATAGAGGAGGATCGCGGGGCGGACACCGTTGTTGTGCACGGGAAAGGGCTGCATGGGCTTCAGGCACCGTCAGAGACACTGGATACGGGGAATTCCGGCACGACAACGCGCATTCTCTCCGGGACTCTGGCCGGACAGACCTTTCAAAGCCAGATTAACGGGGACAGCTCCATCCAGACCAGACCGATGAAACGCATCATCAACCCGCTGACGGAGATGGGCGCACAGGTCACATCCCTGCGGGGCAACGACTGTACGCCGCTTGCGATCAGCGGAGGACATCTGCATGGAATCGACTACCTGTCTCCTGTCGCGAGCGCACAGGTCAAGTCCTGCATCCTTCTGGCCGGCCTGTATGCAGAGGGAAGGACATCGGTCACAGAGCCTTCTCTTTCCCGCAATCACACAGAGCTGATGCTCAGAGGATTCGGGGCAGAGGTAAGTTCACGGGCAGCAGCCAGAAGCCGCACAGCCGGCATGACACCCTGGCGCGCAGAGGTCTGCCCGGAGCCGCACCTCAGAGGGCAGGATATCATCATCCCGGGCGACATCTCTTCCGCCGCGTATTTTATTGCGGCGGGGCTGATCGTGCCCGGCTCGGAGATTCTGGTGAAGAATGTCGGCATCAATCCGACCAGGGCGGGCATCCTTGAGGTTGCGCGCGGCATGGGCGGGCAGATTGAGGTGATACGCGAATATGACCGGGGCGGCGAGAAGGCTGCCGATCTGCTCGTGAAAAGCGCTTCGCTGCACGGCACAACGATCGAAGGCGCACTGATTCCGACACTGATCGACGAAATTCCTGTGATTGCGGTGATGGCAGCCTGTGCAGACGGAACCACCGTCATCCGGGATGCCGCGGAGCTGAAGGTCAAGGAATCAGACCGCATTGCGGCTATGACGGAGAACCTGAAGGCAATGGGAGCTGATATAACGCCGGAAGAAGACGGAATGATCATCCGCGGCACAGGGTCCCTTCATGGCGCGAGGGTCAGGTCCTTTATGGATCACCGCGTGGCCATGAGCATGGCGGTTGCCGCGCTTGCTGCCGAAGGAACAACCGCAATCGAAGATGCGGACTGCGTCCTCATCTCCTACCCTTCATTCTATGAGGATCTCGAAAAACTGATCTGAACCGGCTTTACTGTGAATTTCCAGGAACCAGGACCAGCTCATCGATCTGGTTCTGGAAGGCAGGATCCGCCGTGATGATGGTGCTGGTTTCTGTAAGCGGACCGCTGTATGGAAAGTGCAGATGGCCGGAGGCTTCCAGGGCAACCGGACTGCCTGCGTCCAGGATCAGATCCAGTGCCTGCTTTGTCGTGTCGTCCGGGCGATAATAGCAGCCGCTGTCTCCCCACAGAAGCGCTCTGCCATTTTTCTGCAGAGATTCCTGCTCCAGCTTGTCTGTGACTGTTCCCCTCAGCGGGACGTGGCAGAGAAGAAGAACCGGACTTTTTTCATCCTTCGCTTCCTGAAGGTACTTTTCCAGGTCGCGGAGGCCTTTCTTTGTCATCTGTGCCGTGTTGTTGTCCCAGCCGATGATGGTCAGTTTCCCGATTCTCTGACGCATAACCTTTTTGCGCGGAGCCGTATTCGCCTGAAGCACGATCGCATCCTTCTGCGTCTCATACGACTTGCTGTACCATGCAGCGTAGTCATGGTCGCCCCGAACATACATCCATGGCGTTCTCAGGGAATCAAAGCCTGCCCTCAGGCTGTCTGTGCTTGCCTTCGTGGCAAAGTCAACCATATCCCCCGCAAACAGAATCATGTCTGCCTTCATGCCGTCCAGCTGTGAGGGAAGTGTCTGCCAGAGCTGGAATGATGACTCTCCCGACGGAGTCCGGAACATCTCATTCAGCCGGCTGCCTGCGACATCCGCGCATTCCGGATCAACCTGCGGGTCGCCCGGAACGATGATGTGAAGGTCCGAGACCAGCAGCAGCCGGTATGTGCGGTCCAGACCGGCGACCGAAAATGTCTTCTTTGTGACGGAAACCGGATGGCCTACGTCCGGTTCAGTCTGTGACTCAGTGATCTGCACAAAATCTTCGGCGGCTTTTGTGATGGATGAAGCCAGCCGGTCTCCTGCTGACGTGGCAGCAGGGAAGATCAAAAAAACAGCATAGAAAAACAGGACAGCAGGAAAAAGATGCGCTGCAGTCCTGTTCTTTGCCCTCCGGATCTTATTCTGATTCACGGCATTTCTCCATTCTTTCAGCCTTCTACCTTTCCGGACAGCAGAATCCGGTCATTGTCCAGCTCCTTCCCTGCCTGGATGCTGAACTGTTCCAGCAGGTCATCGACTGTCATGTGGGAGCGCTCCTCTCCTTCCTTGTCAAGGATGATGGTGCCATTGTACATCATGAGCGTCCGGTTTCCGACATCCAGTGCCTGATGCATATTATGAGTCACCATCAGACAGGTGAGGTGGTTTTCCGCCACAACACGCTTCGTCAGATCCAGCACCTTCTCGGCCGTCGCCGGATCCAGGGCAGCCGTATGCTCATCGAGCAGCAGAATCTTCGGGGTGACCATCGTCGCCATAACCAGCGTCAGAGCCTGCCGCTGGCCGCCGGACAGAAGACCGACCGGATTGTCCATCCGGTCCTCCAGCCCCATATGAAGCTGTGAGAGCTTGCTGCGGAAGAACGCCTTGTCCTTTTTGGTGATGCTGGAGAACAGGCTCTTTCTGTGGTAGGAAGCCTTCAGGTACGCCAGAGACATGTTTTCCTCGATTGTCATGTGAGGCGCTGTTCCCATCAGCGGATCCTGAAACAGGTGGCCGATGTCCCGGGAACGCAGGTGTTCCTTCTTGAAGGTGATGTCCTCTCCGTCCAGGTAGATCCGTCCGCTGTCTGTGAAGAACGCTCCGGTGATGGCGTTGAACAGCGTGGACTTTCCTGCCCCGTTGCTGCCGACAATCGTTGCGAAATCGCCTCTCTTCAGATTCAGGCTCACATTTCTGAGAGCCGTCTTCTCATTGACTGTCCCGGGATTGAAAGTTTTTGTAACATGGTCGATCTGAAGCATATATTCCATGATGAATCATCCTATCTTTACGCTACACTGCAATCTGGTGTCTGCGTGAAGCGTGTCTGTATGTAGCGTGTCTGCGTGTAATGTCCTCTGGCGGCGGTCATTTTCCGGCCAGATTCCCCCTGCTCATCCGTCTCCTGTAGAAGGCTGCCTTATCCTTGATGTACGGGATGACGATGGCTGCCGTCACAATCAGAGCGGAGGCAAGCTTTAGAAATTCGGCCGGCATGTTGAATTTCATCGCAATGGCAACAATCAGACGATACAGGCAGCTCCCCAGAATGACACCGATTGTCCGTTTGAATATGGAACCTCTCCGGACGAGTGTCTCACCGATCATCAGGGAAGCCAGGGCAATAGTGACTTGTCCTGTCCCGAAGTTGATGTCGCAGGACTTCTGATACTGTGCAAGAAGAGCGCCGGACAAGGCAGTCAGGGCAGAGGAAATGCACAGACCGACCGTGATCGTGAACGCAGGGTTGACAGATGAGGCACGGACCATGTTTTCATTGTCACCGGTCGCCCGGATGGAAAGCCCGAGGGTTGTATTGAGAAACCAGTGCAGGATGAAGCAGATGACAAGGACGATGCACAGAAGGATGATCAGCGTGAAGAGCTTTCTGTACCATCCGGCAGAGCTGACACCCTTTGCGAGTGAAAAAATCGTGTCTGAGCCGAAGATATTCAGGTTTGAGGAGGATCCCATCGCCAGAAAGTTGATGGTATAAAGGCCGGTATTGACAATGATACCGGCAAGGATGGACTCCACTCCCAGTCTTGTCTGAAGAAAAGCCGTCACATATCCGGAGAGGATACCTGCCGCCATGGCTGCCGGGAGCGCCAGAAACGGATGTCCCGCGACGGTCATGCTGGCACCGACTGCACAGCCGAGCGTAAAGCAGCCGTCCGTTGAAAGATCGGCGATCTTCAGAAGGCCGAATGATATATAGAGCGCGAGGGCGACCAGACCGTAGAGAAGCCCGAGCTCCATGGAAGTCGTGAACTGAGTACCGGTGAAAAACTGCAGCATATAAAAACCTCTTCAGACAAAGAAAAGCGGGCTGTCATGTGAGTGGTCACAGAACAGCCCGCACAGGATCATGGATTGTTTGAGTTGTTGTGCCGGGGAAGCGTCCCCGACGCCTATTGTACTGAAAACAGACCGATCTGGCAAGTTAAGGATAAGGCGGCATCAGCCCGCAGCCGCCTCCTCCGTCCGGGCGGGATGCTTCAGCTCTCTGCCTCTGTCGCTGCCTCCGTCTGGTCGGAGAATTCCTTCGCAGTCTTTGTCTCGACAACCTTCTCACACATATCCTTGAACATGCTGTAGTCGATGCCGATCGCCTCTGCGGTCTCCGTGTTGACGGTCGCGATTCCGTTGTTCAGTGTCCGGACAGGAGTCGTTGCTGGGTCAGCGCCGCCGGCGAGAATGTCTGAAACCATGTTTGCCGTCTCCGTGCCAAGCTCCGCGTAGTTGACGCCGTATCCGCAGAACGCACCATTCAGGGCAAAGGAGTCAGCGCCGCAGTACTGCGGAATCTTCGCGTCGATGAAGTCTTCGTAGATCGAAAGCTCCGCGGTCATGACAGTGTTGTCGGTCGGGGTAAATGCCGCCTCAACGCCCTCTCCGATCAGCGCCTGGGCCGCCTGAATGATCTCGTCTGCTGTTGTGCCGGTCTTCTCGACATACTCCAGACCATTCTTGTCACAGTAAGCCTTTGCCTCCTCGATTGCTTTCTTCGAGGCATCTTCAGACTTGTTGTAGAGGAGGCCGACCTTCTTCAGATTCGGGTTTGCCGCCTGCATCAGCTTGAAGACAGCCTCTGTGTCCAGAGCGTCGGAGGTTCCTGTCACATTCGCTCCCGGAGCGTCATTGCTCTTGACAAGTCCGGCTGTCTCAGGGTCTGTGACAGCTGAGAAGACAACCGGAATCCCTGTGTCCTCAGTCGCCGACTGCATGATGACGGCTGCCGGTGTCGCGATCGGAACGATGCAGTCCACTTTCTCATCGACAAGCTTTGAAGCAAACTGGTTCAGTGTCGTGGAATCCGCCTGCCCGTCATACTCCGTGTAGTGGAATGTCACGCCGAGCTCGGCAGATTTTTTATCGAGCTGCTTTTCAATGCTCGCCTCAATCTGATTGAGGGATGCGTCGTCGACATACTTGACAATGCCGACTTCAAAGGTTTTTCCGGATGCGGCCTCTGTCTCCCCGGCAAAAGCCGCAGGGGCAGCGACACAGCTGCCTGCCATGAGAACCGCAGAGAGCGCGGCCAGTGTTCTCTTTTTCATGATAAACCCTCCTCCTGGACAATGAATCAACCAGTCCATTTCTCCTGAAATGAAACTTCAGTTATTATAATACAGCAGATCGGGCAGATCAAGAAATGATTTTGTGAATATCGGCTGATTGCTTTAATTATTACGGATATATCAAAAGTATCCAAAAAACAAACAGGATGTCGTTTTCTTCTGCCCGATGCGGCATTCCACTGTCATCTCGTGCTCCTCACTCGATGATGAATGGTCACCTTCACATATAGAAGCCCCCGCCCGGTTTTCTCAAGCCGGGTGGGGGTTCTGAACATTCACATTCTTCTGTTTATTACAATGTTTATTGCCGGTGCTGTTTTCACCAGGATTTTCGGAACTTTCCAGGCAGTTCAGACTGTGTCACGCAGACTGATAAGGTCCCTGTTTGACATCCTTCATGGAGAAGGAAAGTCTGCCCATCTTGTCTTTTCCGAGGCAGACAACCGTCACCTTGTCACCGAGCGTCAGCACATCCTCAACATGGTCGATTCTATGCTTTGCGATCTTGGAGATGTGGACCATGCCTTCCTTGCCGGGAGCGAACTCGATGAATGCGCCGAAGTCCTTGATCGACACAACAGTCCCCTGAAGGATCTGACCCTCCTCGAAGTCGGTCGTGATGATCCGGATCATATTGATGGCGCTCGCAATCGCATTCTTGTCATCGCTCGACACAGATACATTGCCGTCATCATCGATATCGATCTTGGCGCCTGTTCTGGCGATGATCTCATTGATGGTCTTTCCGCGCTGACCAACAACATCACCGATCTTGTTCGGATCAATCTGGATCTGCTCGATCTTCGGCGCGTACTTCGAGACCTCCGGTCTCGGCTCAGCGATGCACGGAGTCATAATCTCATTGAGGATATACTCCCTTGCCTGCTTCGTGCGCGCAATCGCTTCCTCAACAATCGGACGGGTCAGACCGTGGATCTTGATATCCATCTGGATCGCCGTGATGCCGTCATGCGTGCCTGCGACCTTGAAGTCCATATCCCCAAAGAAGTCCTCAAGTCCCTGAATATCGGTCAGGACGATGTAATCATCATCGGTATCTCCGGTTACAAGTCCGCAGGAAATGCCGGCAACCTGCTTCTTAATCGGAACGCCAGCAGCCATCAGGGACATCGTAGACGCACAAATGGATGCCTGAGAGGTGGAGCCGTTCGACTCGAAGGTTTCGGAGACGCATCGGATCGCGTACGGGAAATCTTCCTTGGACGGAATCACCGGCAGAAGCGCTCTCTCAGCGAGCGCGCCATGCCCGATCTCACGGCGTCCCGGGCCTCTGGACGGCTTTGTCTCACCGACAGAGTAGGATGGGAAGTTATACTGGTGAATATACCGCTTCTCTGTGATATTCGGATCTAGCCCCTCAATCTTCTGAACTTCGGAGAGCGGTGCAAGGGTTGTGACGGTACAGATCTGCGTCTGTCCGCGGGTGAACATTGCACTTCCATGAACCCGGGGAATCAGGTCAATCTCGGCTGACAACGGCCGGATCTGATCGATCTTTCTTCCGTCCGGTCTCTTGTGATCCTTCAGAATCATCTTCCGGACTGTCTTCTTCTCATACTGATACATGGCGTCCGCAAGGTATGCAAGATAATCTTCCTTCTCTGCCCATGCTTCCTTCACCCGGTCTGTCAGAACAGCGATGTTTGCCTCACGCTGCTGCTTTTCGTCTGTGAAGACAGCCTGTTCCATCTCCTCCTGCGGAACAAGCTCCTTGAGCGCAGCAAAGACCTCCTCCGGGACTGCATAGCTCTGATAGGTGAACTTCTGCTTGCCCTCAGCCGCAACGATCTCATTGATGAAACGAATGATTTCCTGATTGACATCGTGCGCCTTGTAGATGGCCTCGATCATCCTGGCTTCCGGAATCTCCTTTGCGCCTGCCTCGATCATGATGACCTTCGTCGAGGTGGATGCGACTGTCAGCTGCAGATCGCCCTCATCCCACTGCTTCTGGGACGGATTGATGATGAACTCCCCGTCGATCATGCCAACCTGGGTCATCGCACAGGGTCCGTCGAACGGAATATCGGAGATGCAGGTCGCAATGGAGCTGCCGAGCATGGCGACAAGCTCCGGACGGCACTCCGGATCGACCGACATGACCAGGTTATTCAGGGTTACATCGTTGCGGAAATCCTTCGGGAAGAGCGGGCGCATCGGACGGTCAATGACGCGCGCGGTCAGAACAGAGTTCTCACTCGCCTTGCCCTCTCTTTTGTTGAAACCACCCGGAATCTTGCCGACTGCGTAAGCCTTCTCCTCAAACTCCACGGAGAGCGGGAAGAAATCGATGCCTTCTCTCGGTGCGTCGGAAGCTGTTGCTGTCGAGAGAACCGTCGTGTCGCCGTAGTGCATGAATGCAGCACCATTCGCCTGGGCCGCGACCCTGCCGACATCGACGCTGAGCGTGCGGCCGGCCAGTTCCATGGAATACCTTCTGCCTTTTTTCATCTTGAAACTCCTTTGTACATGCGACCCCATCCCCGAATCAACTGCAAGCATGACCTGCCGTGTCTGCCATCAGACAGCAGGGCATAATCCCACTCAGCACAGAACGCATGCTTTCACTCAGATCAGTCTTGCAGTTGCCTCGGCATGATGAAAATCGCGTCTTCAATTACACACAAAGCACCCCGGAACCAGTCCAGGGTGCTCTGCAGATGCCTCATTACTTGCGGATTCCGAGCTTTGCGATCAGTTCACGGTAAGCATTGATATCCTTCTTTGCAAGATAAGCAAGAAGTCCTCTTCTCTGTCCTACCATCTTGAACAGACCTCTTCTGGAAGCGTGATCCTTCGGATTGGCCTTCAGATGCTCAGTGAGCTCAGCGATCCGCTCGGTCAGGATTGCAACCTGAACCTCCGGCGAACCGGTGTCACCTTCCTTGCGGCCATACTTGTTGATCAGCTCTGTCTTCTTTTCCTTCGTAATCATGAGTCAGTCCTCCTGAGACTAATAATAGGCGTGCCGGGTCCCCGGCACAGTCATCTGAATCACACCGTCCCGTCAGAAAACGTCCGGCTGATCCAGTCGTATCACCAGATACACGGGATTCGCCGGAGGCGGCGGGATCCTGAGTACCGGTTCAAAACACACTTGTGCAGTGTAACATCATTATGAAGACGCGTCAAGTTTTCGGAAGGACGCCGCGTCTTGAAAGGAAATGGAGTCCCTTCCCGGCATCCTCCTTCATCTGCGCCGTCAGCTCCTCGAGCGAGGAGAACACCTCTTCACCCCGGATCCTGTGGTAGAATCTTGTCTGAAGATCGGTTCCGTACAGATCCTCTGAGAAGTCCAGAAGGTAGGTTTCAACCGTGCGGTCATTTCCATCCGAGATGGTCGGATTCGTGCCGATGTTGGTGACGCCCGGGACGCATCTTCCGTCCTGAAGCTCCGTGACCGTTGCATAGACTCCATCAGGCGGGAGAAGCTTGCGCGCCGACGGCAGGATGTTGACGGTCGGGAAGCCGATCGTCGAACCGAGGTGTCTGCCATGAACAACCCTGCCGGAAACCGGATAAGGCCGCCCCAGAAGCGCTTCTGTGAGATCCATATCTCCCGCTTTCAGGGCCGACCGGATCCTTGTAGAGCTGATCTCTCTACCCTGATAGCATTCCTTCGTCTCGATGACTGCGCGATAGCCGTACTGCTTCTGCCGGTCCAGCAGCATCTGCGCGCTTCCGGCCCTGCCGTATCCGAAGCGGAAATCCGACCCGACAACCAGGACAGCTGCATGCAGGATTTCCTTCAGCACGCGGCCGATGAAAGCCTCCGCCTGCATCGTCATCAGTTCCTTTGAGAACGGACATTCAATCAGAACATCCATTCCAAGCGATGCAACATATGACGCCCGCTCCTGCTCTGTCAGAATCTGCTGCCCGCCTGAATCAATGGCAAACATGATACCGGTAAGACCTTCCTGCTGCCGGCGGAGCACCTCTGACAAAAGCTTCTGGTGACCTCTGTGAACCCCGTCGAATTTGCCGAGCGTAACCGCACTTGAATGCAGCAGTATATCGCCTGACAGACATGCACTTTGAAATTCATGTATTCCGTGATAAATCAACATGCTATTTTCGCTCATTCTTCAGGCGGCCGGAGCATTCTGTAGGGACGATAGGTTCCGGCTGACGGCGTCTGTCTGTACAGGGCGTAAAATGTCCCGGCAGAATCACAGACGCGGATCATGTCCCCGCCACCGCGCGGCGGAAGGCCAAGCTCTCTCATCGTCAGCTCATTGCCGTTCAGAAGCTTCCGGTCTGCCTCGGGAATTGTCCGGACCCTCAGACAGTCCAGAAACATCTCCTCGCATGGAATGACATACGGGGCAAGCTCTCCGGATTTGGAAAGTGCCTCGATTCGCCCTAGCGAAAGGCTGTCGCCTATAAAGAAACCGCCGACGCGGAGTCGCTCGAGATGTTCCATCGCGCCGCCGACGCCAAGCCGTTCTCCAATATCCGCACACAGGGTCCGGATGTAAGTGCCTTTGGAACAGTCAATCTTCAAGGTCACAAGAGGAAGAGAAATCTCTTCAATCTCAATCTTCGGTATTTCAACGTGAACCGGCTTTCGCTCGACGACCTTTCCTTCCCTGGCCAGGTCATACAGCCTTTTTCCGCCGATCTGTTTGGCGGAATACATCGGCGGCACCTGATCGTATCCGCCCTGGAAAAAAAGGGCAGCCTGAGCGATCTCGTGCTCAGACAGTACCTTAAGCTGCGCCTGACCGGCTTCATTCAGAACCGTTCCGGTCATGTCCTGCGTGTCAGTCGTGACCCCCAGTCTGAGAACAGCCCGATAGGTTTTATCGTGGTCCGTCAGATATTCAGAAAGTCTGCAGGCTGTTCCGAGGAGCACCGGAAGAACGCCGACGGCAGCAGGATCCAGTGTCCCGGTATGACCGATCTTTTTCTGCCTCAGGATGCCGCGCAGTCTGGCAACAACATCGTTACTCGTATAGCCGGCTTCCTTGTAGACATTCAAAAGTCCGTTCCACATCAGGATGCTGTCTCCTCTGTGCCGGCGGAAAGCATGTGGAGCTGCTCCGCCACCTTTGCGACGATATTGTTCACGACATCATGAACACCGCCGTTCATCGTGCAGCCGGCGGCATTGACATGCCCGCCGCCCTGGAAGAACAGGGCGATCTTTGCCACGTCAACCTTTCCGTTCGAACGCATGCTGACCTTGAACTCCCGGATTCCGCTTTCGTAGAGGAAGATGGCAACCTCCACGCCTTCCGTCTCTCTCAAAATAGACGAGATCGGCGATAGGTCCTGGGGACCGACCCCATAGAAATCCATTTCCTTCTGGTGGATGACGGAAAAGATTACCTTTCCGTCCAGCATCAGCATGCTCTCGCTGAGCGCCTTTCCGATCACATGCGTCTGTGCGTAGGTCTTCTGATAAAAGGCAACATCGCATATTTTAGAAAAATCAATCCCGGTATCCATCAGCCAGCCTGCAATTTCCATCGTCCGGCTGCTTGTGCAGGAATAGCGGAAGACGCCGGAGTCGTTGATCACCCCCAGATACAGGGGTTCGGCGATCTCCTTTGTCAGGCGGTCTTTGCCGATCAGGAGGGTGACCAGCTCACTTGTCGAGCTGGAATCCGGCTGAACTTCATTGACGGCTCCGAAAAGAGGATTGCTGATATGATGATCGATCACAAGCGTGCGCTTTGCCGCATTGAAATACGGCAGAGCGCTTCCAAACCTGTCAGGAGCCGAGACATCGAGCGATATGAACAGGTCAACCGGTTCGATCTCCGGATAACTGGTGATGATCTCATCTGTATGCGCAACGAAGCGGAACGCGTCTGAGAAATTGCCCTCCAGGTAGACATGGGCATCAATCTGCGGATAATACGTCCGGAGAAACAGGTACATCCCCATGCAGCTCCCGAATGCATCTCCGTCCGGACGCACATGCCCGGCAATGGCGGCCGTGCGTACGTTCTTCAGCTGCTCATCCAGATTGATCATAGATCTGCCCCTCCCCCGTTGTCTTTATCCGTCCTGATGCCGAAACTGTCTGTCTCATCCTCAAAGCCTTCAAATACTCGCCCTGTCATCTCACGGGCTTCATCGTCATGCCGGATGACGTCGTCGATCTTTTTCGACATGCTGACACCGTACGCAATGGAATCATCCGCAATGAATCGGATTTCAGGCGTATTCCTCAGGTTCACTGTCCGTGCCAGCTCATGCCGGATGAAGCCTTCGGCTGCCCGGAGTCCCTTGATGGTCTCCTTCAGCGCATCCGCATCGCCAAGAACGGATATATAAGCCTTGCAGGTTTTCAAGTCTGGAGCAACCTCGACCCCCGTGACGCTGGTCATCGGGTGCACGCGCGGATCCTTGATCTCACGCTGAATGATGGCCTGCATCTCACGGCGGTATTCTTCATTGATTCTGATATTCTTGATACTGTTTTTTCTCATTTTCTGTCTGTTCTTTCGCGTGACTGCTCAGGACTGCTTCTTTACGGCAGCCTTCTTATCAGCGGCCTTTTTTGCCTCAATCTTATCGCGCGGAACCTCGACCATCTTGTAGACCTCAACCTGGTCGCCCTCGGCGATTTCGTTGAAATCCTCAAAGACAAGACCGCACTCATATCCTGCCTTGACAGACTTGACATCGTCCTTGAAACGCTTCAGGGACGCAATCTCGCCATCGAAGATCTGTTTGCCTTCCCGGGTGATCCGGGCCTTGCTTCCACGCTCCACGATGCCGTCCAGGACATACGATCCGGCAATATTGCCGATGCCTGAAGCTTTGAAGATCTGGCGAACCTCGACATGACCTGTCACCTGCTCCTCGTAAACCGGTTCGAGCATACCCTTCATCGCGTTCTCAACATCATTGATCGCATCATAAATGACTCTGTACAGTTTGACCTCGACGCCCTCTCTCTCTGCAGTCGACTTTGCAAGCGCATCCGGTCTGACATTGAAGCCGATGATGATGGCATTCGATGCGCCGGCCAGCGTGACATCGGACTCGTTGATGGCACCGACACCGCTATGAATAATCTTGACGACCACCTCGTCGTTTGACAGCTTCAGCAGGCTCTGCTTCAGGGCTTCGACGGAACCCTGAACATCTGCCTTGACAATCAGGTTCAGCTCCTTCAGGCTGCCCTCCTGAATCTGGCTGAAGAGGTCGTCAAGCGACATTCTGGACTTTGTCTCCGCGAGCATCTTCTCGCGTTCCACGGAGATGAAGGTCTCTGCAAATGACTTTGCCTCCTTCTCTGTCTCCGGGGAGACAAGGATCTCGCCTGCCTGCGGGACACTTGAGAATCCGATGATCTCTGCCGGAAAACCGGGGCCTGCTTCCTTGATTTCTCTTCCTCTGGAATCCACCATGCCTCTGACTTTGCCGAAGCTGGATCCGGCCGCAACCGGATCGCCGACATGGAGAACACCCTTCTGTACAAGAACGGATGCCACAGGTCCTCTTCCCTTGTCAAGCTTTGCCTCGATGATGAGGCCTCGTGCCCGGCGGTTCGGATTCGCCTTGAGCTCAAGAACATCTGCCGTCAGGAGGATCATCTCCAGAAGGTTGTCAATTCCCTCATGCGTCTTGGCGGAGACCGGCACCATGGTCGTGCTGCCGCCCCAGTCCTCGGCGATCAGACCGTACTCGGTCAGCTCCTGCTTGACGCGATCAATGTTGGCACTCGGTTTGTCAATCTTGTTGATCGCCACGATAATCTCGATGCCAGCCGCCTTCGCATGATTGATTGCCTCGATTGTCTGCGGCATGACACCGTCATCCGCGGCAACGACAAGGACTGCGATATCGGTAGAGTTCGCGCCTCTCATACGCATAGCCGTGAAGGCTTCATGTCCCGGCGTGTCGAGGAAGGTGATCTTGCGCCCGTTGTAATCAATGACAGACGCACCAATGTGCTGGGTGATGCCGCCCGCCTCGCGGTCGGTGACATGTGTGTTGCGGATCGCGTCCAGAAGGGACGTTTTACCGTGATCGACATGTCCCATCACGCAGACAACCGGCGGACGGGAGACAAGCGAATCTTCCGGATCCTCTGTATCCTTCAGAAGTTCGGCAATCAGATCCTTCTTCTCCTCATGCTCGCACAGAATGTCGTAATCCATCGCGATATTCTCTGCTTCCTCGTATGTCAGCTCCTGGTTCAGCGTCACCATTTTTCCCTGCAGGAAAAGCTTCTTGATCAGTGCGGATGGCTGAAGCTTCATCTTGTCGGCAAGATCGCGAAGTGTGAGAACATCCGGCAGCGTGATGGTCTTGATCTGTTCTTCCTGCACGGCTGCAACCGGCTCCGGCTTGTGGAATGCGCCGGCGCGGTTCGGATCCTTTTTCTTCCTGGAAGTGACAACCCTGTCATCCTGGTCAAAGCGATTGTACTTGTCCTTTGACTTGTCACGATCGTTCTTACCGCGGGCACTTCTCTGCCGCTCATTGTTCTTGCTGTCAAATGCGGCTTTCTTATCCGTGCCTTTTCTGCCGCCGAAGCTCTTTCCCGGCGCATCAGAGCGTCCAGATCCCGGCGCTGCTGCTCCTCTTTGTGAAAAGCCGCCTCTTGATCCGGTTCCCTGTCCGGACGGTCTGGACGAGCTTCTGTCGCTCCGTCCGGCTGCCGGCGATCCATCCCTGCGCTGGGAAGAGGAGCCCTGCCGGGCAGAAGTCCTGCCGGAGGCATCCCTTCTGTCACTGCCAAAGGACTGTCCCTGCCGGGCACGCTGTGCTGTACTCCTGCCCTGTCCGGCACCGGCGTCACGGCTGCCCTGACCGGCTCTGCGCACAGGCTCTGCGGCCTTCTGTTTTTCGGCTTCAGCTCTTGCCCGCTCCTCATCCGCTTTTCTTGCAGCCTCCGCAGCGGCACGGACGGCCTCTGCCTCAGCCGCCTTTCTAGCGGCCTCTTCCGCTGCCTTTGCAGCGGCTTCCTCGCGTGCCTTCTGAGCCGCGATGCGCGCTTCCTCCTCAGGCTTTCTGGTTGCAGATTCGCTGAGCGGACGCTCGTCCGCCTTCATCTGAGCCCGCGCCTGCTGGGCAGCGATGGAACTTCCGCCTTCCTTCAGAAGATCCTCTGCTGTTGTCGATCCGGTCAGCGCGCCGCGGAAATGTACCCTCGGCTTCGGCGTCTCCGGTTTTCTGACGGCACCGGCACGTCCGGCTGCCGGCTTTGCTGCCCCGCTGCGCACGGGAGATACCGACCTGCGCTGCGCATTCCCGGTCCCCTTCTCAGAAGCGGGCGTCGTCTGCTCAGGCTTTCTGTGAGGCCGGGCAGCATGGTCCCGCTGGCTGTCCGCCGCACCGGATCTTCCCTTCATCATGCCGCTTCTCGAATTCTGCGGCCGGAAGACTGCGACAATACGTTTCTTCTTCGGAGCGGCCTCCTGACGGGATTCCTGCCCGGGCTTCTGCTCTCCGTCTGAAGAAGGCTGAGCGGAAGGCGAAAGCTTTCTGCGGATCTTCGCGCAGGTCTCCTCATCGACCCCGCTCATGTTCGTTGCTTTCACGCCCATGGCTTTCAGTGTCGAGAGAACCTTTGAAGTCTCCACTCCAAGCGATTTTGCAAGTTCATGTACTCTGATATTTCCCAATTCAATACCTCCGCTCCCTGTCGGCACCTGTCCCCAGGGTTTTCTCGATGACTGCCGCAAAACCGGTATCCGTCAGCGCCAGACATGCCCGGTCACTGCAGCCGATGCTCAGCCCCAGCGCCGCCCTGTCGGAACAGACGACCATCCGGGCATGATGCCAGTCACACATATTCCGAAATTTTTTCTTTGTATTGTCAGAAGCGTCACCGGCAACCAGCACCAGCTCTGCTTTCCCTTTTCTGATGGCTTCCTCCGTCTGAAATTCCCCGGAGACAACCTTTCCGGCTCTTTTCGCAAGACCCAGATAGGATAAAAGCCTTTTTTCATTATCCGCCATCCATCTGCCTCCCGATTTCGTCATAGACATCAGGCGGGACGGCACACTTCAGGCTCCGCTCAAGGGCCCGGCTTTTCCGCGCCTTCTGCAGACATCCGGCATCCCGGCAGAGATAGACGCCCCGTCCGTTCAGCCTTCCGGTCTGATCGATCCGAACTGTGCCGGCTTCTGTTTTTACGATCCGAACCAGCTCTTTTTTCTCTTTCATAAGTCCGCATCCCGCACACTTACGGAGCGGCTGTTTTCTGACCTGTGCCATATTCCCCCTGTTCCGGAATCCGATCATCGTCTCCCCGGTATCCTGCAGCCGAAGGCCTTCAGCCGGAGTCTTCAGCAGCCGTCACTTAAGCCTCGCCGTTCCCCGGGTCACCGACACCGTTCTCATCCTGCGTCTCGTCCTCAGCCGGCATATCCTGTCCGAAAGAACGGTCATCAGCCGAGTCAGAATCGTCGTACATCGCATCGTTGTAAAGCGCCGCCGCGTCGGCAGAAGCCGCATCGTTGTAAAGATCGTCTGAATCCTCGCCGTAGGAGCCGTCATCCTCCTCGGCATAGTCTCCGTTCTCATCGTCATAGTACTCGTTCTGGAACTCCTCAAGCTCACCGGACTCGATTGCCTGCGTCTCAGACTTGATATCGATCTTGAAGCCGGTCAGTCTTGCGGTCAGTCTTGCATTCTGACCTTCCTTGCCGATTGCAAGAGAAAGCTGGTAATCCGGGACGACAACCTTCGCGGAGCGCTCGTCCTCGTCAACCAGAACGGTGACAACCTTCGCAGGGCTGAGGGCGTTCTCGATAAAGTACGCCGGGTTTTCATCCCACGCGACAATATCGATCTTCTCTCCGCCGAGTTCGTCGACGACGGCGGCCACCCGGCTTCCGTTCTGACCGACGCAGGCACCGACAGCATCCACGTTGTCAACATTGGACCAGACAGCCATCTTCGAGCGGGATCCAGCCTCGCGCGCAATCGCCTTGATCTCGACCGTTCCGTCCGCGACCTCCGCAACCTCCTCCTCGAAGAGTGCGCGCACAAAGTTCGGAGACTTTCTGGAAAGCACGATTCTCGGTCCCTTGGTTCCGTTCTCTACACGAACGATATAAACCTTGACCCGCTCATTCGGATAAAATGTCTCCCCGTGGATCATCTCACTTTCCGTCAGCATCGCATCGACCTTGCCCAGATTGATGATCACGTTGCGACCGACATAGCGCTGAACTTTTCCGGTGATGACCTTATTCTCCTTGTCAAAGTAATCCGCATACAGGCTCATGCGCTCAGCCTCGCGCACCTGCTGCATGATGACGTCCTTTGCGCTCTTGACCGCGATGCGGTTGAACCCGCGGGAATTGACTTCCTCCGGGACAATATCTCCAAGCTGGTACTTTCCATTCCGCATCTGCGCGTCGCCAAGAGAGATCTGTGTCAGTGGATCCTCGACATCTTCCACGACCGTCTTGTCAAGGTAGACACCGAGTGTGCGTTTGACCGGGTCCATCCGGACAGAGACATTCGTCAGTCCCTGCCGTTTGAAGTTCTTCTCGCAGGCGATTGTCAGAGAGGATTTGATCGCATCCATCAGCACTTCCGCCTTGATGCCCTTTTCCTTCTCAAGTAACTGCAAGGAATCGAATAATTCGTCGTTCATAGTTTTTTCCCTTAACCTCCCGGATTACCAGTCAAATGCTTCTCTGATCAGGGCAATATTCTCCCTGCTGAAAGTAACGTCCCGTTCAGAGGCTGTCCCCTGATCCGTCAGCAGTGTAATCGTATGTGCATCCCAGTCTGAAAGGGTTCCCTCCCAGTTTTTCTCGTGCTCCTGCGGACGGAACAGTCTGATTTCGACGTCCTTCCCCTTGTTTCTCACAAAATCCTTTTCCTTTTTCAGCGGTCTGCCGAGTCCGGGAGAGGAAATCTCCAGGATATAGGGCTCTGCGATGAAATCCTCTCTGTCCAGCTCAGCCTCCAGTGACCGGCTTACACGCTCGCAGTCATCCACCGTCACTCCGCCAGACTTGTCGATGTAACCGCGCAGATACCAGCTGCCGCCTTCCTTCACAAACTCTACATCGACCAGCTCATAGCCTCCGGCCTCTGTAATCGGGAGAAGGAGCTGCTCCGTCTTTTCCTCATAAACGGCCTTGTTCATGTTTCCCCTCTACACGAAAGAAGAACGGGTTTTTAACCCGTTCTTCGTCGACAGTTATCTGATACTCCCTGTACTCTACCACTACAAGATATAGATTTCAAGTCATTTGGCATCAATTTCATGTAAAAACCGGCTCATTTGCGGAGCTTTGTGCCCTTTGCGCCCCGCTGGGAGATCTTCAGACGGTTCAGCGCGACGGTTTTCTCCTCGATCACCGCCTCCGTCGGCGCTCCCTCCTCCAGATACCAGACATTCTCAACCCGGTCAGCCTCCCCGAGCTGGATGCCGCGCACACCGCGCGCATTTTTCTTCTGCAGCGGGATATCATCCTCATTCATCCGCAGAAGATACTGATTGGCAGTGTGGAGCACCATCGTCGTCTGGAAATGAGCGAGATGGACGGACAGAAGCCGGTCGCCTTCATCCAGCTTCGTTGCCGCAACCGTCTTCTTGGCAACGTCAAATTCCGAGCCTTCCACCTGCTTGACAAATCCTCCCTCCGTCACGAAGATCAGCCGCATGTTGACAATGTTGGAAAGCGGAATCACATCGATGTAGAGCTCATCCTTTGAATCATAGTTGCAGAGGTTGTCGATCGGGGTTCCCTTGTCGCGGAACTTGCCATGCGGAACATCCTCGACTTTGAGGATGTGCTGCCGGCCGATGTCCGTGTAGATACAGAGCTTCGCATCGCTCATCGTATGCAGGACGATCCGGTTCTCGGAATCCGCCGCTTCCCGGTTTTTCTCATATACGGGCTCGTCCACCGTCCGGGCATACCCGAAGCGGTCCATCAGGAAGACGCACGGGTAGGCCTCTGCCTTCTTCTCCTCGATCACAACCGCGCCGGCATTCGTGATGACCGTCCTGCGCGGACGGGCGTAGGCCTTCTTGAAGGACAGAAGTTCCGAGATGATCACATTGGCCATGGAGTCATAGCTGTTCAGAATGTCGGTGTAGGCCGCGATATTCTTCAGTGTCTGGTCATAGTCCGCCTGGAGCGAGTCCAGCTCGAGACCGATCAGGCGGTAGAGCTTCATTTCCAGGATTGCGTCCGCCTGCGTCTCTGTAAAATGCAGCTTCGAAGCCGCCTTCTGTGATTTTACCGTCTTGAAGCGGATTCCCTCTGTATTTCCCGTCACAAGGCAGTCCCTTGCCATCTTCCGGTCCTTTGAGCCGCGGAGGATCTCGATAATCAGGTCGATCACATCGACCGCACGAATCAGGCCCTCCTGAATATCCTTCTTCTTCTCCTCGCTTTTCAGCAGGCTGGTATATTTCCGCGTCGCAATATCGAACTGAAAATCGATGTGCGCCTCCAGAATCCGGCGGAGGGACAGCGTCTCCGGGCGCCCGTCCGCGACCGCAAGCATATTGACACCGAAGGTATCCTCCAGCCGTGTCTTTTTATAGAGAAGCTTCTCAATATAAGACGGATCCGCTCCCTTGCGGAGGTCCAGCACGATCCGGATCCCTTCCTTGGAGGACTGGTTTGAAATATCGGCAATCTCGCTTCCAAGGCGGCTGTCGGCGAGCGCCGCACAGTCATTGAGGAACTTCCCGATTCCCATCCCGATCATTGTGTACGGAATCTGCGTCACAACGAGCCGCTGGCGCTCGGTGCGCGGAATCTTTTCAACCTCGACCTTTCCGCGGATGCGGATCTTACCGGTTCCGGTCCTGTAGATTTCGGCCAGCTCATCCTGATTGACGACAATGCCGCCCGTCGGAAAATCTGGCCCCTGCACGATGTCCATCAGCTTATCATCCGAAAGATTCTGATCCCGGATCAGGGCGATGGTCGCGTCGATGACCTCACCGAGGTTGTGAGGCGGAATGCTTGTCGCCATGCCGACGGCAATACCCTCCGAGCCATTCACGAGCAGATTCGGAATCCGCGCAGGCAGCACGACCGGTTCCTTCTCCGTCTCATCGAAGTTCGGAACAAAGTCCACGACATTCCGGTCGAGATCTGCGAGAAAGACCTCCTGCGTCATTTTCTGGAGGCGGGCTTCCGTATACCGCATGGCAGCGGCTCCGTCTCCTTCGATCGATCCGAAGTTTCCGTGCCCGTCCACCAGCGGCAGCCCCATCTTGAAGTCCTGCGCCATCACGACGAGCGCACCGTAGATGGATGAATCTCCATGCGGATGGAATTTACCCATCGTATCTCCGACGATCCTCGCACTCTTTCTGTAAGGCTTGTCGTACCGGGTTCCGAGTTCATACATGTCATACAGCGTCCGACGCTGGACCGGTTTCAGCCCGTCCCGGACATCCGGAAGCGCCCTCGCCACGATGACGCTCATCGCGTAATCGATGTAGGACTTCTGCATAATCTCGCTGTATTCAGTCTGAATGATTTCCTGTGCCATCTGTTTTTATGTTCCTTTTCTGCTTTTCATGTGCATGCCGGAAGGCTTACACATCGAGCGCCGCGTCGCGGGCGTGCTCATGGATGAATTCCCGTCTCGGCGGAACATCGTTGCCCATGAGAAGCGCGGTGATGTCGGAGGCACTCCGCCCGTCCTCAATCTCGACCCGCCGCATTGTGCGCGTCTCAGGATTCAGCGTCGTCTCCCAGAGCTGTTCCGGATCCATCTCGCCAAGGCCCTTGTAGCGCTGAAGCGTGAAGCCGGACTTATGATGTTTCCTGTAGCGCGCCAGCGCCTCATCATCAAAGAGGTACTCTTCCTTCCCCTTCTGCGGGATCGCCTTGTACAGCGGAGGCATCGCGATATAAACATGTCCCTCGCCGATCAGATCCGGCATGAACCGGTAGAACAGGGTCAGAAGAAGCGTACAGATATGCGCGCCGTCGACATCGGCATCTGCCATGATGATGATCTTGCCGTAGCGCAGCTTTGTGATGTCAAAATCGTTCCCGTAGCCTTCTGAGAACCCGCAGCCAAACGAGTTGATCATCGTCTTGATCTCTTCATTCGCCAGCACCTTGTCGATCGAGGCCTTCTCCACGTTCAGGATCTTGCCGCGGATCGGCAGAATCGCCTGAAAATTCCGGTCACGGGCGGTCTTGGCCGAGCCGCCTGCGGAATCTCCCTCGACGATGAAAATCTCGCACTTTGAGGCGTCCCGGCTTTCGCAGTTTGCCAGCTTTCCGTTGGAATCAAAGGAATACTTCTGCTTTGTCAGAAGGTTTGTCTTGGCCTTTTCCTCGGTTTTCCGGATCTTTGCCGCCTTCTCCGCGCAGCCAAGCACTTCCCTGAGCGCGCTGAGATTCTTGTCGAAGTACCTGGAAAATTCATCTGAGGTGACCTTCGCGACAGCCCGGGCAGCATCGGCATTGTCGAGCTTTGTCTTCGTCTGCCCCTCGAAGCTCGGATCCGGATGACGGATGGAAATGACGGCCGTGCAGCCGTTCCGGATGTCTGCCCCGGTGAAGTTGGCATCCTTTTCCTTCAGGATTCCGAGCTCCCGTGCGTAGGTGTTCATGACGGTGGTAAATGCGGTCTTGAATCCGGTCAGATGGGTGCCGCCTTCTGAATTGAAGATGTTGTTGCAGAAACCCAGAATATTCTCATGGAATTCGTTGATATACTGGAGCGCAACCTCTACCTGGATACCGTCGCTGATTCCCTTGACATAGATGGGCTCGCAGACGGCTTCCTTGTTCTTGTTCAGGTCCCGTATGAAGCCCAGAATCCCCTCCGGTTCATGGAAGGTCAGCTCCTCGTCCCGTCCGTCCCTTTGATCACGGAACACAATGGTCAGCTCCGGATTCAGATACGTTGTCTCGTGGAGTCTGTTCTTGATCTCGGTAGCGGAAAATCTTGTGGTCTGCTCGAAGATCTCCGGATCCGGCAGGAAGGTGATGGTCGTTCCCGTCTCCTTTGTCTTCCCGATGACCGGGAGAAGCCCTTTTTCAAGCTCAAGGTCCGGCTTGCCCTTCCGGTACCGGTCATGGAAAATCTTCCCTTCTCTCTTCACCTGGACATCCATCCACTCCGAGAGAGCATTGACAACAGAGGAACCGACCCCATGAAGGCCGCCGGATGTCTTGTAGGCATCGCTGTCGAACTTGCCGCCGGCATGGAGCGTCGTAAAGACAACACGCTCCGCCGAGACTCCCTTCTGATGCATGCCGACCGGAATCCCGCGTCCGTTATCGCCGACCGTGCAGCTGCCATCAGCGTTCAGCGTCACATCGATTCGGGTGCAGTACCCGGCCAGATGCTCATCGACAGAGTTGTCGACAATCTCGTAGACCAGATGATTCAGTCCGCGGCGGGAGGTACTGCCGATATACATGCCAGGCCTCCTGCGGACTGCCTCCAGCCCTTCGATGACCTGTATGGAACTTGCGTCGTAATTTTCTGTCATGCTTCAATCTTCCTGACGATATTTCCGGCTGCCTTGTATATGCTGTGTGCCGGAACCACTCCTCTGACATTGTTCACCGGATAGATGTTCGTATATCTGCCGACCACGGTACCCGGATTCAGGACGGTGTTGCAGCCCACCTCGACATGATCCCCCAGAAGGGCTCCGATTTTGCGAAGTCCCGTCACATACTCATGCTCTCCGTCCCGGATCACGATATTTTTGCGGTCTGCCTTGATATTGGAGGTGATTGCGCCGGCTCCCATGTGCGCATAGAAGCCGAGGACGGAGTCCCCTACATAGTTATAATGCGGAACCTCCACATGGTTGAACAGTACAACATTCTTCAGCTCAGTCGAATTGCCGACCGTCGCGTTCTCGCCGACGATCGCGCAGCCGCGGATGAAGGCACACTGGCGGATCTCCGCATCTCTGCAGATGATCGCAGGTCCGTGAATATAGGCGCTGTCAAAGACAACGGCGCTCTTGTGGATCCAGACATCCTCTCCGTACTGCCTGTGTGTATACTCCTCCGGGTCAAGCGTTTTCCCAAGCTCGAGAATAAAATCCTTGATCTTCGGGAGAACCTCCCACGGATAAGCTGCCCCCTCAAAAAGGTCCTTTGCAATGGTCTCATTGAGATCATAGAGTTCTTCAATCCTGCACGGTTCCATACTTGTTATCCTCCATCCTGATCAGATTTCCTGTTTGACTGCCCGGCAGCCCTCCCGGAAGCTTTGCCGGGCGGACTTCCGGCAGCCTTTGCCTTTGTTTTTCCGGAAGGCCTGCGTTTCCCGGAGCCGCCTGCATGACCTGTGACCGTCCTTGCCTTGTAGAAAGCGGCCGCCTCATTATACATCGGAACCATCTGTGTTTCATTGTGAACACTTTTGACAAAGTTTGTCCACTTAGACACATACCCATCCATCGTCTCTGTGTACTGCTCGGGGGTAACCTTCCCGTCGGCTACATAGCCCAGCCCCTTTTCCCAGCTGGCTGTCAGCGCCGGATCAAGCAATGACCGGATCGAACAGCGAACCACATCGTAGATCATCTCGCCGAGGAGCGTCGGCGTCAGAATCTGTGTTTTGCTGCTGAGCGCGATGTAGCGGTTGTTCACGAGCTTTTTCAGAATCTCAGCCCGCGTCGCGCTTGTCCCGATGCCGGTTGAGCGGATCTGCTCGCGGAGCTCCTCATCCTCGATCAGCTGACCGGCATTCTCCATCGCGAGGATCATCGATCCCGAATTGTACCGCTTTGGCGGCGAGGTCTTTCCTTCCCGGATCTCATATTCTCTGACCGGAAGCTTCTCTCCCTTCCGGAGCTTCTCAAGAACTTCGCCAAGGGCCCGGTCCGCAGCTTCCTTGTCCGAAGCTTCCTGGACGGTAGCCTCCCTGTCCGCTGCGTCTTCGTTCCCTGAGGCGGGCTGATCTCCCTGAGCATCTTTCTGTTTCTTCATGACGGCCAGATATCCTTCATCCTCCAGTACACGATAAGAGGAGAAGAACTTTTCACCCTCCGCATCCAGCGTCAGGGAGATCTTCCGGTATATGGCCGGCGGATAGAAGATCGAGAGAAAGCGCCGGACAATCGCGCAGTAGACACCGTATTCTGTTCCCTTCAGGCTCTTCAGCGCCCCGAGTCCCTGTCCGGTCGGAATCAGGGCATAGTGATCGGTAATCTGCTTGTCGTCGACATATTTTGTCTTGGCGATCGTCCTCCACTTTCCGTCATCCAGGGCCTTCTTTGCGTATGCAGCCGCCGGCTGAAAATTCAGAAGTCCCTTGATGTTGCGGTCAATTTCCTTTGAGATCGCGGTGGAGAGGACGCGCGCATCGGTTCTGGGATAGGTGACGAGCTTTTTCTCATACAAATCCTGAACATAATTCAGGGTCTGATCCGGGCTGATGTGGAACATCCGGCTGCAGTCATTCTGAAGCTCGGCCAGATTATACAGAAGGGGCGGGTTTTTCTTCTCCGTTTTCTTCTCGCACTTGTCCACTGCTGCCTGAAGGGGCAGGTTTTTTGAAAGATCCCGGACAAAAGCTTCCGCATCCTCCCGTTTTTTGAAGCCATTCTGTGCGTACAAAAGCGGGGAGTTCTCGTACCTGGATCCCTTGACGGCCCGCCACTCGGCGGAGAATGAACATCCGTTTTTTTCAGTCAGCAGGAATATGCGGTAGAAGGGCGTTTCCTGAAAGGAGCGGATCTCCCGCTCCCGCTTCACTACCATGCCGAGGACACAGGTCATCACCCGCCCGACAGAAACCACGCAGTATTTTTCACCGAGGTAGGAGGCCATTGAGCGCCCGTACCGAAGCGTCAGCGCGCGCGAAAAATTAATTCCCATCAGATAATCTTCCTGTGCGCGCAGGTAGGCGGAGGACGCCAGATTGTCATAGGCGCTGAGCGGCTTTGCCTCATGGATTCCGCGCCGAATCTCCTCCTCCGTCTGCGAGTCGATCCAGACACGGCGCTCATCCTTGCCCTTCACGTCTGCCATCTGGCGGACAAGGCGGTAAATATACTCTCCCTCACGTCCGGAGTCGGTGCAGACATAGATCCGCTCCACATCCGGACGGTTGAGCAGCTTTTTGACGACAGCAAACTGCTTTCTGGCAGAGCCGATGACTTCGTATTTGTATGTGCTCGGAATAAAAGGAAGGGTATCCAGGCTCCACTTCTTATACTTCTGGTCGTAGACCTCCGGATAACTCATTGTGACCAGATGGCCGAGGCACCAGGTCACGACAAGATGCTCGGATTCCTGGTAGCCATCGCCTTTGGACATAGATTCCCCAAGCGTCGCGGCAAACTGCTGCGCGACGCTTGGCTTTTCAGCGATAAACAGATATTTTCCCATAGAATGACCGCACTCCTCCCACCGGCTCCTGCCGCGGGAGCGGCGCCGGGCAAGACCTCAGGTTCCCCGGCTTTCTGCGTTGGTTCTGAAATATGCTTTGTCTGATCTTCTCTGATCTATTACTTGCGGGCGATGTAGCCGAGCGAGACAAGCGTCTCTGCACAAAGCACAGCGCCGCCGGCAGCTCCCCTCAGGGTATTGTGCGCCAGGCCGATGAACTTCCAGTCATAGACGGTATCCTCTCTCAGCCTGCCGATCGAGACACCCATCCCTTTCTCATAATCGACATCCAGCGCTACCTGCGGCCGGTTGTCCTCCTCCAGATACTGGATAAACTGCTTCGGTGCAGACGGAAGATGATGCTCCTGCGGATAGCCGGAAAAATGAACGAGCCGATCGATCAGCTCCTCTTTCGACGGATGCTTGCGCATCTTCAGGAAAACAGCCGCCGTGTGACCGTTCAGAACCGGCACGCGGACACACTGGCAGGTGATAACCGGTTCCTTTGCCGGGACGATGACGCCATCCTCAAGCCTGCCGAGGATCCGCAGCGGCTCCCGCTCGCTCTTCTCCTCCTCGCCGCCGATGTAAGGGATGATATTCCCGACCATCTCCGGCCAGTCTTTAAAGGTTTTTCCGACACCGGAGATTGCCTGATAAGTCGTGATGACAGCCTCATAGGGCTCATATTCCTTCCATGCAGCCAGAGCCGGCGCATAGGCCTGAATCGAACAGTTCGGCTTGACGGCGATGAAGCCTCTCGTGGTTCCGAGCCGTTTTCTCTGGAAGGGGATCACATCAAAATGGCTGAGATTGATCTCCGGGATGACCATCGGGACATCCGGCGTCCAGCGATGCGCGCTGTTGTTGGAGACGACAGGTGTTTCCGTCTTCGCATACGCCTCCTCGATCTTCCGGATCTCATCCTTCGTCATATCGACGGCCGAAAAGACCATATCGACCTGTCCTGCGACAGACTCGACATCCGAAACATTCATGACCTTCATGTTCCGGACAGTCTCCGGCATCGGCGTATCCATCTTCCATCTTCCGCCGACTGCCTCCTCATATGTCCTGCCTGCACTTCTGGCAGAAGCCGCGAGGACTTCGATCTGGAAATACGGATGATCCGAAAGAAGCGTTACAAAGCGCTGTCCGACCATGCCGGTCGCTCCGAGAATTCCAACCCTGAGTTTTTCCATCTTCATCTCCATTCCGCCGCCCTCCGGGCAGCATCATCTTTGCTTCCAAACGGTTTTTAAAACTCTAAACCGAATTGTTCATGCTGTCAAGGCTGAGGAGCGGATGCTCCCCGCAGCGTGCCTGCCGAAGGAATCAGCGGCCGCCCGTCAGTCCTCCAGGCTGTCGTCCGCATCTCCCGAAAGATACGCGCGGCAAGCAGCGATCTCCCTGTCCATCGAGCGGGCAGACGGCGCACCCTCCGTCAGGCGTTTTTCCACGCAGGTTCTCAGACTGATGGCCTCGTAGATATCTGTATCAAACCGGTCAGAGAACTGTCTGAATTCCTCCAGTGACAGGTCGTCCAGCGCCTTTTTATGATCGATGCAGTACAGGACCATCCGGCCGATGATCCCGTGCGCATCGCGGAACGGCACGCCCTTCTCCACCAGATAGTCTGCCGCATCCGTTGCATTTGTAAATCCATGCTTTGCGGAAGCTTCCATCACATCCGGGCGGAACTGACAGGTGCGGATCATGTCGTCGAACAGCGGGATCTCGATCTTCAGCGTATCAATCGCGTCGAAGGTCAGCTCCTTGTCCTCCTGCATGTCCTTGTCATATGCCAGCGGGATGCCTTTCATAGTTGTCAGGAGAGAGACGAGGGCTGCATATACGCGGCCCGTCTTTCCGCGGACGAGCTCCGCGATATCCGGATTCTTTTTCTGCGGCATGATCGACGAGCCCGTGGAATAGGCGTCATCCAGCTCCACGAATCGGTACTCGTTGCTGTTCCAGATGATGATCTCCTCAGAGAACCGGGACAGGTGCATCTGGCAGATCGCCAGCGCATCCAGGAACTCGATCAGGTAATCTCTGTCAGACACGCCATCCATCGAGTTCCGGCAGGGCCCGTCAAAGCCAAGCTCTCTGGCCGTGAAGTTCCGGTCAAGCGGGTAGGTTGTTCCGGCCAGTGCGCCGGAACCAAGCGGACACAGATCCATCCGCTCCCGAATGTCCGAAAGCCGCTCGCGGTCACGGCGGAACATCTCAAAGTAGGCGGCCATGTGATGGGCAAGCGTGACCGGCTGCGCCTTCTGAAGATGCGTGAATCCCGGCATGAAGGTCTCCTTGTTGGCCTCCATCACGGAGAGCAGCGTCTGCAGAAAATGTCTGAGCAGTCCGCTGATTTCCCCGATTTCGTCCCGGATGTACATCTTCATATCCAGGGCGACCTGGTCGTTCCGGGAACGCCCTGTGTGCAGCTTCTTTCCGGCGTCGCCGATCCGGTCAATCAGGTTTGCCTCCACAAAGCTGTGGATATCCTCATAAGCATCCGAGAACGCGAGCCTTCCGTTTTCGATGTCCTCCAGAATGCCGGAGAGCCCGTCCACAATCTGCCTCATCTCGTCGTCTGTCAGGATGCCCTGCTTTCCGAGCATCGTGGCGTGAACGATGCTGCCCCGGATATCCTGCCGGTAGAGTCTTCTGTCATATGGAAGGGAATCATTGAACTTCTTTACCAGATCATCCTGCTGTTTTGTGAATCTTCCGCCCCAAAGCTGTGCCATTGAGATGCTCCTTTCTCAGACGCCTGCCTGTCTTTTTTCCCGCTCGCGCTGAGCTTTTGAATACACACAGCCGCAGAAATCCTGCCTGTACAGCTGGTGCTCCTGCGACAGCTGTACAGACCGCAGATAGCCATTTTTCTTTTTAAAGTCGGACGGCAGGTGCCGGACACCGTATTCAGCCTCCAGTTCCTGCCCGATCTCGTTGATCTTTTCCGCGTTTTTCAGCGGAGAGATGGAAAGAGTTGTCGTGAAATAATCGTAGCCGCCCGCAGCCGCCAGCTTCGCTGCCTCCTCCATCCGGAGTCTGTAGCAGATGAAGCACCGCTCTCCGCCCTCCGGGAGAGACTCCAGTCCCTTCACCGCACGGTGAAAGATGGAGGGGTCATACCAGCCCGGAAGAAAATCAATCGGATAGCGCGGCTTCATCTCGGAAATGAGACGCATCAGCTCTTCTTCCCGGAAGCGGTACTCTTCCTTCGGCTCGATATTCGGATTGTAGAAGAAGTCCGTAATCTGAAAATAATCGCTCAGGTATTCAAGGACATAGCTTGAACACGGAGCGCAGCAGCTGTGAAGAAAGAGCCTTGGCGGCTTTCTCCCGGCCTCATTGTCTGCTTCAATGTGCTTCAGCAGGGCGTCCAGCTGCTTCTGGTAATTGATCCGGTTCATCTCTCAAGCCTTCCCGGTGTGGCCGAATCCGCCGTCTCCGCGGCCTGTCTCATCGAGCGTCTCGGCTTCCTCAAATTCAGGCGCAAGATACGGAAGAATCAGAAGCTGCGCGATGCGCTCTCCCCGCTCGATGACCCGGCTCTGGGACGAGTCGTTGTAGAGGGCTACCTTGACCTCACCCCTGTAGTCGGAATCAACGACGCCGACACAGTTCGACGGCCGCAGCCCTTCCTTCACCGAGAGCCCGGAGCGTGCAAAGATTCCGCCGAAATAACCGGACGGAACGGCCATCGAAAGACCTGTCCCGATCAGCTTTGTCTCGCCCGGCGCCAGCTCAATGCGTTCCTCATCCATGCAGGCGCGAAGATCCGCCCCCGCAGCCTCCGCGGAACCGCGCGCCGGAAGAACAGCGTCCTCCCTGAGTTTTCTGACTGCAATCCTCATATCCATTTCTCCCAAATTCTTTTTCACAGTCCCCGGCCTTCTGCCCTGCACAGGGAAGGCCTGCAAACATGCTGTGACATCTTTTTGTTCATAGAGCTGCCTTGTCCTTCACAGGGAAGAACTGCATTGGTCTCAGGCGGACAGGCGCTTTTCAAACTCGCCAAACACACTTGTCCTGGGGTTGCTGAAGATAAACGCAGCCGGGTCGATTGTCTCCGCTTCCTTTTCAAGAAGCCCCAACTCGTATTCGGAGAGAACCGCCACGACAACCTTGCAGGGCTTCCCCGACCAGGCGCCCTTCGCGTCGATCACCGTAGCGCCGCGGTCCAGCTTCACATTGATGAACTGTATGAAGGCCTCATTGTGTTCCGAGATGACGTTGACCGTCACAAGGTTGTTCTGCATGTGATACCGGTCAATCATGATGGAGGCAAATGCCTCCGCCACCAGGCTGTAGACGGCTGTCTGAAGCGAATACCGCAGACCCGCAAACAGATAGACGCAGGCATTGACAGCCAGATTGACGCGGCCCACCGACAGCTTCCGGTATTTTTCCGTGAGCATCATCCCAAGCAGGTCCGTTCCGCCGGAGGACCCGAACCCCCGGAAGGTGATCGAGGTGCCGATCCCCTCCAGGCACCCTCCGACCACCGCCATCGCAAAGACGTTGTCAAGTACCATATGATCCGGAATCGGAATAAAATTCATGAACAGCGTTTCCACAAGGACAATCAGGAATGTGAACGCAATCGAGGCTTTCCCGAGGATCTTCAGCCCGATCAGAAAGAGCGGAACATCCAGGCAGAAATACACAATCGGCTGCAGATTCATCCGGATATGGAAGACAGACGCAAGCCCGCCGGCCACCAGCTGGGAGATCCCGACAAACCCACTGGAATACATATGAGCCGGGACGATGAATGTATTGAACGCGATGCAGTAGATGAGTGAGCCCATCAGACAAAGCATCAGATTTTTCGGAGTCAGATGTTTCATAATATCAGAACCTGGCTTTCATGATGCACAAGAAATCAGCAGCGGCGCAGGGGGCGCCGAATGCATTGTATCCCGCCCATCTTAACGCAGATGCCCTTCCACGGTCAACACGGGAGATCGGGCTGCGGATTCTGCAGAATATGCTGAACGCCTGTAAATGCGATCTTCGACACGCTGTTTGAAAGCTCCTCCAGGGAGCAGGGAATCTTCCCCTGCATCCAGTCTCGGTAAGCGGCGCCCGCCCCGCCGACAAAGAACCGCACCTGAATGCGGAGATCGCTCACCGGAAGGGAGGAATGTCTTGCATAGATTTCTGTCAGGACATCGACCGCGGTGTCCTGCGCCGTATTCCAGAAAAAATCAAGGTCCGGGCTGCAGGTCACCATCTTCAGAAAATCAAGATTCTCGGAGACGAGCGAGACGGCTTCCCTCGTGAATATCTGCCTGTCAAATCTCAGCGAGAAAAAGCTCCTGAGCGTCAGGCGTTTCAGAATATCCTTCGTCTTTGCCTCCGTAAACTCGCGAATCAGATCCTGGACAGATGTATAGTGGAGGTAAAAGGTTTTCCGGTCAATATCCGCCTCGCGCGTGATCTCCGCGACTGTGATCTTCTCGGTTCTCTTTTTCTCCAGAAGCTTGAAGTACGCCTCCTGGATGGCTTTCTTTGTCTTTCTGACTCTTCTGTCCGTCTGAATCATGCTGTCCACTTCTCCCCAGTTTGCCTGAATCTGTAGAATAAATCCCGCCTTCGGAATTTCTGGCCATTGAAAGAGCACTCTTACGCGTGAATAATACCACATGTGTGGATATTTGCACAGTAATCCATTCTGATATGATCAGGGGAGGGTGAAGTATATGAAGACAGCTCAGATCGTCTACATTCTGGCCGCGTCAGCGCCGTTTCTGACCGCGCTGATCCTGATGGCCTTTTTCAATTTCTCATCCGGGAAGGCACTTGTGATTTCTTATCTGATGGCTGTCTTTTCGGCTCTTTTTCTATGGAGGATGGACATTGACAGTATCGCCTCCGCAAGCCTGTACGGTGGACTGAAGGCCCTTGATCTTCTGCTGATCATCGGCGGAGCAATCCTCCTGCTCAATGTGCTCAGGGAAACCGGCCTGATGACCGTCATCTCCAGTGTCTTTCAGCGGATCAGCCCGGACAGACGGGTGCAGGCGCTGATCATCGGGTATCTGTTCGGCGCTTTCATCGAGGGAGCGGCCGGCTATGGCACACCGGCTGCAATTGCCGCGCCTCTTCTCGTCGGCCTGGGGTTTCCTCCTGTTGCAGCCTGCTCGGTCGCGCTCATATCCAACAGCACCCCTGTCCCATTCGCCGCTGCGGGAACCCCTATGAACAGTGTGATGGCGAATCTGGAAACGCAGCTGCGCCAAAGTGGCGGCACAGTCGCGCTCATGACACGCCAGACGACGATGAAGACCGTGCTCTATCTCGGCATAGCCGGCATTCTGGTCCCGGTGATGGTTGTCGTCGTTCTTGTGCTGTCCTGCTCCATGCACAGAAGGCTGGCCTCCATTCTGGAAATGCTTCCGTTCTGCGTCTTTTCCGGACTTGTGTTTATCATTCCCTACATGCTACTCGGCTGGTTTGCCGGACCTGAATTCTGCTCGATTGCAGCCGGGGCGTTCGGAATGGCAGCCGCAGCCCTGGCTGCCCGCAGACAGTTTCTGACGCCTCTGTATGTGTGGACGTTCGAAGAAAGCGAGCCTGCCTCAAAACCGGCCTCAAGTTTTCGCAGTACACGTTCCAGCCAGCAAGGCCTGCAGAGAGCAGGGCACCTGACCGGCCAGCCAGGCCTTCAGAGAACAGAGCGCCTGACCATCCGGAAGGCCTTTCTCGCCTGGCTGCCGTACATGGTGATTGGCGCTGTCCTCCTCCTGACGCGGATTCCGACCTTCGGTCTTCGGAAGCTGCTTTCCTCCTTCGCTTTTACAATACGCCATGTTGGCGGAAACGCAGATCTGGACTATCGGTTCGCACCTCTCTATAACCCTGGCATCCTTCCGTTCCTTGCAACAGCCCTGGGGACAATCTTCGCCTGTCGGAGAAAACTGAGAAGGTCTGCCACTGACCGCATCTTCTCGGGTACCGGAAGACAGCTTTTGAAAATTGCGGTGCCGCTTGTCTGCGGGATGTCGATGGTTCAGATTATGACCGGATCCTCGGACAACGCGGCAGGGCTTCCCGGAATGCTGACGCTGATCTCACTCGCTCTTGTACATCTGTTCGGAACGGCATTCCCGGTGCTTTCTCCGGCGCTTGGCGTTTTCGGAGCATTCGTTTCCGGCTCCTGCACAGTTTCCGGCATTCTGTTCGGACCGCTTCAGTATGAAACAGCGCTGGCCCTGAAGCTTTCAGCATCCTCGATCCTTGGTCTTCAGATGGCCGGCGGAGCGATTGGGAATATGATCTGCATCCACAATGTTGTGGCTGTCTCCTCCACAGCTGGCGTGACCGGGAAAGAAGGAGCGATCATCCGGAAAAACCTTCTGCCCTGCGCGGTCTACACCGCTGCCGTTCTACTTGTCTACGTCCTGCTGTCCTGATCAGACTTCTCTTTTACATGTAATTTGTGTGATTCTGACATATTTTTATTCGTGCATCCTTTCTGTATGGTTGATTCTGTTTATAAGTATGCTATAATTTAAACAACTTTACCAATAACATTCACAAAGGAGGCATGATCGTATGTCTACTCCCCACAATAGTGCTGCACCAGGTGATATCGCCGAGTCGATTCTGCTCCCGGGTGATCCGCTTCGAGCAAAGTACATCGCAGATCATTTTCTGGAGAGCCCGGTTCAGTTCAACGCTGTGCGCAATATTCTGGGCTATACCGGCACATTCGAAGGGAAAAAGGTTTCCGTCATGGCAACCGGGATGGGCATCCCGTCGATCGGAATCTACACCTACGAGCTGATTCATTTCTACGGTGTGAAGAACCTCATCCGGATCGGCTCCTGCGGCGCGATGCAGCCGGACCTGAAGCTCGGCGACATCGTGATGGCGGAGGGGGCCTGCACGGACAGCAACTATGGCGCGCATTTCAACCTGCCGACTCAGTTCTGCGCGGTGGCATCTTTCCCGCTTCTGAGGCGGGCCGTCGAGGTTGCGGATAAGGAAAAGATCCGGTATCAGGTCGGTCTGGTCAATTCCACCGATGTCTTTTATCGGAAGAATGATCCGTGGAAGGCGATGGCGGAGATGGGTGTTCTGGCCAGCGAGATGGAAAGCTATGCCCTCTACTGCAATGCTGCAGAGGGACATGCGAATGCCCTGGCGATGTTCACCGTTTCCGACTCCATGGTGACCGGTGAATCGATGTCCGCCCAGGACAGACAGACAAGCTTCCGGGATATGATGAAGGTCGCGCTGAGAACAGCCGTATCTGTATGAGCCCCGGTCCCACTGATAAGCCGTGCCGGCGTGAACATTCCGCATGGACGCTCCTGCCGGCTGTGACTTATACAAGCTGTACCGCTTCTTTCTAAGAAGAGGCGGCGTCCCATCATGTACTGTCCCGCCTGACAGGCGGCGCACACAGTTTCGTCTCATATATAAAGGAGGAACGGATATGAGAAAAGCAAACAAAGTATGGTTAGCAGCGGTTCTCGGAGGAACGCTTGCGGTCACTTCCGCAGCGGCTGCCTTCGCCGGCGAGACCGAGGCATCCACAGAATCTTCGACAGAGGCAACGGCTGACTTTACAGGTTCCGGAAAAGTCGCATATGTCTGCACAGGGCTCGGCGACATGTCCTTCAATGACTCCGGCGAGGTCGGCATGAATGTCCTCCGTGCAGCGGGCTACGATGTCAATACCATCGAGACCGGTGAGGATGCCTCCACCTACGACCAGCTGATCCAGAATGCTCTGGAAGACGGATGCGACTACATGGTTGTCTCCTCCACCTATCAGGACAATGTCGAGGCGATCGCGGATCAGTACCCGGATACCAAGTTCATCCTCTTCGATATCAACTCCGATTCCGAGGTTGCGGCGGACAATATGCTTTACATCTACTTCAAGCAGAATGAGTCCTCCTACCTGGGCGGAATCGTTGCAGCCGGCCTCTCCAAGACGGGTGCGATCGGTGCTGTCGGCGGTGTCGAGAACCCGGTCATCAAGGATTTCATCACCGGATACATCGATGGCGCACAGGCGCAGAACCCGGATATCAAGGTCTCGACCGCATGGGTCGGCGACTGGTCCAACTCCGCAAAGATGAAGGAGCTGTGCGAAACCCAGAACTCTGCAAAGGGTGTTGATGTCTTCTTCCCGATCGCAGGCGGCGCAGGAACCGGTGCCTTCGAGGCGGCAAATGAAGTCGGCGACATCTGGACCCTCGGTGTAGACTCCGACCAGTACAAGGCATTTGAGAAGGATAACCCGGACTACGCGAATGTCATCGCGACATCTGTCACAAAGGAAGTCGGCACCATGCTGGTCAATGTATTCAAGAACATCGACGACGCGAAGTGGGGGACACTTGAGGCGATGGGCGTCAAGGAAGGCGCTGTCGGCATCGCGGACAATGACTACTATGAGAAGGTTGTTCCGCAGGATATCAAGGACGCAGTCAAGAAGGCTGAGGCAGGCATCGCGGACGGCAGCATCACACCGAAGTCCTACTTCGACTTTGCTTCCGATGACGAGTATCAGTCTCTGATCGACTCTGTCAATCCATAACACAGCAGTCGCAGTCAGAACACAGTAGATAAACAACAGATCAAGCGTATCAGGGCGGGACGATGGCGCTCCATCTCCCGCCCATTTCACATCAGATCAGGTAGGCTCAGGCAAGCCGTCTTTTGAGGCTGTCTCAGATGAGGAGATTTGCATGGAAGCCCTGAAAATGGAAAATATCACGAAGATCTATCCCAATGGCTTCGTGGCAAATAAAGGAATCACTTTCTCTGTCCAGGAGGGAGAGATCCACGCGCTTGTCGGTGAGAATGGTGCCGGCAAGACAACCCTCATGAAAGTGCTGTTCGGTATGGAGCAGCCGCAGGAGGGCAGAATTTATGTTGAGGGAAAGCAGGTTAAAATCACCTCTCCCCTTGATGCAATCGCAAAGGGCGTCGGTATGGTGCACCAGCACTTTATGCTCGTGCCGTCGATGACGGTCGCCCAGAATGTGACGCTCGGAATCGAGCCCAGAAAGCACGGGCTTGTGGATAACGAAGCCTGCGTGAAGATGACGCAGCAGCTTTCAGACAAGTATCAGTTTGGCCTCGATGCCACCGCAACTGTCAGCGAGCTCTCCGTCGGCCTGATGCAGAAGGTTGAGATTCTCAAGGCGCTTGCAAGAGGCGCGAAGGTCCTGATACTCGATGAGCCGACGGCGGTCCTGACTCCGCAGGAGACGAAGGAGCTGTTCGAGCAGCTGAAGCTTCTGAAAAAGAGCGGGCATTCTGTCATCTTCATATCCCATAAGCTGGAGGAAGTCATGGAGCTGTGCGACAACGTCACGATCCTGCGTCACGGCTACTGCAATGGCTCCTATCCCATCTCTGAGCTTGATGAACGCAAGCTTTCCCGCCTGATGGTTGGCAGAGATGTCATTCTGAAAATTGAGAAACCGGATCCGAAGCCCGGAAAGCCGGTCCTCGAGGTGAAAAATCTTGAGAAGCTCTCCGATGAAGGAAAGGTTGTGCTTGACCATATCTCCTTCACCATCAGAGAAGGTGAAGTCCTCGGAATCGCCGGCGTTGAGGGCAACGGACAAAACTATCTCTCCGACTGCATCTCCGGCATGCAGAAATATGACGGCGGCGATGTTCTGCTGAATGGAAAGAGCATCTCCGGCAGAAGGATCAGCGACATCCGGAGAAGCGGCATGAGCCACATCCCCGAAGACCGCATGACGGTCGGCTGCGTCAGCACGATGTCCATCATGGACAATGTGATGGCGGACCGCTTTGACCGTCCAGAGAATATGAAAGGAATTTTCCTGGATCAGCAGAAGGCCATCGCCCAGACGGACGCCCTGATCAAGGAATTCGAGATTTCCTGTGATGACCGTTCCGAGGAGATTCGGCTGCTCTCAGGCGGAAACATCCAGAAGGTTGTCGTTGCACGTGAGTTCACGTCGGGAGCGAATTTCGTTCTAGCAAACCAGCCGACCCGCGGCGTCGACGTTGGTACCGCGGAGATGATCCGCAAGTACCTTGTCCGGCAGGTCCGTGAAAAACAGATCGCTTCTCTTCTGATCTCAGCCGACCTGAACGAAGTTCTGGAAGTCAGCGACCGACTCCTCGTCATCAGACAGGGAAAGATTGTGGCCGCATTTTCAAAGGCATCCATGGTATCCGAGGACGAGCTCGGCGAGTACATGCTCGGTATCAAGACCATGACGCCGGATGAGATGGAGGGGCTGCTGTGAATAAGACAAAGAGAATTGAGAATACCTTCGATGTGGTCAGAATTCTGATCGCCATCCTGCTGGCTTACCTGATCGCGCTGATCATTCTGGCACTGATTTCAGACGACCCCTGGAACGTCATTTCTCTGTTCATCATCGGGCCGTTCAACTCCAAAAAGCACGTAGGCGACATCTTCACGCTGATGATTCCGCTGGTCTTCACCGGTCTTTGCATGTGCTATGTATATGCGATCAACAAGTTCAACCTCGCCGGAGAAGGCGCGGTCAATCTTGGCGGCTGCCTGGCGGCCTGTGTTGCGATCGCACTCAGAGATACCGCTGTTCCAGGATGGATCGCAATCATTCTCTGCATCATCGTTGGCGCGCTTGCCGGCATGCTTTCGACTGCCATCCCGGCGATCGCGGATCAAGTTTTCCACGCGGATGTCTGCGTCATCTCCCTGATGCTGAACTACATCCTGCTGTACTTCACAACGTACATCCTGAAGAATGTCATCAAGGACCAGGGCGCTTCCGTCACCGCCTCCTACAAGCTGGGCAGGAAGGTCAAGCTGGCAAACCTGATTCCGGGGACGCAGATCCATATCGGTCTTCTGATCGCTCTGGCCTGCGTGGTCTTTGTGGCCATCCTGTTCTACAAGATGCCCTTTGGCTATAAGATGCGCGCCGTCGGCGTCAATCCATCGTTTGCAAGGTACATCGGAATCCCGGTCGGCTCCACCATCATCCTGTCGCAGGTCATCGGCGGTGCATTTGCAGGAATGGGCGGCTCTGTCCAGATTCTCGGAATGTTCCCGCGCTACAAATGGGAAAGCCTGACGGGCTACGGCTTTGACGGTCTGATGATCGCGGTGCTTGCAAGGAAGAATCCGGTTCTTGTCCCGCTCTCCGCGTTTCTGATCGCCTATATCCGCACAGGTGCAAGCCTGGTTGCGACCAAGACGCAGATTCCGCCGGAATTTGTCTCGATTATCCAGGGGATCATCATCGTCCTGGTTGCCGCTGAGATGTTCCTGTCCGGCTGGAAGAAGAGGCTCATCTTCAGCGCAGCGAAGAAGAGTCTGAAAGAAAAGGAGGCGAAGGCATGAGCGCACTGCGAATCGGTTCATTTTTATATTCTGTGCTGAGGCTTTCCACTCCTCTGATCTTTGCAGCACTGTCCGCAGCGATCTGTGAGAAGGCCGGACTGTTCAATATGGCGGCGGAGTCCATGATGCTCTGGGGCGCCCTGATTGGTGTCATGGTCAACGGCTGGACCGGAAGTGTCTGGCTTGGATTCCTCGGAGGCTGCTGCGCTGGCGTTGTCACAGGCCTGCTGATCGCCCTGGCGACCGTCAAGGGAAAGGCCGATCTGATGCTTGCGCAGATCGCGATCAACCTTGCCTCGGGCGGCGGAACAATCTTTATGCTCTATGTCGTGACAGGTGACAAGTCCACCTCTGCCATGACCATCAAGTCTCAGTCTCTTCCGAAGATCGCGCTTCCGTTCTTAAAGAACGTCCCGATCATCGGAAGGATGCTCAACAACCAGAATCTGCTGACCTACGGGGCAATTCTTGCCGCCATTCTCCTGATGATCTTCATCAAGAGATCCCGCACCGGCGTCCATATCCGGGCGGTCGGGGAAAATCCGAACGCGGCTGAATCAGTCGGAATTTCCGTCTCAAGGACGTACTTCCTGACCTGGGCAATCTCCGGACTGCTTGGCGGGATCGGCGGCGTGTTCATGTCGATGGGCTACACCTCGGCATTCACCAAGAATATGGTTGCCGGACGCGGATACATCGGTCTGTGCGCGTCCTCCATGGTGCGCGGCAACCCGATCGGCGCGATGCTGTGCGCGATGGTGTTCGGTGTGTCCGATGCCATTGCAAACCAGCTCCAGCTGACCAACGCGCCGGTTGACCTGGTCATGATGCTCCCCTATGCCGTCACAATCATCGTTCTGATCATCATCTCCGTGATCAAGATCCGGACCCATGTCAGAAAGATCAAAAACAAGGCATCGCAGGTCGTCTGACGTCAGGCTTACAAAATGCCGCTTTTGATACGGCTATTCAAACATGCAAACAGACAGAAAGCAGAGAAAGACCAGCCGGGCAGCCCCCGGCTGGTCTTTCTCTGTCTCTGTACTCCTTATACAGCATTGCTTCTGGTCCGGCTTCTGGTCCGTGTTCTGCTGCAGCAGCCGGAGGAAGCAGTATTTGACAACCCTTTGTCTCAGCCTGCCGACGTCACACCGCCCTCTGTCTGAATCAGATGAAGCCGTTCAAACTGCTCATCTGACAGCAGGGCGCCGTCTGTACAGACCACCTCCGCCGAGACGCGGTTTGCCAACCTGACCGCCTTCTCGAACGAAAAGCCAAGCTTGCGAAGGGCGATGATGCTGCCGATATGGCTGTCCCCCGCTCCAATGGCATCTCCGCCGTGCTCATCCGGAAGCGGAACAGCCGGAATCAGCTCGTAGTTTCCATCCGGATAGGACAGATAACAGCCCTTCGATCCCAGTGTGATGATGGCGAGGTTTCCTGTCTGATCGGTCAGCCTGCTCCCTGCCTCATGCAGGGTATCCGCTCCGGTAAATCTTGACGCCTCATCCAGGTTGAGGTGCAGAATCGGACGCAGCGCCAGCAGCCTGTTCATCTTTTCTTTCGGGATGCTGCAGATCCGGGCGCTCGGCGCAAAGAAGATCGTATATTCCGGATGACGCTCCAGATACTCAATCATGTTGATGCCCGTCGGCTCCTCGACTTCCAGTCCGCACAGATAGACCGTGTCGATCTGTGAAGCGTCCAGCTGGTCAAACCACCCCGGCTGAAAGCGGTACTCTGCCCCATGGTAGCAGATAAAGGTGCGCTCTCCGTCCGGCTCCACCAGACAATAGCAACAGCCGTTCTCCTCCGCCGGAGACGGGGCCTCTGAGACAATGCCACGCTCCTTCAGTCTTGCCCGGACAAAATCCCCATATACGCCGGTTCCAACCGGATAAAATGGAATAAACGGAACACCAAAGTGTCTCAGGCAGTCCGATACATTGTAGGCACAGCCGCCGAGCGACATATCCTGCCCGTATACATTAATGTCTTCCCCTCTCTTCGGCAGATGATCGACATGGATGACAACATCCACCACTGCCGAGCCCGCTACAAGTACCTTTTTCACACGCGCCTTCCTTTCCAGCCTTATCCAATCATTTCATTCTGATTTTATGCGATGCGGCTCCGGACAGCTGCCGGATATCGCTCCTGTTTTATGTTCCAGCCGTACCTCACAGGCCATGTCTTAAAGGCCCTGTCTCACGGGCTCAAGGCCCCGTCTCACGGGCTCAGATTCTCCGGATCAGCGCCCAGATCCCGGCCATCAGTTCATTCGGAATGATTTTGCCGAAGATCCTGTGGAGCGTACACACAGGCCCCGGTGTCGACACCGCAAACCGGTTGATTGTATCAGCCATAGACCATCTGGCGACGGTTGTCCGCCTCGAGGCCGGCTCAAAATGACGGATATAGGAATGTGAATCCGTTTTCTGCGCAACCGGTATGAACTCTGTATCCTTGATCCAATAAGGACAGACAGCCGTGACGGAAATTCTCCGCTTGAGCAGTTCCACCCTTAGTGCTCTCGAGTACCGGTATAAAAACGACTTTGACGCACAATAGATCCCAAGGTACTGAAAGGAGGAGAAGGCTGCAGTCGAGCAGACATTCAGGATCCGTGCCCCTTCGTTCATATATGGAATGGACAGCTGGCACATGAGAACGGGCGCCCTGCAGTTCAGATCAACCATGCGTCCGGCATCCTGTTCTGATATATCTGCATAGCTTCCGATTTTTCCAAAGCCGGCGGCATTGATCAGAAAAGCGATGTCCGGCCTCTCCGACTCATAAAGCTGCCTGATTTCTGACTCAAAGGACGGGCTGGTCAGATCAAGCGGGATCACCCTCAGCGGGATCCTGACGTCCCTCTGGAGGGCCTCCAGCCTGTCCCTTCTGCGCGCGATCACCCAAATCTCATCCAGCTTCTCCTCCGGATGCGCGGCCAGGCGCTCATCCAGCAGCTTTACATACTCTCTCCCGAGGCCGCTGGAAGCCCCGGTGACAACTGCGATTCTTTTCAACCTTTCACCTCAGTCGTAAATTTTCCTGTCTCTGCAGCCGATTTCTGGGCGTGCCCCTCAGGCACAATGAGAATGACAGCAAAAGCACAGTCCCATGACCGTCCGCCTTTTACAGATTCATTCGGTCTGTGAGCTGTCTGACAACGCTCTTCAGGCATCCGTCCTCGAACGGGTTCACAAGCCCTGCTTCCTTCACCAGCCCCGGGAAGAAATCCGAAGCGGACAGCCTGCACAGCTTCAGATAACTGCTCCAGGCACTCTTGTAATCCCTGTCCATCCAGACCTTGTACTGAAGTGCATCCGTCTGAGCGATACAGTAGTCGATGTAGTACAGCGGACAATCATAGATATGATGCTGCTTCTGCCAGAAGCCGCCCTGCTCATAGTAGTCATTCCCGGAATAATCCAGGTGAGGCTTGTACTGCCGCTCCAGGTCCCGCCAGACCTCGTTGCGGGTCTTCGGGTCAAGAGACGGATCGTCGTAAATGATATCCTGGAACTCGTCGACCATCGTCCCGTACGGGATAAAGCAGCAGCTATCCTCAAAGTGCATGTCCACATAGTCCTTCGCGCGCGCTCCGAAGAACAGATTCATCCAGGGCTCGGTGAAGAATTCCATCGACATGGAGTGCGTTTCAGCCGTCTCCATCGTGATATCCGCATGCTCTCGGATCGGATCATCGGCGACAATCCAGCCCTGGAAGGCATGTCCGCACTCATGCGTGATGACATCCGCATCCCCGGAGGTTCCGTTGAAGTTTGCGAAGATGAATGGAGCCTTGTAGTCCGGCAGGTACGTCATGTAGCCTCCGGTCTTCTTTGTCCTGCGCCCGATTACGTCAAACAGATGATTGTCGCACATGAAGTCCATGAACTTTCCGGTCTCCGGTGACAGCTCACGGTACATCTTCCGTCCGGCTTCCAGGATCTCTTCCGGTGTACCGATCGGCGCCGGATTCCCGTTCTGAAAGTAGACTCCCTCGTCCTCAAAGTGAAGGCTGCAGAGGCCGAGGCGCTGTCTGCGTCTTTCATGGAGCCGCTCTGCAAATGGGACAAAATCCCTCTTCACCTGCCTGCGGAACTCTGCTATATCACTCCGTGTGTAGCAGTTGCGCATCATGCGGCAGTATCCGAGACCGAGATAGTTCTTATATCCCATCTGTTCCGCCTGTTTCGTGCGGCACTTCACCAGCTTGTCGTAGAAGTCGTCCAATTCCTCCTTGTGAGCAGAGAAAAAGGCGGAGTACTTCTTCCATGCCTCCACACGCACTGCCCTGTCCGGACTGTGCAGATACGGGTTCATCAGGGAAAGGTTCAGAGTCTCGCCATTCCAGTCAATCTTCGCGGTTGCCAGAAGCTGGTTGTAGCCGCTCTGGAGCTTATTCTCCTCCTGCATCAGCGGCAGAATCTTCTCGTCCACCGACTTCATCGCGAGTTCGATGTTCTTGAACGCAACCTTGCCGATCTTCTCCTCCAGGTACGGTCTGAACTTCGAATGGAAAAGCATCTTCTGATAACGGACGTTCAGGTTCTGGATGTCCGGCATCACGGCATCATAAAAATCCTGCCCTCCCTTATAAAATTCATCTGTCATATCGATATCATGCCGGATCTCCGCCAGTGTCGATTCTGTCATGATATGGCCGATTATCTTATAATAGTCTTGATGGACCGCAAACTGCTTCTCTCCGCTGTCCGCCTCCGTAAAACGCTTCTCCAGATCCGCAAAATCCTTTCTTACAGCTTCCATGTCGATGCGGCTGTACGGCATCTCCTCGAATTTCATTCCTGCCTCCGTTCTCTTCTCACTGTCAGACTCTTTTCTGTCCATGATAATACGTCGAAACCGCATTATCAAGCCGTTCGCCCGGGATTCAGCCCCCCGCTCTGTCCGGGATCCAAAGTCCGCTCTGCCCGGGCAAAGCACCCGGCTGATCTGCGCCAGAATCATTTTCCGGATGCTGCCGACATGGTTGACATCTCAAAAAGCCAGTGTCATAATGTTCTCAGACAAACACAGCAAACACAGAAATCTTATCCTGGGGTGTGCGGCAGTTCCATCTATTTTTGAACCTACATTGACGTGAAAGGGTTCCCTATGATTGCCGTGCGGATGTCAGGCCTCCTTGCAGAGGAAGGCTGAAGTACGGCTGCGGTTACCCACCTTGGCTTGTGAGCTAGGGAGTCAAAAAGTGGGACACCGGCATTCTGGGGGTTGAGATCAAAGGGGGACGTGGTGACACGTCCCTTTTCATTGAGTTTGCAAGACGTTGTTCGTGCGGCCTGACTGTGCCGGCGATGCAGTTAAAGGTATGTCCGGGACAAGAGCCCCGTGAAGGGAGAATGTATGCAGCTGAAGACAAGCGACTTTTATTATGACCTTCCGAAGGAACTGATTGCACAGGATCCGCTCACGGACCGTGCCGCTTCCCGGCTGATGGTTCTGGACAAGAAAACCGGCGAGGTGGAGCACCATATCTTCCGGGATGTCATCAACTACCTGAACCCGGGCGACTGCCTTGTCATCAACAACACAAAGGTGATTCCCGCACGGCTGATCGGAACAAAGGTTGATACAGGCGCCAGCATCGAGGTTCTTCTGCTGAGGCGTCTCAAGGACCGTGAATCAACCTGGGAGACGCTGGTCCGCCCTGGAAAAAAGTGCAAGGTCGGGACGAAAATATCGTTCGGAGAGGGTCTTCTGACCGGCGAGGTTGTGGACGTTGTCGAGGACGGCAACCGCTATATCCGCTTCAGCTATGATGGCATCTTCGAGGAGATTCTGGACAAGCTCGGGCAGATGCCGCTCCCGCCCTACATCACCCACACGCTCCAGGATCGCTCCTATTACAATACCGTGTATGCAAAGTTCGATGGATCTGCGGCTGCGCCGACAGCCGGGCTTCATTTCACAAAGGAGCTGCTGAAAGAGATCCAGGACAAGGGCGTCGGCATCGCGCAGCTCACGCTGCACGTCGGACTCGGCACCTTCCGTCCCGTCAAGGTCGACAACATCGAAGAGCATCACATGCATGTCGAACACTGCATGATCAACGAAGCCACGGCTAAGCTGATCAATGACACGAAGAAAAACGGCGGACGGATCATCGCAGTCGGAACGACCTCCTGCCGGACGCTGGAGTCCATGGCGCAGGATGACGGAACCGTCCGTTCCGGAGAGATGGACACGGGAATTTTCATATATCCCGGGTACAAATTCAAGATAATGGATGCGCTGATCACGAATTTCCACCTGCCTGAATCGACACTGATCATGCTTGTCTCCGCTCTTGCCGGCAGGGAAAATATCCTGAACGCTTACAAAATCGCTGTCCAAGAGCGCTACCGCTTCTTCTCATTCGGGGACGCGATGCTGATCCAATGATGCGCGTGCGGCATCGCACGTGTTCACTTCGAGCCATCCGGGCCTTCCGGATGGCTCTTTTCTTCTCCACGATCTGTCTTTCTTCTCATTCACTCTTCATCTCCCTATTGACATTCACCTTCCATTCATGCTATTTATATGCATATAAAACATGTGACTCGCATTTGCATGCTGCTATTTATCACATGACACCGTCAGTACGTACCGGCATCCTGCCAGGGGCATTCGCTGCCGGGATCATTCAATCATGTCAGTGTACAAGTACAGTATATACAGAACAATATGCACAAGACAATGTATACAAAGCAATATGTACAGGACAATATGTGCAAGGCAATGTGTACAGTATAAACAGTGTAATCAGAAAGGTGGAACTCAGGATATGACATTTGCAGAAAAGCTGAGGAAAGCGCGGCAGGATGCCGGTATGACACAGAAAGACCTCTCTCAGAAGAGTCACGTAGCAATTCGCAACATAGCAAGCTATGAGCTGGGGGAGCATCTTCCCCGGAAGAATGAGACATATGACGCTCTTGCCGATGCACTTGGTGTAACGGCAGATTCCTTGAAGGATGGGAATTCCGATTTCATCCTCAAGGCAAAGAAGCAATACGGCGGCAGAGGAAGCAGACAGGCCGAGGCGCTGATCAACTCTTTCCGTGTTGCAGCCGCAGGCGGCGAACTCGATGATAACGACCTCGACTTTATAAAAGATGCCATGATGGAGACATACTGGGAAGCCAAGAAGTACAATCAGCGGTTCAGAAACAAAAGATATGCAAAGGACAAGAAGGATGATGGCGAGTAAGCATGGAAAAAAACCGACTCTTGATTCCCCTGAGCAGCTCGTCCTGTGGGCGGGAACAAGAGATCCGTTCAAGATTGCAGAGAAACTCGAAATCCCGGTCATTCATAAAAACCACCCGGAGTCTGGGCTTCCCGGGCTCACATGCCTGATGAGCAGCAGACCTGCAATCTTTATAAATGATGCCTATTTTGACAACCTCATGCGAAAGAACCCTCACTACACAGAGGAGATTATGAACGATGATATGGCACAGGTAGCTGCCCATGAGCTTGGCCACGCCTGCCTTCACCGGAAGGAATTAAAGACTGCTCCCATCAGGGAATACCAGATTTTCGATGTGCATACCACCATGGAAGCTGAAGCCAACGAATTCGCCGCCGGGATCCGCATCGACAAGGAGAAACTGCTCTCTCTTCTGAATTCTGATTACACGCTTCTGCAGGTGGCGGCCGCCATGCATGTGAATGTCAACCTGCTCATATACAGAATCGAGATGCTCCGGAAAGAAAGGCACTCTTTTCATGAGCTCCCCTATCTTCCCAAGAATAACTTCATGGGGCATATCGTTGGTTCCGGATCATCAGAGTGGAATGTCTGATACCTGATGGAGGAGCTCCTTCCGATTATGAAGAAAATTTATATTGCCATCGACATGAAGTCTTTCTACGCCTCTGTGGAGTGTGCTGCAAGAGGATACGACCCGCTGAAGGCACGGCTCCTTGTGGCAGACGAATCACGGTCGGATCAGACGATCTGTCTTGCAGTTTCCCCTGCACTGAAAGCGATTGGCGTGCCGGGAAGGCCCCGGCTCTTCGAAGCGAAAAGAGCGATAAAAGACTACGAACGGCAGCACCACACAAAGATTGACTATGAAATCGCTGTTCCCCGAATGGCTCTCTACGAGAGGATCAGCGCCCAGATTTATTCTGTCATCCTCCGCTATGCGGCACCTGAGGATGTACATGTTTACAGCATTGATGAGTGCTTCATCGATGCAACACCATATCTGCACTTCTACACCCCCGAGGCAGGAAGAACAGGCAGGCACCCTGCACATATCATGGCGATGACGATTATCCGGGATATATTAAAGACCACCGGCATCACAGCCACCGTCGGCATCGGAACCAACCTCTACCTTGCAAAAGTTGCCATGGACATTGTCGCAAAGCACTCTCCTGCCGACGAAAACGGCGTCCGGATTGCCGAGCTGAACGAGGACAGTTATCAGTACCTTCTCTGGGACCACCGTCCTCTCACAGACTTCTGGATGATCGGTCCCGGAAAAGCCAGGACACTCGAACGGAATTACCTCTTCACAATGGGGGATATCGCGGAGCGTGCAGAATGGAACGAAGAATGGTTTTATAAGATATTCGGAATTGACGGTGAACTTCTGATTGACCACGCCTTCGGAATAGAGCCGGTCACCATGTGGGATATCAAGCATTACCACTCCGATTCCTCTTCTCTCTCGAAGGGGCAGGTCCTTCCAAGACCATACAGGTATGGGGAAGCGCGGAACGTCCTCCGAGAGATGATCGAGGTGCTCTGCTCCGATATGTTCGCTCACAATACTGTTGCAAGAAGCTTCAGCTGGTGGGTATCCTATGATTACAAGAGTCTTGAATAATGGCCGAATTATGAAGGTCCCGTTGTCCCTGACTTTTACGGACGCCTTCACCCGAAGCATCACAACGGAGCAGTGAGAATGCGCGAAAAAACAAACAGCTTTCAAGCTGTGGTCGGCGCAGTTCTCTCCTCTTTCGATCAGAAAACCGACCACCATCTGCTGTACCGGCGGCTCGGCGTCTGCGCAGACAAAGTGGCCTCTGATGACGGCTGCTTCCAGCTGGATCTTTTTACCGATTACAGCGCGCTGGCGAAAGAAAGAAGGCTTCAGGGAGCCATGTCGCAGGTACGCCAGAAATACGGAATGAACGCTGTTTTCAAGGGAAATAACCTGCTCAAAGGCGCCAACCAGCTGGAACGGAACCGGCAGATCGGCGGTCATAGAGCCTGATTCTTTCTACTGATTCTCTCCGCTGCTTTTCGATTCTCCCTCACATCCATCATAAAAAGCGGGCGGCGAAAGGAAACGATATGGTTACAAACAACACAGTCGGAGCGATGGAAATGCCAGCCGGTTTTAAATATGAGAAAACGCACCTGATGGGACGTCCTCGACACGAAAAATACAGCGATTTCTGGCGAAAACATATTCCGATGGATCCTGCACACCGTGCGAAGCAGTTCGCACCGTTTGATGCACTGGACGGCTTTGATGAAGCAATTGCAGAAAAAGAAATGGAAGTCTATGAGAGGAAGTGACACAGGATGTGTACGCGTTATTATGTAGAGCTGTCGCCGGAGCTCCGACCATATGTCGAGGCAGCCAGCCGCACACCGCTGAAAGCAAAGATGGTCAGCGTGCTCGGCAAGAAGTTCAAGGCGGAGGGAGAAATCCGTCCGACAGACATGGCAGCCGTAATCGCGCCGGGCAGGGATGGAAAACAGGCAGTATTTCCCATGGTGTGGGGATATCACATCACCGGAATCGACCATCCGGTCGTGAACGCCAGAGTCGAATCCGCGAAAGATAAAACATCCTTTGCGGTTGACTGGGCCCGTCATCGCTGCATTGTGCCTGCGTCCTATTACTTTGAATGGGAACATATAAAGCGTCCGGACGGGACCGTAAAAACCGGCCAGAAATATGCAATTCAGCCGCGAAATGCCACCGTGACCTATCTCGCCGGACTGTACCGGATTGAGGAAGAACGCGGGCTGAAGTACCCGGTATTCACCGTCCTCACAAGAGAACCGGGCGAGATCCTTTCAAAAATCCACAACCGGATGCCGGTGATTCTTCCGGAAGACGCAATCGGCGACTGGATAAAACCGGATGCCGACCCCGGAAGGATTGTGTCTGAAGCTCTGACAGACATGGACATGGTAGTAGAGACTGCAAGATGAAGACAACATTCATTCTATACAATCAATCCCCTTAATTTGTCCACAGATTCTTTGCTTTTTACGATTCTGTTACAGGTTCCTTATGTCCAGTTATCGAGCTTCAGTCCCGGCACTCTTGCAAACTCTTTTGTATTATTTGTCACCACAGTCAGATCCAATGCCCTCGCGTGTGCAGCGATCAGCATGTCATTTGGACCGATTGCTGTGCCTTTCTTTTCAAGCCCTGACCGGATGTCGCCATATTCCACAGCAGCATCTTCTTCAAACGGAAGCACGGCAATGTTGGACAGAAACGAGGCAAGTGCCAGCTGGTTTTTCTCCGGTTTGCTACTCTTGCTGATCCCATACTGCATTTCTGCAAGCGTGATCGCCGAGATACAGAACTCTGCCGGGTCGTACTGCTGAAAGTGTTCGAGGACAGATTCTGGTTTATGCCTGATGATATAAATCACCATGTTGGTATCGAGCATGAACCTGATTGTCATAATGCTTCTCTCTCCTCTGTCTTAAGATCCCCGCGGCCATCTTTCATGAAATCGTCCGTGAACATATCAAGCGACTGGAGCAGGCCTGCCCATCTGTTTTCTTTCGGGACGAGTATCACAATTTTTCCAATGCGGTTCACATCCACTTCATCCGTATCAAATCTGAAATCTTTCGGAAGCCTGACTGCCTGGCTCCCTCCGTTTGTAAATACTTTTGCTGTTTCTACCATACCCATCACCTCCTGTTACTTTAAGTATATACATAAATATATACTTTTCAAGATGTGAATCAAGATGATACGACATGCCCGGTGACTAAAATTGCCGTATCCATCTGCCTGTCTTTTTTTATGGTATCAGCGATGCAGAAAAATTCTCCTTTCGTAATCTCGCCCAGCGCCCGACGTGCATTAATATTTGCTGTTTTGATTACAAGACATCATATGGTCTAAGAATCTTAATAACTTGATTTTTTTTAGATTCATTTATAACATCTGGGAATTCACTATATTCTGTGTTAAAATAAATAGTTCGCGCCATCAATTCATAAAATGGATCGGCGATAAAAAGAAAGAGGGAGTACTTTTCATATGGAACAAAAAGAGATGAATGCCCAAACTTGCAATAAGATGGGTGTCATGCCCATCCGGAAGCTGATCGTCAACATGTCCGTTCCCATGATGATTTCCATGCTGGTGCAGGCCCTCTACAACATCGTGGATTCCATCTTTGTCGCGAAGATCAGCGAGAATGCACTGACAGCGGTTACGCTTGCTTTCCCCATGCAGAATCTCATGATCTCGGTAGGGGCCGGCACCGGCGTTGGCATTAACGCTCTTTTGTCCCGGGCGCTCGGGGCCAGAGAATTTGACAAATCAGACAAGGCGGCGAACAACGGCATCTTTCTGGCCTTCCTTAGCTTTGTCGTCTCCGCAATTCTCGGACTGACAATCACCGGGTCCTTTATCAGGAGTCAGACATCCTCAGCGGATATTATTCAATACGGCGATGCCTATCTCGGTATTGTGATGACGCTCTCCTTCGGACTTTTCATGCAGGTCACCTTTGAGCGGCTGCTGCAGTCCACCGGAAGAACCATGCTGAGCATGATTTCGCAGCTGACCGGTGCGATCATCAATATTTTCCTTGATCCGGTTATGATCTTCGGCCTGTTGGGCTGCCCGAAACTTGGAGTGGCCGGCGCTGCATACGCGACAGTCATCGGTCAGACTGTTGCATCGGTTCTTGGATTTATGATGAACTTGAAATTAAACCGCGAGATCCATATCAGCGCCGGAGCCATTCTTCATCCGGACATAAAGATCATCGGCAGAATCTATTATGTCGGCATACCATCAATCCTGATGATGAGCATCGGTTCAGTCATGACCTACCTGATGGATCTGATCCTAATCGCCTTCTCGACGACAGCGACGGCTGTTTTCGGTGTGTATTTTAAGCTCCAGAGCTTTTTCTTTATGCCGGTATTCGGCCTTAACAACGGTCTGATCCCGATCCTGGCTTTCAACTATGGAGCCAAACACAAACGGAGAATCAACAAAGCCCTTAAATATGCCATGTTGCTTGCGATCTGCGTGATGCTCTGCGGTACAGCCACCTTCGAGCTGATTCCCGACAGACTTCTCGATCTTTTCAGCGCTTCTCCGGAAATGAAACAAACGGGTGTTGTCGCGCTTCGAACGATCGCCATCCATTTCCCGATTGCAGCTATGGGCATCGTCATGAGCTCCATCTTCCAGGCATTTTCAAAGAGCTTCTATTCTCTCTTTGTCTCCCTTGGAAGGCAGCTTGTCATCCTGATCCCGTCCGCCTGGCTTCTCTCAAAGACCGAAAACGTCAACAACGTCTGGTGGTGCTTCTTCATTGCGGAAATCGCTTCCTTCATTCTATCACTGATCTTCTTCCGGAAGGTCTATCAAAGTGACGTTTCGCCCATTCCGGATGACGGAGTAGAATGATCACGACTGATAAATACCATAAAAAACCGGAACACCATTGCTGTGCTACCCGTCAAGAGGACAGTGAATAATTAAAAAGTTTTGTGCCGCCAGTCGAATGATCGACTGGCGGTATTCTTATGCCGCTACATAATAGTTCTCATGGTATTCAACAGGGGTCATGA
>NZ_VULZ01000007.1 GCF_009696445.1 Porcincola intestinalis
CTCATGACCCCTGTTGAATACCATGAGAACTATTATGTAGCGGCATAAGAATACCGCCAGTCGATCATTCGACTGGCGGCACAAAACTTTTTAATTATTCACTGTCCTCTTGACGGGTAGCACAGCACAAAGCGGAGGTGTTTTCATTTCTCGTTTCGTCTGTTATCTGCTGTCTTTTTTCTGATCAATATCCCGGATACTGGATGGCTCTGTGTAGAAATAGTAGGTGTCCCACGGGCGCTGCCGGATCAGCCGCATTGCGCCGCGGTCGCCATGAAGTGCCAGCAGCCTGTCTGCTGCCTGCCCCTTATCCAGCCGGAAGGCTCCAGGCACGGTGGTGGTGACGGTCCGCTCTGTCTCATCTCGGACCGCCATGCAGCCGTATGGTTTGCCGGAGCAGATGCAGTCGCAGACAAAGCGGGTGATCTGTCCGGCATCCAGGTAGGGCATATCCGCCGCAAAAAACACAGCCAGCTGCGCATGATCAGCGATGGCCTTCCTCGTCCCGATCCGAATGGAAGAGGTGATACCCTCCTCCGCCATATGGTTTTCCAGATAGGTGATGTCGGGATCCTGCATGTCCGCAGTCTGCTGCATGATCTCCGGGTACCGGGTTACAACCCCGGTCCGCACATACACCTGGTAAGACCGGAGCTGCTGCACGGACTTTTTCAGATGCTCCAGCGCATGCAGATACAGCGGTCTGCCATGAAAGTCTGCAAGGAGCTTGTTCTCGCTTCCCGAGTACCGTCTTCCGAAACCGGATGCCATCAGAATAAATGTCACATCGGTGACGTGTTCCTTCTCTCCCAGGCGGTACATATCACTCAGATAATAGGTGCTTCGGATCCACGGATACCGGATCCGAAGCGGACGGATGTAGCACGCCTCCGCCAAATGACGCAGCTGCGCCTCCGTCAGAGGCGTCTGCGGCTCCTGATCTTCCGGCGCTGTAATCCCACCCGCTACTTTGAGGCTGTCTGCCGCTATGTCCCTGACTGATGCTTCGCTGCCGTCTGATACTGGACTGCTTTCTGCCGCCACGAGCCGGTCTGATGCTGGACTGCCGCCTGCCCTTGTGCCCCTTTCTGAGGCTGGGCTGCTGCCTCCTGATCGGGCTGCGGTTTCGAACCGGGCGGCGTCATAGTGCTGGCAGACGGCCCGGGACGGGCGGCCAACCGCCTGCCGTCCCATCACAATGACAACCTCGTCCGTTCCCAGCGGCAGGACAGGCTCCCCCTCAAGCGGGATTTTCGCCGGCATAGAGTGGCTTCCGTCCGCCTCCACGTAAACGACGTCGTAACGGCTGCAGATCTGCCGGAAGGCGTCCGGCGATACCGGGCCGAGCTTCCAGCTCTGCTGCGTATCTTCCGGCTGCCCATCCATGCCCTGCAGCCTGCCAAAGTATGCCACGCCCCGGACGACTGCCACCGGCTCTGCCTCATCTCCGCTCCAGCTTTCCCGGATTCCGTACTGCACGCAGGGGTTATAGATGTGGGTCGTTGTGGTCACAGCCACGCGCTTTCCTTCCCCGGCCTGCCTCTCGGCCTGCTGCCGGATATAGGTACTCTTCCCGCCGGCGCCGGCAACCGCAATCACAAGGGCATGCCGAAGGGCGCCTGTTTCCTGCTCCTTGTCTCTTCTCTGCCTCTGGTAGTACGTGATCTGTTTTCTTCTATGCGCCTTAGGCATCCTGCTGCCCTCTCTCGTTTCCACCCCGCTCTGCATGCCTTGCACTGTCTGCCTTGCTCCGTCCGGCTTTGTCCGCCTTGCTCTGTGTGCTGCCTGCTCTGCCCGCCTTGCTCCGTATGTCCCGCTCTTTCCGCTTTACTGAACACTGTTGATCAGGCTGAAGATTTCATCCCGGATCGCTTCATTCACTCTTGCTGCAGCCTCCGCACTCTCCTGCCGTGAATAGAAGTAGAACTTGATCTTCGGTTCGGTTCCGGACGGGCGGACCGCAAACCAGCTGCCATTGTCCAGGAAGAAACGAAGCACATTGGAGGCAGGGATATCCTCATATCCATCCTTGTAGTCGATCACCTGCGTGACCTTGAAACCTGCCACCTGTGCAGGCAGGTTCCCGCGCAGCCAGGTCATCATCCGTCCGATGCGCGCAGCTCCCTCCACGCCCTTCAGAACAATGTTCGGCTCCAGCTCATTGTAGAAGCCGTACTGCTCAAAGATCTCCTCCAGCACCTGCCAGAGAGTCTTCCCCTGCTTCTTGTAGTAGGCTGCGGCTTCCGCCACCAGCATACCGGCGCTGATGCCGTCCTTATCGCGGATCTGCGGGCAGGAGGCATAGCCGACCGACTCCTCATAGCCAAACAGATACTGGTAGCCGAGCTTCTCAACCTCCGGAATACGCCCGCAGATGTTCTTGAACCCGGTCAGCGACTCAAACATCCGGACACCGTAGGCCTTTGCGATCTCGGTGGAGAGCGTCGACGTCACGATGGACTTCACCATCGCCCCGTTCGCCGGAAGCGTTCCTGCCGCCTTTCTGCCCTGGAGGATATAGTTCACCAGCAGATAGCCCGTCTGGTTGCCGTTCAGCGGAACGTACTCGCCGTCATCCGAGAGAATCTCAATCGCAAACCGGTCCGCATCCGGATCTGTCGCCATGAGGAGCTCCGCACCGGTCTTCTTCCCGAGCTGTTCGGAAAGACGGAAGGCCTTCGGATCCTCCGGGTTCGGGTAGCCGACCGTCGTGAAGTCCGGATCCGGACTTTGCTGTTCCGGCACGATATGGAAGCTTGTAAAGCCCCGGTCGGCCATCATCTGGCTGAAGGGGACAGCCCCCGCGCCATTAAGCGGCGTGTAGACGATCGGAAGGGTCAGATCAAGCTCCTCGCCGCTGTGAATTGCAATCGATTCAATCTCGTCAAGGTACATGCGGTCATATTCCGGGCCGAGAACCGTGATCATCCCATCCTTCTTCAGGGCTTCGACATCCCCGCGGCGCACACCGTCAAAATAATCCACCTTCTCGATTTCCGCCATCATTCCGTCCGCCACGGCGGAGCTGACCTGGCATCCGTCCTCCCAGTAGGCCTTGTAACCGTTGTACTCCTTCGGATTGTGTGAGGCCGTGATGTTGATGCCCGAGACCGTCCCAAGCTTCCGGATCAGGAAGGCCAGCTCCGGGGTCGGTCTGAGATCCGGAAAGGTATAAACCCGGATTCCTGCTCTTGCAAGGATGCCGGCTGTCAGCTCAGAGAATTCCCTCGAAAAATGACGCGGGTCGTGCGCGATGATGACGCCTTTTTTCTTTGCCGCCTCACCCTGTGCGCAGATATAGTTCGCGATGCCCTGCGTCGCCCGTCCGACCGTGTACACATTCATACAGTTCGTCCCGGCGCCGACAATGCCTCTCAGGCCGGCCGTACCGAACTGCAGATCCTGGATGAACCGCTCCCGGATCTCCTTCTCATTTCCTGCCAGCGCCTCAAGCTCCGCCCGCAGCGGATCACCCTCCGGCAGCTTTTCCATCCATATGCCGTACCGTTCCCTGTAATCCATCTGTCCCTCCTTGACTGATTTCGTCGTGTATATATTAATTAACATCTTACCGCATTTCAGCAGCAGATGCACCTGCAGATTCAGGAGGCACTGGGTATAGCCGGCCTATAGCCGGCAGACAAACCAGCACCATAACCGTACCATAACCACACCATAACCCAGATCCAAAAAAGCAGTGTGAATGTCATATTTATAACATTATTGGTCAATTCTCTGTATCATTTTTAAGCATCTGGATATTATAATGTAATCTCAATTGAGGCAGTTTTCCTAGCAATTTTCCAGGGAGGTTATTCATGGCAGAGAAAAAAACATGGTGGAAGGAAGCGGTTGTCTATCAGATCTATCCGCGCTCCTTCTCGGACAGCAACGGAGACGGAATCGGCGATCTGAAGGGAATCACGGCGCATCTTCCCTACCTGAAGAAGCTTGGGGTCGATGTGATCTGGCTATCCCCGATCTATCGCTCCCCCAACGATGACAACGGATACGACATCTCCGATTACCGCAATATCATGACGGATTTCGGAACTATGGAAGATTTCGACGAAATGCTGTCGACAGCACACAGCCTTGGTCTTCGGATTGTCATGGATCTGGTGGTCAACCATACATCGGACGAGCATCCGTGGTTTGTGGAAAGCCGGAAGTCCAAAGACAATCCGTACCGCGACTTCTACATCTGGAAGGATCCGAAGGGTGGAAAGGAGCCCAACAACTGGGGGTCCTGCTTCTCCGGAAGCGCCTGGCAGTTTGACGAGGCAACCGGCCAGTACTATCTGCATTGCTTCTCAAAGAAGCAGCCGGATCTGAACTGGGAGAACCCGAAAGTCCGCGATGAGGTCTTCGACATGATGAACTGGTGGTGCGGAGAGAAGGGTATCGACGGTTTCCGCATGGATGTCATCAGCATGATCTCGAAGGTCCAGTCCTTCCCGGACGGCAAGGTAACGGATGGCCTTTACGGGGACCTGTCGCCGTATGTCTGCAACGGCCCGCGTGTCCACGAGTACCTGAAGGAGATGAACCGCCGTGTGCTTAGCCAGCATGACATCATGACGGTCGGTGAGGCTGCCGGCGTCACGATCGACGAAGCGAAAAAGTACGCGTCCAGCTCGGGCGATGAGCTGAACATGGTATTTGAGTTCGAGCATGTGGATCTGAAGGGCAAGCCGATTGTCGGAAAATGGTCGACCGGCCGCTGTTCCCTGAAGGAGCTCCGCGCTGTCCTGAACAAGTGGCAGCTCGAGCTTGAGGGCTCAGCCTGGAACAGTCTTTTCTGGGATAACCACGATCAGCCCCGCGCTGTCTCCCGCTTCGGAAACGACAGCCCGCAATATCGCGTTGTCTCTGCCAAGATGCTGGCGACCTGCCTGCACATGATGAAAGGGACGCCTTACATCTACCAGGGCGAAGAGATCGGAATGACGAACATGCATTTCTCCTCCCTAAAGGACTGCAGGGATATTGAGGAGATCAATGCCTGGAAACAGTATGTCGAGGACACAAATATAGTTTCGCCGGAGACAATGCTGTCCTGCTTCGATGCCTATGGCCGCGACAACGCGCGGACACCGATGCAGTGGGACGACAGCGAGAATGCCGGCTTCACGACTGGTACGCCGTGGCTTGCCGTGAATCCCAACTATCGTGAAATCAACTGCAGGGCAGCGCTGGCTGATCCAGATTCCATCTTCTACTATTATCAGAAGCTGATCCGCCTGCGTCACGAAAACCCGGTGATTGTCTACGGTGTCTTTGAGCCGCTGCTGGAGGATTCGGACAGCATCTATGCCTACAGACGCCATCTGGACGGCCGAACGGTGACCGTTGCCTGCAACTGGACCGATCAGACGCAGCCCTGCAGTCTGTTTGACGCGTTTGGCAAAAACCCTGTCGGCGCACAGGAGCTGATCTCCAATTACAGCAGCCACAAGGCGGGTGCCCTGCAGCCGTACGAGGCGCGGGTTCTGCTCGAGGAATAACTGCTGGATATCAGTGCTGGATGGTTGAAAAGGGGGATATGACCAATATGAGTGTACAATCACTGCCGTCTTCTCTGAAGGAAACCCGGACCCAGGGCACTGTGACATTTCCGTGCACGGTTTACAGGGCGGATGCCTCCGCCTCAGAAGTCCCCCACCCTTTCATCACAAAAGTTCACTGGCATGACGCAGTGGAGATTCTGCACTTTATCCAGGGACACTTCCGTGTCCGCATCGGCATGGAGGAATACGATATCTGTCAGGAGGCATTCTGTTTTGTCGGAAGCGGGAAGCTTCACGCGATCTACAGCGCGGACGGCTACCTGGAGGAGGCTCTTCTTTTTTCTCCGTACATCCTGGAGTCGCCGGGTGTCGATTCCGCGGAGCGGGATCTGATCGCCCCGCTTCGCCGCGGTCAGCTCGCCCTCCCACTGATGATCGACGAGTCTTCCCCTGCCTTCTGCCAGATCCGGCATGAGTACCAGGTCTGCCAGGCCATCTTTGAAAGCCGGTCGAGAATCCAGGGCGACCAGCATATGCTGGAGGACGCCGCCTCGCAGCTGCGTGTGAAAGCCGCCCTGATGAACATCCTGGCGACACTCAGTGAAACCAGGCTTTTAGGCGAGCCGTCCGGCAAGGAGGATCCGCGCCTGGAAACCCTCAAGAAGGTTCTGGGCTATATCCGCGATCATTTCTCAGAGAAAATCTATCTGTCAGATCTGGCGCAGCTCATGAACATGAACGAACAGTACTTCTGCCGCTTCTTCCGGATGGCAATGGGAAAGACACCTCTGACATACATTAACGAAACGCGCATCCGTCAGGCATCTGTACTCCTGCAGAGCAGCGAGCTTCCGGTTGCGCAGATTGCCGAGGACTGCGGCTTCTGCAGTCCGGGTCACTTTATCACAGCGTTCCGAAAGTTTACCGGCACCACGCCGAAGCGGTACCGGAATCAGCAGCGGGTGCATCCCGCTTCATTCTGACCAGGAGGTCTGATTATGAATCGAAAATGGTGGCATGGAAAGGTTGCCTACCAGGTATATCCGAAGAGTTTCTGCGACAGCAACGGGGACGGGATCGGCGATCTGAAGGGCATCATCAGCAAGCTTGATTACCTGAAGGATCTGGGGGTTGACATCATCTGGCTGTCCCCCTGCTATGTCTCTCCGCTTGCGGATCAGGGCTACGACATCGCCGACTACTACCGCATCGATCCGCGTTTCGGCACCATGGCGGACATGGACGAGCTCATCACTGAAGCGAAAAAACGCGATATCGGCATTCTCATGGATCTGGTAGTCAACCATTGCTCTGATGAGCATGAATGGTTCAAAAAAGCCTGCGCGGACCCGAACGGACGCTATGGGAAGTTCTTCTACATCGAAAAGAGACGGCCGGACGGTTCGCTCCCCTGCAACTGGCGCTCCTGCTTCGGAGGTCCGGTCTGGGACAAGCTTCCCGGGCACGAGGATCTTTACTATCTGCATACCTTCCACAAGAAGCAGCCGGATCTGAACTGGGAGAATCCCGATCTGCGAGAGGAAGTCTACAAGATGATGAACTGGTGGCTCGACAAGGGGCTGGCAGGGTTCCGGATCGACGCGATCATCAACATCAAGAAGGTACTTCCCTTCAAGGACTACCCGGCAGACCGGAGCGACGGTCTCTCCAGCATCAACAATATGCTCAGTGAGCAGACCGGCATCGGCGCCTTTCTCGGTGAGATGAGAGACCGGACCTTCAAGCTTCACAATTCGTTCTCGGTTGGCGAGGTCTTCAACGAAAGACCGGAAGAAATTCCGGAGTTCATCGGGGACGATGGCTATTTTTCCTCGATGTTTGACTTCTCGGAGACTGTCTTCGGAAGAAGTCCGCTCGGCAGCTATGCGGACAGCGGCATCACCCCGGACGACTACAAGCGCTGTGTTTTCCAGACGCAAAGACGGATCGGTGATATCGGCATGATCTCCAACATCATCGAAAACCACGACGAGTCCAGAGGTGTCTCCCGCTATATCCCGGAGGAAGATGTAACCCCGACCTCCAAAAAAATGCTGGCGGCGCTTTATTTCCTCCTCAAGGGGCTTCCTTGGATCTATCAGGGGCAGGAAATCGGCATGGAGAATATCAGCTTCGACAGCATCGACGAGGTCGATGACATTTCCACACTTGACGGATACAAAGTAGCGCGCGCTGCAGGCCTCTCCGAGAAGGAAGCCCTGCGTGCGGTTGAAAAAAGCAGCCGCGACAATGCGAGGACACCGTTTCAGTGGGATGGATCAGAGAACGCTGGCTTCACCACCGGGAAGCCATGGCTGCGAGTCAACCCCAACTATACTGAGATCAACCTGGCGGATCAGAGGAATGACCCGGATTCCGTCTTCAATTTCTACCGCCAGCTGACAAGGCTGCGCAAGAATCCGGACTACCAGGAGACCTTTACATACGGAGAGCTGGTGCCTTATCTGGAGGATCGCCACAATGTGATGGCATACCTGCGCAAAAGTGAGAGCCAGTGCATCCTTGTCATGGGCAACTATCAGAAAGAGCCGCAGACCCTTCCGCTTCCATCCGCCCCGAAAAAGATCCTGCTGAACAATCTGCATGATCTGAAGATAGACGGCGGCTGCGTCGCGCTTGACGGCTACCAGGTGATTGTGGCGGAGCTGTAAGTTGTGATCCCACATTGTTGCGTGCACAGTCGGTTGTGCACGCAGCTATATGCAGCTATATTCTGCTCTGTTTTTGTCGTTGATACTTTTTGCCGTTATTCCCCACGGGGAGCAATACCCATGGTGAGGAAAGAACCTGTGTGCAGTACCGCTCAGAAGATGCAGGAGATCAGCGTCAGGATGGCCAGTCCGCCCTGCATCAGGATGATCTTCGGATTGCTGGTCAGGCTTCCATACAGAGCAACCGCCACAATGTACGCCATCAGAATAACGACGGCTGCCTTGCTGGCGAATGCGAACACCGCAAGCAGGATCAGCACGGAGAGCAGACCGTTATAGACGCCCTGGTTTTTGAACAGGACCTTCACACTCTTCTGGCTGAGTTCCTCGGTCGTCATGCCAAACACGCTGGATGTTTTTTCGGAAGTTGTCGCCAGCGTCTCCAGATAAAAGATGTACAGAAATTCCAATGCTACAAGAACTGATAATACTTTTGTGATAACATGCATAACTTATGGTTCCTCCCTGATCATATGGTCGCTATACATTTATGTATGCGGTTCAGTTCACTTTGCATACTGTTTATAACACCATGCCGCAATCTCTGCAATCAGATCTCCTGGCAGCGGCTGGGAATATGGTAACCGGATCGTTCCCTTACTCACATCATAATTCGTCAGTTTATCAGCAAAAACCGTAGTTGCTTCTCCACCCGGATAAAGTCCCAGATGCTTTTTCGACGCCGCGAAGTGAATGAGGTTCTGTCCCTTCCAGTATGTGGGCATACTCCACGAGATCTTCTCCTGTGCTTCCGGAATAGCGCTGCGGATGATCTGGCGGACTTCATTCAGGTACGCCCTGACGGTCTCATCCTGTTCTTCAATGTACTGATCTACTGTTTCGATCTTGCCACAATAATGCCCCTGTCCTTCACGACTGAAACTCCGACCACATTTCGAGCATGTCCACATATTCTTACTCCTCCACCTCGATCACCACATGGATCATATCGCCATCATGTTTATTCAGTTTGTTCCGGATCGTCTTCAATACGCCGATGATATAGCAGACAGAACCGTCCGGATTCTTCACGCCCATGTTGACGATGCTTCCGTCATATGGGATACCGTCAAACAGCGCGTGAGCCTTCACACGCCCCTTGCCAAATTCTTCCCGGACATTCCATGGAAAAGGTACATAAGCACCGCCACTATCATCCATCTCATGGAGAATCGTGTCGTATTCATATTGTTTCATTCTGATCACCGCAGCACTTTATCAAGAGGCTTGCCTTTGGACAGTTCATCTACCAGCTTGTCCAGCCAGCGGATCTTTTGCATGATTGGATCTTCAATGGTTTCCACCTGTACTCCGCATACTTTTCCTTTGATCAGTTCAGCCCTCGGATTCATGGCAGGCGCATGACTGAAAAAATCTCCATAGGTCATATCCTGATCAACCTGCTTCATATCGTATCCTGTCAGCCATTCGATGGTGGCATCCAGTTCTTCCTTTGACCGGCCTTTACGTTCCACCTTCTGCAGCAATAATGGATAGATTTTTGAAACCCTCATGTCAAAAATGCTCTGTCGTGCCATAGTATCCCTCCTCATACCCGATTCTACCATGAGCGTATATTGTAACAAACGTTTTCCGTTGAGCCAATCGGTATTCCTGTGTTCTTGAGCATAAAAAAACAGCCTCTCACTGGATGTGAAAGACTGATATGTATCATCAGCTATGAAGTTTTCAGTTTGACAAACTGGAATGCAGCCAATCTGATAAATTATGAATCTTGATGCCTTCATAGTCATAGGTCTCATGCCTCCAAAGGATAGTGCTATGAAAAAAGATATGGGGTGCGGACGCGGCAAGAAGAAAAAGGAATACAAGCCATATGAGCTTTCCAGATCCCTAGGCGCAATCTTTATTCGCATAGCAAAAGCGCACCCATGCCTACTATTTAGTAAAACACGAGTGCGCCCATAGTTTCTAATGATTATTATACATTCATAACAAGTTCAATTTCATCTTCATCCTCAACTCCCGTAGGCGAAAAACCAATATTTTCATATAGCGCTTTGGCTACATAATTATTTTTATTACAGGTTAGTGCAATTCTGCCAGAATCACCGAATGGTTTTTCTTTTATATATTCAATAATTTGGTTAAGCGCAGCTCTACCATAACCTTTACCTTGCAAAGATTCATCAATCATCATATGCCAAATATCATACTCAGGTACATCATAATCATATATCACCATGACATACCCAACCATCTTTTCATCAGCATATATCCCAAAGGGTTGACATTGACTCCTATATACATAAGCCTGCGCTAGACTTCGTACCGGATGAGAAACATACTCCTCTTGACCTTTAGCTAACTTGAGATTAAATGCATCTACAAAATTGTCCTCGTTAATTGCCTTCAAACTAATCATAGTCTTCCTCCATAAATATTCTGGTTCACTGATTCATTTGATCTTGTATGAATATCTACGAAAGCCATGACCTTTTCAGATGTCTGCCCGTGCAATTAGGGTAGTCGCTTAACAGTCTTGTGGTATAAAAAAGCCGTGGCAAAAGTCCACGGCATCTACTCATAATAAATTAAACAAAGATTACCGAGGGCTTCATAAGATATTCAGGTATAATATTTATTCCACTTGTCATCATCATGAAGCACCTCCTCTCTGAATAAGGATAATTTACTACAATATTTGCAAATCTGTCAAAAAAATGCATTCGTAAATTGCAATAACAAGTTGGACACCCTCCGCTAGGCAGTAGCCTGGTAGATTCGGTCGATTTCCTCCTCAAAGATTTCATCCGGGGTCTTGTAACCCAGAACCTTCCTTGGAAGGCAGTTACACCAGGTCTCCACATCGGAGATCTGCTGACCGGTAAAGTCATCAATCCGCTTACCCTTTGGTATGAACCTTCTGATCAGGCCGTTATGCCGCTCTACGGTTCCCTTATCGCAGGACGTGTAGGGATGAGCATAGTAGACAAGCGTATCAGCCATCTTCTCAAGCTCTGATAGGTCGGCGAATTCCGAACCATTACCGGTCGTGATTGTTTTGAACACTTCACTGAAGTGTTCGCTGTAAGTCTCCTGAAGCTGTTTGATTGCCTCCATGACACACCCTGATGTCTTATTTGAAATCGGAAGCATCAGGAACTCACGGCTTTTGCGTTCAGCAAGAGTGAGCAGAGCCTGATCATCCAGGGTCTTAGCGCCCAATACGAGGTCACATTCCCAGTGCCCGAATTCCTCACGGGATTCGATCTCCCTTGGACGTTCCGTGGTGCTGCGACCTAGCTTTTTCTTATTGATCCGAGATCTATGGTTCTTGAACTTACGCTTCAGCTTTTCGGGAAGGTTATGGTTCCTGATGCCAAAGAGTCCAAGATCAACATAGCGGTAAAGTGTTTTTGTGCAGACGATCTGTCCTCTGGTAAATGATAAGGGGGTGCGGACATTTTCTTGGACTGCCTAAGTAGCAATTCCAAGACTACGTCTGTACTCCAAAGGGCTCATGTTACCAAGTGATACCTTGATCCGTTTTTCATTATACCAAACGAGGTAATCATTTAAGATACTCATGAATTCTGGCAGGGTGATATTTTCCCATTTCCGGCTATAAAACATTTCGTTCTTTAGTCTTCCAAACAATCCTTCACAAGCTGAATTATCAGGAGAGCACCCTTTCTTTGACATGGACCGTTTAAGACCTGCTCTGTTCATGCGTTCAATCCATCCCGGCCAACGATAGTGGCAGCCTCGATCACTGTGGATCAGAGGATACTCTTCCTTGGATAAAGTAGCAATAGCCTTATCCAGCATTTCATTTACCAGAGCTGCGTTTGGTGCTGTGCTTATCGTCCATTCAGGAAGCATGCCATCAAAGCAATCAACAATAGAAGAAAGATATACTTTTCCTGCAGGAATTGCGAATTCTGTGATATCTGTCGGCCACTTCTGATTGGGGCATTCCGCATGAAAATCCCGTCGTACAAGATTTGGCACTTCAGGAGATATTTCCCCTTTATAAGAACTGTATTTTTGTCTCGATTTGATTCTCAGAAACAGCCCTTCTTCCCGCATCAGTCGACGCACTATTTTTTCAGAGACTGTGAACCCATTCTTTTTGAGCACGGCATGAATCCGCCTATAACCATAGCAAGTTAAAATCATTGGCAGCGTATATCGATCTTTTAAGGCGTCAACGATTGCTGCCTTCTCCTTGTTCTTCAATGGAGCTTTGCTGACGCCTGGGGCTTTTTTTAAGACATTGATGGTCTCTTTCAGTATATCTATCTCAAGCTGCATTTCCACCATCTGTTGCTTGAGCGAAGAGATCTCGTTCGTTGAAGAAGGTATTCCCTTCTTAAGTATACCTCTTGGATCATCTTTGGAATTCATTAGTCTTGCCGGCCTTCCGGATAGATATTTTCGACGCCATGTATAAATGGAAGCGCGACTGTATCCTGTTTCTTCTGAGACTAATTGTACGTTTTCTCCTTCGATAAAGCAACGATGGAGAATAGCAAGCTTTGTTTCAAATGATGGATGAAGGGGATGATTTGGTGCATTATTTATTTGTTTTCGTTCAGCTTTCTTCTTGGGAGGAGCATTTCGTTGCTTTAACCATAGATACAAACCTGCCCGACTCTCTGGATACCCCAGCGATTGCATGACTTTTGTGACGGAATGGCATTTATCATACAATGCCAACGCTTTTTCTCGTTGTTCTTTTGAATACATTTCGTGCTCCCTTTCAGAGCCCTTCAAAGTCCAGCTTTTTGTCCGCCCCATCGATTCAATGCTTCATCAGATTGTAAATGCAGAAGACTTTAACGGTTCAAGCCGAGTTTGTCTTTTCAGCACATTGTGTGATATTCAATTATGTTGGCACCGCCGGGATGACCGGCGGATTTTTCGGTTCCTTTATTATCTTAATAGTAGCGCCATGCTTACCTGCTTCATAGTACAACTCTGCCTGACATTTCGGACAGCGCACATATGATTTCGTACCACCGAAGGATTTGCTTAATACGGAGCCACAGCTGCTACAACATACCGTTTGCAGGAAGTCCTCACTCATAAGCATCACCCCCTACTTTAGATAATCAGCAATTATACTTCTTACTTCTGGAGAAATCTCTGCATCCATTTCCTGTGATTGCACAAGGTGCATTAGTTCCTCCCCTTTGTTTTCTATTACACGGAACCTGTCATCACTTGAGTAAAAGGCTTTCTCAACGATATATCCAGGTTTACCTTTAATCATCATAGGTGTAAGAAAAACAAAATCAAAGAAATACGAGTCTTTTTTACCATCTATCCCAAAACCGATCATTGCAAATTCCTTACCGTCTACAATTGACGCACAAGTATAGACATCATCTGCAAGTACAAACTTATAATCTGGGTTCATATGGTCATTCGCATGATATACAACCTTACCGTTTTCTTCCTCGGTAAACACCTCTGTATTCCTTAAGGTGTCGGAGAGATAACACACTGCACCACCACGATTTTCCCACTTTATATCGTTCCGAGCAGTCTGCTTACAGAGCTTATCAAGAAACTGTGTGACTAGCTTTGCATTACTATTCGGGATCATCAAATCGGCTTCAATAAGAGTCCTTATGTCGATCTCAAACAGTCGTGCTATCTTCCACACAACATCAATACTGAGCTTTTTTGCCGAGTTTTCCTTTGCTGTACGAGAGATATATCCTGCGCTCACGCCGATGAGTTGCTCAAGTTCTCCCATACGCAGATTAAGCTTTCGCAGAAAATAATTGATATTGCTTATCAAGTGACTGTTGTCGTATTCACCCAGAGAGTCGATGTACTCTTTGATATAACCCTCCTGCTCCTGTAAAAGGTCATCGTAGCCGCCTGGTTCCTCATCATGCATTAGGCCGCTTAAGTATGTTTCCAGTGCTGCCTTTACTTCCAATGCACGAATCAACTCGTCTATATTCTCAGGCTCTACAAGCCTATACTCTTCACCGTAGATATCGAAACGACCTTCCATCGCTTCATCAAATTGTCGAGACATAATATCCCTCCTTCTTATTACTTGTGCCGTCATTTTATAATTTGATCCATAGAATGTCAATAGTTCAAACGATAAATAAAGTTGAACCTGTACGGGGTTGTAATAACAAAAAATGCCTGTCGAGACAGAATTCCTCTACTAAGGTTCTCTGCTCATCAGGCGCTGGTAGTTATGGTGATCGATCATACTCCGATTTGCTCAGTACGAACTTTTTTCTTCATAAAGATAACCCGGATGACATTTCCGCACCGCTGGCATATTATAACGATCGCACCAGTAGTCTCTGGAGTAAAGTCAAATAGTCGTTTGTTCTTACAGCAGGGGCAGCCACCCGGGATTGATTGATCCTCGGTCATGCGTCCCCTCCTGTTGTTGTCTTCTTAATATTCAATTGCAGTATTTTTGTTTCAGGCTCAACCTGTATGGTCTCCGTAGGTTCCGGAACTATCGTTCCTTCCCGTAATCCCATAAGATCAGTCAAATCCTTGTCTGAAAGAAGGATTCCATATTTTGCAAACTGCACTCTTAATTCATGGGAGTCAAGGTAACCACCCTCAAATAGAATGTCCAAAGCACCCTGGAATATTGTACTGTTAAGATCCCCAGGAGCATCACCAGGTTCATGTTTTCTCCATCCATTCTTCGATACCTGACGCATCATATAAGAAAACTGATTTCCAGTGATAATACCAAGCTGTCTAGCCCTATACATCATGGCCTGCATCGACACACGCCACTTTTTCTTAAGATGCCTGTAATAATCAATCTCTGTAGCGTATGCTACTATATCCCTTCTGAACGCCCGTTTCGGAAGAAGAAGAGCACTTGCAAACATATTCGCCTGATCCTCACGCGCCTTAAAAGCATCTTTATCCAGGTCCTCGTTGCTTTCTTCCCAGGGATGAAGCAGAATGTGTCCCAACTCATGAGCCATATCAAACCGTAAACGCTCTATCGGTTTCTCCCCCAATGCCAAAGCAATAATGAAAACATATCCTTGCTCTCGACCTTTACCCAAGCGAACTCTCTGGCTGAAAGCATCTATTTCTGACGCCACATTTCGGGAACTTGTGACAATGATTCCATGAGATTCCAAAACATACTGGAAATTATCTATCGGTCCGGTTCCAAGCCCCCACTGTTGCCTCACCTGATTTGCTATCTCTTCAATCTTCGCAAACATTTCCGGAGAGTTGGTATAGTTCAAGTCATCATTCTGTTCAAACTCTATCTTAGGAAGATCCAGCTGTGGCAATTCCACATAATCCAAAATGACATCGTACATTTTTGCCACATATTCCATTTTTATTGCCTGCGCTCTTTGTGCGGTCTTGGTGGCTGCTGCCTGTGAACGGAAATATGTATTGTCAGTCGCAGTGGTACACAGATCTTCTACCATAAAATAATCCGCAGGAAAATCCAAAACCTGAGCAATCTTTATAACATTTTCATAGGGCGGCACATTTAACCCATTGGCGTAATTGGAAAGGGATTGTTTTTTGATTCCGATCTTATCCGCAAGCTCGGTCATTTTCATTCCCCTGAATTGCAACGCCTCCTTTAATCTTGTGCCATTAAATTTCCTATTGTTCATAATAATCAGAAACAGACTACATTATGCCTGTTTCCCAACCTCCTCACGTTTTGTCGAGATTTCCGGCTTTTTGTCCGGCTCATTGGAATTCTTACTCTTGATGTCTTTTCTTACCTTAACAAGACTGTGGGCATCCCTCTTCTGAGGTGCTTCCTCCACAGCAGCAACCTCAGCTGTCAATGTGCTAAAGTCAGGTTGCAGAAGATCCATTAGCGAAATATCTTTTACGACATCCAGATCCGCATCAAGAATTAAAAGTGATAGACTTTTTATCTCCAACCGCTCGGTTTCATAAGCAATAACGCAATGACGGTACCCTTCGTCTTGGCTGATTGCCGCCGCATCAATGATGCTGTCAAAGTCAGCTCCATACACTTCATCTGCGAACGGCGGATCAAAATCAACGCCTTCCATATCCGCAAGTGTCATCTGCTTGCATTCAGCTTTAAGATCCCCGTTAAGCACATGGCACATAGACTGCAGATAATGCGGATTCTTTCTCCCTTTTACTCCCTTGATTCTGTTCAAAGTTGGTCTGGCAGAAATCGTAATTGTGATATTATGCTTCCGATCTATCAGAAGACTTCCTGTCCACACAAAGCGCTTGAAGTGTTTCAGTTCGAGATTATCATTGATGGCGACCACCATATCCCGAAGGTTTGTGTTGATAAAATCCCCCCTGAGAAGTATGATCGCATTGTTAGTGTCCATATTGCTCCCTGTAAGGTAGCTTCTGGTATCAAGACCAATAGCCTTGGCAAGAGCATTTACAATCAACCTAAGCTCGGGTTGGATATCGATCACATCAAATTCATCCATAATATTCAAGGTGATTTCTCCTTTCAGAATTCTCTATTATTCATTTTACATAAATTCTTTGATTTGTCAATCGTGAATGCATGTTTCCAGTAATTTTGTCCATTTTGTTCCAATATAGTTTAATTGTTGCTTATAATCCGTTGCTTTAAATTCCGTTTACTTTTATAATGTTTAGCCGGAGGTACAGAAAAATGATTCAAGAAGAACTCGGCAAACGAATTCGTGAACTCAGAACCAGCAAAACTGGCTTGAGCCAAGAAAAGTTTGCTCATAAGATAGAGATGGACCGGACATACTTTGCCTCTGTTGAAGCAGGCAAGCGTAACATTTCAATAACAAACATTAAGAAGATTGCCGATGGCTTGGATGTAACGCTTAGTGAACTCTTTACCGGCCTGTAAATGGAGGGTATATGCCAGAAATCATCACTCTTGACATGAATACTGCTTCTATACAGTATCTATGCGCACGCGACAAAAGATTAGCTAAGGTTATCAGCATGGTCGGGCCAATAACATACTCACCGCATGAAGATGCCCCATACCGTTTCCTGATCCACGAGATTATTGAGCAGATGCTTTCTGTAAAGGCCGGTCAAAAGATATTCTCTCGATTAGAAGAATTATGTGCGGGAAACGTTGATCCAGATAACATTTCAGCTCTAACTGATGAACAGATACGAAGTACCGGAACTTCAAATGCTAAAGTTGAGTATATCCGAAACCTGACGAATGCTCTGGAATCTGGTACCCTGTCCTTCGATAACCTCAACGTAATGTCTGATAAGGATGTTATCCGAGAAATGACTAAGATTCGCGGGATTGGTACATGGACAGCAAAAATGTATCTAATGTTTGTGCTTAATCGCCCCGATATACTTCCTGTAGAGGACGGCGCTTTTCTTCAGGGATATCGGTGGGCTTATAAGACAGGAGACTGCACGCCGGCAAGCATAGCAAAGAAATGTAAAAAGTGGAAACCATATTCATCGGTAGCATCCAGATTCCTATATCGCGCACTTGACGATGGATTAACCAAAACTACTTTTCATCTATATAAATGAAGGAGGAAAAATGCCAAACTTTGATTTAGCCCGTCAACCCCAATACCCTATCAAAACTCTCGATACTGATAATGTCATACCGTCTGATCAGATTGCCTCATTATTGTCAACTTATCATCAAATAACTCTCTGTGTCAGATCAGAAAACGGGCATCCAAGAAGGGGCGGTTATTATTTTTGTATATCAGAAAAAAGCGCCAACACATACGATCTGGAAACAATAGAAGGCGTATATGTTGACACTTTTTCACTTGATGATCTAACCACATTAATCAACCATGCTTCAGGGAAAAAGTTCAATCAGGAAATGCTCGATTACTGTCAAAACAGCATCAATTTTCGTACTGATTGATAATATCTACGACATTTTTAGGCTTTTCATTCTTGGCGATTTCTTCGAAATCTCCGTCTTGTTCCTTATAGACAGTACACTTATATTTTTCAGTCATAACCACAAGATTGGAAAGCCTATAATATGCCGCAATCCTCAGGGCTTGATTCTTTCTTACATTCATCGCATATGCACTGCGATCCAATAAATATCCCAAATCTTGATCATCATACATAAGTGGATCAATTGTACCAGTTCCCAGCTGCCGCAGCTGTCGTTTCGCAAGAATTTCAAATCCCTTTAGAACTATTTCTTTCTGAAACAATAAGTATTCACGTTCCGTATCCAATAATTCCGGTGTTTCAACAGGCCTATAATCAAAGCCTTCCTTCCAGATTCTTGTTAGTTTTCCATAATTGCCCTGTTCCTTAGAATAGGTTCCTCCGGAAACTGTAACCGCATACCTAATATCAAAACCTTGATACCCATTCCCCAAGTTTGTCGGCGGCTTATTGAGCCAATAAGTGTCCCTTAGCATCGCCAAAGAATATGCATGAAAGACATATATTTTATACAGTCTGGGAGCTGAATCCCACTCACACTCTTCTTTTCCTGCATCATCCCAATCCCAAAGGCAGACAATCACATAATCGGTATTCGGATTAATGTCTTTTATAAGTGTGTCGAAATTAGCCGACTTCTCTTCCGCTATACATTGCAGGCTTTTTATTTCTAAGCGTAATAACCGATTTCCGCTATTTTCTCTTATTTCAAGATCAGGAAATCTATTCGCCACAACATAACTCCAGAATATATCAGTAATCCCTAATTCCGGTAAAAGCTCATTGGAAATACGTGCTAATTCAAACTCAATCAGAACACCCATTCTCGTCCTGACATCCGTTAGGTTTCTCTCATTTGCCGGTATCTGCTCATTTTGATATAAACCAAACCTCTTCCGAGAAGCTTCAGAATTGTATCGTTCCATGATTACTGGAAAATACTCATTCCGTAACCACTGACTAGTCACATCCGGTCTTTCCTCCGCATGTAGCATTTTAATAAATGTTTCTTTGTCCATTATCTACCTCCCGCCATCATAACAGCGACATCATTCAGTGTCCTTTTACTCAATTCCTCCGCCTCTTCACGTAATGCCTGGGCTTTGTCACGTAACTGTTTTTCACACTCTCGGTTTGTGTAAAGATTCTCCTTTACTCTTTTTTGCAACGTCTTATCCGGTAACGGTATCCTGATTTTTCTTAAATCCTTTCCGCTAATTCTTGGCCTTCCAATACCTGTTACATATGGCATTATTTGTCCAAACACAAAATCAGAGCGCAAAATTGCAGAGAGAATTTCCGGATCAATCAAAGGATCTCCGTTTTTATCAATTCTCACTGTAAACACAGAACATTCGGAAGAAACATATCCACCTTCATCCGTGCTCATCACTGCCACTTTACGTAAAGCAGGTCTCATCTTAGAAAAGATAATATCATTAGGTTCATATCTCTTTACTGAGCTTTTTATAGATGCCGCTGGTGTCAATTCTTGAACGGCTACCCCTGTATTGGATTCTATATTTGCTAATCCAGTAAATAAAATAGTAGTGGCAAGATGATCTGCCGCAGGAATATATGATTGATTCCGTTCATCGCACAATTCCGCCAATGTTACCAGTTGAGATTTGGATCTGCTTAAAAGCTCACGGCTCTCATTACGAACAGGATGATGGAACATATAGTCCATTCTGAGGCTCTTGTCTTCTTCCTTGTATTCTTCAATGTCTGCAACGAAACATCCCTTCTGCATTTTAGAGTAATCGCCATCTAAATAATAATTCCAGCATTCCAAAATTAGTGGCAAATCACTGTTCAATCTTGGTTTGCCGGTTGATGAATAAACAATATCGTCATCACCGTTTGTTTTTCTTCCTATGCTGTCAGACTTGGCAAAGAAGGTTTTTTCTTGTCGGATTTCTCCAATTTGCTTCTGTAAAATCAGAATAGACGAGCTTACATTTGCATAAGGTAAAAATGCACTTTCAGGCAAATCTATAATTCCTCTCACCATAAAATGTGATAGTATAAATTTCCTTACATCCGAATTTGTAGCTGCATTAAGAACTCCTTGATCGATTATAATTGCAACATAGCCACCTTCTTTTAATAGATTCCACGCCTGCTCAATAAACAATATACCCCGCCTTCTGGATGTCCTATTTTTTCCCAGCTCAAAATTATTCAATATGTCTGGATCCGTATAGTCACTACCAAAGGGTGGATTGGTTGTAATGACATCAACCTTTCCAAAATACTTTCTCGCAGCCTCTCCTAAGCTTCCGCCATTTTCCAAACATTCGATATTGAATGCCTCCTTTTCGTGCAATAGTAAATTAAGCGTTGACACCCAAGCTAATCGTTCATCGACTTCTAATCCGAGAATACAGATACCATTATCATCGGGAGCTTTAGTTAAAAAACCTGCCGTACCGCAAGCCGGATCACAAACGGTTCCATTCATAAATCTTGATAATGCATCTACCATAAAATCTACTATTTGATACGGCGTAAAATATTGCTGGTTATCACTTTTATCAAATGTACCTCTAATTGTATCCTCATAAGCGAGACCCTTGATATCCACTTGTCCTTCATCAATGGATGTATTGAATAGTTCCTCGCCACACAACTGTAACGCTTTCCCTTTTAACAGAATTTTACTAAACCTCTCCGGAATTGTTTTTCCAGATTTCTGCACCGCCTCCGAGTATTCTCTTTGTATACGTTCATAATAGTCTGATTCCGACTCATTCTTTATTGGCTTAAAAACACTTTTCCCAGACATCAAACGCACAAATAATAGCTTTGATATTTCATCAAAACGAGTTACTATATTACTATTAGCATCACTGTCTCTAATTATGTTATGCAGTTTGCTAACGACCTGCTTTACTTCCTTGCTTCCAGAAACATTAATTTTAACGCTTGTAAGATGCTTTTTCTCCACGGTATTGGCTCCTTGTACCTTTTGTTTTATGGCAATCAAATCATCAAGATCATATTGCCTATATCCGTTTATCGGATTTCTTATCGCCGGCAACTTCCCGTCAGAATCCCAATTACGCAATGTAGCCTTACTAACTCCAAGAAAGGTTGCTGCCTCCGTTAAAGATACCTTTGTTGACATGTTTTATAACCTCCTAACATTACTAAACATATTTTATAATTTTCGTACCTGCCCGTCAACTATATCATTCGCTTATTTTACGACCGTTCATTTGCCACTGATCATGCGACCGGATGCTTCGAACCGCCTGTCGCAGGGTGTTCTCCCTGCCGTGCTGGTGATACGGATGTGAAGCCTTATGCTTGTGGAATATGATCACCGTCCCCTGATCCGGATACTCCGGATTATGCAGATACCAGTAATGACCGGTATTCCTGGACATGATCGTCACATCATAAGCATCCGTGGTTATGATGGAGAAATACTGTGGATCCAGACATTTCAAGTCTTCACTGCTGAACATTGGCAGCCTCCTTTCCGGAGAACCTCGCATCCGGGGCCTTCATGACCAAATCCGTCCGTTCCTTCGCCTTCATTCCAGAGAAATACTTTTCCTCTGCTTCTGCTGGTATCTTTACGCTCACCGCTTTTGCCTGAGCAGATCCCCTGACCGGATGCAGGATCTCTTCCAGTTTATCTTCTGTCAGTTCGCCTCCTGCCGCCATGATCGACTTTGCCGTTTTCTCATTTATCGCCGCATCCTTCTCTGCCACAATGATCTGTTCATCTTCGGGCAGATACGAAAGCTCCACTGCCGCTGTCAGGGTCAGTTCGCCAGCATCCAGACGATCCTTGAATGGCCGGATCAGCTTGTCCACCCTCATGTATCTGGCGATGTTCCTGCCGGTCATCCCACACTCTTCCCCGATGCCGTCCCGGCTTCTCGACTTGTGGACATCATGTCCACAAGTTCCGATCTCTTCGATCTCCTGCAGGATATCATTGCGCCTGCCCTGACTGATTACCTTCTCATATCTGGCAGACAGCACAGCCGCCTTTTCGCTCGGAGTCAAATCTGTGAATGACCTCTGGATCACATTCGTCTCAATCACATAGACATAGGCTTCTTCATCGCTCAGATCCGCCTTGACGATGGCGGGAACTTCCGTCATCCCTGCTATCTGTGCCGCGTTCATCCTGTTATGCCCTGCCAGCATCTCATACCCGCTGTAAACCTTCCGGACGATCACGGGATTCAGTATCCCGTGATCTCTGACGCTCTGAACCATGTCATCCAGACGTTCTCCTTCATACAGGCGAAAGGGGTGGTCCCTAAATGCTCTGATCTTTTCTATCGGTATCAGCTGTACTCCGGCGATATTGCCCGGAGCATTCGGTGATTCTTCTTTCAGAAGTTCCACCGCATCTGCAATCGCTTTTCTTATCGTCGTGCTCGTCTTTATTCAGATTCACCGCCCCTCCCGTCTCTGCCTTGAAGCAGATTTCTTTTTGCCATAACCGGCTTTTCCTTCCGCCACGCAGAGCACCGGCTACACGGTCTCTTCTATCGCTTCTTCTTTCATGATAATGATCCGGCCGTCCTCACACTCCACTTTGACATGCGTGCCAATGTCAAAACTGAACTCGCTGAGCCATTTGTCCTTCAGCATCACAGTCGGCGTAGCCTGATACCCGTACCCGCTCTACCAGATCACCTTCAGGTTCCTTGTCGTTTTTACTTCGTTTGTCATAAATTTTCTCCCTTCTGCCGTTCTCGGCTGAAAATAAAATAAGCTGTTGATACGTAATCTTTTCTTACGCATCAACAGCTAAGTTTTTATCTCGATATACTATTTTGGTCTTATGAAGGGTTTTTTCTCCACCTCCTCGGCATCCCTGATCTGATAATAGTCGTCCATATTGACGGAAACTTTTATCGTATCATCGGGTTTTCGTCTGCCCAAGAGGCACACCGTTTCTACATGTTGTTCACTGTCCAAACCATCTCCAACGGATATTATCATATCCTTCTCGATGATTGGCAGACGGAAGGTGATCGACTTCAGCCATTGACCGTTTGGCTGGCGCTCTTCGCAGATCTGGATCTCCTCAATAAGCGACTCCATCAGCTTACGCCGTTCCTCCTCATTCATCAGTGAATAGAACTTATCAAAGTAAATCAGGATTTTATAGATGTTGTCCCCGGTGATCTTTTCGGATTCGATGGATTGCTTTTTCGCCTTCGCCTCTATGAGACTCTGCTCCTGGTCATCGATTTTATCATACATCCGGTACAGACGGTCATCCAGGTCTGCTTTCAGGCGATTATAGTGTCTACCGTCCGGATCCAGCGCCTCAATCTCCTCCAGTGTTTTCCGCTTTACGGCATAGGACTGTTTCAGCTGTTTTTCCAGAGCCGTGATCTCCTGATCAATGACGGTGGTGTCCACCTTCATATTGATCTTCTCCTGCATCATGGATGCGAACCGGGGATTGGCCACCAGTTTTGTGATCACTTCCACTACGGCCGCATCCAGAACATCTTCATTGATCTGCTTTTTATAATCACACTTATGGCCTCTGGTCATCGTTCTGTGCTTGCAGCCATAGTAAAAGAAATCCTTATACTTTGTACCGTCTTTGCGGTGCTTGATGCTCTTGTTGCCATACATGCCGGCTCCGCAGATCGGACACTTCACCAGTCCTGAAAGCAGGTGTGCCCTGGTATCCTTGGCCTTATTCACATGCTCGTATTTCTTTGCCTGAGCGATCATCTTGACCTGGGCCTGATTCCACATTTCTTCAGGCACAATGCCCTCATGCAGACCATCAACCACAAGATAATCATCCTGTTCGACCAGCTTGTACTCATTACGGGTACCGTGAACCTTCTCCGTCTTCCGGCGGCCATAGGCGATCTTCCCGCAATATACCGGGTTCTTAATGATATTGCGGATCAGTGCCGCATCAAACAGAGGATTCTTCCCGTTGTGTCTGGGAATTTTACGGATTCCATGGTTCTCCAGATATTTGGCAAGACCGTTCGCACCGATATCCGTGGAGACCCACTGTTCAAAAATAGTACGGATTGCAAGGGCTTCCTCCTCATTGATCTCCAATACGCCGTCCTTAAGACTGTAGCCGTATGGAGGGAAGCCGCCGTTCCACTTTCCATCTCTTGCTTTCTGAATCCGTCCTTCCATGGTTTGGACACGGATATTCTCACGCTCGATCTCCGCCACTGCCGATAAGACCGAGATCATCAGCTTACCGGCGTCCTTTGAGGAATCAATGCCATCTTCCACGCAGATCAGATTAACTCCGAAATCCTGCATGGTCTGCAGTGTGGAAAGGACATCGGCAGCATTCCGCCCAAAGCGCGACAGTTTAAAGACCAGCACAAAGGAAACATCATCCTTCCCGGTCTTGATATCCTCCATCATTCGGTTGAATTCATCCCGGCCTTCTATGGATTTTCCGGACTTGCCGGCGTCTTCATATTCTCCGGCGATCTCATACTCATTGAATTCAGCGAAGGCCCGCATACGGGTGCACTGTGCCTCCAGGGAGTACCCATCGATCTGCATCGCGGTCGAGACACGGGTGTAAATATACACTTTTGCTTTCAACTTATCCATTATTCATATCTCATAAAAAAATACCATTCATTAAACGCTACAAGAAAAATAATGTTCTCGATTATTCCAAAAAGTAGGGCTTAATCAAGTAACATCCCCCACGGAATAACTTCTTTGGCTTTCCCGTTCGGTTTATCTCTCCATGTTGTAAAAAGGAACTGATCAAAGTTATAAAAATCTGTTTCTCTATAGGGATACTGACGATCATAACTACCTATATTATTGATAAATCCAGTTCTCACAGTTCTTAGCTCGTATTGCTTATATTTTAGCGATGGCAATAAATTTTTATAAACTGCGTAATTAAAAGCGTCATCTATTTTTATATGATTGACTATATCTGAGTACTCTTTTTTATAATTAACAAATATAGACAAATTTATTGCACAGCGAGCAAAGGCTTCATCATATACTCTCTTCGAATAATATGCCACGCCGTCATACCCCATTTTTTTACATGCCATCATTACTGCTTGAGAAATGATATATTCTGATTTAAATGTTCTATTAGTCTCATTTATCCTATATGAAGTTGCAATAACTATCATTAGAAGTTTTAGCCATATATGGACTCGTTCACCTTCAAACTCGTTTAAACGTGTAAAATCTCTCACTGAGAGTACCAGATTCAAAACTTTTTGTGTTCCATCAAGTAATATAGGAGAAACATTGAACTCATTATCCGAAGGAAAACCTGTTTCTATCCAGCATCCATACGAAGAATTTGAAAGATATAAGCTCGGATTTCCTGGGATACTAAATCTGTAATTTCCTGATTTTGCTCTAAGAGACCGTGGTAAATGGAGCATCTCTTTTGCTGAAAAAGCATTTGCGGGGTTTCCTATCCTACATCTGAATAATTGTAGCTCTGAACCAATTTCACCTGGAAATGCATAACTTGAATTAAGAGCTGATATGGCAAAGGGATGTTCACCGATGTCTCTTAACAAATTCCTTATTATCGTATTACATTTTCCTATATCTGCACAATAATAGCACTTTAGCGCTTCTATTATTTTCATCCTATATTTTTTTATTATTAAAACACTATCTGTGTCTGCCCCCGCATTAATAGCTTGATTCAGCAACAAAGAATATCTCTCAGCTAAATCAGTGATATAATCGGTATCTTTTTCTACCGTAAAAGGAGCATATAGATCCTTACAAATAAAGCCATCATTCAACCATGTCAATCTCATATTTTTCTCCGAATAATCACACGTTTTGTCAGTACCGCATATTCTAAAGTCCCTATACTCAAAGAAATGTTTGGACTTACTTTTCACGTTCATCTTATCATATATGCACTCTGATTTCAATAAAAAAGCAGCCGGTCCATTGGTCAAATACTAATGCATAAACCAATGAACCGGCCAGTACTTATACCGCTTTACGTGCCAGCGCACTCAGCTGCATATACTTTCGATACATTTCTTTGATTCTATTCAGCTTATAATAATTATCCGGATCCGGCAGTGTGTCCAGATCCATCTTCCCGGCGTACTTCTCTATCATATTTGCAAGGAAGTCCGTCAATCCGCTCCATTCATCATTCCAGGGCATCTCTGTTCCTCCTCTGATTTCTGCTTCTGTCTCTATGCTGACGTCCCGCATAGATTTCCAGTATCTCCGGCGGTATCCGTTCCAACAGGGCGACCGCCTGTTCATAGTCCCTGCGAAGCTGCAGGTCCCCCATCCTCTTCAGAACACTTTCCTGCCGGCTCTCCTTAATATCAGCTGCCAATTTCTCATTTTTCCGGACAAGGGCTTCATTCTCTGCAGTCAGATCCTGAAAGGCACCCTTGTACTTCTTCATCTGGGTGCTCATCCGCTCGACATTCGGGATATACTTGTCCAGATACCTGCAGATCTCTGCCGCCTTTGCTTTGGCATTGAACATGCTGACCTGGGAGAGCAGCTTATCCAGCTTCTCGCGCTGTTTGTTCAGTCTTGTCATTTCCTTGAACATCCGGGGCGGGATGTGATCCCGACCAGTCTCGCCGGCACTCATGCCTCTCTCCAGATCCGGAAACTTTCTAACCATCTGTTCCCAGAAAGCATCCTGCCACTGCGTCAGTTTCTTCTTATTCCCGATGATCTCTTTAGCGCAGAGCCTGCCGTCCTCCGTCAGCGGGACAAAAGAAAGGTGCATATGGGGCGTTTTCTCGTCCATATGCACCACGGCTGAAATAATCGTATCCGGATTCTGTTTTTGTTTGATAAAGTCCAGCGCCGTCTGGAAGAAGATCCGAATCTCCTCCTGCTTCTTGCCCTTAAAGAACTCCGGGCTGGCAGTCACCAGCATCTCCACAAGCCTTACGCTGTCTGTCCGTGTCCGGCACCCGGCAGCAGTAATCTGCCGTTCAGCCTCTGCCCGGTACCGCCCAGACGGCTCCACCAGATGAAAGTTCAGGTGGCTCCGGCTGATATCCACGTCCGGATTACTTGCATACTTCTCTTTTGTTCTCTCATTGTGGGCCTCGATCCCGCTGATCTCAGGACCCTTATATTTCGCAAATCTCATAATCGCATATTGTGCTCCCATAGTGTCCTCCCTGCGTTTTTCCACGTAATAAAAGTCTTCATTTTTTGCGTTCGTACGTACATGCGTACATTTGATGGATGATTACTCAGTGTACGCTTGTACGCACGCACACAGCTTTTGCGCTGTTTTATAAAAACGGATTGTTGTGATCGATGATCTCTACGCCGCGATATCCCCGGCAGCGTTTGCCTTTCCCTCTATAAATGTTGTTATCAGGTGTCAGGTGATGAGTCCCTGAATAATGAGAAAGATAGTTGGCAAAACTCTTCATGGACAGCGCGTTCTCCGCATTATCCTCGCACCATTCTTTGTACGCCGCGTACAGATCGCTTGTCGCCGCTTTACTGTCCTCATGGAAAGTGAGATATCCTTCGGAAGTCAGGAACTCCGGAATGTTGTTGGCATCCTTTACAATGGCGGCAATATTCGCTTTTGACCGTTCGCTAATGGTGAAACGATAGTCATTAGCAATAAGACGCTGCAGGCCTTCCAGACACCACAGGAAAATTCCCTCTTTTTCAGCAGCCAGTTTGTCCATCAGGTAGGGGTCATCGACACGATCCGCCGGTTTGTCCTTCGTCGTGATCACGATCTGCCGGCGAAAGAATCCGTCAGACCGGTCGTGGAGTGCGGTGAGGGCACCATTCCCGAAACAAAGAAACCGGACATAAAGGAGTGTCTGATAGCTCTGCTCATGCTTTCTTTCGACATCCATCTGACATTCGGAAGTGACGATCGATTTGATATAGTTCGTTTTGGTCAGTGCGCTCATATCCATGTCGTCATCCACCATAAGAAGCCGGTCTTCCAGATCCGCCCGGGCAAAGTCATTTTTTTCAACCTTCTGGATACTGGTGGTATTCATATTGATTCCAAGAAGAGATCTCATGACAAGGCCAATGCGGGACTTGCCTTCACCGCCTTTACCGATCAGCATCAACATCTTCTGTGCTTTGGTAGTCGGGATCAGGCAGTACCCCATATATTCCTGCAGTGTCAGGATATCCTCCGGTATCAGAAGTTCCGAAAGGAATCTCAGCCAGACAACCGGCATGTCTGCATCCGGGTTGTAATCGACCGTCAGCCGGTTGCGGCAGTATTCCTTTTCCCCGATGAAACGACCATCCAGATACCAGGTGCCGTTTGCCACATGGATCCGGTCATAGTGCAGGGGGATGTCCTCCGAATAAGCCATGAGCTTGATCGTTTTCAGCAGGTCGTCCACTTTCCTGGCCACGCCGCTTTCCTTCCATTCACTGATATCATCAAAGATGATCTGTTTCAGGCCGCCTTCATCAGGCACAAGACCGTCCACTGTAAAAAACCTTCCGTGAATACATTTCATGGGATGTACCGACAGAAAGCTGCAGGAATAAATCAATTCATTGATCTGCCTGTCCTTTGTGACCCATGCCGGTGCATCAGCCGGCAATACGTTCGTTCTCGCCATACTCTGTTATCCCCCTTTCCTTTGTGCAGTCACGGCGGACCTTTTCCTCCAGTCCGCCGATCATTCCGTCCTTCATCAGATCCTTTACTGTCACTGTCCGTTGCTCCAGAGTCCCCACTGTCAGGATGTCTGCCAGATATTCAATGTAATCGAGCATCTGGCAGGCTTCCACAAACCGGTCATCAAAGTCTTCGTCCATACTTTTGGGCGCATACCGCACCTTCCAGTCCTCCAGAAGGTGCAGATAATCACAAAGCACCCTCTGACAGTATCGTTCGTCATCACGAAACGCACTGATCATCGGGTGCTTAGGTTTTGCAAATGCCGCTGCGGGTGAAGGCTTGTCCGGATCGATCCCAAAGTCCACAGCCAGCTTCCTCGCCGCTTCATAGGGGCTTAGAACGAAGAGTCTCCCTGTCAGATCGATCACATCCCCGGTGGCCCCGCAGCCGAAACAGTAGAAGTAATCTTCATTCAGCTTCAGGCTGGGATGCCGGTCATCATGGAACGGGCACCTAACCATGTCATGGTGATTTGGCTGCAGCCCGTACATCTTTGCCGCGTCAGGTACGCTCACACTTGCCTTTACAGTTTCAAATAGATTCATAGTCTGGTTCCTCCTTTGGATTTTATTTGGATATTTGATCCTGATGTCTTATACGGAGGAAAACCGACGGACTTGAAAAATTGGGCGATATTGAGATTTGGGAGGAGTGAACAGCAGAGAAATTGCAAAAACGCAATTCATTGTCCAGTCATTTGGACAGATATATGAGTATGATAGGGTCATGGAACTGAACTGGTTAAGAAAATCTCTACTGGACAAATTTTTGATTGCAAAGAATATTGTCCAGTAATAATGGACAAAAACAGAATTCTAAGGTAAAATGTCCAGTAGAAAAGATTGGCTTTTTGGAGGCATATGAGATGATTAAGCGTGAAAAATATATGAAACCTATCCGCGAATTCTATGATGGTGATCTGATCAAGGTCATTACCGGCATTCGTCGGTGTGGAAAATCCGTCATTTTAAAGCAGATAATAGAGGAAATCAAAGAACGGTCGGATAATATTATCTTTCTTGATTTTGAAGATACGGCTGTTTTAAATGCAATCCCGGATGAAATGGCACTGTTGGACTATATTGAAAACCATCGCAGGGAATCACTGTGCTATGTGTTCCTTGACGAGGTTCAGCGTGTAGAGGGGTGGGCCGGAGCATGCAGAACGCTTCGGATCAGAAACTGCTCCGTTTTTATCAGCGGCTCAAACTCGAAACTTTTATCCCGGGAGTTCACAAAGGAGCTTTCCGGCAGGTATGTGCCTTTCCGGATTCGGCCCTTTGTATATAAAGAACTCTCAGAATACGGGAAAGAACTCGGCAAAGAAATCAGTCTCACCGATTATATTATCTGGGGAGGTTTTCCGAAGAGGATCGAATTCAGCGGCGAGAGCGGCCAGCGAATCTATCTGAATGAGCTGAATGAAACCATCATTTTGAATGATATCATTAACCGCTATAAGATCAGGAAAACTGAGGTTTTCAAACGGCTGGCCAACTTTGTCTTCCTTTCAAATGGAAGAATCCTCTCCGCGAGATCCGTGGAAAAATATATGAAGGGTGCAGGTCTCCCATGCTCAGTGACGACGATCACAAAGTATATCGGTTACCTGGAAGAAGCATACGCCATTGCGACAGTCAAAAAATACTCAGCCAAGTCGAAACGTGAATTGGAGTATTACCTGAAGGTTTATGATGAAGACGTTGCGTTAAACTCGATCCGTGTCATGAATAACCGTTACGATTTAACACATAACTTTGAAAACATCGTATACAACGAATTGATCTACATGGGCTATACTCTCCAGGTATATAATGACGGAGCTCATGAAATCGATTTTGTGGCCAATAAGGGTAACAAGCAATACTATATCCAGGTTGCCTATTCTGTAACCGAAGAAAAGGCTTATGAGCGCGAGTTTGGAGCTTTTGCCAAACTTGATAATTCGTGCCAGAAGATTGTAATTACCAACGACGATATCGACTACAGTACGAGCACCGTCAGGCATATTCAATTTAAAGATTTTGTTTTCATGAATGAACTATAAGGAGACACTATGTCAGGAGCATATCTTCCCGGCGATACGCGGCAGCGCATCCAGGACTTAATCAAAGACAGCAGCATCACCCAGGCCGAGCTGGCAGGCATCATCGGCCTTTCTGAAAGTGCGCTCAGCCGCTACCTGAAAGGCCAGACGGAGATGCTCGGTGACGGGTATATCATTAAGATTGCAAAGCACTTTAATGTATCCACAGACTTCCTTCTGGGAGAGACGGACATCCCGGATCGGAAGAACTATGATATTGAAGAACTGGGGATATCCGTGGAAGCCGCAAAGCTTCTTTACACAGGCAGACTGGATTCCCGTGTTCTGAACCTGCTTCTGGAAAATCCTCATTTCCCCCAGCTCCTTGCTTTGCTGGCTCGCTATCAAAAAGAAATCGTGAGATCCGGTATCGCTGCCATGAACCAACAGCTCACTTTTATCAATTCCCTTCTTCTGGAACAGGCTGAATCCGTCCCGGACAGTGCTGGTGCTGCCACTCAGCTTGCAGCTGACCTCAGAGATGTCCACATGCCGGTGATCAACGCAGATACAACTGCTATTCAGAATCTTTTCATGTTGATTGTCAGGGATATCAAAGAGCAGGGTGAAACAATTGCTGCAGATAGTAATGCAGTCACAGCACAGGTATTGCAGCGCTTACGTGAAGAACTTTCCAAGGGTCAGGACTCTCTTGACCTCAGAAGAATAACCGCTGAAGATCTGACCGGAGCAGTCATGCGGGCAGTTTCGATCGCGGATATTCCCGAAGATGCTCTGCAGGGCCTGGGTTCTGCATTCAAAACAGTACTAGATGAAATGAGGAACTCCACCCATGACGAATGAGCAGCTCTGTTCTCTCGCCAGGGAAGGGGATAAAGCTGCCGAAGCAGCCCTGATTGAAAATGTTCTGCCGCTCATTCGGATCACCGCCGCAAATATCCAAAAGCGTTATTCCGGCATCCTGCTCGAAACGGATGACCTGGTGCAGGAAGCCCTGATTGGAGTGCTCCGGGCTATTAAGACCTATGACCAGGAAACCGGAAATCTGTTGCTGACCTATGCGCAGAAAACCGCAGAAAACGCGATGCTCGATTATGTGCGGAAATGCGCATCTGCGATTCCGGCTTCCGGCAGCATTCTCAGTCTAGATGCCCCGCCGCCGGGATTTGATTCCGAAGCAAATGTAACTTACGCAGATATCCTCCCGGACGATTGCAATAAAAATCCCGAGCAGCTCTTTATCAGAAAAGAGACGATCACAGAAGTCAGAAATGCCCTTGGAGAAATCTCTGATCGTGAACGGGCCTATCTCCATTACCGCTTTGGTTTTCTCGATTATGTTCTTCATGATCAAAGCGAAACCGCAGCGCATTTTCATCTCAGCCTGAGCCGGGCAAGGCATACGGAAAAAGGCGCATTAAAGAATGTCCGCCGCGCGCTCCCCGGGCAATAATCGTTCCTTTCGTTTTTTTGATATACCTCTATTCCGCAGACCGTGCCGGTACAGGTTCCGTGACATACGTCACTTCGCCTGTACCTTTTCTTTGCTCAAGATTCTCCCTCTGCGGGATCAGCCTTTCGCACAGAAAAAATACGGAAATGAATCGTGCTTCAACCGGGCACTCATCATTTCCGTATTCGGTCTGCTTCATAAAGGTATAACACACTAGACTTTGCAAGCAAAGTCGTGTGCCAAAAGGGACGCTGTCCCCTTTGGAATCCTCTGCCACGAAACCTAAGATTTCTTTGGATTTTTCCTTTTCTTCTCCGGTAGTTCTTCCCACATATTCCGAACCAGCTCACACAAGAACTCCCGATTATCCACATCATCAACCAGAATCATCTCCTTCGCCCCGTCATAAGGCAATTCCAACTCTGCATACGGAATCAGCTGCACCGCCACCGAAACCGGCTTTACCAAAAGCCGGTCATCGTATATTCCGCCAAACACCTTTCCGCGATAATAGAGAATATATTCCCCCATCATCGCCCGGCTGCTGACTTCATCCAATTCTGATAATTGTTCCAGAACAAAGTCCAGATACTCTTTTGTTGATGCCATCTGAGCCTCCTATGAATTCACAAGCTTCAGGAACTTCTTATCGTTCATCTGCTCATTCGTAATATATTCTCCGTCATAAAACAGCGCGTAGTTTGTGATCGGAGTCGGCGCGTTCTGTGCTTCCTCTCTGCTTTCAATATGAATTGCATGGAAGGGTATGTTATTCTCTTTAGCGGTCTGCTCCAGAACCGGAACATACTTTGCATTGAACGGGCACTGACTGGTGTAATACAGAACATATCCTTTTTCTTCTATGTGAGAATACTTTGCACATTCCCTGAACTCAGGCTTGTCTGCTTCCTTCCCAAAGGGCAAGTACCACAACTGAATCCCATTATCTGCCTCATCACATACGGTAAACCCTTTATATTTCAGGAACTTAGGATCGGCAAGGAACGGCTTCTTCTTAGCCGCTGTCAGTATACACAGTCCTTTCTTCCCCTTTTCTTTACTGTCTTCGATACAGGCGTTCAGTAAGTCTGTAGAGTATCCATGCCCCTTGAATGAACCGGATACCCACAGACAGTCGATATACATATATCCGTCAGCATTGATCGGAACCCATGCATTCTCTGCCGGAATATACTCAATAAAGCACTTTCCGCGCTCCACGCTCTTCAGGAAAACAAGTCCTTCATCAAACCTGTCAGCCAGCCAAGCCTTCTTAGAAGAAACCTGTACATCCTTATTATTGGAAATGGCACAGCAGATATGCTCTTTTTCCAGATTATCCATTGTAACTCTGATATACTCCATATGTTCAGCCTCTCTCTTTACAGGTCAAATATACTCATCTGCGGGTATTTCTCCGGCAGGTCATTCATAAACCGGAAACAATCCTCCGGACTTGACAGAATCCCGTTTGCCTTACAGATCCTTTGAAATATCTTAGTCAGTTCCCCGGCTTGGGGACTTGGCAGTTCATACGCGTTTCCATATCGTTTGATGTAGCGTTCCTGCATCCCCGGAAAATGCTTGTCCAGCGCAGCATAATAATATTCCCGGTCACCTTCCCTGAGTGTCAGTCCCATTCCAAAATCTATAATCCCTTTGACGCCGACCTGAACACACGCATGCAGGATAGATGTAATATTTTCTTCCGTATCATTGATGAACGGCAGGATCGGAGTCAGCCAAACTACAGTAGGAATTCCCCTTTTCTGCATTTCTTCCAGAACTTCTACCCGCCGCTTTGTATTACAGACATTCGGTTCCAGTACCTGGCACAAGTCATCATCCCATGTCGTGAGCGTCATCTGCACCACACATTTCGCGGAACGATTTATCTCCTCCAGCAAATCGATATCCTGAAGGATACGATCCGATTTCGTCTGTATCGCGGCACCGAAACCATATTGCAGTATGATTTCAAGACACTTCCTTGTCAGCCGCAACTTTTCTTCACAATGCATATACGGATCTGACATTGCACCGGTTCCGATTATACCCTTTTTTCTTTTTGAGCGAAGAGCCGACTCTAAAAGTTCCGGCGCATTCTGCTTGACTTCTATATCTTCAAAAGGATGCGTAAATTGATAACACCGACTGCGACTGTCACAATAAATACAGCCGTGGGAACATCCTCTGTATATATTCATTCCATAGTGACCACCGCTCCCGGTAAGCAGTCCTTTCGCATCCACAAAATGCATATTACATTTGATCTCCTTTTATTTTTATCGGATATATAATTCTTTGTATTCCTTCTTATAATCAAACGCCATGCTTTTTTAACTCTCCGTCAAATCCTTCTCTTCATAAGGTTTATTCCAGGAACCGATCTCAATCAGATTTCCTTCCGGGTCAGCGATATAACAGGTTCTCTGTCCCCATGGCTCAAGCTCCGGCTCCAACACAGATGTCGCACCATTTTCAACGGCTTTCTTGTAAGCCTCATCCACCTCTTCGAATGTATCCACATACAACGCCATTTCAAAATGACCGTTCAGCCCCTTGATATACTCATATCGCCGGCTTGTCATCTTCTCAAAATCCTTTCTGCCGTAAAGCAGAAAAAGTGTTCCGTCCTTTACAAGATAAACATTAGAAGTATTCTCTTCTTCCTTGATTTCAAATCCGAGAACATCTCTGTAAAAGCGAATCATCTTTGCCATGTCCTCAACAAACAATCCAAAGCCATCTAATCTCATTAAGCTAATCCTCCATAGATTTTTAATGTTTCTTCGGCATTCCTGCGGATAATATTCCGCGCTTCTACAGGCTCTAACACCTCTGCCTTTGCTCCAAATGTCATAAGCCATGTCACAAGGTTTTCCATATCTGTATAATCTGCCGAAAAGAGCAGCCTTCCGTCATCGGCTTCCGTAAAGCAGTGCGGTCCGAATTCTTCAACTAGCCGCCACTTCATATCCGGTGTAAAAAGAGCCTTTACTTTTATACCACCCGGAAAGATCTTTTCATTCGACAGATCCGGCATAGGTACATTTCGGCAAGCAAATTCCTTATCCGTTTCTCCAACACGATCCATGCGATTCAACTTGAACAGCCTGTAATCTTTGCGGTCTAAGCACCATCCCCATACATACCAATTTGACCATTGGAAAACCAGATAATACGGCTCTATCCTTCTGTTACTCTCTCCGGATGGTGCGTAATACTTAAATTCTATAAGGTGCCTGTTTTCTATTGCGCCCTGGATTACTTCAATCTTCGGAGCGAGAGAGCCCTTATACCATGAGGAAAGATCTATTAGCATGGAATCCCTGCCACTGATGAACTCAGATGATCCGGTTTGAATCTTTTCCATCAGCTGACTATAGTACTGGCTTCCGCTCACACTGTCCAGGCTCCGCAGTCCTGCAAGGATCACTTGCATATCCTTGGAAGTCAGAATCGTCCTGTCCATACGGTATCCATCCATAATGCTGATACCGCCGCCGGTTCCCTGAGCAGTCCTTATAGGAATTCCCGCTTTACAAAGATCTTCAATATCCCGGTTTATTGTCCTGCGTGATACCTCAAACCTTTCCGCCAGTTCAGGAGCCGTTGTCTTTTCTTCCTGCAGTAAGATTGACAATATCCCGATCAGCCTGTCTATCTTCATAATCTCTCACACCCAATACATATTGTAGCAAGTTAAACACGACATCTATATGTCATGTTTATTATATCAGTTTTGATATACATGTAAATAAAAAGCAACCGATGAAATGATTTTCTTCCACCGATTGCTATTTCTATGATATTTCGATATTGCTTTATATTATCATCTGGAAATGTTTCAAGGCTTCCTCTATGGCTTGCTCCTTCTCTTCCGGACATCCGGGCTGTCTGCTATCTTCAGACTTAGGTTTGTTATAATTCTCCCGTTCAATAATCCCATGCTTTCGTTTCACCTGCGCGATATTCAGATGTGTCACATGGAACCTGTACTTCTCCTGCACCCATTCCTGGATTTCCTGGTATGTCGCCTTACTCTCCGCCGCCGTCAGATCCATTTCATCCATATCGACCTCCACACTGATGTGATTCTTGACTTCAGAGAGTTTGGACAATAGACATACCGTCTCGACGTGAACCCCCTGGGGGAACATGTCAACTGGCTGAACTTTCCGTGTCTGATATCCTTTCTGAGCAAATATTGCCAGATCCCTGGCGAGTGTCGCACTGTTGCAGCTGATGTAGACAACGCGCTTCGGTGCCATGGCTGCGATGGTGTCGATCACACCACCCTCCAGCCCCTTGCGGGGTGGGTCCACAACAATGACATCTGCGTAGATCTGATGTTCCTGGTACTCGCGCGGAAGCACTTCCTCCGCTTTTCCCGTCAGGAACTGTACGTTATCGATATGATTCAGCTTCGCATTCTCTCTGGCATTGTCGATGGCATCCGGAACGACTTCTACCCCGTACACCTGCTTTGCATATGGCGCCAGAAACAGAGATATGGTTCCCGTCCCGCAGTACAAGTCCCATACGATTTCTTCTCCCGTCAGCTCTGCGTATGACCGAGCTGTTTCATACAACGTCCGGGTCTGGTAGGGATTGACCTGATAAAAGGACAGCGGAGATATCCGGTACCGGATCGCACCGATTTTGTCCTCGATTGAATCATGTCCCCAGAGCGTCCGGTTCTTCCGTCCGAGGATGACATTCGTCCGCTCCTTATTGGTGTTCAGGATAATCCCGGTGATAATGCGTCCCGCTCCGTATGGATCCGACACCGAATCCACTTCTCCTATGGGATTCTCTGATGACAAATGAGCGCCACCCAGTCGATTTCCCGCCAGGCGGCTTTCTCTTGAACAACTTCCCGCACGGCATAAATCCGTACCTGTGCATTCTGTCTTCGGCAGGGCACCGCAGATCTTCTTCACGAGTTCCGTCTCGTGCGGCAGGCGATCTGCATTGGCGACGATGACGACCATGATCTGTCCGGTCGAAAACCCGCACCGGATCATGATGTTCCGGACCAGGCCTTTCCCGGTTTCTTCCTGATACGCCGGGATGTGAAAGGTCTCCATCCAGCCAAGGACAGCATCCAGAATCGGCTGATTCTCCTCAATCCCGATCACGCACTGTGCTCCGCTGACGATGGTGTGTGTTCTCCCGGCATAGAATCCAGCGACCAGTTTGCCGTTCTTATCCCGTCCGACCGGATATTCAGACTTGTTGCGGTAGTGAAAGGGCGCACTTGAGCCGATAATTGGGTAAAACAGGGCCCACTGCTTCTGCCCGGATTCGTGGTCTTGCGCTGACGGACGCACCTGCTCCGATTCCGGGCCTTGCTCTGATATCTGCTCCTGTCCCGATTCCGGACCTTGCTCTGCTGTCTGCTCCTGCCCCGCCTTCCGGCATGCGATTCCGCCGATCCGCCGGATATTGCCGAGGACCTTATTCTCCTTGAAATGAAGCTGCGCAAGGTAGGACATCTCCTGGATCTGGCAGCCGCCGCAGGATCGCGCGACAGGGCAACAGGGCGTGACACGGTCTGGGGAGGGAGTCAGAATCTCTGCGACGCGTCCGAAGGCATATGTTTTTTTGACCTTTGTGATGGATGCGCGGACACTGTCGCCGATCACTGTGTCCTTGACGAAGACTGCAACCCCTTCATCCGTGTGGCCGATTCCGAGTCCCTCGTCCGACATGTCCTCGATCCGGAGTGTCACAATTTCATTTTTTCTCAGCATACATATGCTCCTCTTGACTGCCTGCCGGCCGCTGCCTGTCAGTACCCCCTCTTCCGTCCTCTGTCCAGTCTGCCCGGAAGGAGCATGACGTTGCTGTTTCCATACTGCGCCTTCAGCTTTTGCAGCAGGCTTCTGGTGATATACATCCGTGCGGTGAAACGCAGATTCCTGACGCTCTTCTGCTCCTTCGCATAGACAGCAATCCTGGAAAGTGCCACCGGTACGTCTCGGGACTGCGGGTCATTTGTTTTCTGCCCTTCGATCAGCAGGCTGTTCAGCTCGTCCGCACGCCCCGCGTAGGCTGCCTCGTCCGGGAACTGGAACCACAGCTCGTACGGAACATCCTCAAACCGCCAGATTTTTTCTGCCAGAAGCTTGCTGGGCTTGTCATCCTCCACCGAAACCCTGCCCTCGATGAACAGTTTTTCATCCGCATTCAGAAGCTCGGAATATTGCTCGTAAAGCTTCGGAAAGACCAGCACCTCGACGCTTCCGACCAGATCCTCCAGGGTGATGAAGGCCATGGTCTGACCCTTTTTGGTATACTTGATGGTTTTCTCCTGCAGAATGCCACCGATCACCTGGTCTGAGGAATCCTGCAGCCGGTCTGCCTGACCGGTCTCGTCATTGATCGCAAAGTCATGGGATTTCGCGGTGATATTCTTCTCCCACACGCTGATATCCGACTCCAGCGGATGGCCGCTGACATAGATGCCAAGAACCTCCTTCTCCATCTTCAGGCGCTGATCCCTGCTGAACTCCCCGACATCCGGCATCGGAATCTGCCCTGCGCCGGCATCCTCCTCTCCGTCCTCAGGTTTCAAAAAATCGAACAGGGACAGCTGACCACTCACCTGGTTCTTCCGTTCTCTCGCCGCCGCATCAAAGATCTGCGCGTAGGTCATCATCATCTGCTTCCGGGTCGCCCCGAAGCAGTCGAAGGCCCCGGCCTTGATGAAGTTCTCGGCGGCACGCTTATTCACCTGATCCCCGACCCGCTCCGCAAATGAGCGAAGCGAGGCGTACGGTCCGCCTTTCTGCCGTTCCTTCAGGATGGCGTCGATCAACGGGCGGCCGATCGACTTGATGGCATCCAGCGCATAGCGGATTGCGCCGCCGGACACAGAGAAGGATGCCTCTCCCTCGTTGATGTCCGGAGGAAGAATCTGGATCTTCATCGAGCGGCAGACCATGATGTATTCTGCCACCTTGCCCGGATTGTCGATGACCGATGTCATCAGTGCCGCCATGAACTCCACCGGGTAGTAATACTTCAGCCAGGCCGTCTGGTAAGCCACGTAGGCATAGGCCGCCGCATGAGACTTGTTGAAGGCATACTTTGCGAAATCGGTCATATCGTCGTAGATCTTGTTCGCGGTTTTCTCATCGATTCCCTTCGATATGCAGCCCGGAACATGCTCGGCTTCATTTCCATAGACGAAATTCTGGCGTTCCTGCGCCATGACGACAGCTTTCTTCTTGCTCATCGCGCGCCGGACCAGATCCGCTCGTCCCAGCGTGTAGCCGCCGAGGCTCCGCACGATCTGCATGACCTGCTCCTGATAGACAATGCAGCCATAGGTCGGCTCCAGGATCGGTTCAAGGAGCGGGGTATCGTAGGTGATGAGCTCCGGATGCTGCTTGCCCCGGATGTACTGGGGGATGAAATCCATCGGTCCCGGCCGGTACAGCGAAATTCCTGCAATCAGATCCTCAATGCTGCCGGGCCTCAGCTCTTTCATGAAGCTCTTCATCCCGGCCGACTCGAGCTGGAAGATGCCCTCGCACTTCCCTGTTCCGATGTAGGCGTAGACCTGCGGATCGGTGTAATCGATCTGGTCGATATCGATCGGGCGGCCCTCCTTCTTCGAAGCCATCGCGACCGCGTCCTGGATCACCGTCAGCGTGCGAAGCCCCAGGAAATCCATTTTCAGAAGACCAAGTTCCTCGATTGTCGTCATCGTGAACTGCGTGACGATTCCGCCGTCCTGAGAGCGCGCGACCGGCACAAAATCGTCCACACGCCGCTGGCAGATGACGACACCCGCCGCATGGACGGAGGTATGGCGCGGCAGTCCCTCGAGCCTCCTCGACATATCAATGAGACGGTGGATGGTCTCGTCCGTCTCGTACATCGTCTTCAGCTCCTGGCTCTCCTCCAGCGCCTTGTCGATCGTGATGCCGAGCTCCTGGGGAATCATCTTGGAGATCGAATCGCAGAGCGAGTAGGGCAGGTCCATGACCCGCCCTACATCCCGGATGACGCCCCTCGCCGCGAGGGTTCCGAACGTGACAATCTGCGCCACATCGTCCCGTCCGTACTTTTGCGTGACATAGTCGATGACTTCCTGACGGCGCTCATAGCCGAAGTCGACATCAATATCGGGCATCGAAACGCGCTCCGGGTTCAGGAAGCGCTCAAACAGCAGGTTGAAGCGGATCGGGTCCAGCTTTGTGATGCCGAGCGTGTAGGAAACGAGCGATCCGGCGGCAGAGCCGCGGCCCGGCCCGACTGCGATGCCGACCGAGCGGGCATAGCGGCAGTAATCCCAGACGATCAGGAAATAATCGACGTAGCCCATCCGCTCGATGACGCCAAGTTCATACTGCAGCCGCTCCTGGAGCTTCTCCGTGACCGGGTGGTAACGTTCCTCAAGCCCCTTCTGGCAGAGCTCCTCAAGGTACTGCTTCGAGGTTTTCCCATCCGGGACGTCAAACTTCGGCAGCTTGGTGTGGCCGAACTCGATCTCCACGCTGCAGCGCTGCGCTATCCTCTCTGTATTCTCAATCGCCTCCGGCGCGTAGGGAAACAGAGCCGCCATTTCCTCGGGGGACTTGACATAATACTGCCCGCCCGGATAGCGCATGCGGTCTTCATCGGAGACCTTCTTTCCCGTCTGGATGCAGAGCAGCACATCGTGCGCCTCCGCATCCTCCGCGCGCGTGTAGTGACAGTCATTTGTCGCAATGAGCCCGATCCCGGTCTCCTTCGACAGACGCAAAAGGCCTGCGTTCACCTGCTTCTGTTCCTCGAGACCGTGGTCCTGCAGTTCCAGGTAAAAGTGATCTTTTCCGAAGATGTCCTGGTACTCCAGCGCCGCAGCCTTCGCCTCCTCATACAGACCGTTAGACAGATCACGCGCTACCTCTCCTGCAAGGCAGGCAGAGGACGCGATGATGCCTTCGTGGTAGGTTCTCAGGATCTCCTTGTCGACGCGGGGCTTGTAGTAATATCCGTCAAGAAAGCCCGTGGACACAATCTTCGTCAGGTTTTCATACCCCTGATTGTTCTCCGCGAGCAGGATGAGATGATAGTAGCGGGCATCCGACTGCCCGGGCTCTCTGTCAAACCTGGAGCCGGGCGCCACATAGACCTCGCATCCCAGAATCGGGCGGATGCCCTGGGCCTTGCATTCCTTATAAAAATCGATCACGCCGTACATGACGCCGTGATCGGTGATGGCAGCCGCATCCATCCCGAGTTCCTTCACCCGGGTGACATAGGCCTTTATTTTATTCGAGCCATCCAGAAGACTGTACTCCGTATGGCAGTGAAGATGTGCAAACTTCAACCGTGTCCCCCTTCGGTCCTTTATCTTTCATATTGGTTACTGCATGGCAATGTTGATGCCGATAAAGACGATCGGGATCACAAGGCTGATCAGAAGTTCCGGCGAGAATGTTCTTCCGTCCTTTCCTCTCAGGCGGTCTCTTCCGTGCAGCGCATCGCGAAACTTCTGCTCATTGCCCCGGACCTTTGCCAGATGACGGATGACCATGACGGCGAGAATCACACAGGCTCCGGCAATCACAGCCAGAACAACGAGATACACGATAGACGATACGTCCGCCCTGGCCTGGTTAACTTCCCCGACCAGATTCTCCGGCAGATTGCCCACTGCAATGTACATCAGGATGACATTCAGGCCATTCACGATGCCATGAGAGATCATCGATGAAAAAACGGAACCTGTTGCCTCATCAAGCATCGTCCAGAAGATGCCGATCACAAACGCGTACAGAAACTGGTTCAGATTCAGGTGCGCCAGGCCGAACATCAGTCCGGTCAGCAGCGCAGTCTTCCAGAGTCCGCAGGGGCGGAAATACTGGAACAGCACGCCTCTGAAGATGAATTCCTCCACAACAGGAGGCAGAACGGCGAAGTACAGCAGGCTGACCCAGAGCGGAAGCGAGGTGGACGCGCCGAGCATGGCAGCTGCCGCATTGGGCACCAGGAACTGTGTCAGCAGATTCAAAAGTGCCATCACCGGAAGAAGCAGCAGTGACAGCAGCATGGTCCACAGGATGGTCGGCATTCCGATCACGCGAAGCTTCATGCCCCGCAGCGGTTCAAAGCGGTCCATGAACAGGATGACCAGAACCGGTACCAGAAAGATGGCCTCCGAGATTGCGATATCCCCTGTCATTCCGAAATCCGGAAGAGGCAGCTTTGTTATCAGACTGCCAAGCAGGGCAATCGCGACAACGACGATCATCATAATCAGATAAAGCTTGCCGCCCTGTTTTGATCTATTCTGTGTCATATGTAAACCTCCGATCCCTGAGCTTGTCTCATTCTAGCACGAAGCCGCGGGAAAAAGAAGAGCCGGATCGCTCTGATCCGACTCCCTCCCAGATCTGTACTTCTTCTGCCAGGTCATACGGAGCGCTGAGGGTCGCACCTGCAGACAGGCTCCCTCCGGTCTCCTTCATCCCGCCAGATACATGCACACGGTCACGCTGCCGCTTTCTCAGCCGTTCACCATGAAATTGAAGAGCTTCTGCACATCCTCCGGATCGTATGCGACAATCTCCATCTCCGGGATCTCCGGCACGCCGTCCTTGAAGATACCGGACAGGGAAATATACTGGCTCAGCTTGGACTTGAGATTCAGTCTGTCGCCCTCGCCCGTGACCAGCTCGACCTTTCCCTTGCAGGAATCGACAACCTCAAACAGTTTCCTGACATCCTTGACATTCTGAAGCTTCATAATTGTTTTTCTCCTTTCGCGATTGACTCTGCACCTCAGCAGACGTTTTATCTGTACAGTAATATAATTCCGCCCTGAAATCAAGACGGTATCTGAAAACAGTCAGGGCAGCTGCCCTTTCCGGTATGATCAGACCCTATAGATCCGCTTTCCCCGGATCTCGGCCCTGCCCTCCTTCATCAGGTGACCGACCGCCCGCTTGAAGGCATTCTTGGACAGCCCCATTTCCCGCCGGATGATTTCGGGGGATACGTTATCGTCAAATGGAAGCACCCCTTCATATTCATCGATGACCTTCAGGACCGTCTCCGCATCCTCATCAAGCTGCTGGTAGGCTTTCTTCCGCACCGAAAGATTCAGCTTGCCGTCCGGCAGCACTCTTGTGACGCGGGCGGTGATGACGTCTCCAATCCGGAAATGTCCCGCGGCTTCCTGCGCCGGGATCAGCGCCGAATACCGGTCGTCCACCGCGACAAAGACGCCGAAGTTCCCGCTCGTCTGATAGATGCGCCCCGTCACCTCGCTGTCTGCCTGGTACGGTGAATCCGTGCGGAGGTAGGGGTAGACGTTCATCGTGGCACAGAGGCGGGAGCTCTTATCGATATACAGCGATACGAGTACCTCCTCGTCTGCCTTCACCTTCTTTGTCTGCTCATGGTACGGAAGCAGCAGATCCTTCTCCAGCCCCCAGTCCAGGAAAGCGCCGATCTTTGTCACTTCCTTCACTCGCAGAAGCTTCGTCTCGTGCAGGGTAATCTTCGGCTCCCGCATCGTGGCGACCAGCCGGTCTGACGAGTCCCGGTACAGGAAGACGTTAAGCTCGTCTCCAATCTCTGTGTCCTCCGGAACCTCCTTCACCGGAAGAAGGACCGTCTCGTTCCCCTCCCCCAGGTATACTCCGAAGCTCTTTCTGTGGTCAATTTTCAGTGTCTGGCGTTCTCCCAGCTTTAACATCGGTTATTCCGTCCTCTCCCGGAAATACTTGTATTTCCGCATATGTATATTCGCAGCCGCATGGCTGCCCCGCATCATCCTGCAAGTCTTCGATTGTTTCTCATGTCAGTCCGTCCGCAGCCGCAGGTTTGCGTAAGGCTCCCCGCTCAAGGCCCGGAGCGATATGGCATACCCGTCCTCTGTTCTCCGGACAACAGGCGTGATGGTGTCTCCCAGATAAGCCTGCTTCTTATACTCTACCAGAAGCTCTGCCGGCTTGATTGCGCGCGGCAGACACTCCATCGCCATCGCAACGTACTGGGCATTGTTCACATGATGGTTTGTGTCCAGGTTCTGCCGCCCTACGTTGAAGCTTTCCATGACTTCACCGCCCTCCATATCAGGGAGCTTTCGCGGGGCATACTTCATATCCGCCCTCGGGTGAATCCCGAAGGCATTCACGATGTTCTCCGGTACCCGGACCGGCTTCTGCGCCTTCGTATCGTACAAGAACCAGACGCTATTCGCGGTGACCAGGGTGTTTCCGTCTTTGTCCAGGAGCAGGCTGTTCCTCATCCCGAAGATACTCTGGAACTTCCAGCCCCAGGTCTTCACCAGGATCTCCTCGCTCAGCGCCGGCAGCCTTCCGATCTCGATCTGCCAGGAAGAGAGGAGCCACGCCAGATGCTGCTTTGCAAGATATCTCCACCCGATGCCGAGCCGGTCTCCGTGAAGCTCGGCGGCATCCTGAAAGTAATCGACAAGTGCCGGGAGGGACAGTCTCCCGCTCTCGTCTGTTTCGCTGTAGCGCACAATCGATGGCAGTGTCTGGATCATTCGGACTGGAGTGCTTTCATGGAAAGCTCTTCAAGAAGATCTGCCTTGATCTTGTAGAGCTTGTCTGACAAGTCGACGTACATCTCATGCGGATTCACGAAACGCTTTGTCTCATCCCAGAGCGAATCCTTCTCCCTCGTGCAGATGTCGCGGATCTCAAGGACGGAAGGCGACTCATAGACACACTCTCCGTTTTTGAAGATCGGGACAAGCAGCGGGCGGAGATCATAGGTTCCGGCCTTGATCTTTGTCTTCTTCCAGGTTTCCTTCGGATCGAAAATAATCAGATCCTGCTCCGGGTCAAAGACCTCGTCATCCATACTGATCAGATCCGCGCGGATCTTGTGATACTGCCTGTCGTAGATTCGCCAGACCTGCTTGTTGCCGGGGTTCGTGATCTTGTCGGTGTTCTCGGACAGCTTGATCTTCGGGATCAGGCTTCCATCCGGTCCCTCGATCGCCGCCAGCTTGTAGACACCGCCGAAGGCCGGGGTGTTCTTCGATGTGATCAGGTTTGTCCCGACGCCCCAGGAATCGATGCAGGCCCCCTGCGACTTCAGGGACTGGATCACGTACTCATCCAGATCGGACGAAGCGGCAATGGAAGCATCCGCAAAGCCGGCGTCGTCAAGCATCTTCCTTGCCTTCTTGGTCAGGTACGCCAGGTCGCCGGAGTCCAGCCGGATGCCGTACTTCTTCGGCTTCCAGCCCTTTGCCTTCATCTCGGTAAACACCCGGATGGCGTTCGGCACACCGGAGCGCAGCGTGTCGTAGGTGTCAACCAGCAGCACACAGTTGTCCGGGTAGTACTCGGCGTACTTTTTGAAGGCCGTGTACTCGTCCGGGAAACTCATGATCCAGCTGTGGGCATGTGTCCCGAGCACCGGGACATCGAAGAGCTGTCCGGTCAGGACATTGGACGTGCCGATGCAGCCGCCGATCACAGCCGCCCTTGCACCATACGTGCCGGCATCCGGCCCCTGTGCACGCCTCAGGCCGAATTCCATGATGCCGTCCCCCTTCGCCGCGTAGCAGACGCGAGCGGCCTTGGTGGCAATCAGGCACTGGTGGTTGATGATGTTCAGAATCGCGGTCTCCATGAGCTGTGCTTCCATGATCGGCGCGACCACCTTAACCAGCGGCTCCCGCGGGAAGATCACCGTTCCTTCCGGGATGGCATAGATATCGCCTGAAAAATGAAAATCCGCCAGGTACTGCAGGAAGTCCTCGTCAAACGTGTTCAGGCTTCTGAGATAGTCGATGTCCTCTTTGGAGAAGGTCAGCCGCTTGACGTAGTCAATGACCTGATCCAGGCCTGCGCAGATGGCGTAGCCTCCATCATCCGGATTTCTGCGGTAAAATGCATCAAATACGACCTTCTGGTGCATGCCGCATTTGAAGTAGCCCTGCATCATCGTCAGCTCATAGAAGTCTGTGAGCAGTGTCAGTTTCATGGTACTCATGTCATCTGTCCTCTTTTTCCCACCACTGGATTATTGCATATATGCGTATCTCAAGGCGCTGATGCTTCCCAACCGACTGTCTGATAGGCTGGCGCCTTGCGCAGTCACGATGTGATTATACCATCCCGGGAGGCATTTGAAACGCAAACTTTCCATTCAGCCTCTCTGGCCGAGCGGCACATAGTCTACATTGTCATGAACCGCGATGTAAGCCGGGCGGATGATCTTCCCGCGTCTCGCCAGCTCCTCCAGCCTGTGCGCACTCCAGCCGACGGAACGCGCGATGGCGAAGATCGGTGTGTAGAGCTCCCTCGGCAGGTCGAGCATGTCATAGACGAAGCCGGAGAAGAAGTCCACATTTGCGGAAACCCCCTTGTACATCCGGGATTTCGACGCGATGATCCGGGGCGCTGTCTCCTCGATCAGATGGTAGAGCGCCATCTCCTCTGCGCGTCCCTTCTCCTCCGAAAGCTGCTTCGCGAACCGCTCCAGAATGACAGCTCTCGGATCTGAGATGGAGTAGACCGCATGTCCGATCCCGTAGATCAGCCCGGAGTGGTCAAAGGCATCCTTGTTCAGAATCTTTGTCAGATACGCTGCCACCTCATCCTTGTCCGTCCAGTCCTTCACATTCTCCTTAATGTCAGCCATCATCTGCATGACCTTGAGGTTCGCGCCTCCGTGGCGGGGTCCCTTCAGGGAACCAAGCGCCGCCGCAAAGACGGAATAGCTGTCCGTCCCGGAGGATGTCACAACCCTGTCCGTGAAGGTGGAGTTGTTGCCGCCGCCATGTTCCATGTGCAGAACAAGGCAGATGTCCAGAAGCCGCGCCTCCAGATCGGTGTATTTGCCGTCCTTTCGCAGCATCTGCAGAATGTTCTCTGCAAATGAAAGCTCCGGCTTTGGCTGTCTGATGACGAGGCTCTTCCCCAGATAGTAATGCTGGTAAGTCCGGTAGCCGTAGATGGCAAACATCGGCATCATGGCGATGACCTGCAGACACTGCCGCAGGACATTCGGCAGAGAAATGTCGTCCGCCGATGCATCGTAGGAGTAGAGGGTCAGGATGCTTCTTGCGAGGACATTCATCATGTCACTGGACGGGGCGGTCATGATAATGTCGCGCACAAAATTCTGCGGGAACAGAGACTGGTTTCTGGCCAGAATGTCATGGAACCGCCCAAGCTGGTTTTGATCCGGCAGCTCGCCAAAGAGAAGCAGGTACGCCACCTCCTCATATCCGTACCGGCCTTCGGACGCAAATCCCCGGACAAGATCCTCGATGTTCCTTCCTCTATAATAGAGATGTCCCGCGTCCGGAACTTCCTTCCCGTCCACGATCTTTTTTGCCTGCACACGGGATACCTCTGTCAGGCCGGCGACGACCCCCTTTCCGTTGAGATCCCGGAGCCCGGGCTTGACATCATACTTCGTATAGAGAGCCGGGTCGATCTGATCCGTCCGCTCACACAGTCTTGCCAGCTCCATCATCTCCGGCGTGATTTCTGTGTAAGCTTCTTCATATGTCTTGTCATTTCCCATTGGATATACCTCCTCTGTCTCATTCTGACGTTCTGGAAAAAAGCTTATCAGAAAATTCGTTTCTCCACAACTGTGGAGAAACGAATTTTCTGTGAATCCGTCCGCCCGCCTTGCACTTCCGAAAAAACATATTCTTTAAAAATGATGCTTGCATTTCCCTCTGTCTTTGCGTATAATGACATTCGTCGCTGAGACATAGATACATAGGGCTATCGCCAAACGGTAAGGCAACGGACTCTGACTCCGTCATTTCCAGGTTCGAATCCTGGTAGCCCTGTTTTTTGAAAGCTTCCGGATGATCATCCGGAGGCTTTTTCAGTTTTTCATGAGTTGTTCATGACACCTGAGAGCATCCTTGCGACGATGTTCGAGATATGCGCGATCTGCTTCGGATCTGCCGTCATTCCCGGCTGCCCGTCCGCTTCTGTCTCAGCTATGGCCTGCGGCCGTTCGCCCCCGGCCAGGCTTGCGTCCCCGGCCGCCTCCGATGTCCTATCCACGCCCGGCTGGCCTGTCTCGCCCTGCTGCGCTCTGTCCACGCCCGACTGACCTGTCTCGCCCTGCTGCGTTCTATCCACGCCCGGCTGACCTTCCGTCTCTGTTTTCCCGGTCGTCTGCCCAACGCCGGTCCATCCGGGGATGTACTGCGTCAGCGCTGCCGCAGGAAAGCCTGCCTCCGCAAATGAATGCTCGGACAGCTTCTGGTCTTTGATGCAGTCCCACGGGGCGGGCGCTGCCGACTCCCCGCTCTCAGTCTCGGCCTCACTGTCCGCAACGATCCGGTCTGCAGCACTGCCGGCCTGCGTCCCCTCTGCGGCCGTTTTCCCCGCCTGACTTCCGTCTTCCGCAGCGCTTTCTGCCCTGACGCCTCCGTCTGCTGCCGCTGTCCCATTTTCAGCCTGAATGCCGTCCGGGACTGTAGCAGTTGCTTCTTCCCTGATGCTGAATGCGGCCTGCCGAACCCTCACCGTGACATCATTATCCTGCCCGTCCGAATTTGCCAGGACACAGAAGGTCTCCGGCACATAGCCGACCCGCTCCACATCGAGCACGCCCCTGATCCTCGCCTTCATCTCATCCGATAGCGTATTCACAAAATGCTTCGATCCGTACAGTCCGTCCTCCTCGCCGGACAGAAAGACAAAGCAGATGTCTGTGTCCGTCTTTATATTCTGAAGGACACGGGCTGTCTCCAGAAGCGCACAGGCACCGGTCCGGTCCGCTGTAAACGGATCCCCCTTTTCTTTCTTCCGCTTGGTGTCATAATGCGTGACAACCAGAAAGATGCCGTCTGTCCGGTTTGTCTCCGAGTCCGCTCCGCGCTCTGCGATGATGTTAAGCCCCTGCTCGTCATTTCCGGTCTCATCGACAAAGCCCTCATGGAAGGGCTGTGTCTCAACCGTATAGCCATATTCCTTCATCTTCCCTGCGATGTAGTCTGCCGCGCGGAGCTCATCGTCCGACCCGGTCATGCTGTCATAGGCAGACAGCGCCTGCAGCAGCTGACGGACGCTCTCCGGATCCGCCATCCCCGGAATCTCAGGCTCCAGCGCAGCTGTCTCGGGCTGGGTGCTCTCCCCGCCCGTGCCGCTTCCGGTTTCGCCCTCCGCAATTCTGCGCAGCGCATCCTGATCCCCGCTGTCCATCGCCTTCTGAAGCTCATCCATTGAAACGCCGGAATCATTCTGGACAGCATGACCCGAATCCTCAATCAGGGCACTTCCCGGGGAAGCTCCGCCGTCCTGTCCAATCTGCTCATCAGATGAATCCACCAGCTCCTGGTTCACCTGGGAAGATGAGATCTCGCCAGCCCAGAGACAGACTCCCGGCAGGAGCGATGCCCCTCCTGTTCCGGTAAGCACGACTGCCAGCGCCGCAGCCGCCACGCGGTGCACTTTCCGGTTTTTTCTGTTTCTATATGGATTCATTTTGATACACTTTCTGCATTTTTTCGCTGTTTATCAAAATTGTCAGTCATAATTATTATATTGATTCACTCTCCGAAAATCAAATTGGGACATCTGGCTCACCGGCCTGCCGATCAGCAATTTTCCATGCGGCAACTTCTGCAGGAAGCTGTGCATGTCGCCGCATTTTATTCGGAAATATCAACAATTTTCGTAAATAATAGATGTTATCTCAAAATTTGAGGTATGATTGTTTGACTCCTGAAATAGCTGGTGGTACACTCTTCCCTGATACAGGCACACAAAGCATGCAGGCCTCCGTCCAATTGCCGGCCGCTGCTGCCTGCACCGCTGATGCAGGCGCGCAGGCTATAAAAACGTGTGCATGGAATGCCGTGTCAGAAGGTTCTGATTCAGGAAAGTGAGGGGTTTTCAAATGGTTGCAAAAAAAGACATCGACTGGGGTTCTCTAGGCTTCGGTTACATCAAAACCGACAAGAGATTCGTTTCCAATTATAAGAACGGCGCGTGGGACGAGGGTGTTCTCACGGATGATGCCAATGTCGTCATGAGTGAATGCGCCGGCGTCCTTCAGTATTCACAGTCCTGCTTTGAAGGATTGAAGGCATACACGACGGAGGATGGAAAGATTGTCTGCTTCCGTCCTGATCAGAATGCTCTCCGTATGAAGAGCTCCTGCGAGCGTCTCGAGATGCCGGTCTTCCCGGTTGAAAGATGGGTGAAGGCGGTCGTCGATACGGTTCGCGCAGATGAAGCCTGGGTTCCGCCATATGGCAGCGGCGCAACACTCTATATCCGTCCCTATATGTTCGGATCCAACCCGGTCATCGGTGTCAAGCCGGCGGACGAGTACCAGTTCCGCATCTTCACCACGCCGGTCGGTCCGTACTTCAAGGGCGGCGCGAAGCCGATTGTCATCCGGATCTCCGACTTTGACCGTGCGGCGCCTCATGGAACCGGCCATGTCAAGGCAGGTCTGAACTATGCGATGAGCCTTCATGCCATCATGGATGCCCACAGAAACGGGTTCAACGAGAATCTCTATCTTGACCCGGCGACCCGCACGAAGATCGAGGAGACCGGCGGTGCCAATGTCCTGTTTGTCACGCCTGACAAGACGCTGGTGGTCCCGAAGTCCCCAAGCATCCTTCCTTCCATCACCAGAAGAAGCATCGTCTACATCGCTCAGAACATTCTCGGCATGAAAGTCGAGGAGCGCGAGGTGCTGTTTGACGAAGTGAAGAAGGGTTCCTTCGCAGAATGCGGACTCTGCGGTACCGCTGCCGTCATTTCTCCGGTCGGAAAGATCTACGACCACGGCACCGAGTATGCATTCCCGTCCGGCATGGAGGAGATGGGCCCTGTTCTGAAGAAGCTGTATGATACACTGACCGGTATCCAGATGGGACGCCTCGAGGCTCCGGATGGCTGGATTCAGGTCATTGACGGCTGAAATCCGATCTGACTTTGTAAGGTGTAAAACAGCCCCGAGGACCAGATGGTCCCCGGGGCTGTATGTTTAGCGTCTCATGTATGTTTTATCTGGAAGTCTGCTTTTTCTCTTTTCCGACAAACTCCTCATAGATTGCCTGGATCGTCGTCTCAAAGTCCTCATCCCGGACGCCGACGATGATATTGAGCTCACTTGACCCCTGATCGATCATCTTAATGTTTACACCGGCGCCTGCAAGTGCATTGAACAGCCGCCCGGCGGTTCCGGTTGAATTGACCATTCCACGCCCGACGATCGCCACAAGAGCCAGATCCGACTCCAGATAAATCCGATCCGGGTTCACCGCGCGGTGAAGTCCTGCCAGCACGTCCTGCTCCTTGTCCGCAAACTCACTCTGATGAACGATGACGGAGAAGGTGTCGATCCCCGAAGGCGTGTGTTCAAATGAAATTCCATTTTCCTCAAAGACCTGCAGGACCTTGCGCCCGAAACCGATCTCGGCGTTCATCATCGCCTTGTCAATGTTGACGCTGCAAAAGCCTTTCCTGCCGGCAACGCCTGTGATGACATGCGCCGGGCTCTTGACCGTCGACTCGACAATCAGCGTGCCCTCGTCCTTCGGCCGATTTGTATTCCGGATGTTGATCGGAATTCCCTCTGCCCGCACCGGGAAGATCGCATCCTCATGCAGCACGGAGGCGCCCATGTAGGAAAGCTCTCTCAGCTCCCTGTAGGTGATCGTCTGGATGGTCTCCGGATTCTCCACGATGTGCGGATCCGCGACCAGGCAGCCTGAGACATCCGTCCAGTTCTCATAGACATTCGCATGAACCGCACGGGAGACAATGGAACCCGTGATATCGGAGCCGCCTCTCGAGAAGGTCTTGATGCTGCCATCCGGCATCGCGCCGTAGAAGCCCGGAATGACAGCATACTCGACGTTCTTCAGGCGTTCTCTGCAGACCTCATTCGTCCGTTCCTCGTCAAAGTTCCCATGTGCGTCGAACAGGATCACTTCGGCTGCATCGATAAAACGGAAGCCGAGATAGGCGGCAAGCAGCTTGCCGTTCAGATACTCCCCGCGGGAAGCCGCATAGTCGCGTCCTGCCTGCCGTTTGAAATAATCTCCGATCAGCGCAAATTCCGCGTCGAGATCCACCTTCTTGACGCGCAGACCGTCAGCAATCTCCTGGTATCTGCCCCTGATCTCATCCAGTCTTCCGTCGATATCCTCTCCGGCAGCCGCTGCATCATAGCACTTGTAGAGCAGATCTGTGACCTTCGTATCATCCGAGAAACGTCTGCCCGGTGCAGAAGGAATGATGTACCTCCTGAACCTGTCAGCCTTCACGATCTCCCCGACCTTCGCCATCTGCCCGGAACTTGCGAGCGAACTTCCGCCGAACTTTGCAACCTTCAGCATAAACTTTGTCCCCTGTTTTCTACTGCCCCTGTAAGCGTGTATTTTAATCTGATCGTGTCTGCAGCCGGCGGCCGGCAGCCTTACCCTATTACATCCGCCATGCTGTAGAAGCCGGCCGGCTTTCCTGCCAGGTACTTCGCCGCCGCCAGAGCGCCCTTCCCGAATATGCTCCTCGAGTAAGCTGTGTGGTTGAATTCGATCACCTCGTCCTGTCCGGCGAAGATCACCTTGTGGATTCCAGGAATGGTTCCGCCCCGGACGGAGGAGATGCCGATCTCCTTCGGATCTCTCTTCTCGCGACGCTCCGACCGGTCATAGGTGTATGTGTAGACATCATCCAGTCCGTCGTTGATGCTGTCCGCCAGCGCCAGCGCGGTCCCGGACGGTGCGTCCTTCTTCTGATTGTGGTGAGCCTCAACAATCTCGATATCGAAGCCAGCCGGTGCCAGCGTCTTTGCGGCTTCCTTCACAATCTTCAGAAGAAGATTGATGCCGACAGACATGTTGGCGGAGCGAAGAACGGCCGTCTTTTTGCTGTCCTCCTTCAGTCTTTCGATCTGTTCATCGGAAAGCCCTGTCGTGCACACCACAGCCGGCGTCTTTGTCTTCACCGCATAGTCCATCATCCCGTCAAATGCCTTCGGTGAACTGAAATCGATGATTGCGTCGGCATGCTCCTGAAGGTTATCCTCAAGCTCCGTGAAGCTTTTATAAACCGGGAAGCTGCCACTGCCCTTTCCGGCAATATCAACACCGGCTGCAATCTCCACATCCGCATCCGCCGCTGCAAGGTCTGCAATCACATGTCCCATGCGGCCATCCGCGCCGCTCAGTATCACCCTCACCATTTCTCTTCCACCACTCGTCTTTCTCTATCTGCTGAATGCCATACGCCTGCACGGCTTTCAGTCATTTCAGCCGGTATGCCGTATCGTCTGCCCCGCTTCTTACAGAATCCCGTACGCCTGCATGGACTTCTTCAGGCGCTCCACATTCTTCTCTTCCATCTCACACATCGGAGAACGGAGCGGTCCGACCTTTTTGCCCATCAGATTCAGCGCCGTCTTGACCGGAATCGGATTCACCTCGCAGAACAGCGAATCAATCAGATCCACTGCCTCGAGCTGAAGCTTCGCCGCCTTTTTCACGTCTCCGTCAAACCAGCTCTGGCAGATTGCGTGTGCCTTCGCCGGAGCAACATTCGACAGAACGGAGATGACACCCAGTCCTCCCAGCGACAGAATCGGAACGATCTGGTCATCATTCCCGGAATAGATATCCAGATCATCTCCTGCCAGCGACTTTGTCTTCGCGATCTGGCTCAGATTCCCAGATGCAGCCTTCAAAGCGCGGACGTTCTTTGTGTTCTTTGCAAGGTAGGCCGCCGTCTCCGGCTGAATGTTGCAGCCTGTCCGGCTCGGCACGTTGTACATGATGATCGGCGTGTGCACAGCCTCCGAGATGGCCGTGTAGTATCCGATCAGTCCCTTCTGAGTCGCCTTATTATAGTAGGGCGTCACGCAGAGAAGCCCGTCAACCCCGTACTCTTCCGCCTTCTTTGACATCGCGATGGCATCGCGGGTGCAGTTGGACCCTGTGCCCGCAATGACCGGCACCCTGTGCCCGACATATTCCACACATTCTTTAATCGTTGCCAGGTGCTCTTCCACCGTCAGGCAGGCAGACTCCCCGGTCGTTCCGCAGATCACGATCGCATCGGTTCCGCCGGCAATCTGTTCATCAAGCAGCTCATTCAGCTTGTCATAGTTGACAGTCTCATCGTCATTCATCGGTGTGACGATTGCCACTCCGGCGCCCTTGAATATCGCCATTGTAAACCTCCTTCCAACAAGAAAGAAGAGCAGACGCCACCGCGCTGCTCACAGGCCATTTACAAAATATTAACATTCCGCCCCTGCACTGTCAACAGAACGAAAATTTTCGTAGTTGTACTGTTTCATACCTGGGGCAGTGCGGAACAATCATCGATTTAACCGAAACACCGCATGAAGCGCATAAAGCATGAAATGGAAGAGAGGGGCCAGCCTTTCCTGGTTAGCTCCAGTCCGGGCTGTCCCCTCTATTTCTGAGATATTCCTTCTCACTTGATTGCTGAACGCCTTCCGCAGAAAACGTCGTCAGCGGCTTGCAACGTTTGAGCGGACCAGCGCTCTCTTGAGCTTGGCCTCCGCCAGCGCGATCTCCTTGTCACTGAGCTTATTCTTCTCTGCGAGACGCTTTTCCGCCGCCTCCTTCGCCTTCTGGGCGCGGGCATAATCAATCTGATCCTTCCACTCCCAGGTGGTTGCGATCACGCGGACCTTCCCGTCCATGACATTCAGCATACCGCCCATGCAGGCGGCGGTTCTGACCGAGCCGTCCTCCATGGTGACCTTCGCCTCGCCCATTCCGAGCGCTGTGCAGTAGTTGGTATGTCTTGCCATGACGCAGACATCCCCGGCAATCGTTCTGACGATGATACGGACCGCCTGTCCGTCAAACTCTGAGCCATCCGGCGTGACAATCTGCAGATGAAATGGAGTTGCCATGAGCGCCTCCTTCCTTACTGATTCTTTGCCTTGGCGAACGCATCATCGATCGTTCCGCAGAACAGGAACGCAGACTCCGGAAGCTCATCGCACTCGCCGTCCAGAATCATCTTGAATCCTCTGATGGTCTCCTTCAGCGGTACATAGGCGCCCGGGATACCGGTAAACTGCTCTGCCACATGGAAGGACTGGGACAGGAAACGCTGGATCTTGCGGGCGCGGCTGACCGTCAGCTTATCCTCGTCGGACAGCTCGTCCATACCCATGATCGCGATGATATCCTGCAGCTCTCTGTATCTCTGGAGAACCTCCTGCACCCCGCGTGCAACCTCATAATGATCCTTCCCGACAATCTCAGGACTCAGGATGCGGCTTGTGGAATCCAGCGGATCCACTGCCGGATAGATACCCTGAGAAGCGATCTCACGGGAGAGGACGGTCGTTGCGTCCAGATGCGTGAAGGTTGTCGCCGGTGCCGGGTCGGTCAGGTCATCGGCAGGGACATAGACTGCCTGCACCGATGTGATGGAGCCATCCTTCGTCGATGTGATGCGCTCCTGAAGCTCGCCCATCTCGGTTGCCAGCGTCGGCTGGTACCCGACGGCGGAAGGCATACGTCCCAGAAGAGCGGACACCTCGGAGCCTGCCTGCGTGAAACGGAAGATGTTATCGATGAAGAGCAGGACATCCTGCTTCTTCACGTCACGGAAATACTCCGCGACCGTCAGTCCCGAAAGACCAACTCTCATACGGGCTCCCGGCGGCTGGTCCATCTGCCCGAAGATCAGAGCTGTCTTGTTGATAACGCCTGACGCGCTCATCTCTCCATAGAGGTCGTTTCCCTCACGGGTACGCTCGCCGACACCCGTGAACACGGAATAGCCGCCGTGCTCAGTCGCGATGTTGTGGATCAGCTCCTGGATCAGGACGGTCTTGCCGACGCCTGCGCCGCCGAACAGACCGATCTTACCGCCCTTCAGATACGGGCAGATCAGGTCAACGACCTTGATTCCGGTCTCCAGAATCTCGCTGGAGGTCTTCTGATCCTCATAGGACGGCGCCGGACGATGAATCGGCCAGTAGTCATCGGCCTTGACCGGCTCCTTGTTGTCGATCGGTTCGCCGAGCAGGTTCAGGACTCTTCCCAGATCCCCCTCGCCGACCGGCATGCGGATCGGAGCGCCGGTGTCCTTCGCCGGCGTTCCCCTTGTCAGCCCGTCTGTTGACCCCATAGCAATGCAGCGCGCGACATCGTCCCCGATATCCTGCGCAACCTCCACCACGAGTTTTTTGCCATTGTTATCGATCTCAATGGCGTTCATCAGATCAGGCAACTGTCCGTCTTGAAATTTAATGTCCAGTACAGGGCCCATGATCTGAACCACAGTACCGATATTTTCTGCAGCCAATGCGCTTTCTCCTTTTTTGAACTATAAACGGTGACTGAAGCTTCCGTCTCCGGATCAGCCCTCCGAGCCGGCAGCTCCTGACACAATCTCCGTGATCTCCTGCGTGATTGCAGCCTGGCGTGCACGATTGTAGTGAAGACTGAGCGTATCGAGCATGTCGGACGCATTGTTGGTCGCATTTTCCATCGCCATGCGGCGCGCGCCCTGCTCAGAGGCGGAACTCTCGCACATGACACTGTAGATCATGCCCGCGATGTACTCCGGAATGATTGCGTTGAATGTCTCTGCGCTGCCCGGCTCATACAGGATCACCTCACGGTGTCCTTCCACCGGCTTCGGCGTAAAGGGCAGAAGTTGAGTCGTCACTGGAATCTGCGACATCACCGACTTGAAGACGGTGCCAGCCACGTGAATTTCATCATAGTCGCCATTCACATAGCCCTTACAGACAATCCTGGCCATCTCAAAGCAGTCGCTGACGGAGATCTCCCCGACCAACGGAAATGCATCTGTGACCACTTCCCTGCCGCGCTTTGTGAAATACTCGAGCGCCTTCTTGCCGACCGGGAGAAAACAGCAGCTTTCCCCTTTCGTCTCGGCCTCAATCATCCGGAACATGTTGCTGTTATAGCCGCCGGCAAGCCCCCGGTCTCCCGCGAAGACGATGTAGAGCTTCTTTTTGATCTCCCGCTTCTGCATGTACATCGAGGTAAAATCGGAGTTGGAATTCGCAATGTCGCTGAGCGTGGCGCTGAGCGTCTCGTGATACGGGCGGCTTTCTGTCACGCGCTGCTGTGCCCGGCGGAGTCTGGAGGAAGCAACCAGTTTCATGGCTCTGGTTATCTGCATGGTGCTCTGCACACTCTTGATGCGCAGCTTGATATCCTTCATCGAAGCCATGATTTACACCTCCTTCCTTCCGTCAGCCTCTGAAGCGGCCTGCATATTTTGTCAGCGTATTCTTCAGGCTGTCCTCGACCGTCTGATCCCAGGCGCCCGTCGACGCGATCTTCTCCATCAGCGTCTTCGCCTCTGAATCGGAATCCAGGAACACGAACAGTCCTTCTTCATAAGCCTGAACCTTGTCAACAGCAACATCCTTCAGGTAGTCGTTGCTGACCGCGTACAGGATAGCAATCTGCTTCTCGACCGGCACCGGCGTCCCTTTGTTCTGCTTGAGAACCTCGACAATCCGTGCTCCTTTGTCCAGTCTGGCTTTGGTATCCTCATCAAGGTCCGATCCAAACTGTGCAAAGGAAGCCAGCTCTCTGTACTGGGAATAGATCAGTTTCAGAGTCCCGGCGACCTTCTTCATCGCCTTGATCTGTGCGTTGCCGCCGACACGGCTGACCGAGATACCCGGGTTGACAGCCGGACGGATCCCTTCATGGAAGAGCTCTGTCTCAAGGAAGATCTGTCCATCCGTGATGGATATGACGTTGGTCGGAATGTACGCGGACACGTCGCCTGCCTGTGTCTCGATGATCGGCAGTGCGGTCAGAGAGCCGCCGCCTTTCTCGTCTGAGAGCTTCGCCGCTCTCTCGAGCAGACGGGAGTGCAGGTAAAAGACATCGCCCGGGTACGCCTCACGTCCCGGCGGTCTGCGGATCAGAAGCGACATCTCACGGTAAGCAACCGCGTGCTTGGACAGATCGTCATAGACGATCAGTGCATCCTTGCCCTGATTCATGAAATACTCGCCGATCGTACAGCCTGCATACGGGGCGATGTACTGAAGCGGTGCCGCCTCCGACGCGGTTGCCGCGACGACAATCGTGTACTCCATCGCACCGGCTGCCTGGAGCTGTGCGACCAGGTTCGCGACGGTTGAATTCTTCTGGCCGATCGCCACGTAGATGCAGATCACGTTCTTGCCCTTCTGGTTGATGATCGTGTCTGTCGCGATGACGGTCTTACCGGTCTGTCTGTCTCCGATGATCAGCTCACGCTGCCCTCTCCCGATCGGAATCATGGAGTCGATTGCCTTGATACCGGTCTGAAGCGGCTGCTTGACCGGCTGTCTCTCGATGATGCCGGGCGCCGTGTGTTCAATCGGGTCGTAGCGCACAGCCTTGATGTCTCCCTTGCCGTCGATCGGCTGTCCGAGCGCATTGACCACACGTCCGAGCATCGCCTCCCCGACCGGGACTGACACGACACGGCCGGTACGCTTGACCGTGTCTCCCTCCTTAATTCCAATATCAGATCCAAGGAGGACAACGGAGATGCTGTTTTCTTCCAGATTCAGCGCCATGCCGTAGGTGCCGTTCGAGAACTCGACGAGCTCCCCGGCCATGCACTTCTCCATCCCGCTGACACGGGCGATGTCATCACCAACCATGATGACCGTTCCGGTCTCGGCCTGCTCGATGGCAGCGGAATAATGCTTGATCTGGCTTTTTATGATCTGACTGATTTCTTCAGGTTTTAATGCCATCTCATTTCCTCTTTTATACGGTAGTGTTTCTGATGATGCTGCGAAGCGTCTTCAGTCTCTCTGCGGCTGTTCCATCATATCGCTTTCCTTCGAAGTCCAGACGGACTCCGCCGATCAGCGCTGGATTGACCAAACATATCATCTCGACCTTTTTCCCGCTCATCTTCTCAAGCTTGTCGAGAAGGGCAGCCTTCTGCGCTTCCGTCAGCTCCCGCGCGCTTGTCACGATCGCTTCCGATATGCCATGGTCCCCGTTATACCGCCTGCGGTATTCCTTATAGCAGCCCCTCAGCTCAGAGATGTATCCCTCCTCACAGAGAAGCTTCAGGAAATTCAGCAGATACGGCCAGAGAGAAGAGCCGAACGCCTCATCGATAAGCTGTGTCCGTTCCTTCTTTGTAATGCTGGGCTCTGCAAGAAGACGCTCGTACTGCGGATTTTCCTTCATCAGATCCAGCACTTCGCGAAGCTGTGCGAGAACCTCGTCCACCATCCCCTCTTCAAGGGCCAGTTCATAGAGACTCCCGCCATATCTTCTGGCAGTCTCGGTCATCATGCTGATTCGTCTCCTACATTCTGAATAAACTCATCGACAAGATCCGCCTGGTCCTGCTCGTTGATCTCACGTCCGATGACTTTGGACGCAATATCCACCGCCATGGAGCCAATCTCATCCTTCGCGTCATTGATCGCCCGCTTCTGCTGGGCGGCAATGTCAAGCTGAGCCTGCGCCTTCAGCGCTGCGGCTTCCTCCTGCGCGTCGGAGACGATCCGCTCACTCTTCTGGGATGCGGCCGCGGAAGCTTCCTTCACGATCCTGTCCGCTTCCTCATTGGCCTTCGAGAGATTGGCCTCGTACTCCTTCTTCATGCTCAGCGCCTCCTGCTTTGCGGCCTCCGCTTCCTTGAGCGGCTGGTCCACAAGCCCCTGGCGCTTGCGGAGGATCTTCATGACAGGCTTGTAGAGAAACTTCTTGAAAAGCAGGATCTGAATGCCGAGGTTGATCAGCTGTATGATGATGGTCTGCCAGTCCAGTGAAACCAGTAATTCATAACCTGTTTTCATGGCCATAACCTCTTTCCATTGCTTTCAGTGTCAGACAAATGCTGCGCTTCTCTCATCAAAGTTTTCCGAGGAACAGGCTCGGCGCAACGAAGATCAGAAGCAGACCGGTGACGAAGCCATAGATACCGGTTGTCTCTGCGAGCGCGACACCGAGGATCAGGGTGGAGCGGATATCGCTGGCCGCTTCCGGCTGGCGTGCGATCGACTCGACAGCGGACGCAGCCGCGTTGCCTTCACCGATACCAGGACCGATACCTGCGATCAGCGCGAGTCCTGCGCCGATTCCGCATCCTGCAAGTGCAATACCTTTTGCCAATACTGTGAAATCCATAATGTTTCCTCCTTGGGGAAATGTTTGTATTGAGGCAGTCTGAAACCGCCTGAAACTGTACCTCAGCCCTCATCCGCCTGTTTAATGAAGATACAGGTCAGAATACAGAAGATAAAGGGCTGGATGAGTCCGCTGAACCAGTCAAAGTACAGGGACGTGATGGCCGGGAGACCGATCTCAAAGATCGGGATGTGCTGGCCAAGCCAGCCGCCGATACCGGGGATCAGTCCCAGGACCGCTCTGCTCGCGAGTCCCAGCGAGCTGTAGATCAGTGTGCCGATGACCATGCCCGACAGGATGTTGCCGAAATGACGGCAGGCCATCGAGACCGGGGTTGCCAGCTCACTGATGACATTGATCGGCGCCATCAGGAAGATCGGGGACAGGTAACTCTTCAGGTATCCGCCCAGGCCGCTCGCCTTGATCTTGTGCTTCGTAATCAGCACAAATGCGATTGCTCCCCAGCCGATCTCTGTTGCAAGATCTGCCGTCGGACTCCAGACCCCGCCCACCAGGCTGATCAGATTGCTGAAGATGGCAGTTCCGAACAAGGCGCCGATGAACGGTGCATAGTGTTCGACTGAGCTTCCCAGGTTGCTGCTGACAAAATCGTTCAGCGCTTCCACGATCCACTCTGCGACTGCCTGTCTCTTGGATATTCCGGTCACTTTCAGGTTCCGACCGAGAATCCAGCACAGAAGGGACATGACGATGAGGACGACCCACCCCATAATCATGGTCATCGTGATGTGGATGTCACCGACCGGCGTATTCTCCAGAATCGTAACATACCACGAACCGTGAAGATTGATATTCATATTATCAGGTTTCACCTCCTTTGCCGCCGGACTTTGGCTGCGTCAGATTCAGCTTTCCGGTTATTTGAAGTCCATAAATGGCCAGTTTTGGAAAAAGCAGGGGAATAAGGCCGCAGACCGTATTGATATATGGAACAAATACGGCAACTGCCACCCATGCCGCCTGCGCAAGGAGTCGTTTGTTGTAACCAGCCTGAACACCCTTCTTTACCGCCTTCCCGCCGGACGCCGCCTCATCAAGCGACCTCTGCAGAGAAGCTGCCATCCACCAGAACACCGCGACGGCCACTGCCGTGCCGAGGACGGAGCCAAGGATGACACCGATGATGGATACGGGGTCTGCCTTCAAATGAAAAAAACCGGCTGCGTATATCACAATGCCAGCCGCCATCTCGACTGCGCACAGAATACTACACCCGATCCCTACACCTTTCAACAGCCCCTTGATATCACTGTCAAATCTCACAGATTCCACTCCCCTCTGATGCTGCATCCGCCTTGGCGGCTGACCCTTTTCACTTAACGAACAAGGATCTGTTCCATTCCTTTTTCAGACATGCTTTGAAAAGGAAATCCGTTCCGGTTTGTCCGCATCCGGTTTCTTCACACCCTTCATGACAATCCGTTTATAGAACTTCCAGAAGGTCATGCCACCGGCTGAGAGACCGAGCGCCAGGCCTGCAAAATAGACCCAGACCCCCCATCCGAGACGTGTATCCAAAAGCCACGCAGCGCCCAGACACATCAAAGAGGGCATGATCAGGTCAAGGCCAAGCTGTCCCACGTAAACCAGATATGTCAGTGCTTTTCCGTGATCCTTCATAGTTCCTCCTGCCGGAACGCCATTGGTCTATATCATAGCACAGGGGCCGGATAGGGTGCAATGGCAGAATCAGTGTTTGCGGAAGATCGCTTCCTTGTGGTCCTTCCAGATGTTCAGGATGAAAACGGCTGCTCCGGCCGCTGCAGAAAGCCTTTTGATCCTCTTCACTCTCCGTTTTCTGCGCTCCGGCTCCGTCCGGATGATGTCCAGCAGTTTCTCTGCCAGCATGTTGCCGGCTGCATCCTTCCATTTTTCTGAGTCTCTCTTTGCCATAGTCTGTCTCCCTGCCGGGGCTGCAGACAGCCTACCCTGCCGCATTCGTCTGTGCCTGGGCATCTGTCTGCGCCGCTGCGTCCGTCTATCCTGCCGCATCTGTCTGCGCCGCTGTGTCTGTCTGCGCCGCCGCGTCTGTCTGCGCTGTCTGGTTCTTCGTGTCGACGATAATCTTGGAGAGCTCTGCAATCATCTCCTCGTCCTTGAGCCGGAACTTGATCTCAACACGACGGGACGCCCGTGCGTCCTCGTTACCATTCTGGTCGAGCACCAGGTTGGACTGAGAGCGGCCATTTGCCGTCAGCTTCTGCGCCAGTTCCTTATTCTGGGCGTCGGTCAGAAAGCTTCCGCTGTTGGAAAGCAAATAGGACGCGACTGCATACGCACGGTTCTGTGACAGCGCGAGGTTGGTCAGGTAATCTCCGCTGGAATCCGTGTACCCGTCGATGATGACCTCCGCCACATAGTCTGCGTATTGATCTGACAGCAGAACGCTGCAGTATACCGGGAGCACCTGTGACAGCACCTTTTCTCCGTCTCCCGTCAGTGTTGATTCGCCCCAGTCGAACATGACGTTCGCGTCCAGGACAATCGCGCCGGTCTGGCTGTCGATGTTGACGACGATCTGCTGCTTCTTGAACTCATCATTCAAAGCCGCGATCAGATCCGCCTTCACACCGACGATCTGGTCAATCTTCTCCTGCTGAGACTTCATCAGGGCATTCGCCTCATCCAGCTGCTTCTGACTCTGCGCCAGCGCATCGTCCCGGCTCTGAAGCTCAGACTCCTGCGTGGCAAGCTGCTGCCGGCTCTTTTCCAGCTCCGATTCCTGCTGGGAAACCTGCTGCTGGCTCTTTTTAAGCTGGCTTGCCTGATCGTCAAGCGTCGTCTGCAGGCTGCTCAGGGATGCCGTCTTCTCCTCCAGCTCAGACTCTCTCTGATTCAGCTGCTGCTGCGCACTCTGCAGCTCTTTTTCACGCTGCGTCAGCTCATCCTGCGTCTGGGCGAGTTCTGTCTGTGTCTGTGCCCTGGAAGCCTGCTCCTTCAGCTTGTCATCGTAGTTCTTCTGCGCTTCCATGAGGCCGACCGCCATGATGAGGACAAACAGCAGAAGCAGACCGGACATCATGTCTGAATAGGACCGCCAGACATTAAAGCCGGCCTCGTCATTCATTCTTTTCCGGTTAACTTTTTTCATCTTCCGAACAATCCTCTTCTTCTGGGCTTCGATTCCTCAGTCTTCTCTTTCCGTGTCTCCGCGGCTTCTCTGGATTCCCTCGCCTTCAAAAGGGCAATGAGCTCCCCAAGCTGAGAGTCCGCCAACGGTTTTGCGCTGGTCTCCGCTGCCTGCGCCTGTTCAGTCAGATACTGATTCATCTTCCGGACAGCTTCCGCGGTTGACTCGGTGAGCCCCTTCATGGATGCGAGCACCTGCGTCATGTAATCGGTAAACTGGCGCAGGTTCTCCTGCTGCGTCTTCGTCTCCTTCACCAGCGTGCCCTGTGCTTCCTGAATGGATTTCAGATACCCGTCCGCCGCGCTGATATACGCAGACTGTGCCTTCTGGACACCCTGAAGCGAGGAAACCGTCAGATCGTTCATTTTCGATATTTTATCGGTCATGCGAATATTGGCGTCATTCATGACAGAGAGGCCCTCTGACAGATCTGAATTGTCCGCCTGCACCTGTGCAAGACTCCGCGTATACTTCTCAGACAGTTCCGTCAGCTCTGCAAGCCTGCCGGATACTGCCCCGTTCATCTCGCTGAGATGTTCCATCTGCCGTGTCATCTCGAGGTTGGTATCGTTGACCTTCGCCATATCTGCCATCGACCTCTGCATGTCCGCGACAAACTGCGACAGCTGCTCCTCCTGGGCGTGCATCGCGTCAAAAACCTCGCTCACAAGCTGCGCGGAGCCGTTCATGACGTCAACCATATGCTGCTGCCCCTGGTCAATGATCTGCTGGTACTGCTTCTCGGACTTCTCCATGAATTCCGCGTGATCGCGCTGCACCTTGTTCGTCTCGCCCATGACCTTGCGCATTTCCGTAAACTCGGAGAAAAACTCCTGCTTCATGGTACGGGCGATTCGCTGTGAGATATTCTCCAGAAGCTGCCCCTGCTGAAGGGTGACCGTTTCTGAGAAGCTGTCCATCGTATGATCCAGATGCTCAACCATCGGCCGGATATTGTTCGCGAGTGTCTGGGACACCTGCTCAGCAAGATCCTTCTGCATCTGCCCGAGCACCTTCGTCTGCGCATTCTGGTTGGCAATGATGTGATTCATGGCCGTCGCGTCGGTTGGCGTGACAGCTGTCGTATAGTACGCGTCCAGAAAACGGTCCAGACTCTCCGAGACTCCCGTCAGCGCTCCTCTGAGCCAGTAGGAAAAAGCCAGCGACAATGAAATCCCGTAGATGGAAGTGACAAACGCCACCTTGATCCCGTCAATCAGAGATTCCACAGACCCCGACATCGCCTCGTAGCTGGTCGGATTGAAATGACGCAGCCCGAGAACCAGCCCGACGAAGGTTCCCAGAATCCCGAGACTCGTCAGAATGTCCGGAATCATTTCCAGAAGACGGCGATGGGTATAATTGTTGATCTCATACTCGCCGATGTAGTCCCCGATATCTGTCGGGCTGTTTGTCTTCCGGAGATAATGCAGATATTCCTGGTATTTTGCATCAAAGTAAGGAACGCCGAAGATTGCTGCTCCCGGCGTTGTGATGGCAGACATATTGCCTCCTCCGTCGGAAATGGCTTTCAGCTTATCCGTTGCCTGGTCGAGCCCCTGCTGTGTCTGGCGCATGCGTCCGAACCCGATCCCGCAGCCGACAATCAGAATAACAATCATCGCCGCCAGAAAACAGCTGTTGTAGATGATGTTGCTCAGACTGGAGTCGAGCGTAATATAGGTGATCGCCACGACCACGGCGGCAGCCATAAGGCCGACGATCCAGTTTGTGATTTTCCGCATATCCCTCTGCCTCCTCCATGCAGCTTCCGTTTTCTTTCCTCATCATGATACACGATTCCGTCAGTCGTGTGAACAACTCATTTTGTCCGAACCTTCAGCACCCGGCTCCATGCCCCGACCCTCTTTCCGCTCACTGCGCGGATTCTGACATAATAGGTCTTCCTTCTGCCTGCGCGGATCGTAGCCGATGCGGTTTTCTTTTTATTTTTGACTGTGCGGGTTTTTGCTCCCGTGAAATCTTTCCTGCCAGCATACTGAATCTGATACCTGGTGTATTTTCCATTCTTCTTGAATGTGACGCGGAACTTCCCTTTTGAGACCGCTGAGACATTCCGGAGGTTCGTCTTCTTCAGCAGCTTCGCCGTGTACTGATCCTGCCAGGTGCCTCCGCAGCGGATGCAGGTATGCAGCGTATAACCGCCCCTTGATGTTGTCGGTTCCACGACTTGTGCCGTATACACGTGTCCCAGCGCCGGCAGCTCCGTTACCTTCGTCTGCCCGCACCGGCTGCACGTCTCCGTGACGCTTCCCTTCTGCGTACACGTTGCGGCTTTTCGAGACGTCTCCTTGAAGCTGTGCCCTAATGCCGGAATCTCCTGCTCTGACTTCACTGCCCCGCACCAGCTGCAGATGACCGACCGCCTGCCCTTCGCTGTGCAGGTCGCCGCAACTGTCTTCTCATGGAAGTCGTGCCCCAGAACCGGCAGCTCCGTTGTCTTTATCTCCCCGCAGCGGCTGCACGTCTCTGTGATGCTTCCCTTCTGTGTACAAGTCGCGGCTTTCCGAGACGTCTCCTTGAAGCTGTGCCCTAATGCCGGAATCTCCTGCTCTGACTTCACTGTCCCACACCGGGTGCAGACCACTGACCGCCTGCCCTTCGCTGTGCAGGTCGCCGCGACTGTCTTCTCCTGAAAATCATGCCCCAGCGCGGGAAGCTCCGTTATCCTTGTCTGTCCGCACCGTCTGCACGTCTCCTTGACGCTTCCCTTCTGCGTGCACGTCGCTGCCTTCCAAGACGTCTCCTTAAAGTCGTGCCCCAGAACCGGGATGGTTCTGTCCACATTCTTGCCGCACACCGTGCAGGTTCCACTCTCCCTGCCCGCCTTCGCGCAGTCTGTCCCTTCAATCGTCGTCCCCTGGTGGGCAGTCTCGTAGCACGTATCCGACGCCGCCGGATAGCTGAACGTTGTTGTGATTGTGCTCCCGCTGAAGTTTCCGCTCGCCTGACGGCTCGTCAGCAGTGTATTATTCGTATAATTGGAAACCAGCAGATATCGCCTGCTGCTGGCCTGAGCGCCTGCCCTATCCGAATCGTCCCAGGTGACATCTACCAGATACCACACGCCGCCGATCTGAGCAAGATTCCACATATGCCCGCTGCCAGTCCGGCTCTTGTCTGACAGGCCGCTGACACAGACCGCCGGAACGCCCAGCTGATCACACAGAACCTTGAAGGCTTTCGCATAGCCCTCGCAGACAGCTCCCGTCAGGTGGTCTGTCCCGCCCAGAAATGCAGCCGCAGACGTATAAATCCGGTATGCGTCGTTGCAGGCGACACTCTGACTGCCGCTGTTCTCCGCAGCACTGACGGAAACGGCTGTGTTGAGCGCAGAGTGATCATAGAACAGGCGGCTGCACAGATACTCATCCGCCGCCCGGACAAGAAGGGCCTGGTAAGCGGCGCTCCCGGTCTCCGCGCCTTCTGTGTTCCACGAATCTGCCATCTCCCGCACCTTGGCAACAGCAGCCTGTACCCCTGCCTGGTAGCTGCTGATCAGGCTTCCCGCCCCAGCAAATGTCTCTACCGGTTTGTACGTCGCTGAGACGATCTGAAAAACGCCCCGTGTCTTCCCATCGTCCCCAGTCTGCTCAGTGCCCGGCACAGACAAGATGGTAAAGGAATATGTCTTCGGTGACCGGATCCAGAACACCTCCGGATGATCATGCTTGAAGGCATCTGCCGCCGCCTGCATATCAGCCGTCATCTGCTCTTTACAAGTCTCAAAGGCGTTCTTCGTATCCGGATCTGTTTTGTCATAAGATATCCCCGAGAGATTGCTATTTTTAGTGACAACCCCCCGAAACTGATAGACACCCTCCCCAAACTTACAGCTCCACTCTCCGGTATGATGTTCTGTCGCGTACCACTCGACCTTGGAATCATAAATCGCTTTTGCATTCGCTCCGAGCTGGGAGGAAAAAGCATATGAACTGCCACTCAGGGCACTCCTTAAAGTCCGGCGAACCCTCCGAAGAGAGGAAGAACCGGTCTGTGTCTGGACAATCTGCCCTGGTGCGCTCAGCGGGTCCTGAATCTGAGCCGTCTCCGTCATCGTGACAGGCTGACCCTCAGAGGATGTCTCTGTCTCCTCGGTCTCCTCTGTAATCAGTCCGTCATCCGGCGTTTCCTCACTTACGATGTCAGACACGCCATCTGTTCCGTCCTCAATCACAAGGCCGCTTTGATCATCCTCACCGACAACACTTTCATTCGCTCTGCCGGATGCCTCTCCGTCCGCTGTTCCCGGCGAATCATCCCCCGTCTCCTGCGAACTGTCTCCCGCTGTCTCCGGCAGACCGTCACTCGTCTCCTGAGAAGCTTCTGTCCTGTCTTCCGCTGTAACCGGCAAGCCGTCACTCATCTCCTGCGAAGCTTCCGTCCTGTCTTCCGCTTTAACCGGTGAACCATCCCCCGCGTTCGGAGCGGCTCCCGGGTTTCCACCAACCGTTTCCGGTGCAGACTCCTCATTTCCAGCTGCCTCTGTCGACACGATGGCTTCTCCTGCTGCATAAGCTGGCAATGCGTTTGGCAAAGCTGTCATGCCCATTGTCAGCGCCAGCAGAATTGCAGATACCTTCCTAAGATTCCTGTTCCATCTGTCGCTCATCAATCTTCCTCTTCCCTGATGCTTTTCTGTTCGCTTTCTCCTGATACAGGAAAGGCGCTTCCCCGGTTTTTCCCGGAGCAGCGCCCGCACTTATCACTGAATCATTCGTTTCGCTTTTTATCGCTTCCGTCTAACCAGCCCAATATCTTCGGTTCTGATTATGCAGCCTTCCGCCGACATAGTCAACCGACGAAACGATGATGCCCAGCCTGGAATTGGCAGCATGGACAACCTGATTGTTCCCGATATAGATGGCAACATGGCTCGCATAAGAACCCGATCCGTAGAAAACAAGGTCTCCCGGCTGAAGGTTTGCATCGGAGACCTTCATGCCTGCGGCATAGCCAATCGTTGAATAGTACCCGCTGGCTCCATTCATCTGGTCAACGGCAACCCTCATGATCCGCACCCCGAAGTGTGCCATCACGGCCTGTGTAAACCCAGAGCAGTCCGTTCCATTTGTCAGGCTCGTCCCGCCGTAAACATATCTGTTTCCGACAAACTGCTGCGCGAACCGGACAACCGCATTTCCGCTGACCGCCGATTCTGACACGATGTGTCCGTCGGACGGGTCCGTATAGTAGCAGCTTCCTGCAGCAAACACAACGGAATCTGTCTGAAGCACTCCCTGCGCATCGAAATAGAACTTATATCCGCCGATGATCTGGAGGCCTGTCAGAGCCCCTCCATCGCTTCCTGCATAGTAGCGCTTTCCATCGGATGTCGACAGCCACTGATTGGTAAGCGGGCTCCCGCTCGTGCCGAACAGATAGGTTCGGCCGTTCCGTGTCACAACGCCGGAAGGCGGTCTTTCTGCCTTGGTTCTGATCCCGTCCGTGCCGACATAATAATCTCCGATGAAGCGGTTCGTCGCGATTCTGCCGTCCGCATCACACCAGTAATAATGCTTTTTGTACTTCACCCAGCGGTTTACCGCAATCCGGCCGGTCCTATAGACATAATAGCGGCTCCCAAGGTAGGAAAACAGCCTTGCGGAGGTATACATCTGCCCGTTCGGGCGGAAATAATAGGTAGAAGCACCGATTCCAACGAGCCCCTTCGCAAAGCTCCCGTCTGCCTGAGCGTAGTACTTCTTTCCCTTCAGCTTTACAAAACAGTTTCTCAGAAGATAGCCCTTTTTCCCTGCATAGTACTGTGCGCCATTCAGGCTGATCAGCCTGCTCTTCTGAAGCACGCCCCTGCCGTTGAAATAATACAGCCTTGAGCCGATCTCCTGCATTCCGGTCAGCTTCTGATGCTGTTCATTGTTGTAATAGGTCTTGCTTCCGATATGGTACCAGCCAACCGCTGCCGCTGCAGCGCCGCCCTTGATCAGAGCGCCGTCCGGGCCGAAATAGTACTTGCCCTTTCTTTTATTGATATATAGCGCGCCGGTCTTCTTGTGCGCATAGTACTTTGCGCCGGCATAGCTGATCCAGCCATAGCGGCGCGCCCCTGTGTTCAGGTCGAAGAAGTATGTCTTCGCCCCCACCCTCTGAATCCCCCGGAGCATGAGGCCGTTTTGATCGAACAGGTAAACCTTCCGCCCGATTTTCTTCAGGCCGGTCACTGTCACCCCTGCCTTCGTCACATACTTCACACCGTCGGGAGTATTCACGAAACCTGCCTGCACGGCTATCGGTGCTGCTGTCATCAGCATTATCAAAAGCAGCAAAAACGCCGCGATGTGTTTGCCCAATCTCTTCATTCCGCTCCCTCGGTTCTCACAGGTACTGCTCTTTTTCTGTAACACTTGTAACAAACCATTCGAAAAGCCTCGCTGTATTCATTACAATTTTGTTACATTTATTTGAATATTACACATTTTCGATCTGTGTGTCAATAGAGGAGCGAGTGTGGTATGATGTCGGGAAACAGCGCATGCGGTGCTTTGGCGGGTTCGTCTGCCGTCGACACCAAAGCAGCTGTCGATAACCTGTCAATCTGAGGAATACCGGGAGGGCTTTGTGATGAAAATTGGTTTTATCGGCTGCGGAAACATGGCAACTGCAATGATTCACGGGATTCTGAAAAGCGGTCTCGCATCCGAGGGCGATCTGATGGCCTCTGCAAAGACAGAGAAGACAAAGAAAAAAATAACAGACGAGCTGCACCTTGCGTGTGGAACCAACGAGGAGACAGCATCGTTCTCCGATGTCCTCTTCCTCGCCGTCAAGCCTCAGTTCTATGAGGATGTCATTCTTTCGATCCGTGACCACGTAAAAAAGGACGCTCTGATTGTGACGCTGGCTCCCGGCAAGACGCTCGAATGGCTCGGATCTCTCTTTGGGGAAGACCGGAAGATTATCCGGACGATGCCCAACACCCCTGCAATGGTCGGCGAAGGCATGACAGCTGTCTGCCCGAACCATTCCGTCACTGATGAGGAACTTGACACCGTCCTGACACTGCTCTCCAGCTTTGGGCAGGCTGAGGTGATTCCGGAAAACCTGATCGATGTCGCAACCGCCGTCTCCGGCTCCAGCCCGGCTTACATTTTTCTGGCAATTGAAGCAATGGCAGATGGCGCTGTCGCAGATGGAATGCCGCGGAACAAGGCATACAGATTTGCCGCGCAGGCCGTCCTGGGTTCCGCGAAGATGGTTCTGGAGACAGGGAAGCATCCCGGCGAGCTGAAAGATATGGTCTGCTCCCCGGGCGGAACAACGATGGAAGCTGTCCGCGTCCTGGAAGAAAAAGGCCTTCGGTCCGCCCTGATTGAGGCGGAGAAGGCCTGCGTACGAAAAGCCCGGGCGATGTAAAACCGCCCGGGTGATCTGCCAGTCTTTACTTCGTTCCAAAGATCCGGTCTCCTGCGTCGCCGAGTCCCGGAATGATATAGCCGTGATCGTTCAGCTTCTCATCAACCGAGCAGACGTAGATATCCACATCCGGATGTTCTCTCTGGACTCTTGCGATGCCCTCCGGCGCTGCAATGATGTCCAGAAGACGGATGTGCTTGCAGCCATGCTTCTTCAGCATTGAAAGCGCTGCGCATGCGCTTCCGCCGGTTGCCAGCATCGGGTCGACAACGAATACCTCCCTCTGCCCGCAGTCCGCTGGAAGCTTGCAGTAGTATTCGACCGGCTCCAGTGTCTTCGGGTCGCGGTACAGTCCGATATGACCGACCTTCGCCGCCGGAATCATCGTCAGCATTCCCTCGACCATACCAAGTCCGGCTCTGAGAATCGGCACCACGGCCATCTTGCGGCCGGAAAGCTGCTTTGCAGTCATCTTCGTGATCGGAGTCTCAATCTCCACATCTTCCAGCTTCAGATCTCTTGTCGCTTCATAGCACATCAGCCCGGCGATCTCGGATACGATTGTCCGGAAATCCTTTGTCCCGCAATCCTTGTTGCGAATCACACCAAGCTTATGCTGGATCAGTGGATGATCACATACCGTAACTTTCGACATTCTGTCCTCCTTTATGGGCAGCTTTCGCTGCCATTCTCATGCTGCATCGCTGCAGCTTCCTACCTGCCTCTCTTTTCAGTTCAGCTCCTCCTGCTGGAGAATCCCGGCCAGCCGTTCAATCTGCGCGTTCAGCTCCCGGAAGCACTGTCCGTAATCGCCAAGCGTCCCACCGTACGGATCATGCACCTCGCCCTCCGCACGGATATACTCGCTCAGGGAGAACACATTGATCGGGTTGGCAAAGTCCCGGAGCAGCCGCTCCTTCTCCGCACCTGTGATCGTCAGGACCAGTGTCCTGTCATCAAAGTCGGCTTCATCGAGCGGATCGCTCATATGGTCCTTCATCGTCAGCCCCTGGGCGACCAGGACAGCCTCCGCCTTCGGATTGATCGGCTCCGGGAAGAGCACCACGAGTCCTTTTGAAAGAATCAGAATATCCTCCAGCAGAAAATGTCTGGAAAGGATCGCCTCCGCCATCGGACTTGTGATCGTATCACTCTCACTCACGAAGATCAGTTTATCATAGTGTTTCACATCCATACCTCCGGCAGAGAGGTTTCCCTGCCCGTCAGACCTTGATGACCTGATGGCCTGCCGCCTTAATCAGACGATTCATGATCGCCTGCCCCATTCTCGGCGTATCGAAGGCTTCCGAATAGATCACGTCCACACCCAGGTCATCGAAATCCCGCAGGATCCCGTACAGATGCATGGATATGGTGATCTCCTCCGTCCTTGTCCCGATGGACTTGACGATTCCTCTGTCATAAGCCGCCGCAGACTCATCCGTCGCGATGATTCCAACCTTTCCTCCGGCCGCTTCCTTCTGAGCTGTCAGAGACCGGATCGCCTCCACAACTCTTTCCTGCGGCCCCTCCACGATTGTGAGCGGTGCCTTCGGCGCGTAGTGACGGTACTTCATGCCCGGTGCCTTCGGATGAAAATTCGGGTCATTGAAATGAAGTCCCGGATCCATCCGGACTTCTCCCAGCACACCCCTGAGCATCTCCATGTTGATATACCCGGGTCTGAGGATCATCGGGATTTTTTCAGTCAAATCGATGATCGTCGACTCGACTCCGATCCCCACCGGTCCGCCGTCGATGATCATATCAATCTTGCCGTCCAGATCGTCCTTCACATGCTGTGCCGTCGTCGGGCTCGGTCTTCCGGACGTATTGGCGGACGGCGCTGCAATGTAGCCGCCGCCTGCCCGGATCATCTCCGCAGCGATCTCGTTGTCCGGCATCCGGATTGCCACGGTTCCAAGACCGCCCGTTGTTGAGGCCGGAACGCGGTCATTCTTGTTGAGAATCATCGTCATCGGGCCCGGCCAGAATGCGTCCGCAAGGTCTCTTGCCTCCTGAGGGACTTCCGTGACAATCCGCTCAAGCGCATCAAACTCCGCAATATGAACAATCAGCGGATTGTCTGAAGGTCTCCCCTTCGCCGCATATATCTTTCTGGAGGCCTCCGCATCCAGTGCGTTCCCCCCAAGGCCGTAGACCGTCTCGGTTGGGAATGCAACCAGCCCGCCCGATAAAAGGATATCGCCAGCCTTCTGCATCAGCTTCCGGTCGATTCCCGCTGTCATATCTGCATATATGGTCTTCATATCTGTCCCTTCTGTCAGCTGTACCCGCCAGCCGGGTTTCATTATAGCACCGCTTTAGGATCGTGTGAACCGTCAGAACGGTTCTGCCTTCGCCGTTCTGAGTTCTGATTTCTTGCGAAACATGCAGAGTGGCTGTGCAAATTGCTCAAATTATCCATATGTTTTGTCCATGTGTTGTGCTATACTGTTGGAAAACCGCGCGCAGCTTTCCCCTGCGCACAATGCTTTGGGAGGGTACCACTATGGCAGATGAAATCAAATCGGAGGCACTGTCAGAAAATGAGGCAGGCCAGGTAGCGGCTGCAACGCCGCAGACCGTCAGTGCGAATGCTGATGCGCCGCAGGCTAAGGAGCCGCAGGCGGGTGAACAGCAGGCCGTGAGTGAAAAATCCAGCTCGCAGACACCGGAGGCGCAGGCTGACGAGCCGCAGACCATGGCAGACGTGGAAGCAGAGCTGAATGCTTCCTTCCGCCCGATCCGCGAAGGCGACACGCTGGACTGTGAGGTTGTCGGCGTGGAGGATGACAAGGTCACGGTTGACATTGCCTCCTACACGGACGGCATCATCCGGAAAGAAGACGTCAGCGACGATCCTTCGTATTCCATCCGTGAGCACATCAGCGTCGGTCAGAAGTTTCAGGCGACGGTCATCCGCCGGGATGACCATGGTCATGTCGGCCTTTCTCTGAAAAAGGCAGCCAGTCTGGCAGCCTGGGACCGTGCCAGAAGTCTTCTGGCTTCAAAGGAGAATGTCCGTGTGAAGATCTCCGGCGTGACAAAAGCTGGCGCGATCGCCTACCTGGACGGCATCCGTGCATTTATCCCGGCATCCAAGCTCAGCCTGGGTTATGTGTCCGATGACGAGCTCCCGGGCTGGATCGGAAAGGAGATCGATGTCCGTGTCATCACAGCGGATGAAGACGGCAATCATCTTGTCCTCTCCGCAAAGGACATCCTTCATGAGAAGCGTGAGGAGGAGCGCAGAGCACACATTGCCCTCGTAAAGCCAGGTACCATCACAGAAGGAACCGTCGAATCCCTGAAGGACTTTGGCGCCTTTGTCGATATCGGAGATGGCGTGACAGGGCTGCTCCATGTCTCCCAGATCAGCCAGAAACGGATCAAATCGCCGGCGGATGTCCTGAAGGTCGGACAGAAGGTTCGCGTCAAGATCACCAAGGTTGCGGACGGGCGCGTTTCCCTGAGCATGAAGGCGCTCGAGGATGAAGGAGATCCGCAGGCAGACACAAGGGAGGAGCACTATGACCTTCCGAAGAGCGAAGAGATCGGAACCGGACTCGGTGCCCTGCTGAAAAACATCCGTCTCTGAGGCTCGTCGCTGCCAGGCCACCATCCGCGGCGGCCTGGCGGTGCTTCACCGGCATCATGCCACGCAGGACTTCCAGGCAGCTTCTGCTGTTTTGGAACGCACGCGGCAGCCTTTGATTCGGCGGGCAGCTCCACAAAAAACACGGGATTCCTCATCGGAACCCCGTGTTTTTTCTTTGCTTAATTCTTGCTGAACAGGCCCTTCGCCCAGTCAAAAGCTCTCTTGTACCAGGCATCCGGCTTCAGCTCTGCGCCGTACTTGTCACACTGATACGATTCCGCATTTTCTCCCCCTGCATCGTACTTCAGGTGGTAGTAATGCGTGTCGATGTGGATGCCCCTCACACCGTCGATCATGCAATGCGGCTGGATCTTGATCCGCCCGTCAAAGGCCTGATCGGTCGGAATCTTGATCACAATCTGGAAGACGCCCGGCTTGATTTCCGTTGAATCCGTCCAGGAAACATAATCGGAACCGTTCACCGTGTACCCGTACATATGGAGCGACGCTCTGAATCCTTCCACCTTGTCGGAGGTGACATTATCGATCGTGTAGGTGATCGTCGAGGTCTCCGGGTCATACTCACCGTAGTGAATGTCCGCCGTGACCTTCTTCAGGTTCGACTGCTCATCCATCCAGTCGGAGCTCTTCATGAGCTCGGTGTTCACATAGTCCAGCCCGTCCTTCTCGATCAGCGTATCCTTGTCGGAGAACAGATTGGTTCCCATTCCAAGGCGGTCCCCGTCAATCTTGACACCGAGCGCTGCCAGCGTTGTCGGGAAATTGTCGATCGTCGCAAACTCCCTGTAGTCATCACGCGCCGGCTTGACAGCCGAGTTGAGATAGCAGGTATAAACCTTTCTCCTGTAATCGTAGGATGCTCCGGCGCAGATCTCCTTGTTCATCGTCGGATGGTCGCCGGAAATGACAACCGTCGTGTTGTCATACCAGTCCTGCTGCTGGATCCATTTCACAAACTCCACCACCTGCTTGTCCGAGAGGTGGATGACATTCTTGTACTGATCCGGGAAGACCTCCTCATACCCTGTATCCTTGTATCCTTCCGGATAATGGGTATCGACGGTCAGCATTGTGAAGTCAAACGGTTTTCCGGAATTGCCGAGCTCCGTGAGCTTGTTCTTTGCATACTCAAAGAGCTTCGTATCCTCAAATCCCCACCAGACCTTGTAGTCGGAAGGCAGTGTGCCGTTCGTCGTGTACAGCTTCCAGTCATCGAAATTGAAATTGCCATGTTCTGTGAAGCAGAGACGCCGTCCGCCGAATGTCGCATCGGAGCCGAACATCATTTCCATGGTATATCCCTCTTTCGAGAGAATATCGCCCAGGCAGGTCAGGTTCGGGAAGAACGAATCCTGCGTGTTCATGAAGTTTGTCCCGACACCGTTGATCTCAATCGGGATCTTCAGCGGAAGTCCGCTTGTCGCGGCCCACATGCCTGCCATCGTCCATGTGCTGTACTTGAGCGCATTGCCTCCGTCCAGCTTTGCAGACTGATCCTTCCCGGCAAAATCGATATTATTGGTATCCTTCGCAAGCTTCGTCAGCTCCGGAATCAGGCTTTCATCGAAGAGACCTCCGCTGTCTTTATCAGAGTAGGACATCTCCATCGATTCCAGAAAGATATAGATCAGGTTTCTTTTCTTTTCCGGGAATGTCAGGGTTGTCGTCGCCGGATCGACATAATTGTCCTCGATATAGGTGGACTTTTCCCCCATGGAGGCGATCCGCTGCCCGATGCCCAGCTTGTTCCAGATTCTGCTGATCTGGATACTCCCGAAAACGACTGCGGCGACCGTGACTGCCGGAAGGAGGAACCTTCTGATCAGCCGTCTTGCCTTCGTGGTTTTTTTTGCATAATCCTTCCGGATTTCTTCTTCCTTCTCCGGTGAAAGCTCCGCTGCTGCGCGAACTGTCTTTCCGTTCTGATTCTGCTTTTTTGCCTTCGGGGGCTGCTTGGGCATCAGGAAGAGATGATAGACCGCAAGCAGTACAGCCAGAAGAACGACCGGGCCGACAACACAGTATCTGATGTATCCCCAGATGATCCCGGAGTCTGTTCCCTTCAGCGGCTGAGTGATCGTAAACATCACCTCATCCAGTGACAGATCCCCCCACTCGTCGGTGACCCACTTTGCCGACAGTCCGGCAATCATCATGAACATCATCAGGAAATACAGCAGGAAACGGATGACTCTCCATCTCGCTTTCTCCCGGACCAGCGGTCCACCCGACAATGCCGCAGTGTCTTTCTCCGCGCCCGCCTTTTTCGCGCCGGCTGTTTGCTTTCTCCAGCCTTTTCTCTTCCCGGCAGTCTGTTCATTCTGACCAGCTGTCCCGGACGTCTCCTGTCCTTTTGATTCAAACCCGGCTTCCGTTTCCCGGTTCTCCTCTTGTCCCTTCAAATCCTTTTCCTCACTCATCCGCATCTGCCTTTTCTATGCTGCCTGGCCATTCTGCCTGCTGAAGTCATGGCGATCCTTTTATATCCCGCTTATAGCTTCTGCCGGCTTTCTTCCCCGGCTCCCTGACTGATAAAGTCCAGCCGCATGCGCCGAGTATTATAACAGCTAAAAAGCGGGATAACAATGAACTTTCTATGAAAATTATCATAAGGTCAGACCGTACGGGACACGATGTAACGTGGGCGCCGCTTCGCTTCCTCGTATATTCTGGCAACATAGTACCCAACCACACCCAGCGAAATCATGATGATACTGCCTGTCAGAAGCACAAGCAAAATGACCGTTGTGAAGCCCTCCACCGCGTGTCCCGTGAAATAGCGGACAAGTGTCTGTATCCCCAGAATGATCGCAAAGGCGAGAAACGCAGCGCCCGCCCAGGTCACACACTGCATCGGGGCAGTCGAATAACCGGCAATGTTGCTGATTGCATAGCGGATCAGCTTTCGGGTCGACCACTTAGAGACGCCGGCTTCCCGCTCCTGAACGTCAAATTCTACCTGCGTCCGCCTGAAACCGATCCAGGCACTCATCGCCCGGAAGAAGGCATTCTGCTCCGGCATGTCAAGCAGCGTGTTCACCGCTCTTCTGTCGAGCAGCTTGAAATCCGAGGCACGTGACATATCGATCTTTGTCGCTCTCGACATCAGACTGTAAAACATCCCTGCCGCTGCCCTGTGCGCGCCGCTCTCCTTCCCGCGGCTCTTCTTGACACCCTCGATCACCTCATAGCCCTGCTGCCAGAGCCGGTACATCTGAACCAGAGTCTGCGGCGGATGCTGCAGGTCACAGTCCATCACAGCCGCACAGTCCCCCTTTGCGGCTGCAAGCCCGGCGAAGATTGCAGCCTCCTTGCCGAAGTTCCTCGAGAAATGAACGCCATGCACCCGGTCATTTGCCTGATGGGCGGTCAGGACCTCGCTCCAGGTCAGATCCTTCGAGCCATCATCCACAAAGACAAGCTCATAGTCAATCTTCTCACCCTCCAGTATCTGTGCCAATACCCTTGCTGTCTTCGGAAGCATCGCTTCCTCATTGTAGGCCGGCAGAATCACCGATAACGATGGCATAGCTGTTCCTCCTGCTGATCCGCTCTTCGTCTTGTCTCACAACGGTATTTTTTATCATGTAGCAGTATCTGCCTGTCAGGCCTTTCCCTCTGCCTGCCTTTCCTTCTTCCGGAAGATGATCAGCTTCGAGAACACATAGTTCAGGATTACGACCAGGATGCTGACTGCCACCTTGGCGAGCATCCCCTTGACCCCGAACAGCTTCTGATTCAGCCCGGCCTTCACCAGAAGCGGAACGCCGGCTATCTCAATGACGCCGGTCACAAGCCGTGCCGAAACAAACAGGACTGCTTCCCGAAGGATAAACCCGATTTTCCAGCTATAGGAGTGAAAGACCCAGACTTTGTTGGTTAGGTAGGCGAAAATGACCGCGCAGATCCACGACAAGATGTTTGAAACCGTAATGCCCATCCCAAGGTTTCTGGCGAACAGTGCGTAGGTTCCCCAGCTCACAACCGTCGTGAGTCCCCCCATCAAAAGGTAACGGATGATCTCTCCGAAATCCATCCTGCCTGAGGCCTCGCTGCGCCCGTTATCAGCCGCTGTCTGTTTCTCTTCCCACATTGTCCCGCACCTCTTATCGTCTTCCGCTTCTCTCGCTTTTCTTCACCTGCATCTGCTCTGAACGGCTTACTATCTCTCGCCGGTTTTCCTGGGCCCTCACCATATCTTGCTCAACAGATGCTCCCATGCTTCCAGGCTGGCTACGGCTGCAGAGAGTATACCACAGGATCATCCTGCCGGCATCTGCCTGCCGGCATCTGCCTGTCTGCCTGCGGTGGGAATCTCTGTCCGCTTTTTTCAGGCAGGCTCTATCGGTGCCAGGACATAAAGAACCGCATCCCGCCGTGCAGTTGGGAAACAGCAGTCCGTTCAGGATAAGGACCGCCCGAATCGACAGCCTGATTACAGGCCCTGAATACTGCCGATCCCAAGGGATCGGCAAGCCGCCTGAAGCTGCTCTTCAAACTGCGGGTAGAACTCCTTCTCTGTGTCAAAACCGGCCAGATAGCACTTTTCCAGAATCTGCATGCAGACAATCTTCCGAAGATGATCCTGCGCAGCATCCGTGCACCCTGAAGCAGTCCCTTGCGTCTGCACGGCGCCTGTGCTTCCGGCAGCTGTCCCCTGCATCTGTGCTGTTCCCGCGCTTCCTTCCCCGGCTCCGCAGCACGCCTGCGCTGCTTTCAGGAAGGCGTGCCAGGTTCTGCAGTATGCCTCGTACCGCGAAAGATCGGGAATACCCAGCCATTTTTTCACCTTCACCTTGCTGCCGGTGCAGTGCGTGCACTCTCCGGTCTGCAGGATGTAGGAGAAGTCCCCGTCCTCCCAGCAGCGCCCGAGCGGGTAAAGCCTGCAGATTCCCGGGCGATACGCGTGGATCTCACATCTTCCATCTGCCCCAAGATAGGGGCACACGCCGTCCGCCATGGCCAGTACCGGCTGGATCAGCCCGTCGATCACCTCAAGCCTGACTGTCACATTCAGAAGCCTCTCGAGGCCACAGCCTGTAGCCTTCTTCAGCTGATAGATATCCCATGGATCCAGTACGATCAGCGCGTCCATCCGGCAGCAGTCACAGCAGCCCAGACAGCCATTTGTCCCGATCTTCACCAGGTCATCCGCCCTGTACCGCCTTCCGTCCGAAATCTCCTCAATCGACTGTTCACGCCTCATCCGGCACCTCCATCAGCTTTGAGAAAATCGGAAGGGCATTGTACAGATACCGGGTTGTCCCGTGGCTTCCGTGGTGCACCTCGCCTTCCCCGATTTCAAAAACAACGTTGGCGGCCGTCCTGTCGTCCCCGAAGGAAAAGAATTCCGGATGATTCTTCTCATCCCGCACCTGTGCCTCCACGACATCCAGCGCGAAATCCTCCGACCCGACACAGGAATACAGGAAAAAATCGTCCTTCGTGTATCCCTGTGCGGCGACCGCATTCATGATATACTGCGCGCCGAAGTCGGCCATCGTTCCGCTCTCCTGTGCGTCCGGTCCCCAGTACAGGGAGCCGCTCATCCCCAGAAATGAATGAAAATAGTCCAGACAGTCACAGAGACGATAGTATGTGGTGACGCTCCCCATCGAAAATCCTCCGAACGCTCTCTGCCACCTGGATGCCCTCAGGCCGGCCTCATCGACCGTCTCCGCACAGGTGCTGTAGTGGCTCTCCACCTGAGGAAGCACGTCCCGGCGCAGCTCGTCCACAAACCCTTTGGTATATTCCGCGTCCCAGTCAGCCTCCCGCTTCTGTCCCTGCTTCGGATAGTAGGTCAGCCCCACGAAGATCATCGGCCTGATCTCCCCGAGTGCAATCATGTTGTCGACAACATATTTCAGCTCCTTCGGCTGAAGCGAGGAACCGAAAAACCGCTCGGCGCTTCCGCCCGCTCCATGCATAAGGTAAAATATCGGATACTTTTCCGCGGGATCATATCCGTATGGAAGGTATACCTCCGCATACTTGCGGATCTTCTTCTCTGCCCTTCCGTAAAGGCCGTACGTGTTGGTCGTATACCAGAATTTTTCGATCGTGCCGCTTTCGGCAGGCTCATAGGTATATGACGCCGGCACCTCATCCATCGACAGCCCTGCCTCCGCAAGGCCTCCATCCTTCTGCGTGGACTGCGTCCTGACCATCACGCTGGATCTGATGCTGCGGGCAGCTGCCACCTTCGGCGCCTGGGCATGGAGGAAGCTCTTTCTTCTCAGAAACAGCAAAAAAAGAACCGCCACAGCAAAAAGGCCCAGAAGCAGGCCGCACCGAATATGCTTCCTGCTCCTGAGTCTTGCCTTCTGTCCGGGATGATTCGTTCTCTTCATGTCCATCTCCTTCGCCTGCGCAGACAGTCCATGCTGTTTTCCCTGACAGTCGAATATGTCAGCCTGCCTGCGGCCCGGCATACGCCGCCACGATACCGGCCAGGATCTTCACCTCATCGTCCATGTCCTCGGCTGTGATATGCTCAAACGGCCCGTGGAACCCATAGCCGCCCGTCCCGAGATTCGGGCAGGGAAGTCCGCGGAAGGAAAGCGCCGCGCCGTCCGTCCCGCCTCTCACCGGGGCACTGTCCGGCGTGATCCCAAGTGCTGAGATTGCCTTTCTCGCGTTCTCGACCAGATGCATGCAAGGGCGGATCTGCTCCTCCATGTTCCGGTACTGCTGCTGAATGGTGAGCTTTACGGTTCCCTCCCCGTACTTTTCATTGATCGTTTTCTCGATATGCCGCAGCAGATCCAGCCTTGCCTGGAAATGGCCCTCGCTGTGATCTCTCACCAGATAGGACACCTCTGCCTTCTCCACCGTCCCGCTGATGCTCTCCAGGTGGAAGAAACCCTCGCGTCCTTCCGTCAGGCGCGGGATGTCCGCCGCCGGGAGCATCGCGTTGATCTCACAGGCGACAAGCCCTGCATTGATCATCAGATTCTTTGCGCTTCCTGTGTGGACCGAAACCCCGCGGATCTCGAACTGTGCGCCTGCCGCGTTGAAGTTTTCATAGGTGATCTCGGAGGTCGCCCCGCCATCCACCGTGTAGGCGTAGTCCGCACCGAACTGTTTCAGATCGAACAGACGCGCTTCCGAGCCAATCTCTTCATCCGGCGTAAATGCAACCGAGAGCGGCCCGTGCGGAAGCTTCTGATCTCTCAGCGTTTCCACCAGCGTCAGAATCTCCGCGATCCCGGCCTTGTCATCCGCCCCGAGCAGGGTCGTCCCGTCGGTCGTGATCAGGGTCTTCCCCTTCATCTGAGTCAGCTCCGGGAAGTCCGCCGGATCCAGCACCTTGCCGTCCCCGAGCGCAACCGCCTTCCCGTCATAGTGTTCATGGATCTGCGGCCTGACATCCTTTCCGGAAGCATCCGGTGCGGTATCCATGTGTGCGATGAACCCCAGCTTTGTCCGGTTCTCAAGTCCGGGCGTCGCCGGAATATGACCCGTCACATAGCCATTTCCATCCAGGCTGGCATCCCCGATGCCAAGACTCCTCATCTCCTCCACCAGGATTCTGGCCAGATCCAGCTCCCGCTCCGCACTCGGCGAGCAGGCTTCATTCTCCGGGTCGCTGGTTGTCCAGACCTTCGCGTACCGGAGCAGTCTCTCATATGCTCTCATCAGTCAATCCCCTTCTCAGGCCTTCAGGAACGCCATGTATGCATTTCTCGCCTCAAAGATATCTGCCTTGCTTGTGACTTCCATCGGCGCGTGCATGTTGAGCACAGCGACACCGGCATCGACCACATTCATCGCATATGCCGCGGAGATGTAGGCGATGGTTCCGCCGCCTCCCACATCCACTTTGCCAAGCTCTGCCGTCTGGAAAGCAACGTCCGCATCATCCATGACCTTTCGCACCCATCCGAAGTACTCGGCATTGGCATCGTTGGAGCCGGACTTTCCGCGTGCCCCCGTATACTTGTTGTACACAATTCCCTTGCCGAAGTAAGCGGAATTCTTCTTCTCGTAGGCCGAACCATAGAGCGGATCATATGCCGCGGAGACATCGCTCGAAAGCATCCTGCATGCGGAGAGGCATCTACGAAGCTTCAGCTCACTGTACTGCCCGCACCTGTCCATCAGCTCCGCTGTTGCATTCTCGAAGAAATGAGAGTGTGCGCCTGTCGCGCCGACCGAGCCGATTTCCTCCTTGTCCGTCAGCAGGCAGCAGCTCGTATACTCCGGATTCTCGCTGCGCAGGATCGCGTCCAGCGAGGTGAAGGCGCAGACGCGGTCATCCTGCCCGTATGCAGCGACCATGCTGCGGTCAAGACCAAGGTCTCTTGCCGGACCTGCCGGCACAATCTCCAGCTCTGCGGAGAGGAAATCCTCTTCCTCCATCCCATACTTGTCTTTCAGGATATTGAGAATCTGCTGCTTTACCAGATCTTTTGTTTCTTTCTTTCCGCCGTCTGCATCTTCCTTCTGTCTGCCTTCGGTAAGCGGCTTCGATCCGACCAGGACATCCAGATTCTCGCCCTCGATGGCCTCCGCAAGTGTCTTCCCCATCTGGTCCTTTGAAAGATGGATCAGAAGGTCGCTGACACAGAATACCGGGTCTGACGCATCCTCCCCGACATTCACCTTCACGACACTGCCGTCCTTCTTCGCGACGACGCCGTGAATCGCCAGCGGAATGGTTGTCCACTGGTACTTCTTAATGCCGCCGTAGTAGTGGGTGTCAAGAAATGCCAGCTCCGTATCCTCGTAGAGCGGGTGCTGCTTGAGGTCAAGCCTCGGCGAATCGATGTGCGCGCCAAGGATCCGCATCCCTTCCTCGAGCGGCTTTCTTCCTATTACATAGAGGACCACTGTCTTCTTCATCCAGACCGCATAAACCTTATCCCCTGCCTTCAGCGTTTCACCGTTTTCAACAATCTTCCTGAGATCGCGGAAACCTGCACGCTCCGCACGGGAAACTGCCTCCGCGGCGAACTCCCGCTCCGTCTTGCAGCGGGAAAGCGTATCCTTATAATCCTCGCAGAGCCTGCCGAGGCTCTCAAGCTGCTGTGCTGTATATGTTTTCCATCTGTTCTCCCGTTCCATTCTCTGTTCCTCCTTCTGTCATGCAAACCGCCGTATCAGCTGCCTGTTCCTTTCTCCTACTTCTGGAATCGGCTGTCTGGCACAATCTCCTGCGCCGTCTGTCAGTCCCGCGGATTTCTGTAATCGGTCACGACCTCCGTGACCTCATCCACGTACGGCCAGATGCTCTCGACCTTCGTCTGCCCCGTCAGATAGATCTCCATCCCGTCCTGTGCCTGATCCAGCAGGGCTGTCAGATCCTCCTGTTTGAGAGCGCCGATGTTGAACAGCCCCAGCACCTCGTCCAGAATCAGGACATCGCATTCCCCTGTTGAAACCACCTTCTTTGCAAAGCTGTAACCCGTCCGGAAATGAATCAGTTCCTCATCCTTCTCCTGCTCCGTGAGCTCACTGAACGGCTTTGCAAACTTGTCAAATGAAAAAAGCTTGATCTCCGGCTCCAGTTTCTTCAAAAAGTCCAGGCCTGCAGCCTCTTTTCCCTTCATAAACTGGATCACAAACACCCGTCTTCCCGAGCAGGCCGCCTTGACCGCCTGTCCGATCGCAGCGGAAGACTTCCCGCTGCCCTCTCCACAATAGATGTGGACATAACTCTTTCCCATGCCTCAAACCCTCTCCGATTCAGACCTGCAGCCGCACTGCCGCAGTGCCTCTGCGGAATGCTCCGCAGCCGTAAATCGCCCTGAAACGATAAAAGAAATCCATCTTCCGGCATCGATATATATACACTAGAAGCCCTGCAAATGCAAGGTTTCCCGGTTTCACTTGCATTCGGAAGTTTTTATGATAGAATATCTGCGGTATTTTTGTCAGGAATGTTGAATGTACGCAGCTTTGATCACAGCCGCGCAGGGAAGGAAGCTTTATGGTAAGAGAAGATGTGAGAAATGTTGCCATCATCGCGCACGTTGACCACGGTAAAACAACGCTGGTCGACTGCCTGCTGAGGCAGAGCGGTGTGTTCCGCGCAAACCAGGAGGTCGTTGACCGTGTCATGGACTCCAACGCGATCGAGCGTGAGCGCGGCATCACCATTTTGTCCAAGAACACAGCCGTCACCTACAAGAACACGAAGATCAACATTGTGGATACCCCAGGTCACGCGGACTTCGGAGGTGAGGTGGAACGTGTCCTGAAGATGGTCGACGGTGTCATTCTTCTCGTAGATGCTTTCGAGGGCCCGATGCCGCAGACGCGCTTTGTGACCGAGAAGGCGCTCGCCCTTGACCTGCCGTTTGTCATCTGCGTCAACAAAATCGACCGCCCGGGCGCCCGTCCGGATGAGGTCGTCGACGAGACGCTCGAGCTTCTGATGGATCTGAATGCCTCCGACAAGCAGCTGGATTCCCCGTTCGTTTTCGCCTCCGCAAGGGAAGGCTTTGCGGTAAAGGATCTGAACGACGAGCACAAAAACATGGCTCCGCTGTTCGACACCATCCTGGAGCACATCCCGGCGCCGGAGGGCGATCCGGAAGGCCCGCTCCAGATGCTCATATCCACAATCGACTACAATGAATATGTCGGAAGAATCGGCATCGGAAAGATCAGCCGGGGTACCATCCGCGTCAACCAGGATGCTCTTTTAGTCAACCATCACGACAAGGACAAGCACGAAAAGGTCCGCATCACAAAGCTCTATGAGTTTGATGGCCTGAAGAAGGTTGACGTGCCGCAGGCTTCAATGGGTTCCATCGTCGCGCTTTCCGGAATTGAGGACCTGCATATCGGAGACACCGTCTGCGATCTCGGTACCCCGGACGCGATTCCGTTCCAGAAGATCGAGGATCCGACCATCTCCATGAACTTCTGTGTCAACGACAGTCCATTTGCCGGCCAGGAGGGCAAGTTTGTCACCTCCCGTCATCTCAGAGACCGTCTGTACCGTGAGCTGAACACAGATGTCTCACTCCGCGTCGAGGATACCGACAACACCGATACCTTCAAAGTTTCCGGCAGAGGTGAGCTTCACCTGTCCGTCCTGATTGAGACGATGCGCCGCGAGGGTTATGAATTCGCAGTCTCCAAAGCGGAGGTCATCTACAAGACGGACGAGCGCGGCAGAAAGCTCGAACCGATGGAGATTGCCTACGTAGACGTTCCGGATGAGTTTTCCGGTACGGTCATCCAGAAGCTGTCCCTCCGGAAGGGCGAGCTTCAGGGGATGGGCAAGACTTCGGACGGAAGAACCCGCCTGGAGTTTGAGATTCCGTCGCGCGGCCTGATCGGTTTCAGGAACGATTTCATGACCGACACCAAGGGCACTGGGATCATCAACACCATTTTCGACGGTTACTCACCTTACAAGGGAGACCTGTCCTACCGTCCGCAGGGCTCGCTGATCTCATTCGAGACCGGGGTCGCGGTTGCCTATGGTCTGTTCAACGCTCAGGACCGCGGAATCCTCTTTGTAAAGCCGGGTGACAAGGTGTACTCCGGCATGGTCATCGGAGAATCCAGCAAGCCGGAGGATGTGGAGCTGAATGTCTGCAAGACCAAGCACCTGACCAACACCCGCTCTTCCGGAGCTGACGAAGCCCTGAAGCTCGTTCCGCACAAGGAGCTGTCGCTGGAGCAGGCCATCGAGTACATCGATACCGATGAGCTTCTGGAAGTCACACCGAAGTCCATCCGGATCCGGAAAAAGATCCTCGACCCGCTTCTGAGAAAGAGAGCAAACATTGCCCGCACGCAGAGAGCGCAGGCTGAGGCAAACCGCTGAATCATACATCTGAACAGCAAAACAGCCGCACGATTTTTAACCGTGCGGCCTTTTTCTTCTTTAATCTCATGTTCTATATCCGGTGAACATCTTCCCCCCGAATACTCCTGTACCGCAAGTGCTCCCAGACTACGCGCAGGCAAGGCAGAAAGAAAAAGGGCGGCGCACAAAACATGCACCGCCCACGGGTATTCTCAGTATCCTGTTACTTTGCCTGCCTGCTCACAGATTCACGTGATTCCGGAGCATTCTCAGACACATTCGGGAAATCTTCCCAAGAATGATTTACTGCTTGTCCTCGCCGTAGATATGCTCAACCATCTGATGCATCACAGCTGCAGAAGCCTTCAGCTTTCCGAGCTCCTCATCTGTCAGCGGAAGGATGATCTTCTTCTCAACACCGTTCGGGCCGACCAGGCAGGATACGGAAACGCAGACATCTCTCAGGCCATACTCGCCATGCATCATCGTGGAGATGGTCGTGACAGAATTCTCGGAGGAAAGGATCATGCGGCAAAGCTTGACGACGGAGACAGCGATCGCATAGAAGGTTGCTCCCTTGTCTGCGATGATGACGCCGCCGGACTTGCGGACGGTATCAATGATGCGGTCCGGATCAAATTCTGCATCCTTGTTTTTTGCATAGGTCTTGTAATACTCAGCGACCGGAACACCAGCCACATGTGCAACAGACCACGGAACGAAGGAAGAATCGCCGTGCTCGCCGAAGACATAAGCGTGAACGTTCTTGGAGGAAACGCCGCACTCATCCGCAATCAGATGTCTCAGTCTCGCAGAGTCAAGCTGTGTGCCGGATCCGATGATCTGGCTCTCCGGAATTCCGGACTCCTTCATGAACACATAGGTCAGGATATCGACAGGGTTGGAAACGATGATGTACTTCGCATACGGACATACAGGAGCAATCTTACCCGCAATATCACGCATGATGCTGACGTTCGTCTTTGCGAGATCCAGTCTGGTCATTCCCGGCTTTCTTCCCATGCCGGACGTGATGATGACGATGTTGGACCCCTTCGCATCTGCGTAGTCACCTGAAGTGACGCTGATCGGATCACGGAATGCAGTGGACTGCACAATATCAAGTGCCTCGCCGTTTGCCTTTTTCTCGTTGATGTCGATCAGAAGAATTTCTGTCGCGAGTGTTTCAAGTGAAAGTGTGTAAGCGATTGTTGCTCCTACGGAGCCTGCTCCGATAATTGTAATTTTGGTTGCCATATTCGTTCCCTTCCTGAATTGTCTATGTGACTTTCCAACTCTAACAGAGAAATCATGTATGAATCTTCATACATCTCACGCATCATAGCATGATGTGAAAATATTGTCAATGAAGCTACTGGATGTGTTCCGCCAGTACATTCGCCTGGCTCTCGATGTGCCTCTGAAGCTCCTGAGCGGCGCGGTCCTCGTCGTGTGTCTCAAGCGCGCTTATGATGTTTCTGTGCGCCTGCACCAGGATCGGGTAAGTCTCAGGATCCTTCAGATTCTCCAGCCTGTACCGGTATAGCTCCTCCCGCAGCTGCGTCAGGGACTGGGTCAGACGGCGGTTATGCGCCGCCTCTGTGATCCGCTCATGGAACTGAACATCCAGCCGGGCAGATGTCTGCATGTCGTTTTTCTCAAGGGACAGCTCGAATTCCTGCTCCAGCTTTCTCAGCGTCTGGATCGTCAGCTCGTCCATGTTGCGGCATGCCTTGCGGACCGCAAGCTCTTCCAGTGCCTCCCGGACCTCCAGCGCATCTCTCAGATCGGACTCCTTGATCGGTTCGACTATGGTTCCCCGCCGCACGCTCATCCGCACGAGCCCTTCCATGCTTAAAAGCCGCATCGCCTCCCGCACGGGCGTTCTGCTCACCCCCAGGACACTGCTGAGCTGAAGCTCCATCAGCCTTGTCCCCGGCGGAAGCGTGCCTTCCAGGATGGCATCGCGAAGTGTATGGAAAACCACATCCCTGAGCGGGAGCGAATCATCTGCTTCCAGTTTCAGTTTGTCAATCGCCGCTTCAGTCATATATCTCCGTTCTCCTGTTATAGGGTCTTGTGAGGCAGACAAACGATGCATCTGTCCCCCGTGCAAGAGCATCCCTTGCCGCTTCTGCCTTCCTGTCGTCATCATAGATACCGAATACACTCGGACCGCTTCCGCTCATCATGGACACCAGGGCCCCCTGCTGCTGCATAAACGACTTGATTCTGGAAATGACCGGGTACCGGACCTCCGTCACGGATTCCAGAACATTGCCGCAGAGGCTGCAGACTCCTGCCAGATCACGATTCTGCGCCGCCTGTACCTGGGCATCCGTATCCGGGTGCCGGATATCGGCTGTCATATGAAGCGCCTCGAAGACAGCCTTCGTGGATACATGGATATCCGGCTTCGCAATCAGGATCCTGCAGTCCGGGAGCGCCGGAAGCGGGGTCAGGATTTCGCCAATTCCCTCCGCAAGCGCCGTCCCGCGCATCACGCAGAAGGGGATATCCGCACCGAGACGCTTCCCCATCTCCCTGAGCTTCTCCTGCGGGAGTCTCAGTCCGAACAGCAGATTCATCGCAACCAGAACGGCTGCCGCATCCGAGCTTCCGCCGGCAAGACCGGCAGCGACCGGGATGTGTTTTTCAAGATTGATGAAGACGCCGTCCCGGATCCCGCACTCCTCCATTACAAGTGCTGCCGCCCGGGCGGCCAGATTCGTCTGATCCGCCGGCAGATAGCGGAGATTCGTTTTCATGCGGACCCCCGGTGCCCGCGTCGGGCTCACCGTCACCTGGTCGCTGAGCCTGACAGACTGCATCACCATTCGAAGATCATGATACCCGTCCGGCCTTGTCCCGACGACATCCAGGCTGAGGTTAATCTTCGCCATCGTCCTGAGATTGATCCGTCTCATTCTTCCCCCGTTTCCATATCCAAAGCTGCCCGTCAGAAGGACCGCAGGCTGTCGCCTGACTCATCGTTTGTCTTGTCGATCTTCCGGATCTCGACCTCGTAGGAATAGCCGTCATTCCCCCGTACCGTCACCACATCTCCGACCTTATGGCGCAGAAGCGCCTTTCCGAGCGGTGACTCGATCGTAATCTGGTTCTCCAGGAGATTCCCCCGCATCGATGTCACGATCCGGTAGGTTTCCTCCTCCTCCATGTCCCTGTCATAGACCGTCACCGAGTTGTTCACCCCGACCTCGTCTGCGGCGCTCTGGTCAGATATGACAATCGCGGTCTTCAGAACATTCTCAAGGTACCGGATGCGGGATTCATTTTCCCCCCTGAACTTTTTGGCCGCGTAGTACTCAAAATTCTCGCTGCGGTCTCCCTGCGCCGCAGCCTCGGCGATTTCCTTCGCCGCCTGATGCCTGACGACAACCTTGCGATGCTCCAGCTCCTTCTGAATCTTCTCCACATCGCCTTTTGTCAGTTTTTCTCTTCGCATTGCACTGATTTCCTCACTATTACCTGAAGATCAGCCCTGTCTTGTACTGAATTCTATACATGGGCTGTCTGGACGTATTGTAACACCGATTCCCTGTATATGGAAAGAAAAGAAATCATCAGAGCGTATCCAGCGGCAGACTTCTCCACGAAACAGCTCCGTTCTCCCCATGCACAAGAATATTTGTGTGGGTGAATCCGCAGGCCATTGCCTGCTTCACAGCCTTGTCAAAAGCCCCGTTCAGCAGCTCCGCCTGATGTGCGTCTGAGTTAATCAGGATCTCCCCGCCCATGTCATGAAGCGCCCGCAGGAAAAATGAATTTGGATAGAACTCCTTTTTCAGTCCTCTGTTGACCGCGCCGCAGTTGATTTCAAACGGCACGCCCTCCTCCACCAGACAGGCCATCGCTTCAAGCGCCGACCCGGTATACCTTGGATCTGTCTCATCCAGCACGTGCATCTGATCGTTGAACTTTGTGATCAGATCAAAATGTCCGATGAAGGTACAGTGCAGCCGGTCGTATACCTGCGCTTCCGTCTCATAGTAGCACCTTGCCAGCTGATAATAATCGCCGCTGAAATATCTGTCCGCCAGGAGCTGGAGATCCTCCGGGGAGGCATCCACCGACAGCGGGCGCTCTTTCCGCGACTGCTCCTGGATGTCTCCCGGCTCGCAGACACCTTCCCCCGAACGCTGCGGGCATGCGCCTTCATACCCCCGGTTGCATGCCACGTCCGGGAAGTGAGTGGAGCCGATCGTATATTCCACCTGCCGTGCGTACACTGGGTTGTAAACCGTATCCAGCTCGATCCCCATCAGGATGTCGATTTTCCCTCTGTACTGCTCCTGCAGGGCATGAATCCGGTTTCTGTAAAGATCCATGTCCATATGATCGTCCGGGTCCATATGGCCGGAGAAGCCGAGCTGTGTAAACCCCAGCGAAGCAGCCCGCTGCGCCATATCCTCCGGTGTGCTGCTGCCATCGCACAATGTGGTGTGTGTATGAAAATTTGCCCTGAGCATATTGTTCCTCCTGAAGTCGATGAAAAACCGCCGGACACCGTAAATTCCTCCCCGGTGAAGGAGGCCGCCGGCGAACTTTTGACACTGTAAACATCAAAATATCCGTCTCTGTAAAGGTACTACGCTTGCAGCAGATATGATATCATCTTTACAAAAATCATGCCGCCATATAAAGGCGGAAGAATGGAGATCAGACTATCATGAGGCTTCGAAATATACCCGGCGCACGCGAGGAAATCGCAGCGGACCGCTACGTGATTCCGGAAGACCTGCAGCCCGCCCTGAAAGGGAACTGGGTGGGGCGTTTTGGAACAAATCCCCGCCCGCTTTATATCGAAATCGGAATGGGAAAAGGAAAGTTTCTGACCAGCCTTGCGCAGCAGAACCCGGATATCAACTACATCGGGATTGAGAAATACTCCTCCGTCCTCGTCCGTGCCGTTCGTCTTCGAGAAGCGCTGGAAGCGCAGGGCACCGTCCTGGACAACCTGCTCTACCTGCGGATGGATGCAGAGAAACTAACCGACGTCTTCGCCCCGGCAGAGGTCGGAAGGATCTATCTGAATTTCTCAGATCCATGGCCGAAGGATCGTCACGCAAAAAGGCGGCTTCCCGGAAGAACCTTTCTCAGGCGGTACAGGCAGATTCTCGTCCCGGACGGACAGTTGGAGTTCAAGACGGACAACCGGGCGCTCTTTAACTTTGCGCTCAGTGAGGCAGAGGAGGAAGGCTGGCGGATCGATCTGTGCACGTATGATCTCCATGCGGATCCCCGTCTCTGTGCAGGAAACGTCATGACAGAATATGAGGAACGCTTTTCCGCCCAGGGGAATCCGATCTGCAAGATGGTCAGCCGCCCGCCGGCTGATGAGCACTGAGCGCCGAATTGTTGTCAGATAATTACTGTAAATTGTGTCTGGCCACATTTCCGTTCGTTTTCAGAAAATGACCTTTCACATTGAAACTGCACAAAATCAAGCCTCCTGAGGCACGGCCATCCGGCCATCGGAAATTGTTTTCCACCCCGTTTATCCACACCTCAGCGAGGAGAAAAGAGCGGAAAAGTCGAGTTATACACGAACTTATCCACATTATCCACATACTATTCCTCTCATCGGCAGGATTCAGGTGTTTTGTTCAATCTGATAAATCGAAGCATTTCCGTCTTTTTTGTCCGAAAACCATTGACAAATGAATGTACAATCATTTGTAGGAATTCAGGCAATATTTCTTTCAATACAAACAACTTATACCCAATCACCGCAGAGAAGGCAGGCATGACAAGCCAAAAGGTGCACGTGTGTCAGCCTTCAGCGGCAGCAATTGACTGCAAAGGAACGACCGAATGAGAACAATTGATCACTGGAATTACGCAAAGCGGATGGTTCGTCCGCTGCACATCTCGAAAACAGAGAAGCTGGCCTTCTGCATCGGGTGTGTGATGCCTGACTACAACAAATTCTCCTACATGGGGCACCACATAAACGACTGGTCATACGGGCACAGCTATGCAGTCAGGCGGAAGGAAATTGTTTCCTTTTTCGGGAAGGCTTACAGGGACAGCTGGCTCTGGTGGTATACCGCCGGGCTTCGGTTTCACTACCTTGGAGATTCCTTCTCAAGGCCTCACAACCCGGCTTTTCACTACGGCAGCAAAGATCATGTCAAGTATGAATGGAGGCTTCATCATCTGACTGAAAAAATTCTCAGGACGCGGCCCTTTGGTCCGGCGGCTGTAACCGGAAGCTTCGGCCAGTGGCTGAGCATGCGTCATCAGGCATATATGCGAAACAGCAAGGGCATCACAGATGATGCCTACTATATTGACAGCACCCTGATGGGTGCCTGGAACTGGGTCAGAGAGAATGTGCTGCCAGCAAGCGCAGCGGTTGTCTGTTCATAATAGAGGGGGGGGAGGATGACTCGACTTATCTATGCATAATAAAAACACCAACTCCAGAGCGAACGCTCGTAGAATCGGTGCTTTCCAATGCGCCTTCAGGGGCTCGAACCCTGGACACCCTGATTAAGAGTCAGGTGCTCTACCAACTGAGCTAAAAGCGCTTATTCTTTTCTGTGGTTCGGTGTTTTCTCTTCCGAAGCACAAAAAGAATTATATGCCTCAATCCGGAATAATGCAAGGGGTGTTCTGTTCAACTTTATTATGATATTTCTTTTGTTGTCTGATATTATTTTCTGATCTATCTATTTTGACGATCTTCTATCCGAACGGCGCCCTTGCCCCCCCCAGAAGGTTTCATCTTCCAATGCTGCGCATCCTTTCAATTTTACCAGAGGCGCCCTTTGCCCGGTATCGAGCAGGCCAGATTGACGCTGCCCTGCTCGATTCTGCGGCTCCGCCGTCATCTCGTGCTCTGCACCCGATGAAAAGCGGTCGCCTGCATAAAAAAGGATCCCCACGATTGTGAGAATCCTTTCTCCAGTATTCAAACTGTCTGCTTTACCATGCCCTGACTGCGCATACCGGATTTCGGTAGCTGATCGAGGAGATGGTGATACCCGTTCTTTCATTCGATGCGTGGCAGACCTGCCCGTTTCCGATATAGATCGTGACATGTCCGATTCCGCCGCCGTTGTCATAGAAGAGCAGGTCGCCCGGCTGGATGTCTGAAAGCGATACCTGCGTTCCGCATCCGGACTGAGCTGCCGCGTTGTGCGGAAGGCTGATGCCAAAGTGGCTGAAGACTGCCATCGTAAACCCGGAGCAGTCAGCACCGCCTGTCAGGCTTGCACCGCCGTACACATACGGATTGCCGACAAACTGTGTTGCATATGCCGCGATCTGGGCTCCCAGAGAAGAAGTCTGCTGTGCTTCTGTCTCCGGTGCGGAGGTCTCAGCAGTCGTCTCCGGTGCGGAGGTTTCCGGCGCTGTTGTCTCGGCGGTTGTCTCCGGTGCGGAGGTCTCGGCTGTGGTCTCCTGCGTCTGAGACGATGCACTTCCGCTTCCGATGGCATTCAGGTATGCCTGATAGGCAGCAATTGCCGCATCCGCCTTTGCCTGCGCATCTGCCTCATCCGTCGGATGGTTGGCTGCGTCCTGTGCCTGCAGATACGCCTGGTAGAGGGCATCTGCATCAGTACCAACCGAGGTAACCGCTGTCTCAGCCGGCTGGCTGGAGGTATCCGTACTCTGCTCTGTGCTCTGGATTGCCTGGCTGCCTGTCGTCTGGGAAGTCCCGTCTGAAACGCCAAGTGACTGGAGGTATGCCTGATATGCGCTGACCGCCGCATCTGCTTTCTGCTTTGCGTCTTCCTCACTGACCGGGTGCATTGCCGCATCCTGTGCTGCAAGATACGCCTGGTAAAGAGCGTCCGACTCGGAAGTCGAGGCGGTGCTTGTATCCGTGTATGTCACATCCGAAGAGCTGTCGCCAGCTGAAGCAGACGAATCAGAAGAAGCGTCAGCCGGTGCTGTCTCGGAAGGCGTCGCTTCGTTTGAAACCGTCTCCGCTGCAGCCACTCCATCATCCGATGCCTGGCTGCCTGCTGCGGCTGCCTGTGCCTCGCTTTGTGCCGTACTCTCAGATTCCTCTGCCACGGTCATTCCGGAGCTGTATGCCGTACTGGCATAAACATAGTCTGCGGAAACCCATCCATAGGTGTCGTGGTCAATGCAAACCTTGAGCCAGTCGCCGTCATTCTGAACAACCTCAAGAGAATCGGACTGTGTCGCTGTCGCAACTACGTCTGAATCTGTACTCTTTTCAGCGCGAACATTCAGCACCTTCGCCCCAACCTCAGCAGTTGTATAGCCGGACGTTGCCGCGATCTGCTGTGCATCCGACCCGGTGGCAATATACTGTCCTGCCACATAGCCCTCAACATTGCCGGACTTGATTTTGTACCAGCCGTTCTCATCGACATCCTCGATCTGAACCGCATTCTTATTGTTCAGGACGCCGACAATCTCACCATCCGTATCTCCGGATGCGCGAACATTGATCTGTCCGTCGCAAAGAGCAAACCCTGTCGTTCCCACCATGCTCTTGTCGACTTCCGTCTGTGGAGCTGCCTCTGACTGGGCTGTCTCAGACTGGGTCTGAGCCTCGGTCTGAGTCGGTGCTTCCGTCTGCGGTGCCTCGGTCTGAGCTTCCGACTCTGTCTTCTTATGATTCTCTGCATCCGCCTGCGTCCCGACGCCTACCAGCGCCACATCTCCGCCGCCTGCATATACTGCTGCTCCTGTACCAGTGAAGGTAAGCCCTGCCGCCAGACAGAACGCGACTGCTTTTGCCATTGCCTTATTCATTGGCCATGCCCCCTTGATTTCCATATTCTTTCGAATTCTTTTCAAATATTACGGATATGTTACAAATCAACTGTGGCTATGTTAACATCTTCGAGGAGCAATGTCAAGATTTTAGAGGGCATTTTTTAACAATATTGTAACATTTAGATGTGGATCTGCCAATGCAGTACTCCTTGACCGCCAGACGCAGAAAGGGCCGGACGCTTTCGCACCCGGCCCTCCTTTAAATACTGTACACGGTACAGCGTTTTATTCTCTCACAGTCCGATCTTCCGGAACGCATCCTCAAACGGCGCTGTGCACAGCCCCTTTTCTGTAATCATTCCAGTAATCAGGGAGTGGTCTGTGACATCAAACGCCGGATTATACACATTCACGTTCTCCGGTGCCATCCGTTCCTGATACCACATCTCCGTGACCTCATCCGGATCACGCATCTCAATCGGAATCTGGCTGCCGGACGGTGTTTCCATATCAATCGTCGAGGACGGCGCGCAGACATAGAACGGTATGCCATAGTGCTTTGCAATGATGGCAAGCCCGGAGGTCCCGATCTTGTTCGCGAAATCACCGTTTCTCGCGACACGGTCACAGCCTACAAAGATGATGTCGATCAGCCCGGCTCTCATCAGGCTGGAGGCCATGTTGTCGCACTGGACAGTCGTGGTGATACCCGCCGACGCAACCTCGAACGATGTGAGCCTGGCCCCCTGAAGCAACGGTCTGGTCTCATCGCAGTAGACATGCATGTCTGTTCCTTTCCAGCCATGCTCCAGCGCAATGTACATCGGAGCAGTTGCCGTTCCATACTTGGCAGTCGCCAGCGTCCCGGCATTGCAGTGCGTCTCGATTCCCACCGGACGTCCTTCTTTTTTCAGATCCTTCAGCAGGCCGAACCCGATCTCACCGATATTCCGGCTGATCTGGACATCCTCTGCCTGAATTTTGTCAGCCTCATGGTAGAGGATCTCCTGAATCTCCGGAATGCTCTTCGTCCGGTTGTCCAGAAGGGTCTTCTCCATCCGGTTCAATGCCCAGAAAAGATTGACGGCTGTCGGCCTGGAGGAGGCAAGGTATTCCTTGTTGGCTTTGAATTCGCTGTAAAATGAGTCAAAATCCGCTGCCTGACTTCTGGAGGACAGGACAGCCATTCCGTATGCGGCGCTTACCCCGATCGCCGGCGCTCCACGGACTCTGAGTTTCTTGATGGCCTCCCAGATCTCTTCCTTCGTGCTGAGATTGATTCTTTTCACCGTCCCCGGCAGAAGTGTCTGGTCAATGATATCCAGGGCCTGCCTGTCCGGCGTTAGCCTGCCGGTCAGCACCTTGTCGAAAAATTTCTCTACACTTGCATTGTTCATGTTTTCTGGTCTCCTTATCTCTTCCATTCCTGTTCCGGTTCTGTATCCCCGATTGACGGCCGGCATGGAGCGCGCCTCTCGGCACCTGCAGCTGTGTTCATCCGGGCCGTATCCTGCTCCGGGCCGCACCGCGCACGCCGGATCCAGGTGTGAAACACACTTCCCGGCAGCCGTCCGGTCTTATATCTGCGGCATGCTTCGCTCGATTGAGGCGAACTTGGTATACTCCGGCAGCCATGCCAGCTCCACATCGCCCAGAGGACCGTTTCTCTGCTTGGCGATGATGCAGTCCGCAATCCCCTTCCGCTCGGTGTCCGGCTTATAGTAATCCTCCCTGTAGAGGAACATGACGACATCGGCGTCCTGCTCGATTGCTCCGGACTCACGGAGGTCGGAAAGCACCGGCCTGTGATCCGGCCTCTGCTCGACAGCACGGGAGAGCTGCGAGAGCGCGACGACCGGGACATTCAGCTCCCTTGCCAGCCCCTTGAGGGACCTTGAGATTTCTGAAATTTCCTGCTGTCTGGAATCGCTGCTGCGCTTCGATGAGCCGCTCATCAGCTGCAGGTAATCGATGATAATGATATCAAGTCCCTGTTCAAGCTTGTATCTCCGGCACTTGCTCCGCATCTCCGGAACCGTGATGCCGGGCGTGTCGTCAATGATTAGCCCGGACTTGCCGATCATATCCGCGCCGGCAATCAGACTGTCCCACTCGGTGCTTGCCAGATTTCCATTTCTCAGCTTCTGGGCATCAATGTTGGCCTCCTGCGCAAACAGGCGGCGGACAAGCTGCCCCTTCGACATCTCCAGACTGAAGATCGCGACATTCTTATGCTGTCGGATCGCCATATAATCCCCGATGTTCAGGGCAAAGGCTGTTTTCCCCATCGACGGTCTTGCGGCAATGAGGATCAGGTCAGACGGCTGGAAGCCGGAGGTCTTGAAATCCAGATCCGCGAAGCCTGTCGACAGTCCCGTCACACTGGAATTCTGCCGTGCCGCCGCGGAGATCTTTGAAATCTCCTCCATCACCACATCCTGGATCGGTACATAGTCCTGGCTTTCCTTCGTCTGGAGGACCCGGAACATCTTCTCCTCTGTCTCCGCCATCAGCGCCTGGACACTCTCCCGGTTCAGATAGCAGCTGTTCGTCAGAGATTCCATCGTCCGGATCATTGTCCGGAGCCTGGACTTGTCCGCCACGATCTTCGCATAGTATTCGATATTCGTCGAAGTCGGGACAGCTGTGACAAGCTGTGCCAGATAACTGTCCGTTGCGATGTTCTCCGGTGCGTCCATTTCCCTGAGTCTGTTCTGAATCGTCACGCTGTCGACCGGCTGGCCCTCATTATCCAGCGAAACGATGGCGGAAAACAGCAGACCGAAGGATTTCTGATAGAAATCGTCCGGACTCAGATACTTCTGTGCCACGGAGATGGCCTCAGGATCCATCATCATGGAACCGATGACCGATGATTCCGCCGCCTGGTCATGAGGAAGTATTCTTTTAATCAGTTCCTCATCCGGCATCAGAGCGCTTCCACCTTGACTTTCAGTTCCGCCTTCACCTGCGGATGAAGCTTGACATCGACAGCCATCTCGCCCGTGTTCTTGATCGGCGCATCAATCACGATCTTCCTGCGGTCGATCTCAATCCCGAGCTGCTCCTTCATCGCGTCCGCAATCTGTCCGTTCGAAATCGAACCGAACAGCTTTCCACCTTCCCCTGTCTTAACCTTGAGCAGCACTGCCTTCTCCTCGATCTCCTTCTTCAGCGCCTCTGCCTCCGCCAGGTTCTCAGCCGCAACCTTCTCGTCATTGGCTTTCTTCAGCTTCAGGGTATTGAGATTCGCGCTGGTCGCCTCCACACCCTGGTTTTTCCGGATCAGAACGTTTCTCGCATATGCGTCAGAGACCTCGACGATCTCCCCCTTTTTTCCAACCTTCTTCACGTCTTCCAGCAATATGATCTTCATAATTCTCCTCCATCTCTCTGTATCTCTGCACGGTCAGATCAGCTTCTCGTCTGTCATCTGTTTCAGAACTTCCTTCAGCTTGTCCCGTGCCTCTTCAATCTTCATCCCCTTCAGCTGAGCGCCGGCCATGCTGATATGGCCCCCGCCGCCCAGCTTCTCCATGACAAGCTGGACATTCGCCTCATCTATCGACCGGGCACTGATAAAGATCTCATTCTCGTAGTCAGTCAGGACAAATGAAGCCCTGACGCCGACAATGTTCAGCAGCTCATTAGCCGCCTGCGCACCGACCACGTTCGGGCTCTTCAGCCCTCCCGGCGGAAGGATCGAAATGGCATAGGCACCCATATAGATCTCCGCGTTCCGGACTGCCTCGGCCCGCGCCTTATAGCTGTCCATGTCATCTCGAAGAAGCTTCCGGACTCTCGTGATATCCGCACCGCTTCTTCTCAGATAAGCCGCTGCCTCGAATGTCCGGGCTCCTGTCTTGGCTACAAAATTATTGGTGTCGATGAGAATCCCGGCGTACATACAGTCTGCCTCAAGGCTCCTGAGCCGGACATTCTCCTCGAAATACTGAAGGATCTCGGCGATCATCTCACAGGCGGAGGATGCCGACGGTTCAATATAGCTCAGGGAAGCATTCTCGATCTTCTCCGTGTTCTGCCTGTGGTGATCCAGCACAACCACCGTATCCGTCCGATTTAATAGCTCACCGCACTCCAGAAGCGACGGCCGGTTCGTATCCACGACAATGATGGCTGTCGATTCATCGGTCATCGCCAGTGCCTGGTCATGACTGATGAACAGCCCGTCCTTGTAATCCTTGCTCTCCTTCAGAAGCTCCAGCCACTGGCTGATCGAACCGGTCTCTGTGCCCATCACGATATGGGCCGGTTTTCCAAGCGCCCGCGCCGCCCGGCAGATTCCAACCGCTGCACCGAGACTGTCCATGTCCATAAAGCGGTGCCCCATCGCGATCACCGAGTTCTTAGTGATCATGATCTCCCGCATCGCCTGCGCCTTCACACGCGCCTTCACACGCGTATGCTGTTCATTTCTCTGGGATTTGCCGCCGAAGAAGGTCATCTGGGATGCATTGTTGACCACCGCCTGGTCACCGCCCCTGCCCAGTGCCATCTCAATCGCTGAACGGGCCTTCTCATAGTTCTCGATATAGGTTTTTCCGCCGATCCCCGCACCGATGCTCAGCGTAATACTGACTTCATTGCCGATATTGATGGTCTTGACCGATTCCAGCACAGAAAAATGATCGGCCATCAGCGCGTCAAGGCTTTTCCGGTTGAAGACAACCATGTACTTGTCCTTCTCGAGCTTCTTCGGAAGGCAGTCGTACGATGTGAAGTACTTCATGATCTGCCGGTCCACCAGAACACTGATCAGGGAACTGTGCACCTCGTCAACTCCCTCCAGTGCCTCATCATAATTGTCCAGATCCACCAGCGCCACCGCAAACCGCTGATCCCGGTTTTCCTGGCGCAGCCGATTTAGGTCAGTCTCATCCAGGAAATAGATAATATAGAAATAACTGCTCTCACCGTCCCTTGCTTCCCTGGAGATCAGCTCCGTCCCGTCAATCAGGTCATCGATCACGATTCGCTGCATGTGAGCGCGAAAGTCCATATTCTCATAGTGGACCTGCACGTCCTTATCCCACTCCGCTGCCGGAAACGTATCCTGCTGAAGCTCCGGAAACAGGGTGGCGATGTTCTTATCGTAGTCCTCCGGTTTCTTTGACAGCTCGCAGAGTCTGTCATTCATCCACAGAATCCGTCCATCCGCCGACACAATCGTCACGGGAAGCTCAATCTGGCGCAGGATCTCCTCCTGTTTCTGCCCGAAGCTCGTCGCAAAGTCAACCAGCCCCCTCAGGATTCTCGGCCGGTAATACAGATAGACTCCGAGGATCAGCACAAAGTAGCAGCAGGTAAAAAGCAGCGTCACAATGCCCGCCCTTGTACTGATCCTGAAATTGAGCGCCACCAGCACAACGAGGGAGAGGGACAGCACGACGCTCCAGCTCCAGTGCATCCCCAGATTCCCGCTGTATCTGATCCGTGGGTTATTTTTCATGCCAATATCCTACCATTCTTTCCGCAGATTCTGCCGCCCGCGCTGCCGGGCGCAGCCTGCTCAATAACGGAACACTGCAACTCCGTACGCCGGCAGGTCGTATGCGAAGGAATACAGTTTTCCATCGCATTCACTCTCGACAGCCTTGTACATCACCGGATGGCTCGTCCCGCGGCCGCCGAAGCGCGCCTCGTCTCCGTCAAGCACCAGCCGGTATGTGCACTTTTTCACACAGCCGACACGGTAATCCGGCCGCGCTACCGGTGTAAAGTTGATGACAAAGAGCAGGTTGCTCTTCCCATCCTCGGAATGGCGCAGGAAGCTGTAAATGCTCCGGTCTGCATCATCCGCATTGATCCACTCAAATCCGCGCGGATCACAATCTGCATCATACATAGCCGGCGTATTTTTATAAAGATGCAACAATTCCGTTACAAAGTCAAGCATCTGCCTGTGCCTGGGTTGCTGAAGGAGGAACCAGTCCAGTTCCCTGTCTTCCGACCACTCGCGCTCCTGCGCGAAATCCTGACCCATGAACAGCAGCTTCTTGCCCGGATGCCCGAACATGTATGTGTAGCCGCACTTCAGATTGGCAAATTTGTCATCATAAAGCCCCGGCATCTTGTTGATCATCGAGCACTTCAGATGGACAACCTCATCGTGCGAGAGCACCAGGCAGTACTTCTCGGAGTACGCGTACGTCATCGCAAATGTCATCTTGTTATGATTGAACTTGCGGAAATACGGATCCAGCTTCATGTATTCGAGGAAGTCATGCATCCAGCCCATGTTCCACTTCATCGAGAAGCCCAGTCCATCGTCCTCCGGCCTTCCCGTGACCTTCGGCCATGCCGTCGATTCCTCGGCAATCATCATGACGCCCGGGTGCTTGCCTCTGACGACGGAATTCAGATGCTTGAAGAACTCGATCGCCTCAAGATTTTTATTACCGCCATACTTGTTCGGTACCCACTGTCCGTCCTTGCGGCCATAGTCCAGATACAGGATGGACGCCACGGCGTCGACCCGCAGGCCGTCCACATGGAACTCCTCAATCCAGTAAAGTGCATTGGCAATCAGAAAATTCTTAACCTCAGACTTGCCGAAATCAAAGACCTTTGTCCCCCAGTCCGGGTGTTCTCCCTTGCGCGGATCCGCATATTCATAGCACGGTGTCCCGTCAAACTCCGACAGCCCATGGGCATCCTTCGGGAAATGAGCGGGCACCCAGTCCAAAATCACGCCAATGCCATGGCTATGCAGATAATTCACCATGTAGGCGAAGTCCTCCGGGGTCCCGTACCGGGATGTCGGCGCATAGTAGCCGGTAACCTGATAGCCCCAGGAACCATCAAACGGGTGTTCCGCGATCCCCATCAGCTCGATGTGCGTGTATCCTGTTTTCAGCAGGTAGTCAGTGATGGAATGCGCAAAATACCGGTAGTTGTAGAATCCGTCCTCATGTTCACCGTGCGGATGACGCATCCAGCTCCCGATATGGCACTCGTAGATAGAAATCGGCGCCTTGTCCTGGACAAAGTCATTCTGCCTCCTCATCCATCTTCCGTCCGTCCATTTGATCGGACTCAGATCCGCGATGATAGATGCCGTTCCCGGGCGGTACTCTGCCTGGTTCGCATAAGGGTCCGCCTTGTACAGCTTTCTTCCATCCTGTGTGTAGATCAGATACTTGTACATCTGTCCAGGCTGCGCCGACTCGACAAAGGTCTCCCAGATTCCGGAGGGCTCCTTCTTTTCCATCGGGATGTTGCTCTCATTCCAGCCGTTGAACTCCCCGATCAGCGTGACGGCCGCCGCATGAGGCGCCCACACAGCAAAGTGAATGCCCTTCCGTCCCTTGTACGTGGAAGGATGTGCACCCAGCTTCTTATAGATGTCGTAGTGAACGCCCTTGTCAAACAGGTACTGATCCAGATCCCCGATAAATTCAGGCCCCTTTTCCGGAACCTTCCCTGCCGGTTTCTTCTTCGGCTCCGCTGCCGCCGTTACCTTCTTCGGCTCTGGCGCCGCTGTCACCTTCTTCGGCTCTGGCGCCGCTGTCACCTTCTTCGGCTCCGGCGCCGCTGTCACCTTCTTCGGCTCCGCCGCTGCCGTTACCTTCTTCGGCCCCGACGCCGCCGTTACCTTCTTCGGCTCCGCTGCTGCCGTTACCTTCTTCGGCTCCGGCGCTGCCGTTACCTTCTTCGGCTCCGGCGCTGCCGTCACCTTCTTCAGCTCCGCTGCTGCCGTCACCTTCTTTGGCTCCGTTTTCCCAGCCTGTTTCTTTCTCATCGCTTCGCTTCCTCCCTGATTGAGCAGATAAACTGCGCAGCCATCCGCCGGCAGCGTGACGTGAAGCTGTCCCTGTTCCTTCTTAACTTCATCCAGCGACAGCAGGTCAACCACAGTATCTCCAATATCCGGAATCCGGATCCACAGCTCGGCAGGCTGACTGTCGTTATTAACCGCGACCACAACCGCCTCCTGATCTCCGATCCTCGCAAATGCATACTGCCTGTTTGTCAGAAGCAGCTCCCTGTACCGGCCATTTCCAATCACCGGATACTCCTGCCTGAGCGCTCCGAGCTTCTCAAGGAATTCTTCCAGCCCCGGGATGGGCGGGTTCTGACTGATCTTCTCCAGGTCGATCTGCGGCCGAAGCCCCCAGTCTCCGTTTTCCTTCCGTCCGCCGATGCCCCACTCTGATCCGTAATAGATGGACGGATCGCCCGGCAGTGTATAAAGAAGCGTATACAGCGGAAACAGCTGCTTTTTATCGCTCAGCTTCTCCACAACCCTTGAAACATCGTGGTTGTCTGCAAAGGAGTACAGCACCCGGCCCCTGTATATTCCGCCATTCTCATCGAACTGTCTCCGGATGGTATGGGCAATCTCGAAGTAATTGTGTGACTCATGTCCGGACCAAAGCCCCTTGTTCAGCTCATAGTTCGTGACAGAATGAAGCATCTCCGGATTCGCCCAGCGCGCATAGTCGCCGTGGATCACCTCTCCCATCAGCCAGAAATCCGTTTTTTTCTCCAGGACCACGCGGCGCATCTCCCGGAGAAAATCAAAATCAAGGCAGTCCGCACAATCCAGCCGGATGCCGTCAATATCAAACGAATCGATCCAGAAACGAATCGCATCGAACAGATAGTCCTTCACCTCCGGATTTCTGAGGTTCAGGTTGACCAGATCGCCCGATCCCCGCCACGTCTCATAGGAGAACCCGTCGTGATAAGCGCTGTCCCATCCAAAATTGATGCCCTTATACCAGTCCTTGTATCTCGATTGCTCCCGGTTCTTCTGAATATCCCGAAATGCAAAAAAATCACGTCCTGTATGGTTGAAGACCCCATCGACGACCACCCGGATTCCTGCCTCATGACAGGAGCGTACAAATGCCTTGAAATCTTCCTGATCTCCAAGACGTCTGTCCACCATCCGGTAATCGATTGTGTCGTACCCATGCCTGGATGACTCAAAGAGCGGTCCGATATAGATCGCCCCGACATGCAGATCCTTCATATGCGGAATCCATCCATTCAGCTTTCTGAGGCGGTGAACCACCTCTCCTCCCTGATTCTCATGAGGAGCTCCCAGAAGTCCCAGTGGATAGATATGATAAAAAACTGTGTTATCGTACCATTCGCTCAATGGTGCCACCCATCCTTTCCCGCACTTTTTCGCAGCTTTTCTACAGCATCCGGTTCTTTCAGCAACCCACTTAAAAGAGCCACCGTCAGCCTGCTAATAATTATATGATTTGCACAAACATAAGTCAACGAAGGCCCCATTTCCGGGCAAACCTGCCTGCGCGGGATCCTTCCCTGTTCCTGCAGCGCTTCATCCATCTGCCAGCAGCGTAGCGGAGGGCTGCGGAGCAGCATAACCACGGTATATATGCGTACGGGCACCGGAAAAGGGTCCTCCCGATTTTCCGATGCCCGTCTGTCTGCTGTCATTCAGCGTATCAGCTTTCAGCATACTGGTCTTCAGTCTGTTTAAGCTGTCTTTGTTGCTACTGTCTTTGATTCTTCCGTCTCAGCGGTCTTCCCTGAAGTACGGCAAGCCCAGTGCTGCCGGCGGCTGGTTCTCCTTCTTGTTCAGCATGCTCATGATGATGAGCACCGCAATCGTGACAAGATATGGAAACGTCTTGTAGATCTCCTTGATGGCCATGTTTGTTCCGGTCGGAATGTAAAGATACAGAATGTACAGGCCGCCGAACAGGATGGATGCAAAGATGCTCAGGTCCGGTCTCCAGACCGTGAAGATGACAAGCGCGATGGCAAGCCAGCCCCTGTCGCCGAAGGCGTTGTTCGACCAGACACCGGATGCATAGTCCATGACGTAGTACAGGCCGCCGAGTCCTGCAATCATGGATCCGACGCAGGTCGCGATGTATTTGTACTTCGAGACATTGATCCCGGCCGCGTCCGCCGTGCCCGGATTCTCTCCGACCGCCCGCAGCTGGAGACCGAGCCTTGTCTTTCTCAGAAACAGCGCGGCCAGGATTGCGATGATGATCGCCGTGTATGCCAGGAAGCCGTATGAGAACAGCAGCTTTCCGATCACTCCCGTCTTATCTGCAAACGGAAGCGTCTTCTGGAAGCACCCGGAGGTCGCCCGAAGTGAAATGGACGGGACGTCCGACCCCGTCAGCTTGATCAGCGATCCGCCGAAGAAGTTTCCGAATCCGACACCGAAAGTTGTCATTGCAAGACCGGTCACGTTCTGGTTTGCCCTCAGGTTGACCGTCAGGAAGCAGTAGAGCAGTCCCATCAGGAGAGACCCCAGGAGCGAACAGAGAATCGGAATCGCGATTCCAAGGAACGGATTGATGGATGCATTCACTGCCGTCAGGTGGTTCTCATAGAAGAAAGAACCGATGACACCCGAGATGGCACCGACGTACATGATGCCCGGGATGCCAAGGTTCAGGTTTCCGGATTTCTCGGTGAGAGTTTCGCCCGTACTGCCGAGCAGAAGCGGAATACTCTGTTTGACCGCACTTGGAATAAACGCTACAAAGTTAAACATTTATTTCGCCTCCTTCTTCCGGACAATTCGGTACTGGATGAAGAACTCACATCCAATCAGGAAAAAGATGATGATGCTCGTCAGGATATCCGAGAATGACTCGTTGAGGTTAAAGTTCGTCGCCACCTCGCCGGCCCCCTTGGACATGAACGTAATCAGGAAACTCGTGAAGATCATGCCAAATGGATTGAACTTTGCCATCCACGCAACCAGGACAGCTGTAAAGCCCCGCCCGTTTGCAAGGGTTGTCGTGATGGTGTGGTCCGATCCAGCGACAAGCATGAAACCGGTCAGTCCGCAGATGGCGCCAGACAGCAGCATCGTCCGAACGATGACTCTTCCAACCCGGATACCGACATATCTTGCCGTATTTTGGCTCTCTCCGACAACCGCCAGCTCATAGCCATGCTTGCTGTACTTCATATAGCCGAAGATAAAGACGGTCACCGCCGCCGCGACAATGACAGTCAGCAGGTACTTGTACCGCCCGATGACCGGCAGCCAGCCGGCGTGACTGGACTGATTGATGATGCCGACCTTTCCGGAGCCCTTCGGTTTCTCCCAGAGGATGATAAAGTATGCGCAGAGCTGAATCGCAACATAATTCATCATCAGGGTGAACAGAGTTTCATTGGTGTTCCACTTCGCCTTGCAGACCGCCGGGATCAGCCCCCAGATGCCTCCGGCAATGACCGCTGAGACAAGACTGAGCAGAATCACCAGTCCATTCGGCAGACGGCTTCCAAGCGTGATCATACAGGCAGCCGTTGCGAGGCAGCCGATCATGACCTGTCCCTCGCCCCCGATGTTCCAGAACTTCATTCGAAACGCCGGCGCCATCGCCAGGGAGATCAGAAGAAGGACGGAAAGATCCTGCATCATAACCCAGAACCGTCTCTGCGAGGCAAAGCTTCCGCCGAAGATGGTCACCATGACGTCGAATGGGCTTTCCCTTGTCAATGCCCAGGTGACAACCGCACATACAAGGATGGCACACAAAAGCGCAAGCGCTCTGATCGCCATCGCCTTGTACCAGGTGATCGCAGATCTCTTTACGATATGAAGTCCCGTACCGTTTTTCGTCTTATTCTTCATGATGCGCCTCCCAGCGAAGTCATCAGCAGGCCGACTTCATTCTTGTTTGCCTTCTTCCCATCCAAAATGCCGGACACCTTTCCTCCGCACAGGACAAGAATGCGGTCCGCCAGTTCCAAAAGCACATCCAGGTCCTCGCCGACATAGACGACCGCGACTCCCTTTTCCTTCTGTTTATTCATCAGGTCGTAAATCACATACGACGAGTTGATGTCCAGTCCCCGCACCGCATAAGCTGTCAGGAGAACGGTCGGATTGGATGCGATCTCGCGCCCGACAAGCACCTTCTGGACGTTGCCGCCCGAAAGTCTTCTGACCGGTGTGGAAAGGCCGGGCGTGTCGACGGAAAGCTCCTCGACGACCTCCTTCGCCAGATTCTGCGGAATCTTCCGGTTCGTGAACGGACCCTTGCCCTTCCGGAAGGAACGCAGCATCATGTTATCTGTCAGATCCATGTTCCCGACCAGCCCCATACCGAGCCGGTCCTCCGGAACGAATGACAGAGCGACGCCCATCTCGGCGATGGCCTCGGGATCCTCCCCTACAAGACTTCTCTTTTTGCCATTGTCATCGATGTAGGTGATCTCGCCGGAATCGATCTTCTGAAGACCTGCAATCGCCTCCAGAAGTTCCCTCTGACCGCTCCCGGAAATCCCCGCAATTCCCAGTATTTCTCCCGAGCGGATATCGAAGGAGACGTCATCCAGCTTCCGGATGCCGTCCACGCTGCTGACCGTCAGTCCCTTCACGACAATCCTCGGCTTTGCATCCTGCGGCTCCGGACGCTCGATATCCAGCTTCACGGCATGGCCGACCATCATATCGGTCATCTCCTGCGTGTTGGTCTCCGAGGTCTTCAGGTTGCCGATGAACTTCCCCTTGTTCAGGATATCCACCCAGTCGGAGATCTCCAGCACCTCATTCAGCTTGTGCGTGATGATGATGATCGCTTTTCCATCCTTCTTCATGTTCCGAAGAACATCGAAGAGGCGCTCCGTCTCCTGGGGCGTCAGAACGGCTGTCGGCTCATCCAGGATGAGGATATCCGCCTTGCGGTACAGCATCTTCACGATCTCAACCGTCTGTTTCTGTGAGACAGACATATCATAGATCTTCTGATTCGGATCCAGCTCAAAGCCGTACCTGTCGCAGATCTCGGAAATCCGCTTCGAGGCCGCCTTCAGGTCGAATTTTCCTTCATTCAGCCCGAGGATGATGTTCTCAGTCGCCGTCATGACGTCCACGAGCTTGAAGTGCTGATGAACCATGCCGATTCCCAGATCCAGAGCGTCCTTCGGAGAGTGGATAAACTCCTCCCTGCCGTTGATGTAGATATGGCCGGAATCCGGGTAGTAGATACCGGAAAGCATGTTCATCAGCGTTGTCTTTCCGCTTCCGTTCTCTCCCAGAAGAGAGAGAATCTCCCCCTTGTAGATGTCGATCGACACGTGATCGTTTGCAACTACCTTTCCGAATGTCTTGGTAATGCCGCGCATGCTGACGGCGGGCTGTTTGTTATCCACTGTCGCACCTTCCCTTCACTGAAGAAGGCAGCACAGGTCTTGCTCCCGTACTGCCCTCCTCTTAATTGTCAGAGACGATCTCTCTGCCTGGTATTCAATGTGTCATCAGCCAAAGTTGGTATCCAGAAGCTTGATGCCATCAATGCCGGCTGCGTTGTCCGCGTCAACCAGATCGAAGTACGGAGCACTTCTGTATTCAGACTCATGGAAATATCCATCCGACACGACCTTGGTATCCGGCGTGTAGTTGTCATCGGTATCTACATCTGCCAGATAGCTGTCGTCAAGCGCTGCCCCCTTGAACGTGAAGGCGGAGGTGTCAAATACATGAACGGTACCTGCCTCAAGTTCCTTGGTAACCTCGTCAAGCTTCTCCTGTGTTCCCTCTGCAGCGACACTCGTGTTGAGATCTGTCAGCTTGACAGAGCCGCTTGCAAGTGTTCCTGTCCAGTCAGCCGGGATCTCCTTGCCCTCTGCAACGGACTGCATCATAAACTTCATGTACGGAGCCCAGTCAATTCTGGAGGAAATCAGATAGGTGTTCGGGCATGCATCCTGCGTGGACCCGTTGTAGGAGACATCCGGAACCCCTGCTTCCTCGCAGGCTGTAGGAGCACCCATGGAATCTGCATGCTGGGAAATGAGCACGCAGCCGTCGTTGATCAGGTTCTTTGCGCCTTCCTTCTCAGCCGTCTCATCATACCAGGATCCGGTGAAGGTAACCTCCATCGTTGCACTCGGACACTGAGATCTTGCGCCAAGGAAGAAGGAGGTGAATCCGGAGATAACCTCTGCGTAGGTGAAGGCGCCGACATAGCCGATCTTCGCCTTGTCCTCGGTAATCTTGCCGTCCTTGATCATCTCGTTGAGCTTCATGCCCGCTGCGACGCCGGCCAGATAGCGGCCCTCATAGATGGCAGCGAACGCGTTGTGGTAGTTGCTCAGTCCTTCGGTGTGCGCCTTCGTTCCGGTTGCATGGCAGAACTGGACATCCGGGTACTCCTGGGCTGCCTGGATCATGTAATCCTCATGTCCGAAACTATCCGCAAAGACTGCCGCGCATCCCTGGTCTGCAAGGTCTGCAGCCGTCTCGTAGCACTCCTGGCCTTCCGGGACATTGGTCTTCAGGATAATCTGGTCATCTGAAAGACCGAGTTCCTTTGCCGCTTCCTTCGCTCCGTTGATGAAATTCAGGTCGTAGGTTGAATTCTCATCGTGAAGGAAAATGAAGCCGAACTTCATATCGGACGGAATCGTCACATCCGCCTCCGTCTCAGCTCCCGCAATGAAAGCGCCACCGCTTGCCTGACCTTCCGTCTGGGCTTCAGTCTCCCCCGCAAATGCCGGGCTGCAGGCTGTTGCAGCCATTGCCAAACTCAGAAACACAGCAATCTGTTTTTTCATCCTCACTACCTCCTGGCGTCAGCAAAAACGCAAAATTAATAAGGAACTAGCTAGAGTATAACAGCGCGTTTTGTCAGTGTCAATGAACGATATTACCATGAATTCAAAATATTTTTATATAAGCTGACAAAATGTTAGAATACCGCTCCAATATCCCAACATTTTCTGTCTGAATGCCTAAATCGGAATGGTTTCGGATCGTTTGCCGGGTTCCGTAATTATTACGGAATTATATCGATGTTACCGCAGATCCTTTGCTTTCAGGATCACCCTGTTCTGTTCGTCGTAGCGCTTCTTCGCAGACTGAATCCTGCGGAAGAATTTCTGCGAATTCCGGATCGCACGGCTTGTCAGCTCCACGACATTGGTGATCGATACCTGTTCGCCCGACTTGGCCGCTGCATCCAGCCTTGCCCTGAGCGCTTCCCTTGCGTCTTCCGAGAGCGTGCAGTCCTGGCTCTCCGCATAAAGCTGACCGAAGTTCACCAGATCCTGGCTGCTGAACGTCGGGATGTAGATCTGCGCCGTGAACTTCATCGTAAAGCGCGGATGGCGCATCAGGAGGTCATGAATATACCGCTGTTCATCCTCCAGAATCATGATCATCCCGTCTGTCCGGAATTCCATCGCCGTTGTCAGCTGATCGACGATGCTGTCTTCCAGATCTCCGGCCTCCTCGACAATCAGGACCCCTCCCGCAATCTTTGCGATCGTTGCCGCAATGTCCTTGCGGTTCAGGTCAGCCGCGTAAATCCGCGCCATCTTGACCGAATGCGTCCCCATGTCCTCCGCGACAGCCTTTGCGATGCCCGTCGCGATCGTCGTTTTTCCACAGCCATGCCCGCCCAGAATCAGGACATTGCCTGTGCGGGATGTACGGTCTCCATTCCGGCTCTCTGCCTGCTCGATTGCTTTTGCAATCTGTTCCTCCAGATTTCCGATCCCGAGGAATCCCGAGAACAGCTCTCTCTGATAAGGCTTCAGGTAGGATCTGCCGGCTGTCACCTGCGGTTCTCTGACATCCGTCTGCGGAAGGACCTCGCGCATGGACTGCTCAGACGTCCGCTGGACAGTCTCTTTCTCTGAGGCAGCATGCGGCTGCTCATCTGCCGGCTGCCTCTCCTGTTTCTGCCTTGATGCTTCCGCGCGGGCTGCGGCTGCCTGCCCAAAAGGCTGAATCCCATCTTCCGGCTGTCCCTGCGATGCCGCTGTTTTTCCTGCATCCTCTTTCTTGGCCTGCGCTTCAGCCTCCGATGCAATTTGCTCCGCAACTCTCTCGCCGGCCGTCTTTGCCTTCAGCTCTCTCTGTCGGAACTGTTCGTGAAGCTTTGCGATTTCCGCTGTCGGAAGAACCCTTGTCTTTGCATCCAGGATATCCTCTACCGGTCTGTTCTTCCAGTCCTCCGGGCGGAAAGATGCCGCCTGTTCTCCTGCGGTACCTGCTGACGGCTGCGCTGCTTCTGCGCCTGCTGATGAATGCACGGCTGCATCGGCTGACGGCTGCGCTGATGCATCTGCTGCCTGCGGTGCTTCCTCGGATGCTGACGGCTGTCTCGCGGTGCCTGCTGACGGCTGCACAGTTGTATCTGTCGGCTTCTGTGCTTCTTCGGGTGCTGACGGCTGCGCTGCTGCATCCGCTGACGGCTGAACTGCCGCATCTGCCGATGGCTGTGCTGCTGCATCTGCTGACGGCTGAACTGCCGCATCTGCCGACGGCTGTGCTGCCGCATCGGCAGTCTGATATCCCTCTGTGTCTTCTCCTTCTGCAGCATCAGTGCGATTTTCAGACAGCGCACCATCTGCTTCCTGCGGCTGCATGGTGACGTGATCCATATCTTTTCCCTCCGAGATCACTCTGCGGACGGCATCCCCCTTGTCCTCCATGGACAGAAGGATGTCGTCAATCGTCAGCTTCGGCGCCTCTGCTTTCTTTTCCTCCGGCTGATTGATCCCAAGGGACATCCCCAGCCCTCTGGATACGACAGCCTCCTCCTGATCTTCCTTCGACTCTTCGATCGCACGGTCAAGCTGCTGCTCCTCCTCATCGACCACATCTCTCGGTCCGATGCCGGATATGATTTTTTTCATGCTCTCTGACAGATTCTGCTTCAGATTTTTCTCATCGTAATGAACGCCTTCATCAACCGGCCCTGACAGCTGATCTGCAGCAGGCTGCGCACTGTCACTGTCCGCAGAAGATGTCTGTGAGAAAGCCGTCTCCGGCCGCATAGCGTCCTCTGCCTTCCGCTGCAGCATCTCTGTATGATCCGCCTGTGCGGAAGCCGCCGCCTGCGCAGCCGGCTGTTCACTGGGCTGACCGGCTGACTGTTCATCTGTCTGTCCAACCGGCTGACCGGCTGGCTGCTCAACAGGCTGGCCTGCGGACTGTTCATCTGACTGCCCGACTGGTTGCATCTGCTGCGGGCCCCCTGCAGTTTCCTGTGCAGCGGGCTGACCGAGCGGCTGCTCTTCTTCCCGCCGGGCTGTCTCAGCCTCCGCCTGCTGTTTTGCCCGTGCTGCCCTCGAGATATCCTCCGCAAGCTCCGACTTGATCGCATCCTGCTGGATCGTTGCACGCTCTGCCCTCGCCTGCTGCAGATAGGAAGCCTCGGACTCCTCGTCCTGATCATCATCCTGGGCCACTTCATCAAAGCGGCTGTCATAAATCTCCTGCTGCCTTGGGGTGAGCGGCGCGATCTTCTTTTTCAGCTCCAGCGCCTTGATTACATATTTACCACTCTGGTACCAGAGCACCAGATCGTCACAGGTGTTGATACATTCCTGCGTCCTTCCGGCCTCCTTGTAGAGCTTCGCCAGCTCGTAGGACCAGCGCTCGCTGTCCTTTTCCTGTGCCAGGTATTCCTTCAGAATATTGATCTGCTCGTCCAGTGACGATCCCCTGCCCCTGTAGATTTTGTACTTCAGGATATACTTGTTGTTGTCCCTCGGCGCCGCCTGAACAAACTCGGAATAATACTCGATCGCCTCATCAAACTGTCCCAGAGCAATGGTACACTCCACCAGCCTATACAGAACTGTCCGGCCAAGGGGGCTCCTGCGATATGCCCTGAGCAGAAGATTCTTGCTCATATCATAGCGGTTCACCGCCTCATAGACCTCGCTGATCATCAGAAGCGTCTGGACATTCCGGACTCTCTTCCAATCGATCGAATCCGCCACCTGCGCCGCAGAATTGTAATCCTCAACGGCAATCAGCCGGTTGATCTCACTCAGTTTCTCCTGGTACTCTTTTTTATCCACTTCTGTCACCTCACTGGCATCAGCCAAGTTCCATTTCAAGGCTTCCGCTCATCATCAGATCGTTTTCCGCTTCCCGGCTCCTTCTGACATGCTTTCCTCTCAGAACAGAACCCTCCGCCCATGTATGGGGAGAAAGGAGGATCAGTACAGGAAGGATCTCCAGTCTTCCGGCAATCATATCAAAAATCAGCACACAGGTGGAAAATGCGCCATACCCGCTGAAGTTTGAAGCCGGTCCAACTCCTCCAAGCCCCGGGCCGATATTGTTCAATGTCGCCGCCACCGCGGAAAAATTCGTCTCAAGTCCGAAGTTGTCGACTGAAACCAACAGAACCGAAAGCCCGAACACCACGAAGTATGCTGTAATAAAGACATTGATGCCTCTCAGTACTGCGTGATCCAGCACCTTTCCGTCATAACGGATCTTGCGGACATCATTCGGATGAATGACGCTGTCCAGCTCTTTCATGATCGCCTTGAACACCACCTGGATTCGGGATACCTTGATGCCGCCTCCCGTGCTTCCGGCGCAGGCGCCGACAAACATCAGAAGTATCAGAATCCATTTGGAGAAGGCAGGCCAGATGTTAAAATCCGTGGTTGAAAAACCGGTTGTCGTGATGATGGATCCGACCTGAAAGGCCGCATCCTTGATCGCCAGCCCGATGCTTGTATAGGATCCCCGTATATTGATCGTCATCAGAGCAACGGCTGCCCCGATGATTCCATAGTAGGTCATCGCCTCCGACACCTTCGGCACTTCCCGGATTCTGCCCATCATGATCAGGTAGAACACACTGAAATTTGTCCCGAACAGGATCATGAAGACCGTGATCACAACCTGCTGGAAGATCGTATATGTTGCACAGCCCGAATTCAGGACTGAGAACCCGCCCGTTCCGGCTGTCCCGAAGGTAATGCAGAGCGCGTCAAACAGCGGCATCCGCCCGAGCACCAGAAACAGAAGCTGCAGGACTGTCAGGAAAATGTACATCTTGTAAAGAAGACCGGCTGTCTGACTCGCCTTCGGCACCATCTTCTTGACGCTAGGGCCCGGACTTTCCGCCTTCATCAGGTACATCGCACTTCCCCCGGATGCGAGCGGAATAATGGCCATGACAAAGACCAGAATGCCCATTCCGCCTACCCAGTGCGTGAAGGAACGCCAGAACAGCAGCCAGTGCGGAAGCGCCTCGACATCTGACAGGATAGAGGCGCCGGTTGTCGTAAAGCCGGATGCCGTCTCGAACACAGCATCAAACATATCCGGAATATGGCCGGACAGCTTGAACGGAAGCGCCCCGAAGATGCTGTACAGAAACCAGATCAGCGCGCAGATGACAGCTCCCTCCCGCGCATAGATCCTGTGGTGACACGGTCTGGAAACGGCTCCCAGAAGGAGTCCCGCCGCCGTTACAATCCCCATCGAGACAAGCAGCCAAATCACGCTGGCCTCCCGGTAGATCGCCGCCACGATGGCGGAGGGCGCCATAAACCCGGCCTCAAAGACCAGCATCCACCCCAGAATCCGGAATATCATTGCATAATTCATGGGATATCACTTTTCAAAAATATCATCGATATCACTGACCCCCTTGAGGGAAGTGATGACCACTGCCGTATCGCCCACCTCGATCCGGTCATCGCCCCTCGGAAGAATCACCTTTCCCTTTCTGGAAATGCAGGCGACCAGCGCCCCCTGCCGGAACTTCATATCCCTGAGCGGGATATTCTTGTGAGCAAATGAATCCCTGATCAGAAACTCCAGTGCCTCTGCCTGGTCATCCATCATCCGGTGAAGCGTCTCGATGTTGCTTCCAAAAGAATTCTGCATCGCCCGGACATAAGTCACGATGTGCTCCGCCGTAATGTTCTTCGGAGCAATCATCGTGTCCAGATCCAGCTGGTCAAACACCTCCGCGAATGCACTTCTGTCGACCTTTGTGACGATTTTCCGAATGCCCATCGACCGGGCGAACAGCGACAGGATGACATTCTCCTCATCAATTCCGGTCAGTGCGACAAAGCCTTCCGTCCGGGCGATTCCCTCCTCGACCAGAAGCTCCTTGTCCGAGGCGTCGCCGTGAATGATGGTCGCCTTCGGAAGCAGATCCGCAAGCTGCTCGCAGCGCGAAAGTTCCTTCTCTATGATCTTGACCTGAATCCCGGAGCGGATCAGAATCCGGGACAGATAATACGCGATATCCCCTCCCCCGGCGATCATCACATTTCTGACCGCATGGGTATTGAGTCCGATTCTCCTGAAAAACTCTGTCTGCTCATCCCCGGGAGCTACAATTGAGATAACATCCCCCGACCTCAGTACCGTGTTTCCCTGCGGAATGACCATCTCGTTGTCACGCTCCCGCGTGCATACGAGCACATGGCATTTGAGCCGTTCGTGAAGCTCGTTCAGATTCATTCCATCCAGCACGGAATCCTTCGGGATCCGGAAATGAAGCAGCTCTGCCTTTCCTTTGGCAAAGGTGTTGATCTCGATCGCGCTCGGGAACTTCAGAACCCGCGCCACCTCCTGCGCCGAGGTAAATTCCTGATTGATGACCAGCGCCAGCCCCAGCTCTTCCTTCAGGAACCCGGCCTCCTGGTTATACTCCGGGTTCTGAACCCTTGCGATGGTCTGGCAATGTCCCGCCTTTCGTGCAATCAGGCAGACAAGAAGGTTCACCTCATCCACGCCTGTCACCGCGATCACCAGATCGGCATGTACAATGCCCGCTTCCTGCAGAACCTGGTAGCTTGCTCCATTTCCTGAAAAACCCATGACATCAAACCGGTCGCAGATCTGATTCACGACAGAATCGCTCTTGTCCACGACTGTGACATCATGCCCTTCCCGGCACAGATCGGCACAGAGCTTCGCTCCGACCTTCCCGCACCCTACAACTATGATATTCATATCGTCCGCTGGAATCTGTTCAGATTCCGATTTCCCCGTTGCGCCTCAGTAGTTCTTCCGTTTTTCTGTATCCTGCACTGAAGCCCGATGCAGGCTGTCTGCAGGTGCCATCCCGGCCGCCTGTACAGAAGACAAAAATGCACAGTAACTATACCACGATTGCCGGTGGGTGGCAATCGGAGGGAAACAGCGTAAACGGACGATGCATCATCGGACACTGCATCCTGGTTGTATGTCCTGTGCGCTGATGCTAGACTAACGGAAAAAGGAGGATATGAACGATGCATCATCCGGATCAACTGGATCTGAGAAACGAGACAGAAGATAAGGATCAGACGAAACCCGGGATTCCTTCCGGCAAACGGCTTCTGACAATACAGGACATATCCTGTATCGGGAAATGTTCCCTCACCATTGCGCTCCCGGTCATCTCGTCGCTGGGTATCGAGACGGCCGTTCTTCCGACCGCACTGCTCTCCACGCATACCCTGTTTGACGGCTTCACCTTTCTGGACCTGACAGACCAGATGGTTCCCGTCACCGACCACTGGAAAAGACTGGGATTCTCATTCGACACCATCTATTCCGGTTATCTGGGGTCTGTGAGACAGATGGAGATTGTTCAGGATATCATCCGGAAATTCCAGGGCACTCAGAATCCGCTCGTCATCATCGATCCTGTCATGGCGGATTATGGAAAGCTCTATACCGGTTTCGACGAAGCCTTTGCGAAACAATATGCTGCCTTCTGCGGCTGTGCGGACATCATTCTGCCCAACCTGACAGAGGCGCATTACCTGACAGGTCTTCCCTACCTGGAAAGATATGAGAAGGATTATATTCTCGATCTGCTGAAAGCACTGTGTGCGCTTGGTCCGGAGTGGGCTGTGCTGACCGGGGTCTCCCTCAAAGATGGTCAGACAGGTGCCATGGCAAGAAACAGCAGAACCGGGGAGGTTGTCTCCTGTTTTACAGACCGCATTCCGGGGAACTATCACGGCACGGGAGATCTATTCACCTCCGTTGTCGCCGGTACCCTGACAAGGGGGCTTCCGCTGAAAAAAGCCCTTCGGCTTGCGGTCGACTATGTCCGGGAAACAATCCGTGTGACGCAGGCATCCGGCAGACCGGACAGCTACGGAGTCGAATTCGAGGCAACACTCCCGGCTTTGATCCGGCAGGCAGATCAGCTCTCCGCTTCGCCACAGCCATCTCCTTCCCCTTGAGACGCAGAATAACGGTTTTATAAGCCGCCATTATAAAGAAGGAGCCGGTGACTCATCTCACCGGCTCCGGAACGATTGACTTGAACGATTTACACTTCGAGTAGCTATTCAGTTGTGATCTTTCTCACATACGAATCGGAGGATTCTTCCCTGCTCTTCTATGACTCAAGATGCTGTGCTCTACAGCACCATCGCATAAAATAAATAATTGATATCGATCTTCGTTCCCTTTCTCGTCAGGAACGGATTCTGAAAATCATCTTCCCAACTTTCTACTGCAAGAATTCTTAACGATAGAATCTTATCCGGCAGCTTGCTTTCAATATAACAAGTGAAAGGCGCTTCTGTCGGTTCTCTACTTTTCTTCTCCGATTCTCGCTCTATACTGCGATTCCAGAAAACCGATCATCAGAAATCTTTTTCGCAGGGACCTGTCACTCTGCCTCTGTTATATTGAACTGAACTGTACGGTGTTCCACTGTCGATTTCCATCGGTCCAGCCCTCCTTTCTGCGATCAGACCCATCGGTTATGGATTCTTCTGTTTCCTCTGACTTTCAACCGATGTTCTTTGTGTAACTACATACTAGCAAAGGGCACTTGTATTGTCAATACGATTTGATTATATTTTTAATATTTTTGTATTATAATTGTTTCATATTATTATTGTATATATAATTTATACAATCCAGACAGTTCAGCCAGGTACCCATCCTGCCGCATCACACTGAAACGCCGCTCAAGCCTGGCGCTCATGCAGCTTCCGGTTGTAGTTGATCAGGCAGCCGTCCATGATGATTTCACGCTCATGGTCGGTCAGCTCACCCAGTGTCATATAGAACTCTTTCATGGCGCCGTTCTTCACGACAAAGCCCATGATACGGTCGCGCTTCTCGGCGACAGCCGCCCGAATATCCGGAAGGAAGACCCAGTCTCCATTTGCAAACGGGAGATCGCCCTCCCCGATCACAAGCGGAAGCATGCCCCAGTTGATCAGGTTCGAGCGATAACGCTTTGTCGCATACGAAAATGCAATGTTCGCCCAGCCGCCGAGCACCTTCTGGCAGGAAGCAGCCTGTTCTCTCGCAGACCCGTCTCCCGGCTTCACCGCAAAGATGGTCGAACCGACACCGAACGCCTTCGGGTCCTTGAAGCTTTCAACGACACCAGGGAGCTTCTCTGCGATCAGGCTGACTGTGTCCTGATAGGAATCCGCAAGCGGCTTCGAGCCCGCATCCTGTGTCTCTGCTGCGGAAAGCGCGGATGCAGGATCTTCTCCCGACTCAATTGCCTTCTGCACCAGCTGCACCTGCTTTGCCCGCGGCACATACGCCGGATCCTTTCGGGACAGCGTGAACTCCGCAAGTCCCAGCGGATTGGAACGGTAAGAGCTTGTCTCCCCGGACGGGATCAGCTCATCGGTCGTGGTCACCGGATCATGAATCTCGGACACAACACGCAGGAGAAGATTCTCCGGCAGCGGACTCATCGCCGGCCAGTCCTTGATATTCGGCCCGAACACCAGCTCTTTCTCCGGCTCCGCCTTTCCCCAGGCATTGAACACACGATTCTCGTAAATTGCCTTGTCAAAATGGTACTCCGGCTCGCTGTACTTCACATCCATCTCTGTCGCAGCTGTCAGGAAGCCCTTGTTTGCCGCCGTCGCTGCGATGGAACGCGCATCCATCAGCGCAACCGAAGCAATCTGGCCATTCTGCACCTTCGAGCCTTCCCGATTCGGGAAGTTCCGGGTCGAATGGCGGATGGAGAAGGCCCCATTTGCAGGGGTGTCGCCCGCACCAAAGCAGGGTCCACAGAACGCTGTCTTGACAACACAACCGGCTTCGATCAGATCAGCAAAGCGGCCATCCTTCACCAGCTCCATGTAAATCGGCATGGAAGCCGGGTAAACGCTCATCGTGAACTCGTCGTTGCCGATCGAATGGCCACGGAGAATGTCCGCAGCCGCGCAGATATTCTCAAATCCGCCGCCTGCACAGCCGGCGATGATCCCCTGGTCGACATAGAGCTTCCCGTCCACAATCTTGTCCTGAAGCGAATAGCTGATCTTTCCGCCGAAGGAAACCTTCGCACGCTCCTCCACATCGTGGAGCACGTCCTTCAGGTTCTTCTGCACATCCTCAATGGCATAGACATTGCTCGGATGGAACGGCATCGCGATCATCGGGCGGATTTTAGACAGGTTCACGCGGATACAGCCATCGTAATAGGCAAGGCTGCCCGGATTCATTTCTCTGTAGGCGGATCTCCTGCCGTGGATCTCATAGAAGTTCTTTGTCTTCTCATCTGTTCGCCAGATCGAGCTCAGGCAGGTTGTCTCCGTCGTCATCACATCGACACCGATTCGGAAGTCTTCACTCAGGCGTCCGATGCCGGGTCCGACGAACTCCATGACCTTGTTCTTGACATAACCCTTGTCAAACACCGCGCCGATGATGGCCAGCGCAACATCCTGCGGTCCGACCCCGGCTGCCGGCTCTCCCTCCAGATAGACTGCAACGACGCCGGGCATGTCGATGTCGTAGGTCTGGCTGAGCAGCTGCTTGACCAGCTCGCCGCCGCCCTCTCCCATCGCCATCGTCCCGAGTGCCCCGTAGCGGGTATGGGAGTCAGAGCCCAGGATCATCGCCCCGCACTCGGCAAGCATCTCGCGTGCGAACTGGTGGATGACGGCCTGATGCGGCGGGACATAGATGCCGCCGTACTTCTTCGCCGCTGAGAGGCCGAACATATGGTCATCCTCATTGATCGTACCACCGACAGCACAGAGCGAATTGTGGCAGTTCGTCAGGACATACGGGATCGGAAACTGCTCCAGGCCGGATGCCCTCGCTGTCTGGATGATGCCCACGTATGTGATGTCATGAGATGCCATCTTATCGAAGCGGATCTGGAGCTTCTCATCATCCCCGGACAGGTTATGGCTGTGAAGAATCGACCATGCCATCGTCTCCCTGCGCGCCTGCTGCCTGTCCGGTTCCTTTCCGGTCATCTGCCGTATCCGGGCCGAGGCCTCCTCCGTATCCGGCACGATATCGGTTCCATTGACCAGGTATACACCCTTCTCAGATAATTCCATATCTTCTCCTGTATTCATACATGAGGACGCCATGATCTCCGGCATCCGCCGCTGGTTACATCATATCTTCGGATACAGCAAAAGGGGCATTCCCGGGATCTTCTCAGATCCTGAGGATACCCCCTCCGGTTATTCAGGCCTTCTTCATCAGGCAGCCTGATCCTTATCTCTTGGACAGCTCAGCAGCCTTGCCATCGGATCCAAGGACATCCTTGATCTTGTGTGCAACGATGTCATGGACGTTCTGGCGGCCGACCTTCAGATACTGACGCGGATCGAAGATGGACGGATCGTCAACAAAGGTCTTACGGATACCAGCGGTCATGCCAAGACGAAGATCGGAATCGATGTTGATCTTGCAGACAGCGCTGCGTGCAGCCTGACGAAGCTGATCTTCCGGAACACCAATGGCATCCTTCAGAGCACCGCCGTTTGCGTTGATGATCTTGACATACTCCTGCGGTACAGAGGAAGCTCCGTGGAGGACGATCGGGAAGCCCGGCAGTCTCTTGACAACCTCATCGAGGATATCAAAACGAAGCTGCGGCTTTGTGCCCGGCTTGAACTTGTATGCGCCATGGCTGGTTCCGATTGCGATTGCAAGGGAATCAACACCGGTCTCGCCGACAAATTCCTCAACGTCGTCCGGATTGGTGTAGGAGGAATCCTCCGCCTTGACAGCGACAGCATCCTCGATGCCTGCCAGAGTGCCAAGCTCAGCCTCAACGACAACGCCATGAGCGTGTGCGTACTCAACAACCTTCTTTGTCAGCTCGATGTTCTCCTTGAACGGCTTGGAGGAAGCATCGATCATGACAGAAGTAAAGCCGTTGTCTACGCAGTCCTTGCAAACCTCGAAGTCTGCACCGTGATCCAGATGAAGAACAACCGGCAGGTCCGGATGAATCTCAAGAGCAGCCTCTACAAGCTTTACCAGATAGACGGAGTTAGCGTACTTTCTTGCTCCCTGGGAAGCCTGAAGGATGACCGGAGAATTCAGCTCGGCAGCTGCCTCGGTGATTCCCTGGACAATCTCCATGTTGTTGATGTTGAAAGCGCCAATTGCATAGCCGCCCTTGTATGCCTTCTGGAACATCTCGGTAGATGTGACTAATGACATGATTTTTCCTCCCTTTTTGAGTTGATAAAATCTGTTTGCGGGCGGGCAGACGCTTTTCTGCCCGCATCCACCCGCATTATACCTGCTTTGAATCCGGTTCGCAATAGACACGAATCTGTTTTTCTCTTCTGAGCCCTGTTAGTTCGATTGCCGAACCAGGCCAGACGACCAAAGATGCCTTTTCCTCAGGCGTTTAGCCCTCAGGCCTTGCGTCTGCGAAGAACAAGATAAAGACCCGCAGCCACACCGGCACCGGCGATCACAAGCAGCAGCGCATAGCGCATCAGCGGCGAATCATCACCAGTCCTGCTGTTCAGATTCGAACTGGAGGCAAGCGCCTGCGCATCCGCAAGAGCAGCTGAATCACCTGCAAACCCGGAATTCGGATCGGTCAGCCGCTCCGCCGCCCTGGAGCCGTCCAGAATCTCATTCGTAACGGTCACACTCGCATTCATATTCGACCGCGACAGCGTCACCTGGGGCGAGCTGATCGAGATATTGTAACCGGTCTTCTTTCCGCTCTCGACCACCTTGCCGTTTCTGTCCGTCTCCGCAAAGTACAGGGTGATGGTCCTGCCCTTCTGGGAGTTGATGTTGACCTTCAGTGTATCGGACATCGAGCTGGCATCCTTCAGGCTCATCGCCTTCTTGAACAGCAGCTTTGTGTGCGCTGCATCTGCGAAGATCCCGATGTAATAGGTCGCATTGACCCTGATCGGCGTCTTTTTATACATCACCGACTTTGTCAGCGTCAGCGAAGCCTTCTCGTTCGAGTCATTCTTTCTCAAAACGAAGACGACCGGTCCCTGATTCTCAGCATCTGCGTTGATCGTAAATGTCCGTTCGCCGGTTCTGCTCCCAACCTTCGAGAAGTTCAAGTTGATCAAATTTTTGAGCTGCGTGTAGTCCGTAAGCTGCGTGTAGTCTGTGAGCAGCGTGTAGTCCTTCGCAAGGCTCACACCTGCTGTCGTCCTGATCGACATCAGCGTGACCCCCATCGCCTGCTTCCCGATATCAATCGGAACAGGGAAGGAGATATTCTTCCGTTCTCCGACAGATGTATTTTTGAGTGTAATCTTCTGGTTGTTCTTCAGTGCCAGCTTCCCGTCCCTGGTCCGCACCCTGAATTCCGCCACCAGGTTGTCTACCGGAAGTTCATTGCCGGATGCATCGACCACCCTCAGCTGGATGTCAAACGTTCCGTTTGACATGAACTCGTTTCGGTGTGAATTGTAATACGAATCGGTATAAAGATTCTGGATCCTGATGGTCTTGTTCGTGACCACATAAGTTCTTTTGGTCCCGTTGCCGTAGGAGTCCACTTCCATCGCCTTCATCGTAACAGCTGCACCATTTCCACTGGTACGATCGCCGCCCTGGATCTGAATCTTCATGTCACGACTGTTCTTGATGGGCTTTCCCTCTGCATCGACCTCATATACATAATAGGTCGTCCCATGCAGTGCATCGACCGGAACGGTGAACCGCGCACTTCCGTTTGTCCCGGACGTCGAATTATTCTTCGATACTGTCAGCGTCTGGGCATCCCCATACGGAAGGGTTCCTCCCGCATCCATGAAAACCCGCACCTGATACTGTTTCTGAACTGTGACCGGAAGGCGCTTTCCTGTGGAAGCCCGGTACAGATCCATGTACACTACGATGGTTCCGACAGTTGACTGGCTGTCCAGCTTCGCATTAACCGTCACCCCGCTCCCATCCGCAGCCTGGTTTGTGCCCGTTATGATACCGTTCATCGGATTAAATGCATAGCCATTCCAGTTCTGTGTTCCAACGATGTGTGTCGTCTGTTCGTTGGGACCAGTCTGAAGCATCCCGACGACCTCATCATCCAGATTTGGATCGTTCATAACAAATGCTGTTGGATTCGCCTTGATCTCTCCCGCTGTCCCCGCAACCTTTGCCATGACAATTCCGGATGCCCCCGACAAATGCGCATTTCCGGCATCGTCGAACGAGCTGAGGTTTACAACCGCCTGGATACGACTCTTCAGCGTCAGAGTTAGGATCTGGCTGGAATAGGTTCCGGTCGTTGCATCTTCAGACGGTGCTGTAAGTGCGCCGGAAGCCTCACCGGGCATCTTGGTTCCAACTTTGACGAAATGGTAGTGGGAATCTTTCTCCCACGTTCCGGTTACCCCGACTGATTTGCCACCTCCGGCCTTTCCACTGAGAAGAACCAGCTGAACCGAGTTTTCCGGCATTGAGAAGCTTTCACTGCCATCGGAGACAGTCTGTTTCTGATCCGCCTTCCCGTCCTTTACCGTATAAACCAGATAATCAGCACCGGCTTTCAGAGGCTCACCGTCCGCCTGAACCGTTATGGATGCCCCAGCCAGATTCTGGACAAGCGTCTTTTCGTCGCTCTCTTTTGAATAGTAGTTTACCTGGCTGGAAGTCAGAGACATGAGATAGGCATCTGTAAAGGTGACTGAAGCAGCTGTCTGCCCTTCGATCCCCGGATCTGCATCCTGCGAACTTCCATCAGCATATACACGCGTCCTGGAAGTCATCTGCCACCCTGCCCCCGTCTCCTGACCTACCTTAAAAGTCAGAGTTGTGGAAGCCTGCTCTGTTTTCTGGGCTTTGCTGTCATTTCCGTAAGCCAGGGACGTCATCCCCGCCGGTGCACGTTCGGTTATACGGAAGACCGCAGTATCTCCTTCGTTCGGCCAACTGTCATTCTTTGACAGACCGCCTCCGAAATCAAAAGACACTGCACTCCCCTGCATGGTGAATGCCGCCACCTGCTCCCACTGAGCATTTCCGGACGCATCTGTCTCCGACGTTTGCCTTTCAATCGTAACCTGAGAACCCGGTACACCTGTTCCGGAAGGATCCTTCGACTCAATGGTGACAAGATTCCGCGGCGTCTCAGGTGTCTGACTGGATTTATGAATGTAATCCAGCTCATAATCGCTGCCACCTTCCATCAGCAGCTTCAGAGTTCCTCCGTTATTGTTTCCCGTAAGCTTAATTCCTGCTGAGGTTCCTGTGCCTGTCGCCGTTACGGTGAACACCGTCTCCGCCAGCTTCGCATAGGCAACCGTGCCAGCATTGCCTGTGCTGTTCTCGGAAACCGGCATCGCCTCCTCGCGGACAACATAGGTTCTGCCTTCCTTCAGAAGGCCTGCCGGGATCTGCTTTGCCTCTTCACCTGATGTCCAGCTGTACACAAGCTGATCGCTTTGCCCGTCATTCTGTCTCCCTGTCCTTTTATAAAGGGAGAAGACAATGCCTTCCAGCGGCTCCTGCTTCTGTGGATCCTCTGCGTTCTGACTGAAAGCATTCACTTTCAGTGTACCGGAGAATACCTTCCGGCTGTCATCTGTGCTGTCCTTGTCAGCGGCATTCTGGCTGACTTCCGCCGCTGTCTCCTCCATCAGAGCTGCCGAAGCCTTCTTTGTAGCAGCCTCTTCTGTACTCTCTTTCGACTTTCCTGCCTGGTCCGCTTCAGTAGCATAGGACAACTTTCCATCCACCGCAGCGTTTTTCGCATACACAGCTCCTGTCAGTGCGCCTGAAAACCGGATGGTTCCCGCCGGTGCCAGATACCTCCCTACTGCGCCGCCCCGGTCGGCCGTCCCTGTATAGGAGACAAGGCCAAAATTCTTCCCATCCTTGCCGTTTCCCGCAGCGATGTTGACGATCAGACGCCGGGCCAGCTCCGGATGCGCATCCGCTGTCACCGCCTGCGCCTTCCCGTTCTCCGAATAAGTAACGGCAAAGTCCGGGATGTGAATGCTCTGATTCGTGCTTTTGGCAATGATATTGACGACTACATAGCCGGAGCTGACATCGATTGTCCCATCCTCGGCCTTCACGCCGTACATCGGGTCGGTGACGGCATCAGCCGCTGTGTTCACATTGCCGCCATCATCTGCATACAGGTTCACCACGCGCACGCTGTCCGAATCCTGCGCATCTGCAAGCGATACCGAGTAAGATGCAAGTCCTCCCAGAAGGCTCTGCGCCTTCTTAAGATTCTCCGCCCTTTCCCTGTCATCCTTTCCGTTGTCTCCCGCGAGAACCTGTGTTTTTTCATCCTTCTTTCCATCGAAGTGTTCCGCAACAGCCGCATACGCGCCTACTCCGGCAAAGCCGTTCACGTCACCAGCCGACAGTTTTCCACCCCTGTTTTTCCTGTTCTGGAGGCTCGCAGCAGCATAGGTCAGGCTTTCCTTTCCTTCGCTGCCGAGGCTGACGGATGCAGAAACCAGCTTTGTCTGATCCTGCGATAATTTCAGCGATGCACCGGCATCCGATGCCTGATCCCCCATCGCCAGAAAATGAACCTCGCCTTCTCTTCTCTCTGCGATTCCAAGGTCAAGCCCGTTTCCGAATGAAAAGCGGAGGGTCGTTCCTTTTGGGAGCGTGACGTTTTTTCCGTCCTTATCAACGGCTGTGATAGTCAGAAGACGGACTTTTTCGACCGTATGCTGTGCCTTTTCGAGGGCCTTCCGGACAAGCACCGTCTGCTTCTGACCGCTTTTGGCATCTGATGTCTTCAGCGTAAGCTTTATATCAGCCGGAAGCTTTTCCCCTTTCGGCAGCGTCAGCTTCAGCGAAACACCATCCGCCTTTGCCTCGAAGCTCCCCTTTTCTACCTTTTTGTCCTTTTCTGCCTCTGTCTCGAACTGCAGCTCAGACGTTTCTGACGTTTCCGATATCTGGGCACCCGGATCGGTATTTTCCTGCTGCTGTGGCTGCGTCTCTGCTGTTGACTGCGTCTCGGAAGTGGATTGTGCTTGTGTCTCCTGTGCGGTCTGAGTCTCTGAAGCAGACTGTGCCTGTGTTTCAGCCACTGTCTGCGGCTGTGCCTCGGCTGCAGTCTGTGCCTGCGTTTCCGTTGCTGTCTGTGGCTGTGTCTCAGCCGCCGTCTCCGGGGCAGGCTGTGCCTGTGTTTCGGCAGGTGCCTGACTTTGTACCGATCCCTGTGTTTCCGCTGCGGATGCCGCAGGAGCTGCCGGGAATGTCATCACTGCCGACAGCATGAGTGCCATCAGACTGCGTGATCTGATCTTCATAAAACAGTCCCCCTCATCGTGGTTCTTTCATCTTTTCGCAGTCCCCGCTCCCCAGCGGACATGCCCCGCGCATCATGCTTTTCATGGCACTGCATGTTCAAATAGACTACACTAATTTATAGTATAGACTGCCCCGGAAGGATTGTAAACTTTTCCATTCTTTCGATTCTGTCACAAAAAAGGAACCATCCCGGCCGGAACGGTTCCTTCTTTTCATAACATTCAGTCTTCTTAATCAGGATTACTCTGCCACATACGGCATCAGTGCAACCTGACGAGCTCTCTCGATGGCAACCGTCAGTGCTCTCTGATGCTTTGCGCAGTTTCCGGTGATTCTTCTCGGAAGAATCTTTCCACTCTCGGAAACGTACTTCTTCAGCTTTGCAACATCCTTGTAATCGATCTCATTGTTCTCTTTTCCGCAGAACACACAGACCTTCTTTCTTCTGTGCATCGGTCTGCGTCTCGGAGAATCGCTTCTATCCTTTGAATACGGCATAATTGTTCACACCTCCATCTGTTCACTTCTTCAAATCAAACGGTCAATCCCACGGGAGCTTCTCGTCAACTCCCTCCGGGAACTGGGCAAATCCATCATCCGCACCTGCCGGGGCGGGCATCGCCGGCGCCGCTGAGGCCGGCGCCGGAGCACCTGCTGAAGGCGCTCCCGGGTATGCAGCCTGCGAGGCGTTCCTGTCAGACACCGCCTTGCTTTCTGCGAACTCCTGGTCGTCTATCACGACATCGGTCGTATAGACGGTCTGGCCATCCTTGTTCGTGTACTTTCCAGTCTGTAGTCTCCCTGACACCACAACCTTCGTGCCCTTCCGGAGATACTTCTCGGCAAATTCCGCCTGGCGTCCGAACGCCACGCAGCTCGGGAAATCAGCGGTCTGCGCATTCGGGTCATTGTTGTCCCTGCGCATCCTTCGGTCAACCGCAAGCGTGTACCTTGCAATGGCCATCGACTGATCACCAGCTGAATAACGGACATCGGGATCTCTTGTCAGACGTCCCATGAGGATGACTCTGTTCATACGAATACCTCTCTTCTTTATTTATGCATCCTGTCTAACGCATAAATATCTGAGAACATTGTCCATGATACGGACCCTGTCGACAACCTCTGCCGGGCAGGACGCCTCAGACTCGAAGTGTACGAAGTAGTAGAAGCCTTCCGTCTGCTTCTGAATCTCATAAGCAAGCTTCTTCTTGCCCCATTCATCGACGTCGGAAACCGTTCCGCCGAAACGGACGATCTGCTCCTTGATCTTCTCGATCAGTGCAGTTCTCTCCTCGTCTTCGAGCTTTGCGCTGACAACAACGCACAGTTCATACTTATTCATGTTCCTTGCACCTCCTTATGGTCTCGGCCCACCCTTGCACGCGGGTGAGCAAGGCAAAATGATACATCACGTTGTGGTATTATACGCTGGCTTTCAATCCCGCGCAACCACTTTTTTACAGCCTTGCCTTCAACCCTTGTCTTCAGCGCCTCACCTTCAAGCAGCCTTGCCTGCACTGCATTCATTGCGGCACTGGAAAAGCACTCAGACCGTAATCCTTGAAAAAACCTCCCCGATCGGATCCCGGATCACCAGATCTGCCCTGGTCTCCCGTCCGGTCGCTCCCTTATTGATCAGAACCAGACATCTGCCGCTGAAGTAATCGATCAGTCCCGCTGCCGGATAGACGACCAGTGAGGTTCCGCCGATGATCAAGACATCCGCTTCCGAGATCGCCCTGATGGATGCCGTGAGAATCCGCTCGTCAAGACCTTCCTCATAGAGCACGACATCCGGCTTGATGATTCCTCCGCACTTGCTGCATCTCGGGATCCCATCGGCATTCTTTACATATTCCGCATCATAGAATGCTCCGCACCGCGTACAGTAATTTCTCATGATGGAGCCATGCAGCTCATATACGTTCTGGCTTCCGGCCTTCTGATGAAGACCGTCGATGTTCTGCGTGACCACCGCACGCAGCTTCCCGGCCTGTTCCATTTTTGCAAGCTTTTTGTGCGCTGCGTTCGGCTGCGCATCGAGCACCAGCATCTTATCCTTGTAGAACCGGTAAAACTCCTCCGGATTCGCCTGAAAGAACGAATGGCTGATGATGGTCTCCGGCGGATACTTGTACTTCATATGATACAGTCCGTCCTGACTTCGAAAGTCCGGGATGCCGCTCTCGGTCGATACCCCGGCGCCGCCGAAAAAGACAATATTGCTGCTTCCATCCACGATTTCCTGAAGCTTCTGTACCTTTTCAAGATCCATCCTCATGCCTCCCTGTCTGAAAATTTCTTTATCTGCCGGTCCCCTTCAAAAAAGGCTGCCAAAGCCTTCGCTTCAGCAGCCTTTTGTTTATTCCCTGTACTTTGCCACATACACCTGCTGCAGCTTTCCCTGCACGATCCGGCGTGTATTGTCATCGCCCGTGCAGGTGGACAGCGTCACAATCCTGTCCTTTGTCGTGACAGAAACGTCGCCCCAGTTCACTTCCGATGCCTTCTTGCATGTGTCGATGAAGGACTGGAAGTCCTCCGTCAGAAACCTTGTCCGGTACGGGTCCCCGATCTTGCTCACAATTGAGCTGGAGAAGATCCGGTACTGGTAGATGAAGTCCGGTGTGAACACCCAGAAATACGGGTTGTCCGCCGCGTCTTTTTCCTCCCAGAACTTTCTCAGGGATGCGAACATCGAGCCATCCTTCATATTATGCCCGTAGATGATCGTATTCTGGTCTGTGAAATACTTCGAATTGTCACAGTTCAGGAAAATGCAGCCGGAGAACACCGCTTCCTTCTTAAATGTATGGTGCAGGTAAAAATCATTGTTGTCCGTCTGCGCCACCGGGTACGATATCCCGGCGCCGCCAACCCGGATCCAGCCGATCACCTCCGGGTTAATCGACTGAAGTTCTCTGAAATCAACCGGATTGTACATCTCCGGAAGGATCTGCGCCGTCCCGTTCTCCTCAACCTCTTCCTTCTTCGCTTCCTCGATCTTCTGAGGCAGGGTCGCCTCGGTCTCCAGCTCCCGGACATCGGACAGGATCACACCCTCCCCCGTCTTCCCGCCTTCTGCCTTCGTCTGGCCGTCCGGCGCTGTTTCCGGTGCGGGCTCAATCTGGACATACTTCTTGTTCAGATCGCTGTACTCACTTTCGCCGGCACGGTATTCCCGCCAGTAGCCGTACAGCTTATAGGCTGAATAGCCGAATACCCCGATCGCAATCACGAGAAGCAGCGTGGTGAGAAAGGAGCCAAAGCCGCCCTTCCTTTTCTTCCGGGCTCCGGTACCCGGAGCCGCCTGATACGGTTCCGGGTATTGTTCATCCGGATAGCGGCTGCCTCCGCGCCTCTCTCCTTCGTATTGTTCATCGTACGCTCTGCGGTCGCTGCGTCTTCCCAACCTGCTGCCACCTCCTTTATCATGGTCTCCCTGATTTTACTGAAGGTTTCCGACTGTCCTCGGATACGGCAGCACGTCTCTGATGTTGCCGACACCTGTCAGATACATGACCAGCCGCTCGAAGCCGAGGCCGAAGCCGGCATGTCTGGTCGTCCCGTACTTCCGGATATCGAGATAATTCGAGTACTCGCTCTCATCCATCCCGAGTTCCTCAATCCTCGCCTTGAGGATGTCATAGTTCTCCTCACGCTGGGAGCCGCCGATAATCTCGCCAATCCCGGGAACCAGACAGTCCATCGCCGCAACAGTCTTCTTGTCAGGGTTGAGCTTCATATAGAACGCCTTGATCTCGCGCGGATAATCCGTGACGAACACCGGTCTTTTGAATATCTGCTCCGTCAGATACCGCTCATGCTCCGTCTGCAGATCGCATCCCCAGTATACCTTGTAGCTGAACTGGTCGTTATGCTCCTCAAGCATCTTCACCGCATCCGTGTAGGTCACGCGTCCGAAATCGGAAGTCATGACATGGTTCAGCCGCTCTAGTAGTCCCTTGTCCACAAAGCTGTTGAAGAAATTCATCTCCTCCGGTGCGTTCTCCAGGACATAGCGGAAGATATACTTCAGCATCGCCTCTGCCAGCTCCATGTCATCCTCGAGATCTGCGAACGAAATCTCCGGCTCGATCATCCAGAACTCCGCCGCATGTCTGGTCGTATTGGAGTTCTCCGCCCGGAAGGTCGGTCCGAATGTATAGACATTCCGGAAGGCCTGTGCAAATGGCTCTACGTCCAGCTGCCCGGACACAGTCAGATGTGTAGACTGACCGAAGAAATCCTGCGAATAGTCGACACTTCCATCCGAGTTCTTCGGGACATTCTCCATATCCAGCGTCGTTGCACGGAACATCTCGCCTGCTCCCTCTGCATCCGATGCCGTGATGATCGGGGTATGAACATAGACAAAGCCGCGCTCCTGGAAAAACTGATGGATGGCGTAAGCCGCAAGCGATCTGACGCGGAAGGTTGCCTGGAACAGGTTGGTTCTCGGGCGAAGGTGCGGGATCGTCCTCATGAATTCAACGGAATGTCTCTTTTTCTGCATCGGATAGTCCGGTGTAGAAGCACCTTCCAGCACAACCTCCGCTGCCTGGATCTCGAACGGCTGCTTCGCATCCGGCGTCGCGACCAGCTCACCCGTCACAATGACAGCAGATCCGACGTTAAACCTGCAGATATCCGCAAAGTTCGAAAGCTTCTCTCCGAATACAACCTGAAGCGTCTCAAAAAATGTTCCGTCGTGAAGCACCAGGAATCCGAATGTCTTCGATGCGCGGATCGAGCGAACCCAGCCGCCGACGGTGATCGTCTTTCCGATGTAGGCTTCTCTGTCCTTGTAGATCTCCTTGACTGTTGTAAACTTTACATCCATGTATGTATTCCTCCGGAAGAATCATCTTGCAGCTCTCTTCCTCGCGCTGCGCCAGTCTTCCGGCGGCGGGGGTGCTGCTTTGGTCTCTTATTATAAACAGGAATGTCCTGAAATGGAAGTCGGACTTCCTTAAGGAATCCTTTACAAAAAGCCGGGGATCCTGTCTGGAGTCCCCGGCTTCGATGCTCATTCAGCCTTCTATGTTCGCTGTCCGAAAGATCTGACTTCTGTACTTTTCCAGCACTGTCATCAGGATGCTCCCAAGAAGGCTGCAGCTGACAACCTCGCCGATTCCAACCGTCACCATCTGCAGCGGAATCGGAAGATTCACGCCATATCCATAGTACAGAACGAGCGGCACTACAATGATATTCGCGATGACCGGGGGAAGTGTCGCAGCCGTCCTTGTAAGGGCAGTCACTCTGCTCCCGTCCGCGGTCTTCTTCCTGGCTGCCTTCCCGATCATCCAGGTCCCGCATGCGCCTGCCAGGGTTGCCAGACTTCCGCACACGATGTCAAGCGGGATCGCGCCGCCAAGCATGTTGGCGATGATGCAGCCCACAAACAGCCCCGGCACCGCAGCCGGCGTGAAGAATGGCAGCACCGTCAGCATCTCGGAAATCCGGACCTGGACCTCCTTGAAGCTGATCGGCGCGAACAGCACCGTCAGCACCACATACAGCGCCGCAATCACGGCCGCCTGTGTGATGTACAGAACTTTTTTGTCTCTCATATTCAGTTACCTCCATGGTTTTGATTAGAGTGGGGATGGCTTCAAACCCACTTATACCTGTAAAGCGGCCCTTCCTCCTGTCCTGCCAGGTGGCGCCCCGGTCGATTTTCTGACCGTCATTTCCGGCTGAAATTCGTAGGTGAAGGCTGACGATGGCCTCTCGGGATGATCAATCATCTCCAGCAGCGTCAGGGCTGTCTTCTCCCCCAGTGCTTCCATCGGATGATGAACCGATGTCAGTGGGACCGGAGACAGCTCCGCCAACCTGGAATTGTCGACACTCGCAATGGACAGATCCTGCGGGATGCGGATGCCCCGCTCTGCGCACAGTTCCGTCAGCATATAGGCTGCCTCGTCATTGTAGCAGACCGCCGCCGTACACCCCTCAAGGCGATCCAGAATCCAGTCGTCCTTTTTGAGCATACCCTTCAGCATGACGGTATCCACCCAGCTGACATGATCCTCCTCGACCGGGAGTCCGGCTCGGATGAGCGCGTCCTGATACCCCTCATAACGGCAGAGTCCTTCGCCGTCATCATTTTTAAAGATACCGCCGATTTTCCTGTGCCCCAGCGAGAGCAGATAATCGGTTGCCGCTTTTCCAACTGCCACATCATCCAACGAAACATGTGGAATGTCAAGGCTCGGATAGAAGGTATTGAAAAAAATGACCGGAATTCCCCGCTCCCTGAGCTTCCGATAGTAAACCAGATTCGGGTTCGGCAACGCTGAAGCGACCGGCTCCACGATCAGCGGATCCCGCACCTGCTGTCTGTCCAGCTCCGAAAGGATTCTTCGCTCCGTCTCCCGCCTGTTGCTCGTAAACATAATCCGGGTCGCATATCCGTGTTTCTGAAGCGTTGTCGCCATCGACTGGAGGATCCTGGGGAAGATATAGGAATCCGTGTAGGATGAAATGATTGTGACGGAGTTTGACAGCGGATCCCGGCGCCCTCCGCAGGTCTGCCCCCGGATATAGGACCCGCTGCCCTGAATCTTCTCGATGACCCCTTCCTGCTCCAGCTTTGCCAGAGCCTGCCGGACCGTCTGCCGGCTGTAAGAAAACCGCTGTGCAATCTCCGTCTCTGTCTCCAGGCGGTCTCCGGGGCGCAGCGTTCCTTCCTTCAGTCTCCCGCGCACCCAGTCTGCCACCTGCTGGTATTTTGAAGTTCCCGACATATCGTCCTCCTGCCTGCGGATAGCTCCGGATGCTGATGGTGTGGATCGTCTTCCCGGCTCAGGCTGCTGAATCCAAGTAGCTGTAGAAGACATTTCCGGCTGCAGCAAACAGATCCGTGGAATCCTGCATGCCGAAGTAGGTCCACTTTGTGTCACCCGGATTCAGCAGATAGGTGTTGTACTTGTCATACCCGACGATGATTTTGACACCTTCCGCAGTCTGTGCAATGACTGGTCTCCCATGGCTCACAAAGTAGAGCACCTCATCGAGCGTGCATCCGCTCAAATCGACCACCTGTTTTCCGATGCCGATCTGAAGCTGACTGACATCCGTCGTCCCGCTCCTTACAGACCCCGGAATCTTCTTCATCGGAATCTCCACCTGGTCCACCTTGTCGCCTCTGACCCAGACGTAATCCTGCGATTGATTGATGACAACGCCGAACACACTGTCTGCCTTCACAATGGCGTCGTTCGGGTATGTGTACATTGCTGTCAGACCGCCGGATGCATAGACATAGTAAAGGTCCTGCATATCCGGATTCATCGGAATCACGGCTGTCTTCGATGTGCCTGTTACCAGTCTGCTTACAGCTGTATCTGCCTTCTCGAAGCTGATCGTCCCGCCGACCCGCAGCAAAACCTCCGTCCTTTTCCTGTCATCGACCTGTGTCGCAATCCCAAGCTCGACATCCGCCGCTGTATCCGATGAAACAATCTGGTCTGCCGGCGCATCCTCATAGCCACTGTCCTTTTTTGCCACGCGGCTCAGATTCAGCATGTTTCCGGTCTTCTGGACACCCTTGACATAGATGCCGTCCGCCTGGTAAGTCTTGACTGAGTTCCCGTCCGCATCGACAATCTGGAGCTGGTACATCGGGAAGATGCCATTGCCGCCATGCGGGACCTGCACGTCTCCCTGCTTTGCGATTCCGTAAACCAGATCCTCCTTCATGAAGGAGAGCGGGCGCAGATATTCATCCTGCCCGCACGAATACGTCCGGATCTCTCCACTTTCCAGGTCGATTTCCTCCAGTTCGGAGGAGCCGTAAACCTTCCCCTCCTTCAGCCAGGCGAAATACCGGCCGGACTCCGACCCCGCATAGCACTCATTGCTGATCCCCTTCCGGACTTCCTTCACTTCACCTGAGGCCATGTCGACTGCATACAACACCCCTGACAGAAAGACATAGCAAGTCTTGTCGTTCTGTGTCAGGTACAGGCAGTCCTTCATATCCAGCTGAATCCGCTCCGTGTTGCCGTCACTCTGGAGAAATGCAAGTTCCGACACCATATTGGATCCGGCATCGTAGTAATACAGCGCGATGCCATTGTCTCCCTCATGACTGCCCCGGTTCATATAGCCGCCGACCGCAAAGGTGACATTCCCGTTCTCATCCACCCGGATAATCCGGATCGTGTTCTGCCTGTAGAAGTCCCGCGCATCCATGTTCTCTGTCTGCGGGAACCCGAAAACGCGTGTGAAGGAGCCCTTCTGCGTCATATAAGTCCAGAGCACATCCTCCTGAACAAATGCGATGCAGCGGTTTTTGGAGTCCGCCTTGTACTCGACCTCCTTCTGGGTGATGCCCAGATCGATTCCGTCCTTTGTCAGGACACTGCCGTTCTCAGGATCGAAAATCTGGTCCGTCGTCCGCTCAAAATTCAGCAGATAGACACGGCTGTCGGTATATCGCAGTCTGTAATACTCATGGACATCGTAAACCTCCTGTGCCCCGGCTTCCGAGGCCGCGGAAATGCGATAATCCATCGTCATCGTCGCTGTGTTTTCGTTGATCTCCGTCAGCCTCGGCGTCGGCTTATAGAAAATCTGCGGATTCAGCTTCCCCCATGTCAGCCGTTGAACACTGTCATGAATGTCCATATACGCCAGCGTATCATCCTGGTCGGTCGTATCGTCCGGCTCGATCGCCTGCCCGACAGAGTCCAGGTCCGTCTTGTTGATGCATTTATCCCAGAAGCCGGAGGCAAAATTCAGGTAATCGGACGTGTGAAGCCCGTCCGCCAGCAGCACGTGCGTATAGTAATAGATGTTCCGCCCGCCCGTAGCGACCTGGATCTTCAGCACATATTCCTGATTCATCAGGATCTTGTCCATCAGCGTCAAATCTGCCGTGATCGTGTCGCCGTCCTGATTCAGCTTGATCACCTTCGTATTCTCCAGCGACTTGGTTCCGTCGATCGTGGATACCTCGTAGGACACGGAATCCACCGCCGTTCCGAAGGTCTCAATCTTGATCGTGATCCCTCTCGTGTCCGAGAGCGGTGTGATGCTGTCACGCAGCTCAGAGGCATTGATCTCCCGGCTGTACCCGTGCAGCTCATTGAAGTCTACGCCATCCTTCTGCATGCAGACCAGCGGAAATGTTGAACTGCTCATGACCGTCGCGGTGTCCGGCGTCACCTTGTTGATCATGCGGCTGAATCCGATAACACTGACGATGAACAGCACCGTCAGAAACACAATCCGGATCAGCAGGTTTCGGATATACAGAACATTCTCTCTCAAGGGTTTCTCCCCGTCTGTCAGTGTCAGGACCACTGAATCGTGATCACGTGAAAGGAGTCATCGCAGGAATACCGGGTGTTCCAGGTATCCACGCCATTTTGCTGCATCAGGTACTGGACGGCGTCGTTGTACATCCTGTCCGTGAACAGCTGCTCTTTGGCCTCACTGTAGGCATCGGCTGACCCGAACTTCATAACGATGCTCTGTCTGCCGCTCTCCACGGAGTCCATCAGCGCATTATACACCGTATCATAGTCAAATGTCTCATAATACATGCCGTTGATTTTGTAGTAGTTCCAGGAATCATCCGTGCAGGCCGGCAGTGTGATGCTCCCGTCCGGGATGTGAGTCGGCAGAATTTCATCGTCCGTGCAGCACAGATAATTGTAGTTCATGACAGTAATGCCGGTTCCGCTCTCCTGACCGTCCGCAAAGACCGGGTCGCCCCAGGTGACATCGACATGGTAATACTGATCGCCGATCCGGACGATATTCCAGGCGTGGTCACCGCCATTTTTAATCTTTCCTGTCACATACGTACAGAAATAGCCCATCCTGTGGAGGATATACTGGAAAGCCTTGGCGTATCCCGCACAAACCGACTTATGATACAGAAGCGCACTCTGCGCGCATTGACTGGACGGTGCATTCACGTCGTATTCAACCTGATTGATCAGGTACTCATAGACCGACTTGATCCGTCCGTAGTCCGACCAGGTTTCATCCGTCTGGGCGATACACGCGTCCGCTGCGGCATCCAGCTGCTGTTTCATCTCATCGCGCTGGTCCGCCGGAACGGTTGACTCGATCTGGTAGCTGACCACCTTTCCGGTGAGATTGCTGACAACCGTCTGCGCGCTGGATCCGACCCAGAACAGCTCCGGATGATCCGCCAGGACGGCATAGTACGCCTTCCAGAAGTCGTCCGCGCTGACCTGTGCGTACAGATCCCCGCTGTCCTCCCGGTTGCTGAGCCTGGAATACAGCTCTCTGTAGATTTCGTTATAGCTGCTGTCCAGGTGGTCAAAGTAATATTCCTCGACGCCCCCGTGATCCCACTCCGTATCCCCCAGATGGTAGTACGGGCTCTTCTCCAGACCGGCGGAGACCGCCAGATGCCGCGCCCCGCAGCCGCAGAGCGCCAGCGCCGCGAGGGTCATCATCAGAATGGCGGCTCCCTTCTTCAGAAGCCCCCGGCCTCTTCCGGCCTCCGGTCTTCCTGTCCGGCTTCTCTCTTTTCTCTCCATTCAAACCTCATACTATGTACAGCTATGTGGCCGCTCAGCGCTTCCACTTTTCGCAGAGCCTCAGAATTTCCTGCGTAAACTCCGAGAGATCCTTGTTGGCTCCGCCCTCGCTGTCCCGGATCACGCTCATCAGCCGCGAACCGGCTGCAACCAGCTTCGTGTACACCTGGGCTGCTTTTCTGGTCTGCGAGGTCACGCGCACAGCCGCGCCCCTGTCGGAACCCTTTCTGCGGACAAATGCACCTCCGGCTGCCTTCGCCTCCGCAAGGCCTTTCTGCTTTTCCTTCGAGAGCAGCACCGGCTGCGCGTCAACCGTGATCTGGCCGCTGGCCAGATCAAACTCTGCGCCGGAATAGGGCGCATAGGCATCCAGTCCGAGCTCATTCTTCAGCCTGTCCCTGAAGATCTCCGTGACATAGTCCTCGCCATGCGTGACAAAGACCTTCTGAGGCTTTTCCTCCATCGAGGAAATCCAGCGCATGAGTCCCTCATTGTCAGCATGTCCGGACACCCCCGGCAGCTGGCAGATCTCCGCCTCGACATCGATGTCCTCGCCGAACAGCCGGAGATGATCCGCCCCCTCCAGGAGCGCCCGCCCCGGTGTTCCCGCTGCCTGGTAACCGACAAACAGGATGGTACACTCCGGCCGCCACAGATTATGCTTGAGGTGGTGCTTGATCCGCCCGGCATCGCACATGCCGCTTGCGGAGATGATGACCTTCGGCTCCTCGATGAAATTGATCGCTCTGGAGTCGTCCGCTGTGACAGCCGTCTTCAGCCCGTCAAAACCGATCGGATTAATCCCCCTCTGAAGCAGTGCCGTCGCTTCTTCGTCAAAATCCTCATACATCCGCTTCTGGAAAACCTGCGTCGCTTCATTTGCAAGCGGAGAATCCACATAAACCTTAAACCCCTCGTGTCCGGATACCATGTGTTTTTCCTTGATTTCCCGGATAAAATAGAGCATCTCCTGGGTTCTGCCTACGGCAAATGAAGGAATCACGACATTTCCGCCCCGGTCGAAGGTACGCTGGATGACCTCCGCCAGCGCCTGCGCATAGTCCGATCTCGGTGGGCGCGGGTGTGCACGGTCACCGTAGGTAGATTCCATCACCACATAGTCCGCCTTCTTCGGATAGACCGGATCCCGGATGAGCGGCTGATTCGTGTTCCCAATATCCCCGGAGAAAATGATAGACCGCGTCGTGTCTCCCTCCGTGATGGTCACCTCGATCGAGGCAGATCCAAGCAGATGACCCGCGTCAAAAAAGCGAACCTTGATTCCGTCGGCGATGTAGCGTTCTTCCTCGTAGTTCAGGTTTACAAAACACTTTATCGCGCCTTGCGCGTCCTCAATTGAGTACAACGGCTCGACCAGCTCACGGCCTGCCCGCTGATTCTTGCGGTTCTTCCACTCGGCCTCAAATTCCTGGATATGGGCAGAGTCGAGCAGCATGATGCTGCACAGATTTGCCGTGCCATAGGTCGAGAAAATCTGACCGTGGAACCCATGTCTGTACAGAAGCGGGAGATTTCCGGAATGGTCGATGTGTGCATGCGTCAGCAGGACCATGTCGATGTCCCCCGCCGCCACCGGAAGTGGTTTGTTCTCATATAAATCCGGTCCCTGCTCCATCCCGCAGTCAATCAGGATCTTTTTTCCGGCAGCTTCCAGATAGTAGCAGCTTCCTGTGACTTCGTGATCAGCTCCAAGAAAAGTCAGTTTCATGGACAAATCCTCCCTTTCACCAAATATTTCAGATAATGACAGTATATCCTATTTGAGGGACTTGATGAACTTTTTCCGGTATAATCAGGTTATCGATTGTGTATGGCTTTGCAACTGCCGAGCAGCTTGTGGCACCAGAAAGACCGGACTTAAAAGGATGGGGGAAAAGGAATGACCGGAATCTGTTTTGATATTGACGACACGCTCTACAGCCGCGGGGCACTACTGATCCAGGCAGCTGAGGAAACGCTCAGGCGGACAGATGGTTTTATTATGTCAGAAAGGACGTCTTTTTCCGGTGAAGTTTTTCTTAAGATTTTCTACGAAAAGAGCGACGAGAATTTCGCGCTTGTGGAAAGCGGCGCAATCACGGCAAGAGAGTCGAACATCTGGCGCCTTCAGCAGACGTTTCTGACAATGGGGCTGCCCACAGAATCGTGGCAGGGTGCGTATTTCACGGACCGGTACACGCAGCTCCAGAATCAGATTATGCTCTCTCCGATCATGAGGAAACTGCTGGAGGACCTGGCCCGGCGCGCCAAAGAACCGGCCGGGCAGCTCCGGCTTGGTATCGTCACCAACGGGGCATCCGGCCACCAGTGGAAAAAATACCGGCAGCTCAGGCTGGAGCGCTACATCCCGAAGGCCTATGTGACTGTTTCCGGGGACGTCGGCATATCCAAGCCGGATCCCGGCATCTTCCGCGCGGCGGAAGATGCAATCGGCCTGCCGCCCCAGGACCTCTGGCTTGTCGGAGATTCCCTGAAGCACGATATCGAAGGTGCCCATGCTGCGGGATGGCATACGGTCTGGATGAACAGAAATGCCGGCAGTCTGCAATGCGCAGATGCCGGCATCACCGTCCACAGCGAGGCGGGGCTTACAGCCGCCCTCCGGCGGCTGGTACAGACCGCTGAACCCAGCTTCTGAATCTGTCCGGTCTGCACATCCTGCCCTTGTCTACCGGAGCCGGCTTCAGATTCGAAGTCCTGTCGGCGCATGACGCAGCAGAATGCTGCATCCGGACCTCTGCCGTCCGGAGCCGGCTTCAGATGCTCATGATCAGCTGGTAGACTGCAGCCATAACCGGCAGCGTCACGATGGAAACGACCGACGTGAAGATGATGCCGTTGGAGCACTCCTCCGACCGGATCCCCCGCTCTGACAGCATAACGAGCGGCATCGTGCCAACCGGCATCGCCATCATGATCATGCTCAGCTGACGGACCTTCTCCGGCATCGGCACAAACCTGAGAACAATAACGCAGATGGCCGGAAGGACAATCATCTTCAGCAGCATGAAAAGATACATACGGCGGTCCTTGAAAATTGACAGCAGATTCTTCTCCCGGCCGACGCTGACACCGATGATGATCAGTGAAACCGGAACCGCTGCATCGCCAAGATACGAGATCGGGGAAGCGATCACATTTGGCACCCTGGCGCCGCAGACAAATACAATGAGGGCGGCCAGACAGGCGATCGTTCCCATGTTGATCATCGGACGGATCTTCTTCCAGAGAGACCCTTTCTCCGCCTTCCGCTCCGATGGTTCCATCTGGTCCAGATAATAGATGCCCAGCGTGTAGAACAGGACGTTGTATTCAAAGATATAAATGGCAACGTAGAAAACATACTCAGCCCCGAGCAGGCTTGTGACCACCGGAATCCCGATGAATCCCAGGTTGGAGAATATGAACATCATCTGATAGATAAGTCTCCTGACGCGGTCCTTCGACAGAAAGCGGGCAAACAGCCAGCCTGTCAGAATGGCGACCAGAAAGACCAGTGCCGCAACTGCGAAGATCCCTCTTGAGAATTCAGGGCGTTTCCCTTCCGTGTGAATCACCATGCTCGAGAATATGATTGCGGGATTGAAGACATCCGCTGTCAGTCTGGACAGCGTCTTCAGTCCCGAATCGGAAATCATTTTCAATCTGTAGGCGGCAAAGCCGACAGCAATGATCATCAGCACAACCACCATCTGCTCAAGTGTATGCAAGGGACTCATGACAATACCTCCGGGCTTTTTTATACGGCAGGAATATGATACATGCAGCAGATGAGCCGGTCAAACAGTTTCAACCGTTTTTGCCGCTCATTTCCGCACATTTTCAGGTACAAACCTGTCTCCGGTTGTGGTATCCTAGAACCGGTTGTGTGCAATCGACGTGCCTGTCTGAATCTGGCGCCCAGACGGCGCAGGCACTGCACCAGATACCTGATCATTCATCGTCTTACCAGAATAAAGAGGGGATCTATATGAATCATTACGATACCATTATCGTCGGCGCAGGTCCCGGCGGCATTTTTTCTGCCTACGAGCTGGTCCGCCTGTGTCCGGATATGAAGATCGCCGTGTTTGAGCACGGCGGGCCGCTCCCGGAGCGCAGATGCCCGATTGACGGCGACCGGATTAAGAACTGCATCCACTGCAAGACCTGCTCTATCATGAGCGGGTTCGGCGGCGCAGGTGCCTTCTCCGACGGAAAGTACAACATTACAAATGAGTTCGGCGGCACGCTCTACGAGTACATCGGACGTGAAAAAGCCATTGACCTGATGAAGTATGTCGATCAGATCAATATGGAGAACGGCGGCGGACAGACGAAGCTCTACTCGACGGGCAACTCGCAGCTGCGCACGCGCTGCCTGCAGAACGACATGCATCTGCTCTCCGCCTCCGTCCGCCATCTCGGAACGGACATCAACTACCAGGTGCTGAGCAACATTTACGACAGGCTGAAGGATAAAGTGGACTTCTATTTCCACACGCCTGTCAGCAGCATCCGGGCAGATGAGCCAGGATTTACCATCCAGACGGAGAAGGGTGCATTCACCGCGGACGACTGCATCGTCTCCGTCGGGCGATCTGGCTCCAAATGGATGGAAACGGTCTGCTCTGACCTGAATATTCCAACCAAATCGAACCGTGTCGATATCGGAGTCCGTGTCGAGCTCCCGGCTCCGGTTTTCCAGAACATCACAGATGAGCTGTACGAGGGCAAGATCGTCTATAAGACGAAAAAGTACCAGGATCTGGTGCGTACCTTCTGCATGAACCCCAAGGGCGCTGTTGTTACGGAGAACACCAACGGCATCGTCACGGTCAATGGACACAGCTATGAGGATCCGTCCCGCCAGACAGAAAACACAAACTTCGCGCTGCTGGTCTCGAAGCACTTCACCGAGCCCTTCACCGACAGCAACGGGTACGGCGAGAGCATCGCGCGCCTGTCGAACATGCTGGGCGGCGGTGTCATGCTGCAGCGATTCGGCGATCTGATCCGCGGCCAGCGGAGTACGGCGAAGCGTATCTCCAAATCCTTCACGCACCCGACACTGGAAGCGGTCCCCGGGGACCTGTCCCTGGTTATCCCGAAGCGCATCCTTGACGACATCATCGAGATGATCTATGCCCTCGACAAGATTGCACCGGGTACCGCAAGCGATGACACCCTGCTTTATGGCGTCGAGGTCAAGTTCTACAACATGACCGTCGATATCGACAAGGATCTCCAGACCTGCCACAAGGGTCTGTTTGTGATCGGGGACGGCAGCGGCGTCACGCATTCCCTTTCACACGCCTCCGCAAGCGGCGTGTATGTTGCAAGATACATCGCAGATCACCAGAAGGAATTCAAACAATCGTGAATACAAATACAGAGAACAAAGACATTACGGCTAATGCAACTGTCCCTCAGGCGGACACGTCGGAGCCGATCGATTTCACCTACATCGAGAACGCCAGAAAGCCGGTCGGCGAGCTGGGCGGAACCGTCCTGGATGACATGAACGAGAGTCATGCCGCCCTTACCGAATGGGGCTTTGCGCACCTTCATTTTGGAAGCACCGTCCTGGACGTAGGCTGCGGCGGGGGCAATGCGCTCCGCCTCGCCATGCATCAGGATCCCGGCGCGGCATTCTTCGGCATCGACTACTCCGACGTATCAATTGAAAAAGCGACGGCCTTCAACGGGGAGGCCGTGATGAGCGGGCGGCTGAGCCTGAAGAAAGCCTCTGTCAGCAGCCTGCCCTTCGGGGACGGTTTCTTTGACACCGTCTACTCGGTTGAAAGCTACTTCTTCTGGCCGGATCTTCCCAATGATATGAGGGAAATCTGCCGTGTCCTGAAATCCGGCGGCACCTTTGCCATCATCGTGGAAATGGTTGCCGGGGACATGAGCGATCGTTTTGAAAAGATCACCGAGCACCTTCACATGAATGTGCTTGCCCCGGAGCAGCTCGCTGAAGTCTACAGACAGGCCGGATTCACAGACGTGACGTATGACTGGGACAAGGAAAAAGGCTGGCTCGTCATGCAGGGCAGGAAAGCCTGAGGCCGGCAGCGCATGTGTCCGGGAGAAAATCGCTGAATCGGAGGGGATACAGATGAGAAAAGCTGCTGTTCTGTTTCCGGGAATCGGCTACAGCGTCGAGAGACCGCTGCTTTACTATTCCGGAAAAATGGCAAGGGCGCAGGGATACGATGTCATCCCTGTTCCGTATTCAGGCTTTCCGAAAAAGCAGGCGGGAAGTCACGACATGCTGCTGAAGGCATTTCAGATTGGCAGAAACGAAGCGGAAGTACTTCTGAAGGACGCACATCTGGAAGCCTGCGACGATCTGATTTTCTTCTCGAAAAGCATCGGGACAGCGATCGGCGCGTCCTATGCCGACAATCACCACCTCGACCGGAAGGTCCGGCATGTCCTGTACACGCCTGTTGCCGAAACCTTTGATTTTCTGAAGGGCTCCGGAATCGCATTTCACGGCACAAAAGACCCCTGGGCGGAAAATGATGCCATTCTGAACACCTGCCGCAGATGCAAGATCCCGCTCTTTACCTTTGATGGCGCAAACCACTCCCTTGAGATCGGTGATTTCCGGACGGACATCCAGAACCTGGAACAGATTATGGAAACCGTCTGGGACTACCTCTTCTCGGGGATGTAACAACAATACACACTTTGACGGCGATTCATTCATTTACAGGGAACTGTTTCACTATGAGTAAAAAAGTCGTTCTGACCGGCGGCGGAACCGCCGGCCATGTTACACCGAACATTGCGCTGCTCCCGACGCTGAAAAAACTCGGGTATGAAGTCTCCTACATTGGTTCCTATAACGGAATTGAAAAAAAGCTGATCACGGAGCAGGGAATTTCATACAGCGGAATCGACTCCGGAAAACTCCGCAGGTACTTTGACTGGAAGAATTTTTCCGATCCCTTCCGCGTCCTGCACGGCTACTTTCAGGCGAAACGCATCCTGAAGCGGACAAAGCCTGATGTAGTCTTCTCAAAGGGCGGCTTTGTCAGCGTGCCTGTTGTCCGCGCCGCCGCCAGCCTCCATATCCCGACCATCATCCACGAGTCAGACATGACGCCCGGGCTGGCCAACAAACTGGCCATCCCGGCAGCACAGAAGGTCTGCTGCTCCTTCCCGGAGACCATGCAGTACCTCCCGAAGGACAAAGCCGTCCTGTCCGGCTCCCCTGTCCGTCAGGAGCTGTTTGAGGGTACCCGGGAAAACGGACTGCAGTTTACAGGTTTTCCGGATGATGGAAAACCCGTTCTCCTGGTCGTCGGCGGAAGCCAGGGAGCGGCCTGCATCAATTCTGCACTGCGCGCCTGCCTGCCGGAGCTTTTAAAACAGATGCGGATCATCCATCTCTGCGGGAAGGGCAACCTGGATCCGTCCATCCATTATCCGGGCGAATATGTCCAGTATGAGTACATTGAAAGCGAGCTCAAGGACCTCTTCGCGCTCGCCGACATGGTTCTCTCGAGAGCCGGAGCCAACGCGATCTGCGAGCTGCTCGCGCTGCGCAAGCCGAATCTCCTGATTCCGCTCTCCGCGGCGGCCAGCAGAGGGGACCAGATCCTGAACGCGCGTTCCTACGAAAAACAGGGCTACAGTATGGTTCTGGAGGAGGAAAAGCTTACGCCGGGGATTCTGCCGGAGAAGCTCCAGGCTCTTTATGAAAACAGACAGCGCTATATCGACGCCATGAGCAGAGCAGCTCAGAGCAATGCCATCGATATCATCTGCGGGCTGATCACTTCCTGTTCAAATGTCACATAAATGTGCATGATACATTTTCACTTCATTCGGAGGTTCTCTGTGCAGACCTCCGAATTTCTTTTTTCTGCCTCCGAAAGGGTTTACAGCCCGCATTGCAGATGATATAAAACCATCATTCCCAATTCACTTTTCTTTTACATCTCTCTTTGAAAGCCACTCTGAGCATCCATCCTCTTCCCTCACATGAAGATCTCCAGATCTCAACCGGGTAGCCGATGGACCCTGATCTCTCTTCACGCTTCCAGCAGGTCTGTCTCCGGAAACGCATAAACCTCTTACGCTGATGTGTACAGGCACAAGTCCGCCGTTCACTGCACAGGCATCTGAAGAGTCCCGCTCCGCAGAAAGATCCTGACGGAAAATCCCAAAGAAAGGAGGCTCCGTATGAACAGACTGGCTGCCCATCTCACCCATTTCTCTTCTCTCGCGCATTCTGCCGCCAGGGACTTCATCCAGGACGAGGACGGTGTCACCGTTGTTGAAATCATCCTGGTACTCGTAGTTCTGATTTCACTCGTCGTCATCTTCAGAAAGCAGCTCACGAATATCGTCAAGGACATCCTTGACCGGGCTGCAAGAGACGCAAGGGGCGTCTGATGGCACTGCATCCCCCACAAATGCCGGCAATCATGCCGGAGGTGTCTGATGACGCATCCTGATGCGTAACCGGAGGGCATATGAGGCGCTCGCGTGCGGTTATCACCGTTTTTTTCAGTCTTCTGAGTATTCTGTTTCTCAGTCTGATGTTCACATGCGCCGAGGCGGTCCGATATCGCAGTGCGCGCGCACACTGCGCCAATCTGACAGCGGTCGGAAGCTGGTCGGTATTCTCCGAGTTTGAGAACCGGCTGCTTGAAAAATTCGACCTGTTCGGCATCCACAGCGCGGGAGGCGGCGCAAGCCTGTCCATCCCGAAGCTTAATGAATCCCTGAAATCCTGGATGGATGAAAACGCTGATGTCCGGGGATCGATCAGCGAAAAGCTGCCCGGACTGACATTTGACCCCTTCCAGGTAACAGTCCAGTCGACCGAGATCACCGCGTATGCTCTTCTCTCAGACAAAAGAGGCGAGTATTTCTACCAGCAGGCAGTGGATTTCATGCATGAAACGGCATGGATGAATGCGCTTGGCAAGCTTTCAGACGCTGCAAAATCCGCAAAAGACGCACAGGAGGCATTGAAAACCTATGAACAATCAAAAAAAGATGCTGACAAAAAGGCTAGACAGCTCAAAGAGAAAACAAAGCAGCTTGAGGGGACCCTCAAGGCCGATTCGGACACCGACTCTTCTCAAACGGGTTCCGTCGTCATCATCGGCGCGGACAACTCCGCCTCTGTGGGATCCTCCCCCGACGGCCTGTCTCCTTCTCAGCAGCAGATGAAGGCTGAAAAAGAAAAAGCCTCCAGGGTCAAAAACCCCCTCTGGAAGATGATCACGCTCAGCTGGAAGAATGTCCTTCCGCTCGTCTGCGGAGATCTGAACATCTCCGCAGGAAAACTTCCCGGAAAGGAACTTCTGTCCAAACGCCGGAAAGAGTCCGGTATGCTCGACCTTGATCAGAAACGCGGCGGCGCGGCGGATAACCTGCTGTTTCGAGAATACCTGCTCGATCATTTTCCCAGATGGCATTCCGATGAGCCGGCTGCCCGCCTGAAGTACCAGATTGAATATCTTATCGGCGGGACTGCCTCCGATTCAAAAAACCTGAAAAAGACCGTGAATCGGCTGATTCTTCTCCGCGAGGCGTACAACTATCTCCATCTTCAGAAAGACCCGAAGGCACTGAAGGAAACCTCCACCCTTGCTGCGCTGATTCTGGGCTGGACCGGCAATGCTGCTCTGATTGAATCGTTCCGGGAACTTCTCGTGATCTACTGGGCATACGGAGAATCTCTGTACGACGTCCGAATTCTGATGCACAAAGGGAAGGTTCCCCTGATCAAGACCACTACTGACTGGCACGTCCCCTTAAGCCAGCTCCATGACCTTCCGTCACGACTGGAGAAGGCTGACCGGACAGCCGGAAAAGGGCTTGCCTATGCTGATTACCTGCGGCTTCTTCTGAATATGCAGTCCGTCAAGGTTCAGAAGGAACGGGCCCTCGATCTTATCGAGCTCAATCTTCAGAGTGAGGAAGGCTGCGAGACGTTCCGGGCAGACGCCTGCGTCATCGCCATGAAGAATGTCTGCACATTCCGCATCCGTCCCGTCTTCTCTGCCGTTCCAAAGTCTTTCCTTGGTACAGGGTATTCCGGCGGAGAGATCCGGATTGAAGGCGGATTTGCATACTTATGCAGCTTTCGGTTCACCAGACCGAACCCTGTTTTTTGTCCCGTCAACGCTGACCACGCAAGTGAGGTGAGAAAGGATGTCCTTTCCAGGCAGAATGCAATCCGAATTACAATTATGTGTTCTCAGTCCCCTCTCCATCCCATCTACAGGCGGCAGCTCTGCACGCCCGGCTGAGAACCCAGACAAATCTGCCATGCTGACGCTGGCTGTAAAGAATCAGTGCAGCTGCGGAAGCATTCAACCAACACACTCAGGAAAGGAAAACGCACTCTCTCCCACAAAAAAGCGGTCAGGATTCCCCTCAATCCGCCGGATTGAACCGCGCCGAAGAAGGACATCCTCTCCCGCCTCACTTACAGTTGAAGCCGCGCTGGAACTCCCCCTGTTTTTCCTGTGCATGGTGCTGATTCTGCACCTGTCCGTCGTTTTCAGAGTCGCTGCGGAATTCTCTGGAAATATGACTCAGGCGGCAGAACAGCTTTCCTTATTTGCCTACTCCCGCGCCTATGAGGACTCCAACCAGTTGCTTCGCGGGGCTCTCTCCGATGCCTGGGTACACAGCCAGGTCATCCCGAAGGCCACAGACAAGGAGGTCATCCAGCATCCCTCCTTTCTGCTCTCATCTTTTCTGAAGGAGAACAGCCGCATCTCCCTTGTCCTCACCTATCAGATCAAAGCGCCTGTTTCGGTCATCCGGCTTCCCTGGAAAATCTTCGTTCAGAAGATCACCATCCGCGGCTTTACAGGCCGTAAAAGTGTCTCGGGCGAGAACAGCGGCGAAGACAGCGTAAAGGAAAACCGGGAGGTTTATGTGACAGACTCCGGAACGGTCTACCACACGGATGCTGACTGCTCCCACCTGAAACTGACTGTCGCGCAGATCCCCCGCCCGCAGCTGAAAACCGTCCGGAATTATAAGGGTTCAATCTACAAAATCTGCCGGTACTGCGGCTCGAAGAATCCCGGAAGCAGCACTGTTCTTGTAAACCCCTACGGTGATGCCTGGCACACCAGCTCCGCCTGTCCGGGGCTGAAGAGAAGCATCCGGACTGTTCATGCAGAGGATGTCCATGACCTGCGCGAGTGTCTGGACTGTGCGAAAAGGAGGGCTGCGGCATGACCTGGAACCTGCTGATTTCCTACCTCGCAGCCCTGGTCTATCTCCTGCTGAGCGCCAGAAGCGACCTGAAGTACCGTTCGATCCATCCGCTTTACGCCATTCTGACCGCTGCTGCAGCGCTGCCCTTCAATCTGCTGACCGGTCTGTACCCGCCGGCGGAGCTTGTATATCTGCTCGGCGGCGGGGCTTTCCTGTTTCTGATTTCCTTTGCCAGTCACTTTGCTCTGGGAGCCGGTGACTGCTTCGTCATCACCGCCTGCGGCTTTCTGATCGGTTTCTCCGAAGAGATTGCCTGCGTGACATCCGGTTTCCTGTTTTGCGCCATATGGTCCTTCTCCCTTCTTCTTCGGAAAAAAGCCGGCAGAAAGGACACGCTTCCATTTCTGCCCTTCCTGTTTGCCGGGCACCTGACTGTCTTCACACTCAATCTGATCACCTGAGAGGATCCAATTCATGTCGAAACTGTTTTCTGCTGCTTTTATTTTTGCCAGAACACGCCTTTCCGCAGTTTTCACCGTGGAAGCCGCCCTTCTGATGGCTCTGATCCTTCCTGTCCTGCTCAGCCTGATCTATCTGGGATTCCTTGACCATGACCGCGGTGTCCTGCAGGGCGCTGCCTGTGAAACCGCCGCCCTGGCTGACAACAGTGTTCCAGATAAAGCCCGCGCGAACAAACTGCGTACCCTTACAGAAGGAATCGGAAAGGATGCTGTCCTTGTATCCCGCAGCCTGGAGTCTTCTTTTTCGCTCAGCAAGGATTTGGTCCAGGTTTCCTACACAGGAAGCATGAAGGTCCCTGGCCTTCTTCCGCGGCTTTTCGGCAGGGAAACACTCCCGACCGGGCGGACCTTTTCGAGGAAACTGTTTTCTCCTGCTCCCGCCATCCGGAAAATCCGGGGACTGCGGTATCTCAGCTCCAGGCTGAACGGAAAAGAGGATTCATCGTGAATATCACCGTTATCAAAGAAACAGACCAGGCATACCTCTCTCTGGACGGATTTGATCCTCAGGAATATGGCTATGCTGTCAATATGGTACAGAACTGTCCACTTGAAGGTCTCCTGCCGGTCCATATCTTTTTCTGCGACGGCAAAAGTCTTGTGCGGTACCGCATCACCGGTTTTACTTCCCTTACAGAACGGTTCAATGACAGTCCGCTTCGACTGGCTGACCTCCGGAACATCCTCTACACCCTCCGCGATATCTGTCAGAGGCTTCCGGAATACCTGCTGTCCTCAGAGGATCTTCTCCTCGATCCGGAAAAACTGTTCATCAGTCCCGGCGACAGTAAAGTCCATGTCTGTTATATCCCCGGTCTCCCGACCATGCTTCCTTCCAGCCGGATGCTTCTTGCGGAGTTTCTTCTGAAGCATACCGACCATGCGGACCAGCTCGCGTCCGCCCTGGTATACCGGTTCTATGATCAGGTATCCGAGAACAGCCGGTCTCTGTCTGATGCGCTCGCCCAGACGCTCCAAAGCCAGCCCGATCCCGACTCGAATCCGGGATCCGCGGCTTCTTCCACGCCGCTATCGGGCTGTCCATCCGGAGAAAGTCCCTCCCCCGTTTTCCAGAACACTGCCGAATCCGGGATCTCCGCAGCGCATGCCTCCTGTGCATCGAAACCTTCCTCTGTCCCTCATCCCCATCCCTCTCTCTCGGACACCGGCTGTCCGACACCCCGGCCGGCGGTCCCGAAGGTCATCCGGGAAAGGATGGAGCATGACCGGAAAACCCTGATCCTGCTTCTTCTGGCTTTCTCCCTGCTGGGCATCGGCTGCGCAGTTGCCCTGAAAATGGACGCTGCACAGATCGGCGGAATCGGTTTTCTGACTGCCTCCGTCATCTGGCTGGTCAGGCAGCAGCAGGTCAAAAAAAGAAGTGAACTCCGGAATATCTGGTCTGATGAGGAGCAGGAGATGGAAGACGATGATACCTTCTACCGTTCTCTTCTGCGTGAGGTGTATGCGGATCAGGACAACGCCCCACAAGGTCCTCCGTTTTATCCCCGGGACAACATTCCACCGGGTTCTCCCTCTTTCCCCCAGGGTAGCATTTCGCAGGACTCCAAGTCCTTCCCGGTGAATGACACACCGGCCGGATCATCCTGCCTCCAAAGCCTCTCCCCCGAACAGTACAACGACATCCCTCTTCACAGGCGGCTACTCATTATCGGAAAGAGCCCCAGAGAGTGTGACATCTGCCTGAAGTCCGACACCGTCAGCCGGATTCATGCCAGAATTGAACGCGTCTCTGACACCTATTATCTGACCGATCTGTTCTCCACGAACGGCACCTTCCTGGATGGACGCAGGCTGGAGCCCAACCATGCCTCCCCCATCCCGCCTGGCGCGGAGATCCGGATCGCCGGGTACCGTTACCGTGCAAATCTCTAACGGTAAGCAGTTCACCCCCGGCATTAAACGTGCTATCATGGCCCTATGAATGAGCTGATCTATTTTTTCAAAACCAGAAAAAAGGCAAACCTGACCATCGTCATCATCAATGTCGTAGTCTACATCGTCCTTGCCCTGACAGGAGACCCGGCTGACTCTGCATTCATGCTGAGGCATGGCGCCTGCTACCTCCCCGCTGTCATAAACGGCGAGTACTACAGGCTGTTTACCTCCATGTTCCTGCACTTTGGTTTTTACCACATTGTCTACAACATGCTGAGTCTGATCTTCCTCGGTGACATTCTGGAGACCATCGCAGGACCTGTCCGCTACCTGGTCATCTATCTGGCCGGCGGAATCGGAGGCAATCTTCTGTCACTGGCCGTCAGTATGAAAACCGGGAGCTACGCTGTCTCAGCAGGCGCCTCCGGCGCGATCTTCTCCGTCATCGGGGCACTGCTCTACATCGCCCTGCGAAACAGGGGCACCTTCGGAGAGCGGAACATGAAAAAGCTGGTCTTCATGGTCGTCCTGATGATCATGCAGGGAACGGTTGACAAGGGTGTCGATGGTGCTGCCCATCTTGGCGGCCTGATCAGCGGCTTTCTTCTGGGCATTCTTCTTTACCATCAGAAAAGGAGCACACAATATGAAAGACTGTAACTGCATCTTCTGTAAAATCGCCAACGGAGAGATTCCCTCAGCCACGCTTTATGAAGATTCGGATTTCCGGGTCATCCTTGACCTGAATCCTGCCTCTAAGGGGCACGCGCTGGTTCTTCCGAAGGAACACTACGCGAATGTTTTTGAGCTTCCCGAGGACCTTGCCGGAAAAGCTTTTGTGGTCGCGAAAAAGGTTGCTTCAAGACTGTCTGAAGGACTCGGTGCGATCGGTTTTAACATCGTCCAGAATAACGGGGAGCCGGCAGGACAGACGGTTTTTCATTTCCATATCCACCTGATTCCCCGCTATGAGGGAGACACCGTGCATGTCGGTTGGAAGCCCGGCACGCTGTCCGATGACGACAAGAAGGAAATTCTGGATCTCTTTGAATAACAGGAACTGTGCTGATTCATGTCCACGGAGGGAAGCTGTCTATGGAGAACCGAACGATTGATCTTCTGCCCATGATCAGAAGAATGGGGCGGACAACCATTCAAAACGGAAAACTCTATCTATTCTGGACAGCCTCCGGGATCGACTTCTGCTTCCGAGGAGAACGCATCAGTGTGGTCTTTACAGCCGGTTTTACCTCCATGGAACAGTGGATTTCAATGGAGCTTGACGGTTTCTTCCTGCTTCGCATGCCCCTTCATCGCGGTGAAAACCGGATCGACCTGCTCCAGGGACTGAATGCCGGCGTTATGCACCGGGTTCGCCTTTTCCGTGAGGTCCAGATGATTCCGGATGATCATGCCTGCTTTCTGACCCTGGACTGTCTCCAGTATGAGGGAGAGATCACTGCTCCCCCGGAATCCAGCCTGACCATTGAGTTTGTAGGCGACAGCATCACCAGCGGGGAGGGCAGCTGCGGCGCCCAGATGGAGGAGGACTGGATCAGCCCCTACTTCGGGGTAGAGAACAATTATGCCCGGATGACAGCTGACATCCTTAATGCCAGGTTCAGCTGTATCTCCCAGAGCGGCTGGGGTGTTGTGTCTGATTATCAGAATAATCCGCACCGTGTCCTTCCGCGTTTCTATGAGCAGATCTGTGGTGTCACATGCTGCCGGGAGAATATCCTGGCGCATGCTCACGATCCGTTTGATTTTTCTGCAGACCCTTCCGATATTGTCGTTGTGAATCTTGGCACCAATGACGACGGGGCCTTTCACGCAGCCCCGTACTTCGACCCGGAGACAATGTCTGTTTTTTGCCAGCGGCTCGATGAATTTGGCCGTCCGCAGATGAAGGACGCGGAGCGGCTTCAGGAAGCTATCATCGCTTTTCTTCAGAAAATCCGCAGGTACAATCCGCATGCGCAGATCATCTGGTGCTATGGGATGCTGGGAGACTTCCTGTCCCATGAAATCGCCGGTGCCGTGCGCATATACCGCACAGAATCAGGCGATACAGACACCCATTTTCTGCTTCTGCCTCCTACAAAACCGGGTATGTTCGGTGCCCGGCAGCATCCCGGGCGCGCTGCGCATCAGGCAGCCGCACAGATTCTGTCATCGTATATCAGGCAGCTGCGGGGATAATCGGCCTGCCGCCACCCGTATATGCTGCCGTTTTTTTCGGTGCGCTTTATTGTTCTATTATTGTTCTTTTATTGTTTTTTCTATCTTCTATCTCTCTGTCTTCTCCGGTTCTTATCGTTCCCGGCGCTTGCCGGTACCCCCTCTTTTTCCTTTCACCCGTCAGCCTCGGCTCGTCCGCCAAACCCCGGAGGTACTTTCTCATGGACCAGAAACGCTTTCAGGAATGCCGCAGCCAGCTCATGGAGCGCATCGAGGTAACCCGCGATCTGTCTGACGCAGAGATCTATACCATCATTGACGAGTTGATCGAGGAAAGCGACCCGCGCAGAAGACTGCGCCTTTCTGACCGCTGGGAAATGCGCAAGGAGCTGTTCAATTCAGTCCGCCGGCTCGATGTCCTTCAGGCTTTCATCGATGACGACTCCGTCACGGAAATCATGGTCAACGGCCTTCAGAGCATTTTTATTGAACGTTCCGGCCGACTGTTCCGCTGTCCCGAGCATTTCTCGTCGCAGGAAAAGCTCCAGGATGTCATACAGCGCATCGTCGCACTCTCCAACCGTGTGGCAAATGAGGCTGTCCCGATTGTCGACGCCCGTCTGGAGAACGGCGCACGCGTGAACATTGTCATGAGTCCCGTCGCTGTCGATGGACCTGCCATCACTATCCGACGTTTTCCCGACCATCCCATCTCCATGCAGCAGCTGGTCGAATGGGGCTCCGTCTCCCGTGAAGCGGTCGACTATCTGAAAAAACTGGTGAAAGCCGGCTACAACATCTTTATCTCCGGAGGAACCGGATCCGGAAAAACGACATTTTTAAACGCACTCTCCAACTTCATCCCGAAAGACGAACGGATCATTACGGTCGAGGACAATGCAGAGCTTCAGATCCAGGGCGTCCGGAACCTCGTCCGGCTGGAAGCACGCCGGCCAAACGCCGAGGGCGGCGGAGAAGTCACCATCCGTGATCTGATCAGAGCTTCTCTCAGAATGCGGCCGAACCCATGCATTATAAAAAAGTGATGTAATCAAATAGCGCGTATATTTCACAATAGCGCTACATGTCTATACTATCAGATATTACGTGCATTTGGTTCTATTCATTGCGTATATTCGCATTATTAACTGAATTGTCGCACATATACGCATATTGTCAAAAATACCCCCTCAATTTTCAGCCCATTTTAGCGCCTCAGACCGTGAATGAAACAGTCAAAAAAATCGTAAAAACTAGGTGGGTTGTGGGCTCCCCGCGACCGCATTCCGTGGTTCCCGTTAGCAGTACCTAACGGACGGCAACCCATTGCCATGCTAATGCATTGTGCGCCTTTGCACGTATACCCGGAAGGGGTATCTGACCGCTGCCAGGGGTATCTACAGGCGCTTCAGGGGCGGCCCGCGGGCCCGTCGTCCTGCTGCCAGGGCCGTAGCTGCCGCATCGACGCGCCGCGTCGCATCGGATCGGCGCCGACACGATGCCAGGCTGGCGCCTGCAGGGTGCGTCTGGCATCCGCGGACCTGCTGCCACTGCCAGAGCTGCCGCGGATCCGCGACACGATGCCGCGCCGCACTGCAGCTGCCGCCTGCCGTAAATGGATGCGATGCCTGCCGCCTGCCGCCTGCCGCATCGCGCCGCGCATCCCATCTAATAGACAGATCTGGCGGGCCTACACGCATCCCGCTGCAGGATCCAGCACGCAACGCATCCGGATCCGCGCCGCCTGCAGGACGTGCCGGAGAATAAGGGGGACTATAGGGGGATAATTGTTATAGCTAGATAATATCTACCACTACATAATACAGGGGCCGGAAACATAGGCCCGCGGCCGGTCCGAAAAAAATCAAAAAAAAAATTAAAAAAGGGGTTGACACGAATCGTACACCGGTGTACTATACAGCCAGAACGAAACAGGAAACAAACAAACGGAACACGAAAGGGTTCCAACACGAAAGGAGAACAAAATATGAAGACTTATTTTTATAGTGACGAAAATGAAGAATATACACTTCTCGTTGGTTCTGCTGATGAGATCCACAAGGAATTTGAAACTCGCATAGCGAAAGGGTATTTCTTCCGATATGTTGAAGATCCAATTTTTATCCCGGGCCGTACATATGGCCTGATAATTTCCAAGTCGGATTCGATTGACTCCGATTTTGGAATGGAAGTGATCGGCGAAAAGGTTGTGAAACAGGTTGCTAGAGAGCTAACAACCTGCTAATAGCCGAAACGGGGCACACGCCCCGTCTGCCAGTGGCTGGTCGCCTGGCACTGATGAGGCAGGCCGCAAAAATGGAAGGAGACGGAAACCATGAAGAAATATACAGTTATGTTCCGTTCGTGCCAGGACGACGGGCGCGACAACTGGACTGCATGGGATGAGGACCCCTACATGCAGCCGCAGGAAGGCAACCCGGCTGACATCCTGTGTGACTATATGTCATTCCTTGATGACAATTTTCGCGGGATGGGTACAGAATACGCGCTCATTTCCGCGAGCGATACGGATGCGACGTATCGCTACAAGGCACACGATGACGCGGAAGATTATACCCTGATTGAAATCATGGTATTTGAAGTTGAGGAGGACTAACTATGAGTAGATACTTTGACGGCTGTAAAACAGCCGAAGAACTGAAAAAGGCATATCGGGAAGCGGCCGGAAAGCTGCATCCAGATAACAACCCGGACCGGGATACAACCCGGGAATTTCAGGACATGCAGCAGGAATTTACTGCTGCATGGGAACGCCTGAAGGACGTTCACCAGAACGCGGCTGGATCCTTTTACACGAAGGCCGCGACGGGGACGGCGGCGGAATTTATGGACATGATCAACGCCCTTCTTCGGATGGGTGTTGACGTTGAGGTCTGCGGATCCTGGATATGGGTTTCCGGCGACACCCGGCCCGTTAAAGGTGCCCTGAAGGGTATGGGTTTCAGATTTTCCGGAAACAAAAAAGCCTGGTATTGGCATGAAGGACCGTTCCGCAAATGTGGGAAACACGTTTTCAGCATGGATGAAATACGGGATATGTACGGTTCGGAAAAATACGCGGCCGGAGACGAACGCCGCAAAACCATTTCCGCCTGACGATGGGCAGCCGGTTACTGCCCGAAACGCCCGAAAAAGGGCGTCGCGGAAAACCGCAACGCCGGGAAATCATTCTGGCCGTAAAATACAGAGAGGAGACATATCCATGATTAAAATTAGATATTCGAATGGATCCATGGAAATTAATCCGGATGCAATTTTTCCGGCAAAACCTGCTGAGATGAAAACAATTGTATCCGCGATGCTGGATACAGGCGACACCGACGCCGCGGAATCAATTCATGCACATATTCTTGAAAAAGTTAACGCACTGAAAAAGGCGCGTGACGCGATGGATCCAGAGCAGGAAACGGCACGTATTGCAAAAGTGAACGCTGAAATCAGGCGCTATCTGGCAAACGCGAAAGCACTTGAGCGTTTCGGATGCAGCCCGATTATCGACGACGCCGCAAAAATTGTTTTGAAAAAAGCAATTGTTCATACAATTGTAATGGATGCCGAAACGAGAAAACGGACAATCAAAACATATTCCGGATGGACATTTAATAAGAGTGGATATGAATTCGAACTGTACAAGTACAGCGAAAAATGTTATCGCATCCAGATTTGCGGAACTGGATTATATATCATGGAACTCCGGAGCCGCACCGCCGCTATTGAATCGATCACGCCGAACATGATCGAAAAGCTGCACCAGGCAGCGAAAGCAATTGAAAAAGCTAAAGAAGAGTTTACCACTCTGCAGAACGCGGAACGCGCCGAAACCATTTCAGAATCGGCACCCGCTTCAGATCCTGAACAGAAGCCGGAGCCGAAGCAGGAAGAACAGCCGGAGCAGCCGAAGTAGGCTTCCGCGACGCCTGAAGCGGAGCGGACCGCGAAACCGGAGAAATTTTTCATCGGCACAACCATCAGCGGCGACGGCTGGAAGATATTCTTCGACGGCGACGCACAACGCACACGAATCATTTTCAGCCGGGATCCATCAGCTGATGAGCGTGCAGAAGTTGAGGATGCAGGGTTCTACTACTCTAAAAAAATGGGTAGTTGGAATAAAAAGCTGACGTTTAAGGCATACCGCGCCGCGCTGAAGGTTGCGAAACACCTGCAGAAGATCGCAAGAACGGCTGCAGCATAAGCCGCCCGACGCGCTCGAAACATTTCCATTCATCGCTGGCCTATCGGCACGACGGGGAGAAAGGACAAAATCATGAAGCTTAATGAAATCATGGATAAACTCGACGGATTAACGAATGTCGAAGTAATTGTTGATGTTTGCGGGCAGATTGCAGACGAGTGCACCGATCCTGCTAATATTGCACTGTACAAAGATTGCGATGTCCTGCAGATCGGGACAACAGCGGACGGCATTCTTGTTGTAACGGTATCAGATACATACGATGACAATTAACGCTACAGGGCACCGCCGCTGAATTATTCCGCCTGATGAGTGCCGGATTGTTACCGGCCGAAACAATCCCTTCGGGGATTGTCGCGGAAAACTAACGCCGCAAAATCATTTTAGAAAGGGGTGGGACTATGGACAATTATTTTATTGAGAACCTGGAAACAGGTAAGCTTGAATTGCATTTTGAAAAAGCTGCTTATACTGCTCTGTCAGATGAGCAGAAGAGCGCTATAAAAGGTGCGTTTCTTTGGGGGCGCCATTCCGGCTGCTGGATATCACGCTGCAAGCGCCCGAATCTGTATTATCCGCGAGAAATCGCTAAATCGATCGGCCTGGAAGACGCCGGGAAAACGGGCGAAAAGATGAGTTTCGCGGAGCAGATGCAGCAGAAGGCTGAACGCGCGGACCGTCGCGCGGATCGCTACGAAGGATATGCAGACAATGCCGCTGCACGCGGTGAAACCCTGCAAAAACCCATTCGTGATATGCACGGGGATATTGCATTTTTCACGCAGCCGAACATTAACACAAACGCCGGCAGATCATTTACAAATCGCCGTAATAAAATGTTCGCGGCCTTTGATAAGGGATTCGAAGAATTCCGGAAGTCTGCATACTGGAAGGACCGCGCTGCAGCCGCCAGAACAACGGCGGGACAGGCAGAACTAAAAGACAGGGCATTCGTATCGCGCCGGATCGCAGAACGTGAACGTGATATCAGGGCGCTAAAGCGTGGGATTGAATCGAATGAGAAAATGCTGCAGGAAATGAACGCCGGGAAAACATTTTCGAATTATGCAGGAGAACCATATACGGCTGAAAAAAATCCAGGAATGGCTTAATGATCAGCTTGATCTGATGGAAGACAAGCTAGACGAGCTGGGATTCTATCAGGGATGCCTTGAGGATCTGGGCGGGACGCAATTCTCGAAGGCCAACATCAAACCCGGATACACTGTAAAAGTTCAGCGATTCGGCACTGCGGTTGTTGTGTCGGCCGGTCCGAAGAATATCACTGCCAAGCTGTCAACTGGTAGTGTTCTCAAATTCGCATACGCCGAGATTCTTCAGATCGTCAGCGACGCAGTGAAAGAAACTCCGCAGCATCCTTTTAATATCGGAGATACGTTCAACTGTCATCGATGGAACCCGGAAAACAGCAGCTATGAGAATGCAACATACACGATCATAAAATCATCCGCCAGCACAGTTACCATGCAGCACGGTTCCGAAAAGCCATTCATCAGAAAACCACATCAACTCCCCTGGGCGAATGCCAATGAATGGGCTATCAAGGTTACAGATGGCTTTGATGGAATCTGGCGTAAGCGATCAGCATGAACATTCTACGCGGGGCGTCAGCAACGCCCCGGAATCATTTTAAATGGGGGATAAAGCAATGACACGATATATTATCACGCACGGGAAGAAAACAGAATCGAAGAAGATCGTCAGCATGTATACATATTCTGTAGAACTGGCGGAGTCGCCTGAACAGGCAGCTGCACAATACGCAGAGAAGCATCCGGATGAGGTTGTGCATTACGCGCGCGAGGCGACAGCATACGACCGAGACATGCTAGGCCTGGGATATCTCACAGACGATGAATGTGCGGCCCAAATGATCGCGCTTCAGGACATGTATGCACATGACAAGACAGAGCTTTCAGCCGTTGAGAAGCGCCTTATGGAATATACCCCCGAGGAGTTTTCTGCTCATGCGGCTTATCAGAAATCCCGGCAGTTTGAGTCGCAGAACGCAGACGGTGTATTTATCGGTGATATTTACTATACTGAATGGGGCTACGATCAAACCAACGTTGACTTTTATCAGGTAGTACAGCTTAAGGGCAAGCACACCGCCGTGCTCCGCCAGCTGGAAGCCAAACGCGGCTTGTCGGGAACAAGCTACAACGGCCTGACGCGCCCGATCCGTAATGCATTCAAAGCTAATACTAAACCGATCACCGTCCGGACAAAATACGAAAATCACGAGCTGACTATGCGTATCGAGAGAAATTACCTCAGACTCGCAGAATTTGGCAAGCTGTACAGTTATTCGGTTGGGGCGTAAGCCCCTTCCGTGCTATGATATATGCACAGGAGGGAACAACCATGGACGAGAGAAAACAGCATCAAATAGAAAGACAAAGCTCATGGCGAAAGCAAAATACAACTAGGCGTGAGATTCAATTTAATAATATTAATGATCAAGATATTCTAAAGTGGCTTGATTCAAAAGGACGCGATGCCGCTGGATATATCCGGAAGCTTATCCGGGACGACATAAAGCGAAGCCAGGAATAACGCCGCCGAATCATTTTGATTTGCGACGCCGCAGGATCATTTTAAGCACAGGATGGCAATTCCATGAGTAAGAAAAAATATAGATGCGTTCCATTGGATCTGATGCGCAAAGTGGAAGGCGAATACCCTGAAGCCTGGGATCAGATGGCGTATTTCCACTCACTACGCGGGAGTGAACCAGATATGCAGTGGCCGGAATGGTGTTATGCGCCTATGGCCGCCGCATCAGCAATTGTCACAAATGCCATGATCCCCGATTTTTCAGAAAAAGCATTTTTCGACATCTCATCGATCTTCGCACTGGCTCCGTGGCGGTTAACCCGGCAAGTATACGCCATGGATGCTGATCTTGAACGGGAGCTGATTGATTCGGAACCAGCGACAAAGATCCCGACTGAGATTCTGCATCGCCTTCCGTACCAGAGCTTTTACGTGCAGACGGCAGATATATCTGTCTTCGGACATAAGATCGATGGTTTTTTCGTAACGCTGGAATACGACGTGAAAAACGGCGAGCATGAGCTTCGACTGCTGCCGGTGTCAGCAGACCTGTCGTTCATTCTTCCGCTGTCGCTGCACATCAACTGCGAGACGATCGGTGAGGCGTTCGACCGGTACGAGGATGTAACTAACCAGCGTTCGCTGGAATTCCTGGGCGTTGAATATAAAAAGCTGGTAAATACTCCCATCAAAAAGATGGGAGTCGACGTTACCCGCCAGAGCGCGAAGGCAGCGATTCAGGAGCTGCTGCCCATCGTTGTATATATCTGCTCTACGGATAACGACATTCGGGAGCGGAAACCGGCGAAACCGAAACCGCCCGTAGTAACTGCTGCGAAGCCCCAACCGACACAGAAAACGGAGCCTGTAGCTAAGAAAATCAACTTCTGGGATGTCGGTGTGAGGATCGGACCGGCGCTGAAAAAATATCACGAGCATCAGGTTGCGCGCGGATCCACGCATGAGGGATCGCACACACCAAAGCGGCCGCACATCCGCAGGGCGCATTACCATTCATTCTGGACCGGGCATCGGAACGATGAGGCAAATCGAGAGCTGGTGGTGAAGTGGATCCCGCCGATCTTCGTCAATGCCGAAGATGGCAGCGATGCGCCGGTGACGATCCACAGGGTAAAATAAAAAAACGGGGCATTACGCCCTGTTTTTTTATTCCCAATCGGTCCATGGGGAA
>NZ_VULZ01000008.1 GCF_009696445.1 Porcincola intestinalis
TCATGACCCCTGTTGAATACCATGAGAACTATTATGTAGCGGCATAAGAATACCGCCAGTCGATCATTCGACTGGCGGCACAAAACTTTTTAATTATTCACTGTCCTCTTGACGGGTAGCACAGCACCATGACCCTGCCTATGGTTTTATCCATGCTGGTTAATTCTCTATACAACATTATCGACAGCTTTTTCGTCGCGCAGATTAGCGAGGAAGCTATGACGGCGTTATCACTGGTTTACCCGGTTCAAAATTTTATCAATGCTGCCGGAATTGGATTTGGCGTTGGCATCAATGCAGTGATCTCCTTCTATCTGGGCGCGGGGGATCACAGAAAAGCGGATCAGGCAGCCACGCAGGGACTTGTGCTTGCCGTGATTCATGGCATTGTTATGACAGTCTGCTGTATTACGATCATGCCGGCTTTTTTAGGAATGTTCACTTCATCCAAGACAGTGATTGAACTTGGCGTCCGCTATTCTGTTATTGCGTTCGCTTTTACATTGATTATCATTGTTGGTGTTACATTCGAGAAACTATTCCAAGCTGTAGGAAACATGAAAACAACCATGATCAGCTTGATGTGTGGGTGTATAACAAACATTGTCTTAGACCCCGTTCTGATTTTTGGCTATGGTCTATTCCCTGAAATGGGAATCGAAGGCGCCGCGCTGGCAACCGACATCGGGCAGGCTCTGACGCTGACGATTTACCTTGTAGTCTATCTTGCGCGGCCAATTCGCGTGCATATCCGCAGGCAGTACATTCTCCCCAGCAAAAAGATGGTAATAAAGCTGTACTCCATCGGCATTCCCGCAACCCTGAATCTCGCGCTTCCGTCTCTTTTGATTTCGGCGCTTAATGCGATTTTGGCGGCATATTCCGAAGTGTATATTCTGGTTTTGGGAATCTATTACAAATTGCAGACATTTGTCTATCTTCCAGCGAATGGCATTGTGCAGGGGATGCGCCCCCTGATCGGCTATAACTACGGCGCGGGGGAACACCAACGGGTCAGCCAGATCTTTAAGATCGTTTTGTGCATAAGTGGTATCATTATGGTGCTTGGGACAGTGATATGTCTGCTAATCCCCGGCCAGCTTATGGGGCTGTTTACCCACACAGAAGCGACAATCCAGACCGGGGAAACAGCCCTGCGTATCATCGGCGCCGGTTTTATCGTCTCGGCGGTTTCCGTTACATCTTCCGGCGCACTGGAGGGACTTGGAAAAGGCATTCCTTCATTACTGATTTCACTTTGCCGGTATGTTGTGGTTATCATCCCAACTGCGTTTTTACTCAGCAGGTTTTTCGGAGCGGTTGGCGTCTGGAATGCGTTTTGGATCACGGAAGCGATTACAGCAATCATTTCTATTTGTGTTTACTACAAGGCAATAGCACAAAGCCAGCTGAGCCAGTCAACAGTAAAATGAACGTTGCTTTGCGACGCCGTTGACAGCCCCGACTGCGTGACGGAAATCCGCATGGGCAACTCTGTCCTTGTGGTGTCCGGCTTTTTCAAGCAGGGCAGCACCGAAAACGCCGCCGACAATATAGCCACTTTTCTCACAAAAGAAGTTCGTAAAGTTTAAATTGCATGGGGATACCTATATCAGCATAAGTAATGGCTACCGTATCTACATACTCAAAGCCAAATGATGTATATACTTTCACCGGCACATCGTTTCCTACAATACAGTCCAAGCGTATTGCTTTTTGTTTCCAGCCTTTTGCGGTCTGAATTGCGTGTTTCACAAGTTGTTTTGAGTATCCTCGGCCGCCATAGTCCGGTAAAACGCGCAGAGCGTGGAGAATGACTACTTCATTTTTCTCCGCGTTAATATGCCACTGGACGGTATGATAAGCGTCGTCACAATCGTGGTTTATAATATAGGCAGCGACAATTTTATCACTTTCTACACCAACAAACTGAAAACCACTGTGAATAGCGTCCTTTACCATGTCTTGCGAGGGAAACCCACCTTTATCTCCATCAGGCAAGAAATCCTTTTCTCCGAGAACTTCACACATCACATTGTAAAAGGACATGATTTTCTCAAAATCGCACATTGTAGCTTGCTTTATCTTCATTGTTTTGCTTACCTCATGTCCGGATTTTAAGATAATCTACCATAAAAACATAAAGATTTCTACTCAACACAAGACTGCTACATCTGCGGCAGCTACAAGAAACGCACCCGCGACTGTACGACGCACTCTATCCGCACCGACCTACTGACCGCCGGTGTCCTCGCCAATCTCCGGCAAGTGACCGAATACGCCGCCAAGCATGAGAGTCGCTTTGTGAAGCTGCTTGTCCAGCAGGAAGCCCACCAGAAATTAGTCACTCGCTTTATATAGCTAAAGTAGGTGTGGTCAAAATGACCATGCCTGCTTCGTTTGGAAAAGAATGGCTTCATTTATTCTAAAGTAGGTGTCCCCAAATTGGGGACACCTACTTTAACACACGAAAGTGGTTTGGGCCATTTTGACCCTAAGCAAAATTGAAGCCTTGCTGGCTTTTAGTCGTGCCCATTTTGGGCACGACTACCACAAGATGCTGAAGATCGTGATCCCCAATGCGGGCAGCACATGCTGCCCCATACATCTGAAACAGGCCGAAAGGCCTTCTCACATTGACAAGCAGGGCAATGCAGATACAACTGCGGACACAGGTGCGAAACTTAAAAAAAATTTTAATTTCGGAAGTGACGATATATCGCGGCATGAGACCTATGATTATGAAGGCATTAAAATCCAAAATTTATCAGACTGGCTGCTGAAGATTGAATAAAGGCAGCAAGAAAGTGATAGAATTAAGCAAATCGAAAATTGTATAAGGAGTGAAATCGTCGGTATGAAAGACCTCGAACCCACTTGTAAAATCGCACTGGTGCAAGCAGAGCCTGTTATGTTCAACAAAAGCGCATCGCTTAAAAAGGTGCTTCAATATATTAATGAAGCTGCAAGCCAAAAGCCGAATTTAATCGTTTTCCCGGAACTGTTTATTCCTGGATACCCTGTTGGAATGAATTTCGGTTTTAGCATGGGAAAACGAAGCGAAGAAGGGCGAATAGACTGGAAGCGATATTATGATGCCTCCATTGTTGCTGGAGAGACGGAGTTCCGACAACTCGCAGAGGCAGCCAAGAAAACAGAGGCATATATCAGTCTCGGTTTTTCCGAGAGAGATGCCGTTAGCGGAACACTTTATAACAGTAATGTCATTTTTGAACCGGACGGGTCATATAAGGTGCACAGAAAATTGAAGCCGACAGGCTCTGAGCGCCTTGTATGGGGAGATGCAAATAAGGATTATTTTCCTGTTACTGAAACGCCGTGGGGACCGATCGGCAGCATGATTTGTTGGGAGAGCTATATGCCACTTGCTCGTGTGGCACTCTATCAAAAGGGAATTACCATTTATATTTCACCAAATACTAATGACAATCCGGAGTGGCAAGCCACTATTCAGCACATTGCAATCGAAGGAAAATGCTTCTTTGTAAATGCTGATATGATCATCAGACGCAGTTCATATCCTTCTGACTTATGTGAGCACAATATCATATCTGAACTTCCGGAATTTGTGTGCAGAGGTGGAAGTTGTATACTTGATCCGTATGGTCATTATTTGACAAAGCCGGTATGGGATGAAGAGACCATCATCTATGCAGAACTCGATATGAGCTTGCCTGCTGCCTGTAAAATGGAGCATGATGTAATCGGACACTATGCTCGTCCAGATATACTTGAATTAAAAGTTAGTGAAAAATGATAATCTGTTGTCTCGATAACTTCCGGTTTGTCGAACTGAAAACTTCACTACTGATGATACATATCAGTCTTTCACATCCAGTGAGAGGCTGATTTTTTATGGCTTTCGTTTTACCGTTCCGAAGCATTGCATTGGCATCCGGCAGCCATACAGTGAAGAGCGGAGACGCCAAAGGAACGCCTTCGTTTTTCAGCCTGAAGAGATTCTGCTGATGCTTTTTTGTAAGGAAAACCACGATAATTTCAAAATAGTACTTGACCTGGAGCTAACTCCAAGGGGTATAGTCCAACTACAGATGACAAAGCAAGCGGCATACTGTAAAGAAGGGTGATGACGATGACGATAAAAGAAGTTTGCGAAAAATTCAATCTTTCTCCGGACACGCTGCGCTACTATGAGCGCGCAGGTGTAATTCCGGAAGTCAGAAGAACGAAAGGCGGGATCAGAGATTATTCCGATGAAGATCTGAAATGGGTTGAGAATGCTGTCTGTATGCGAGGTGCCGGAGTCCCCGTCGAGATGCTGATTGAGTATGTACGACTGTTTCAAATGGGAGATGAAACCATTGAGGCAAGACGTGATCTTTTTTTGGAGGTTCGTAGTGGAATTCAGAAAAAACTGGATCAGTATCAGGAAACGATGAACCGGCTCAATTACAAGATTTCCCGGTATGAAGAAGCCGTGAAGACGGGTGTACTCAGCTGGGATGCCGAAGATAACAAGAAGGATTCCTTAAGCCAATAAGAGTGATTCGAAGGAGAAAAGAAACGCCATATCCTTCCGTGGAAGCTCTGCCGAAAACGGATCGGATCACCAATGAATGGAATCGCTTCTATGCAGTGCCGCGGGGGCATCATCCGAACGCGAGAGGCGGTTTTACTACTACCTCCAATCTGGCCATGATGCAGTTTAAGTGCCTTGATTATATTGATGAAATTTCGCCGCGTCCGATTCTCTTTGTGGCAGGCGATCATGCTCATTCTCGCTCTTTCTCAGAAAAAGCGTACGAGAAGGCGGCGGAGCCGAAAGAACTGTATATTGTTCCGGATGCGGAGCATATCGATCTTTATGATCAAGTGGATAAGATTCCGTTTGATAAGCTGGAGAATTTCTTCAAAGATTCGTTAAAGTGATGAATGGCAAGCAGCCTGATTGAGTGAAAGGAGCGCACGGAAAGAAATGAACAGGTTTGTATTGGCCGGAATGCTCAGTTTGATTTTACTTATCTCAGGGTGCGGCTTCAACATGGATACGGAGGAAACCATCAAGGAAACAGATCCTCCATCGGAAAGCAATGCTGGAGATGAGATGGAAAATAATATGGATGAATCAATGCCGGAGGAATCTGCGGCTATAAGGATGACAATAGAAAACATACCGGTCCGGATTACATGGGAAGACAATGAATCCGTAACAGCTTTGAGAGAACTTGCCCGGAAAGAACCAATTCAGATCCACATGTCAATGTATGGCGGCTTTGAGCAGGTTGGACCGATCGGGACATCGCTTCCAAGAGATGATGCAGAGACAACGACATCTGCTGGAGATATTGTTCTTTACTCTGGAAATCAGCTGGTAGTTTTCTATGGGTCCAATTCATGGGCTTATACAAGACTTGGCAGAATTACGGACAAAACGAAGGAAGATCTGTCTGAACTGCTTGGAAATGGTGATGTGACGATAACGATACAGACAGATTGAGAACAACATCAGAAAGGAACCAATCCATGAGTAAAATACTTGTAATTTCAACCAGTCTCAGGAGTCATAGTAATTCAGAATTCCTAACCGAAAAAATGACAGAGGGTATCCGGGAAGCTGGCCATGAAGTGGAAACAATCAGTCTCAAAGGTAAGAACCTGAAGTTCTGCACCGGCTGCCTCGTCTGTCAGAAGACGCAGAAATGCGTTCTGAATGATGATGCGGTCTGGATCGCGGAAAAGGTAAAGATGGCAGATACACTGGTATTTTCAACACCGATTTATTATTACGGCTTAAGCGGGCAGATGAAGACCCTGCTTGATCGGATGAATCCGCTGTATCCTTCCGATTATCAGTTCCGGAATGTTTATCTGTTGACCGTCGCGGCAGAAGATGAATCCAGTACACCGGAGAGGGCAGTCAGCAGTCTGCAGGGATGGATTGACTGCTTTCCTAAGGCGCGTCTTGCCGGAACTTTATTCTGTGGCGGCTTGAACGATGCGGGAGAGGCAGCGGAGAATTCTGATATTTTGGAGAAGGCTTACCAGTTTGGCAAGGCAGTTATTTAAAGGGAGTAGAGGAGAAACGGAAGCATGGACGATAAGATTGTTCAGACGGCGGGAAGAGACAGACTTGCAGAAGTTTCTAGCACCGGTTTCCGCTTCGCAGATCGGAATCCACAATGTTACCTTTGAGCCGGGCTGTCAGAACAACTGGCATATCCATCATGCCAAAAGCGGCGGCGGTCAGATTCTGATCTGTGTCGGGGGCAGAGGATGGTATCAGGAATGGAGCAAGGAACCGGTTGCGATGAAGCCGGGTGACTGCGTAAACATTCCTGTTGGCGTGAAGCATTGGCATGGCGCAGCAGAGGACAGCTGGTTCTCGCATCTGGCAATAGAAGTTCCGGGTGAGGAAACATCCACAGAGTGGCTGGAAGCATCCAAATAATACGGAATAAGCAGCACTAAGCCATAACGATATTGGAGTGATACCGGGTAACTGGTATCACTCTTTTTTAGTGTTCGAAGGAACGCGCAGCCATCTCTGCAGGAGATGTTCAAGGGGATTTGGGGGTGCTTCCCCAGCGAACAAAAATTGGCTTTGTATTACAAAGACACGGCTCGCACAGTAACTGCGAGATTATGTTCTTAGGTGATTCGCAGGAGAAGAAAACGAATACCAGTCGGATGATTTGAGATTTGCAAATGCCAATTATATTGTTGTTGGTATGCACCACTATTGCTATACTGACAATATCCAAATAAGCACATGGTTGAAGTGCATGCTTGAGCGTACAATCTGTTAATTCATGATGGAGAGAAGACAATGGCTGTGAGTTATAACAAACTTTGGAAACTGTTAATCGATAAAGGCATGAAGCGGACGGAACTTCGAGATGCTGTTGATATGAGTACAAATACGCTGGCGAAGCTGGGAAAGAACGACTACATCTCTCTGGAGATTTTGGATAGAATCTGCACGTATCTTAAATGTGATATCGGTGATGTGATGGAGTTTGTGCCTCCCAAGGAGCAGCCTGAAAATCCTTTCGGGAAAAAGGAGGGCAGATGAAACAAAAAAGTTATAGTGCCAGCGCGGTTAAATTCGCCTTCTGGTTTCCAGAGTTCCGAAAAATAATTGGCCTACTTGCGGAAGGAAAATCACAGGATGAAATCAAAAGATTGTGCCTTAAAGAAAATGCACTTGGAACATCATCTGTTGCAAGAGCAAATAGAATTTTTCTGACGGTTACAGCGAGGATTAGAGAGCTTGATTCAAGCATCTATTCTTTGTTTACGACTTCTGATCTTGCGACACAGAAACTGATTGATCTGGCTGCAATCATGGCTTCAGATCTGCTTTTCTTTGAGTTTATGTACGAAGTTTTCAAAGAAAAACTTTTGGTTGGGGCGGAGGAATTGTCCGACCTCGATTACAGGTTTTTCTTCCACAATAAACAGCTTCAGGCTGAAAAGGTAGCGGCTTGGACGGATCAGACGATTCAGCGTCTGACCAGAACGTATAAAAGTTATCTGCTCGAAGCCGGGCTTACAGGCGATGGAAAGCAGTCTCGTCATATTTTGAGGCCGATCTTGGATCCGGCTTTTCAGGACTGGCTGACACATAACAATATGAAAGCGATATTAAGCGCGTTGACAGGGGCATAAGACAGATGACAGATCAGGCATTATCCCGTGACCATTTTAGAAAACGGAGAAGTCTTTCGGAACGTTTCTCTGAAATGGATGAGAAAATAAAGAACCCATCTTTCCGGAAAGCAACGGGAAAAGCAAATGAAGTAAATTACTGGGTCTTTGATTACGCACCGGAGCAGGAAATGGAAGTGCGCAGTCATATTCAATGGCTTCAGAACAGGAACAGGAAAGGATTCGATGACTATCAGCTTGTTGTATTTGATCTCTATGATCTTATTATCGATGAGCTGAAGACAAAAGGATTTCTCGAGAAGACAGAAAAGCTGGAAGAACGGGGTGGCATCCATCGTGTTGTGAAGGCTGTGCAAAGAACGCTGCGGATTACGGACAAGGACAACTATCTGGTGCAGTATATAACAGATCATACGCCGGATAATTCCATTGTTCTGCTCTGCGGAATTGGCAAATGCTATCCGCTTCTGGAAGCACCGGAGGTCTTCAATAAGGTGCTTTATAATATGCCGCAGAAGTTTGCTTCGACACCAATCATTCTGTTTTATCCCGGCACATATACGGAGCAGGAACTGGTCGTGTTCAATGAAGTCGTTGAGGATAGTTACTATCGTGCATTTCGCATCGCACGTTGAAGAGTAAGAGGGGAATATTATCATGGAAGTCAAGGATATGTTTGTTAAACCAATTGATCGTGACCTGCAGGGAGTCATTAAGGTCGGTGACGTTGAGAATGAAAATATCCGTCAGGAGCTAGAAGAGTATGTCGTGACGAATGAACTGCAAAAATACTTTGCAGACTTCTTTGCGGCTTATAAGAAAGGTATCCTCGGTACAACGCCGAAAATGGGCGTATGGATCTCCGGCTTCTTTGGAAGTGGTAAATCTCACCTGTTAAAAATCCTCTCATATATCCTTGAAAATAAAGAAGTTGGTGGGAAAAAGGCAATTGATTACTTCATAGATGATCACAAGATCTCAGATCCCATGGTTCTGGCAGATATGAAGCTCGCGGCAGATACGCCGACAGACGTTGTCCTTTTTAACATTGATTCCAAGAGTGATTCGAATGGCAAGAAGGATAAGGATGCGATTGTCAATGTCTTCCTGAAGGTCTTTAACGAGATGCAGGGGTTCTGCGGTGCAATACCTTATCTTGCTGATCTTGAGCGAAAGCTGACCGAAGATGGTAGATACGATGAGTTCCAGCAGAAATTTGAAGAAACTTATGGCAGCTCATGGGTAGAGTCCCGAAATGATTTTGATTTTGTACAGGATGATATTGTGGAAGTGCTCGCTGACATGAACTACATGAGTGAGGAAGCTGGGCGGAATTGGTGTGAGAAGGCGATCCAGCCTTACCGAATTTCCATCGAAGAATTTGCAGACCGGGTTAAGACATATATCGACTGCAAAGGAAACAATCATCATGTTGCTTTTCTTGTCGATGAAGTAGGCCAGTATATTGGTGATGATCGGAATCTCATGCTGAATCTTCAGACTGTCACAGAGGATCTTGGGACAGCATGTAATGGAAAGGCATGGGTCATTGTGACTTCCCAGCAGGATATTGATTCTGTGGTCAAGGTCAAGGGAAATGACTTCTCCAAGATTCAGGGACGCTTTGATACGAGGCTTTCTCTGTCTTCTGCAAATGTGGATGCGGTTATCAAAAAGAGAATACTGGAGAAGACAGATACAGCGGCACAGATGCTGCGCCTTCTGTATGGGCAGAAGGAAACAACTATCAAGAACAAGATCGTTTTCACAGATTCTGTAGAACGTAAATTATATGCTGGACCAGAAGATTTTTCTGAAGTTTATCCGTTTATTCCGTATCAGTTTAACTTGCTTGCGTCTGTACTGACAGCGATCCGAACACATGGTGCATCAGGAAAGCATCTCTCAGAAGGAGAGCGTTCCATGCTTGCCATGTTTAAGGAATCAGCTGTTGCGTATATGCATGAGAATGAAGGAACAATTATTCCATTCTATGCCTTTTATACGCCGATGGAGAATTTTCTTGACCATAGCCATCGTGGCGTAATTATCAAGGCATATGAAAACGACTATATCAATCCGGAGCATAAGACGGGAGATGTCTTTGCTATCAATGTCCTGAAGACACTGTTCCTGATTAAGTATGTACAGGATATCACGGCTAATGTTGACAACATAACGACACTTATGATGTCAAATATTGATGATGACCGTATCACCCTGAAGGAAAAGGTGGAGGATGCATTACGAGTCCTGATTGGTCAGCACCTGATTCAGAAGAATGGGGATGTTTATGCCTTCCTGACCGATGAAGAGCAGGAAATCAATATGTGGATTGAAAGAGAAGATATTGATAATGCGGATGTCATCAACAAGATTTCAGAACTGATTTTTGATGATATTTTTACTGACAAAAAGTATAGATATCCGAAGTTTAATGGACGCTATACGTTTGGATTTAATCAGAGCGTGGATGACCGTCCTTATAAAACAAGTCCGGCTAATGATATCGGTGTCCGTGTTCTGACGCCTGCATCTGAAATTACGGATGAAATAACAAAACGGATGATGTCCGGTCAGGGAAAAGAAATTCTTGTTGTGCTTCCGAATGACCGTTCCTTCATGGACGAGATTCAGATGTATCTAAAAATTGAGAGGTTCCTGCGCCATAATACCAGTTCTTCTGTGATTCAGTATGAAAGCATTAAGGATACAAAGCGCAGGGAAATGTCAGACCGTTTCGCCAATGCTAAACTGTTCCTTTCTGAATCGTTGAAAGATGCAGAGATTTACGTCAATGGAGATCGGGCAGAAATCAAGTCCAAGGATGTAACAACACGGATCAACGAAGCATTGCAACGGCTGGTAGAGACAGTGTACAACAAGCTTTCTTATATTGATGCGCCTCTTGGAGATGATGAAATTCGAAAGCTGTTTGCTGCCAGCAATCAATTCTCCATGAAAGTGGATGAGACACTGGAAGCGAATCATGAAGCGTTTTGTCAAGTGCTTTTTCTGATTTATAGACGCTTTTTCTTGGGTGGGGGCGAGTTAGTAGCAGAGGAAGATGTCAAAATGCGTCTTGTGGATAGTTTGAAGCTGTTTTATGGGCAGGTAATATAAAAACCTTGCCCACATTGAAAATGAGTTTGCGGCAGGAGTAGAAAAATTCACATTTCTATGTTATACTGTCAAGGCTAACAGGCAAATTCAGCTTTTGGAGGTAACCAATGATGCGACGAATTATCTACTCGGTACAGTTCCGCAACTGACAACAATCTGTATCGAGTAAAGACGTTCTGTGCAGGAGGTTGTCAGGAACTGTACCGATCTAAAGAAAAACCACAATCATCATTTTTCTTTTGAAAGGAGCAGTAAAATGAACACAGAACAATTAAAAGAAGTCTGGAAACAAGAAGAAGCCATTGCCCATATCCACGGATGGGATTTTTCTCATATCCACGGCAGGTACAAGGAAGAAGATGTTTTGCCGTGGGATTTTCGAGAGGTTATTCAGAACTATCGGAAAGACAGCATGAAGCTGATGGATATGGAAACCGGCGGCGGAGAGTTTCTGCTTTCCCTCCATCACCCTAACAAAAATACGGCAGCGATTGAGGGCTATCCGCCCAATGTGGAATTATGCAAAGAAGTTTTGCTCCCGCTGGGCATTGATTTCAAGGAAGCAGACGGAGGCGAAACACTTCCATTCGCTGACAGAAGCTTTGATATGATCACAAACCGGCATGGCGATTATGACGTCGCTGAGCTGCGGCGTGTATTGAAGCCGAATGGGTTATTCCTTACCCAACAGGTAGGCGCAGAAAACGACCGGGAACTGGTGCAGCTTCTTCTTCCCCATATCACAGAAGTGCCCTATCCCAAACAATACCTTGATGTGAGAAAGGCAGAACTTCTCGAACACGGATTTGAAGTACTGGAGAGTGGGGAAACCCATCAGCCGATCCGGTTCTTTGACGTAGGAGCTCTTGTCTGGTTTGCAAGGATCATTGAGTGGGAGTTCCTTGGTTTTTCCGTTGAAAGATGCCTTGAACAACTGTACAAGGCGCAGGAAATTCTTGATAAGAATGGCGTGATTGAGGGAAGCATCCACAGATTTTATATCGTAGCCAGGAAACAATAATTGACAAGTCGGGATTTATCATACTGATAACAACCCCAAAACACAAGCGGCGGGATAGTGCTATTATCCCGCCGTTCTTCATTTTTACAGTTCAAGGTTGTGATTTCGATTCGGCTGTTCTCTACCTCTTTCCTCTTTCAAAATACTGTAAACATTCCTGCGGATTTGCTCCACTTCCTTAACCTCGTTTTTCAGTCTGTCATACTCGTGGGATAGCTGTTGCCTTTCGGCTTTCAGCTTGTCGCGCTCGGCTTCCCATTTCCTTATCGGCGGCAGCTTCTTCGGGTCAAAGCGTTCCTGCATAACATCTTTCAAATACCGTTCAGCGGCTTCAAAAAGCACGATTTCCGTATCATGAGCGTGATAATAGGAGTTAGCGGCATCAAGCGCTTTCTGCGCTTTGCGCTCCGCTCCGAACCCTCCCGCTTTTTTGATTTGGCGGTATTGTGCATACAGCTTTTCATACTGCGCCTTATGCCCGTGATAGGCTTTATAGTTTCCGCTGTGCCGCAAATGCTCATCAAGGGTTTTCAATCGCCTGTCGATAGGTTTCAGCTTTTCGGATATGCTGCGCTGCTCGCCGTACATATCCATCACCTTTTCTTCCAGTCCAGCCATTTCCTTTATGCCGTTGGCTGTGAGGAAGTTCAGCATATTTGCCGCTGCTTTCAGGTTGTGAATGGTCGTGTATCGGCTCTGTTTTCCTGCCTGCTCCCGCTTCAACAGAATACCCTGTATCACATCGGCAAGTGTCGGCGGCTCAGTATTGGCAGTTTCCTCTTTCAGCCAGTTTTGCAGCTTGGATATACGGGCTTTGAGCTGCCGCAAACGCCGGTTCGTGACTTCGATTTCGCGGTTGAGATTGCCGCGCTCGGTGCGTATGCCGCGCTTCTCCATCTGAAAAGCCGCTACACCTAAATGAACGGTAGGGATTTGGTCTATCCCTTGTCTCACATAGCTACGATGGTCTATGCGCTCGGTGTGTCCGTTCCGTTCCAATGCCCGATTGCAGATTTCAGCCCATGCGCTGCGCCATTCCTCCGCTTTTGTTTGTTCGTTCCAATAGGTAGTGGGAATGGTTTTGCATTTGTATTGCCTCTTTTTCGGGTCATAGATTTTGTTACCGTCCTTATCAAGAATATACTCCTTTTTCTGCTTTGCTCCCCAGGTTCCGTCTTTCTCAATAGGGCGTATCGTTAGCATGACATGGGCGTGGGGGTTGCCGTCATTTTTGTCATGTATGGCTATGTCGGCGCACATTCCCGCACTCACAAACTGCTTTTTGACATACTCCCTTACAAGCGAAATGCTCTGCTCCCTCGTCAGTTCGTGGGGCAGGGCAAGTTCGATCTCCCTTGCAAGCTGGGCGTCTTTCGCTTTCTCGGCTTTCTCAACCGCATTCCATAAAACGGAGCGGCCTGCATACTCGGCGGGGGCGTGGTCGGGCAATAAAATCTCGGTATGGACGATACCGCCTTTGCGAGAGTAATCGTGAGTTATACCGTCATATTCGTTGGTGAGGGTTTCGCCGCTGCGATAAGCGGCGGCAGCAACGGCAGACTTGCCCTTGCCGCGGGATATGATTTTGATACTGCAATGGTAAATCGCCATGTGCTGCGCTCCTTTCTGCGGGCTTTGCCCGCTGTTTTCTTTTGTGCCGGCAGGCACAAAACGCCGTCTGCAAGACCGCACATACCACAGTCATGTGGTATATAAGTGCGCCCTTGCTAAAAGCAAGGGTATGGGGGTTATCCCGTTACCCTTGCGTCGCTCTCGTCGTCCTCTTCCTCGTCTGCGTCGTCCTGTGTTTCGCTGATAGCGGGGCTTGCAGGTGACGGGGCGCTTGATTGTGCGGTCAATCTGTCCAGTATGCGACGGCTCTGTTCGGTGGCTACGGTCTTTTCAAGGAAGATATGAAACTGCTCGTCTGTCAGCGATATACTTTCGGGTATCATACTTTCAAAAAGCCCCATGCGCTTGCAAAGACGTTTCGTTCTGTCCTTTCGCTCCTGCTGTTTTTTCTCTTGGATCAGCTTCTTTCTCTGGTTTTCAAGCTGCGTCATTTGTAATTCGATGGCAGCGATTTTCTCCGCTTTGGTCTTTGCCATGTGCGTTTTCTCCTTTCAATTTTTGGATTGGATAGGAAGGGAACGGAATAGAGATACAAAAAACTGTTGTCCGTTTACTCTGTCTGCTCGGAGCAAATGACTTTTACCATCTTGTCTTGAAAGGTGTCCTTGCTGTCGTGGTCGAAATATATCTCGGTGATAAAGGTCTTTCCTTCCATCTTCGTTGTCAGAACGCCGTCCGGCTTTCGGGATGCGGTCTGCTCCCCGGCGACGGGCGTTTCGGGTTTTTCTGTCATCTAATTCCTCCTTTGATTGTGTAAAAAAAGAGATTTCCCGTAGTAGGAAATCTCTTTTTGCGGTATTGGGTATTCGGTTTTAGGTCATGGCTTGCAACTTCTTCTTTGCCCTGTACTCCCGCGCTTTCTTTCGGTCATACTCGCGGAGCCTTTCAAGGTTTTTCGCTCGGTATTCCTTGTAATATGCTCGGTGGTAGGCGCGGGATTTTTCCCGTTTAGCTTCTTCAATTTCCTCCCTCATGCGTTCGCATTCTTGCTCCGTAAGCTCTATCTGTTCGGTCAGTTCGTTTTCAAATCTGCCGATATGGTTGAAGTACACCTCTATACGATGGACGGCGTATTTTGCTCTTTTTACGTCGCGTTCATGCACAAGGATTTTGCTGATAAACTCATTTAGGATAGCAGGGGTAAGTTCGGTAAAGGCGGCATAGCGTTCTGTCAGCTTCACAAACTTCTGCGCCCGTCCATCTGCATTTTCAAAGGCGGATAGCTGCTCTTTGATTTCCGCAAGCTCCGCTTTCAGCGTGTAGTATTCTTCGGAATACTTCTGCGACATCTGCTCATAGCGGTCTTGCTCAATCCTGCCGAGGGCAATATCCTCATAGAGTTTATTCAACACCTTGTCGATCTGTTCAAGCCTTGCCGTGATTTGCGGTATGCGTTTTTGCTGCTTCTTTACTTTGTCCGTCTGCTGCATGGAAAGGCTGTTTTTGACCAATGCTTCAAAGTCTGCCCTGTTGCTGATAGAGTAGCCTGCGATTTTGCGCAGTACGTCCGCGACGGTCTGCATGAGTAAATCCGCGTCGATGATGTGAGGGGAATTGCATTTTGGATTCCTGGCTTTGCCCTTGTGGTACTCGCTGCAAAATGCGACATGGCGTTTGCCGCCGTTCCTGTAATCTATGCGAATGTGCATTTTTGCGCCGCAGTCTTTACAGAAAAGCAAGCCCGACAAGGGGTGTATTTCCCCGTCCCCGTTGGGGCGTCTAACAGGCGCGTTTTCCAATATGCGCTGCACGTTTTCAAAGTCGGCGCGGTCAATGATCGGCTCATGCACGTTTTCCGTAATGTGCCACTGGCTCCTGTCAACATAGTGGTTTCGCTTGTCGCGGAAATGCTTTGTGGTCTTGAAGTTGACAACATCACCACAATACTCCTGCCGTGTGAGAATATGGGTCAGTGTTACCTTGTTCCAGTTATAGCGGTTTTCCTCGTTCAGTTTTCGACTTTTCGATGTTCCTCTGTTATGCTGTTTCAAGTAAAAGGTGGGTGTTAAGACTTCCTCGTTTTTCAGATATACGGCGATCTGGTTTCGGTTTTTGCCGTCCAGAAACAGGCGAAAAATGAGGCGGACAACCTGTGCGGCTTCCTCGTCAATTATCCAAAAATCCTTGTTGTCAGGGTCTTTCATATACCCGTATGGGGCTTCGGTGGCGATAGGTTTTCCGCTCATGCCTTTGGTCTTAATTCCCGTCTTTACTTTCTTGCTGATGTCCTTTGCATACCACTCTGACATGATATTGATGAACGGCGCAAACTCCAATGTGTCGGGCTTCTCGCTGTCTATCCCGTTGTTGACGGCGATAAAGCGCACCCTGTTTCTGCGGAAGATCTCCATTGCGTTTCCCACCTGGAGATAATCGCGCCCCCAGCGTGTCATGTCTTTCATAACGACAATGCCGATTTTGCCGCTTTCCACATCGTCCATCATCCGCACATAAGCAGAGCGGTCAAAGAACCTGCCGCTTTCATCGTCGTCGATATAGTGACGGATATTCGGCAGCTTTTCCTGCCGTGCGTATCGTTCTAAAAATGCCTTTTGGTTGACTATGCTGTTGCTCTCGCCGCCGTCCCTATCCTCGTCACCAACTGAAAGGCGGGAGTATAGCGCGGTGATCTTATTGTATTGCATCATGGCGTTATCCTCCTTGCGTCCATATATGCGTCCTTACAGTTGATAGTATGCATCCCACCTGGCCTTGCAGGATGTGCTTGCCTATATTGACGGAAATACACAGATGCACATGAAAACATCCATGAAATCTGTGAGGGACCGCTTCATGAGAGCGCCATACGGATTTATTAAGGAAGACGTGGACTATCTCGTCGCAAAACTATTCAAAAGAGGAGATATTTCATTTACGGTGAATGGGGCTGCGGTAAACCTTTTGAATAAGTCAAAAGAGGAGATTATCGACTACATAACAAAGAAACAGTTTGCTGAAAAGCTGATGATGGAACGTAAGGTTCGCATCTCCGATCGTGACAAGAAGATCTGCAAAGATGTTATGAAAGAACTGTTCCAGGTTGCACCGACAAATGACGACGAAGATGCGATGATGCAACTCTTTATCCATGCATCTTCGAGAACGATAACGGACCTGAAAGAACTTCTGGTACGTTATGAAAACAGAAGCTATCCAGGTAGAGACACGGTTTCATCTGGTGTCAAACTATTGTCTGCAATTTCAGAATCACAGTCTGCAGAAGATTTCTATAAGCTGATTGCAAGATGGAAAGACTCTCTACTTCAATTTGCGGATGATTATGAACCAATCCGGGGCTTCTTCAAGGGAGAGCAGAAACAGATCTTTGATGAAGCACTGCGTTTGATGAAGATCTACGACGATAGCAAGACTTACATCGTCAATGAAGAATTGGAGAATACAGTTGCTGATGTCAAAAATATCCTGAGCGAAAAAGAACCATACCGTGATATTCCGAAGCTTCCAGAGCTCTTGGATAACTTCAGAAATATCTATGGTGTCATTTTGGATGAGCAGGAGAAGCCTGTAAAAAGTGCAATCGACGATTCCTATCAGCGTGTCATGGAAGTTCTGGATACGAAATCCTATGTTGCCGAGAAAAAGGCATCCTATGGCAGCCAGTTTAAGGAATTATTTGAGGGAGTAGAGCATTGCAACAACGTATCGGTTCTTCGCAGTTATGCAGATCGGGCAGATGCCCTCAAGATCCGTCTGCTGAACGAGATGGATGCGGAAGATCAGAAATTAGCGGAGAAGAAAGCTGAAGAAGAACGAAAGAAAGCGGAAGAAGCTGCCAGAGAGAATGGGAAAACGGTGGAAACACCGGTAGTTAAGCCGCATTTTAAGACAACGAAGAACGTACCGATCAAGTCCGTTACAGGAACCGCATCCTGGCGGCTCGAATCTCAGAAAGATGTCGATAAGTATATCAATGCGCTTCGCAAGAAACTGGAAGCAGAATTAGATGATGATACGATCGTGAATATTGAATTTTAGAGACTTTAATTGGGAAAGCTCAATTATCCAACGAGATAAGTCAACTATCTTACAAGATAATTCAACTAAATGCATGGATGAAGAAATAATTCAATGTAAGTTAATTGAAAATTCAAAAGGAACTTGAATGATGGATAAAACTAATATTAAGAATTTTGCCATTTGGGCAAGAAAGAAGCTGATCGCAGATAGCATTTATAAAGCCAGTTTGCTTGGTATTTCTGAAAAAGGTATCGAGGAGCCTCTTCCGCAATCTACTAATGATACACAGCTCTTTGATATTGGCATGAAAGAACCATATGCCATTACCGGACAGGAGATCGGGCAAAGAAAGAAGCTCGTTGAAGCCATTCGGAAGAAAGAAAGAAATCTGAAATATAAAGATGCTTTCCAGAGCGTTATGGAAGAGGTGGCTTATACATGGTTTAACCGGCTTATTGCGATTCGCTTTATGGAAGTCAATGATTATTTGCCATCTCGCGTCCGTGTCCTTTCCTCTGATAATCCGGGGAAAACAGAACCGGATCTGGTGACAACACCTTTTGATTCTGATCTTTTATTCAGCGAAAAAGAGAAACAACAGATCATCGATTGGAAGAATGCAAACAAGATTGATGACGTATTTCGTATGCTCTTTATCAAGCAGTGCAATGCACTGAATAATTGTCTTCCTATGTTGTTTGAAAGGATCTCTGATTATACAGAGTTGCTGCTTAATGTGTCGGTAACGGACCGGGATGGCATTCTCTGGCATCTTATCCATGACATTCCGGAAAAGAATTTTGACGTTAATGCCATTGACGATGATGGCAAGCCGGCCGGGCAGGTGGAGATTATCGGGTGGTTCTACCAGTACTATATCTCCGAGAAGCATGATTCCGTTGTTGACCCCCTTCATGGGAAAGTAGTTGAGAAAGAGGATATCCCGGCAGCTACGCAGTTATTTACGACAGACTGGGTAGTTCGATATATTATTGATAATTCAGTTGGAAGATATTGGATTGAGAGAAATCCATCCAGTAATTTAAGAAATAAACTGGAATATTTTGTTGCTCCGAAGACTGGTAATATCAAATTTGTTGATGAAAAGATAACTCCAGAAGATCTGACTGTATTTGATCCCTGCATGGGTTCAGCCCACTTTGGAGTCTATGCTTTTGATGTGCTGGAACAGATTTATCAGGAATGCGGTTATTCCGAGCGTGACGCGGCTGCTTCTATTGTAAAAAACAATCTGTTTGGACTCGACATTGATAAGCGTGCAGCCCAGCTTGCTAGCTTTGCCATTACGATGAAAGCAATGCAGTACGATAAACGCTTCCTGAAGCGTCATATATATCCTCATTTTTATGAAATCAAGGAGAGCAATGGCATCAATCCAAATACTGTGGATTATTTTGTAAATGGTGACGAGAGTCTGAAACAAGATATGCAGTCAATTATTCATGACCTGCATGATGCAAAAGAATATGGATCTATCCTCCAGATCAATCCGGTCAACTTTGATGCAATGTTTGCAAGGTTTGCGGAGATCGAAGATGTTAGCAGTCTCGGTAAAATTGATGCTTTTGATACTCTTCTGCCGTTAGTTCGGGAGGCAAAAGTATTATCGGACAAGTACACTGTTGTAGCGACGAATCCGCCGTACCTAAACAAGTTTAATGCTAAGCTGAAAAAATACATCGTTGATAATTATGCTGATTATAAGGGAGACCTTTTCAGCGTATTCATCTGCAGAAATTTTGGGCTTTGTACAATGAATGGCTATTCTGGATTTATGACGCCTATGGTATGGATGTTTATTAAGACATACGAACCGCTTCGTAATTATGTACTGAAGAATAAAGCCATCACAACATTAATCCAGTTTGAGTATTCTGTGTTTGAGGAAGCGACAGTGCCAATCTGTTCGTTTGTTCTTAAGAATGGGAAAGCAAACGGTGATGGCGAATACTTTCGTCTTTCCGATTTCACTGGCGGAATGGAAGTGCAACGACGGAAGGTTGAGGAAGCACTAGCAAATCCAGACTGTGGATTTTTTTACGAATCCTCTCAGCACAATTTCTCCAAAATCCCCGGTAGCCCAGTAGCGTATTGGGCGAGTAAGCAGGTTCTAAAAGATTTTGAAGATAATCCTATAATTGATAAGGTCTTTGAGACGCGTAATGGAATGTCAACTACGAATAATAATAAATTTTTACGTAACTGGTTTGAATGTGATTATACAAAATGTGGACTGGGTCAATATTCAGCTCAGACAGCAAATGAGAGTGGAAAGAAGTGGTTTAGATATAACAAGGGTGGAGAATTTCGTAGATGGTATGGAAATAATCAGTACTTAGTAAACTGGTACAAAGATGGGGAAGAATTAAAAGCTTATGTTGTAGAAAGATATGGAAGTTATAGCAAAGAAATAAGAAGTGAGGATAGATATTTTTTTGAATCAATCACTTGGAGTGGAATAACTTCTAGCCAGACAGGATTTCGCTTTTCACCAAAAGGCGCTCTATTCGATTCTGGAGCAAATGGTCTATTTGCTAGTGATGATATTAACTTAAAATATCTATTGGGATTTCTTAACTCAAAACTTGTCATTGAATTAATCAGATTTATAAATCCCACAATTAATACGGGCTCTGGAACGGTAGGAAGCTTACCCATTATTGTAAATAATAAATATAAAGAGGGAATAAATAGAACGGTAAATGAAAGCATTCAAATATCACAGACTGACTGGGACTCCTTTGAAGCCTCATGGGATTTCCAAAGGCACCCATTGATTAGAAATACCTGTACCATCAAAGAAGCCTTCACTCAGTGGCAGTCTGAATGCGATGATCGCTTCAATCGCCTCAAAGCCAACGAGGAAGAACTGAACCGCATCTTCATCGACATTTACGGATTTCAGGACGAGCTGACACCCGAGGAAGAGGACAAAGATGTTACTGTCCGCAAAGCTGATCTCGGACGTGATATCCGCTCGTTTGTCTCCTATGCCGTTGGCTGTATGGTTGGTCGTTACTCTCTTGATGCTGATGGTCTTGCCTATGCCGGCGGGGATTGGGATGCATCGAAGTACAAGACCTTTATTCCTGACAGGGATGCTATCATCCCAATCACGGATGAAGAATATCTGGATGATGATATCGTTGGACGCTTTGTTCGGTTCGTGAAGGTTGTTTATGGTGACAAGACACTGGAAGAGAATCTGACTTTCATTGCGGATGCACTTGGTGGTAAGGGTAAGTCCAGCCGTGAAGTAATCCGAAACTATTTCCTCAGGGACTTCTTCAAGGATCACTGCAAGACGTATCAGAAGAGACCGATTTACTGGCTGTATGACAGTGGTAAGCAGAATGGCTTTAAGGCGCTCGTATACTTGCATCGTATGGATGAGAATACGACGGGCAAGGTTCGTGCGGATTATCTGCATCATATAGAGCAGATCTATTCGAATGAAGCTGCCAGAATGCAGGATACGATGGAACGCAGTAAGTCCGCCCATGAGGTTTCTGTAGCAGAGAAGCAACTTGAAAAGCTGAAGAAGCAGATTAAGGAATGCCAGGATTATGATGCAAAACTTGGACATCTGGCACTGGATCAAATCAGATTGAATCTTGATGATGGTGTGAAGGTGAATTACCGGAAAGCACAGACCGGCCGTAATGGAAAGTTTTACGAGGTTTTTGCGGATTCCAAGAATATCATGGCAAATGATGCTCTCTGGAAAGAATATCTGACGGAGTGGCCGCATGAGGAGGAATAGGCGATGAGTGATGAATATGTTCCTCCGTTTCAGGTAACCGAAGAGATTACCAGTCTGACAATTGAGATTGGCCAGTATGTTGGCTCTATTACAGCATTTGAATCGTTGCATCCAAACCCTGTACTGAGAAAAGTTCTTGCCGGAACGATGGGAATTACGCGCGGCAGGTGGAACGCATGATTGCGAAGATGAAAAAGGAAGGTATTTTAGTTCGCCATGGGGCTAGCAAGAATGGCTTCTGGGAAGTTGTAGAAAAGGATTTGCGATTACATGGCAGAATTGAATCTAAAACAGATTGAAGACAGGCTGAATGCAGAGTTTTTATCCGGATCAGAGGACAATCGCAAGCTGGTCTTCTGGTATGACGATAAGGCGGAATTTGCAGAGGACGTGGATTCTCTGCGTCTTTCATCTGCCAAAATTCTGCATCTTACGGAATTAAATCAGTTTAAGACAAAGTTATTTTTGGAGCAGGAAGACCGGACCACGAATTATTTGATCTATGCGCCATTTTCAAAGCCTGATGTTCATGAGAATCACTTGGAAGATGTACTGCTGTACTGCTGTACTCAAAACGCTTTTTTGCCGATCGTGCTTCGCTTCTAGTGGCGGATCTTGGTATCAGTGAATCACTGAAACCTTTACTGGAAAAGCATATTGTTTTTTTTGCCAATAAAGAGCGTACAAAGAAATTCTATGATCTGGGCATCAGTTTTTACGATGAAAGACACATCCTGCTTGGCATGATGTGCGTGCTTTCCGGCATTAAAACCTGTTCGTTTGAAGAAGTTCTGCGCATGATCCTGTCGGGAGAAGATATTGATCACAGCCAGATCATTGAAAACTTTAGGCACTATGAATTGGAAGATGAATTCTGGAAGATGTCTCTGGATGAGTTTGGCAGTTCGGTTCATGATCCGAGCATAAGCAAGCTTGTGATTTCTCTTTTCGTAACCTGTGCTGATCACGAAATAACGGAAGATATTCCGGAGGCGTGGAAGCCTTTCCTGCTGAGTAAGACTGGCAATGCAGTTGCCTTCCTTGACAGCATGATGAACAGTGTTGTCTATCAGAATACGTTTGACAATCTTTCACGTTTTGTCAGCGTGCAGCTGCATGTGAAAGATGCTCTGAGGAATGCAGCTCCGGAGAATCTGACGGAATGTGAATGCTTTGCGGATATCGACGGGATATTACTGCACTGGATAACGGGAAGGTTGCTCGCAGAGGATCTTGGCGCACATCTGGGACAGTATGATATTCCATCTCTGTGTGAGCAACGTGTGAAAACACATTTTGGCAGGAAAAGACAGAATGATTATGAAATGCTGATCAGTGCGTTTCATATCGAGTCTTCATTCACCGAGACAATACCGGACGGTTTTAAGAATATTATCAATGCGTATCAGGACCACCTTTACAAGATTGACCATGAGTATCGGCGTTTTTACTACTGTCTGGATCAGCTTGAAGACGCAGAGCCATATGAGAAGCTACGCATTCTGATTGAGAACATCTATACGAATGAATTTCTTGGAAAACTATTGCCAAAGTGGAACTCGGAAATCATGGAAAAGGATGCCTTGTTTGCTCTTCCTCTTCAGCGAAATTTCTACATAAAATACGTTTCTGGCAGCAAAGATAGGGTGGTTGTTATAATTTCTGATGCTATGCGTTATGAAGTGGGACGAGAGCTTTTTGATAAGCTGGCTGACAATCCCCGGAGTCAGGTAAAGATTGAGCCAATGCTGAGTACATTGCCTTCTTATACAAGACTGGGCATGTCTGCACTGCTTCCGCATAGAAAACTGGAGCTTTCAGAAGATGGAAAAGAGCTGGTTAATAGAATTTACTGTATTGATCTGGCGTCCCGGGAAAAAGTGCTGCAGGCAAGGCAGCCGTTGTCCCGATGTGTTCAGTTTGACGAAATCAAGAATAAGAGCACACAGGATCTGCGGGAGATCTTTACAGGTCAGCAGGTGATTTATGTTTATCATGATCAGATTGATGTGCGTGGCGAGCATACTGAAGATGAGGTCTTCCTTGCCTGTGAAGAGGCAGTTAAGGAGATCACAGCGTTCATTGAAAAAATTCATAATGGAGTCAATACGCATCACTTCATTGTGACGGCAGATCATGGCTTCATCTACAAGCGGGATAAGGTGCAGGAATCGGATAAGATTGGCAATGTCAGTCATAACGAGATTGTAAAGAGGCGGTATATTATTTCCTACAATGGTGTTCAGGAAGATGGCGTATGTAATCTGAATCTTGGACATCTGCTTGGAAATGATGATTCCCGAATGGTTTCCTTTCCTATTGGTACAAGTGTATTTAAGACGCAGGGGAGCGGTGGCCAGAATTATGTTCATGGTGGTTCATCTCCAGAGGAAATGCTAGTTCCGGTGATTGATGTTCGCATGGAGCGTGGAAAGGCAGAGACCAGATCTGCGCAGATCATGCTGGTCAGTATCATCAGCAAGATTACCAGCCTGATTACCACGCTGGATTTTATCCAGTCAGAGGCGGTCAGTGATGTGGTACGCACGGCAAGTTATCAGATTTGTTTTGTTGATGAAGAAGGAAATCTGATCTCGAGTGAGAATAAATATGTTGCGGATAGCAAAGAAGAGGATTCTGCAAAGAGAATTTTCCGGCTGCGGTTCACGTTTAAGAATCAGGAATATGACAAAGACAAGCCATATTACCTGATTGGAAAAGATGAGAATACTGGAGTAGAAGTATTCCGTCATCAGGTCATCATGGATCTTCCATTTGCAGGAGATTTTGGCTTTAACCTGTAATGCAGGCAGTGAGAGAAGGTAATGTAATGAGTGCAGAAGTCAGGACGACAAACAGAGATACCATACGTGCAAAGCTGCGGGAAAATTTTCAAGGGAAGATTGTCCGCAAAGACCTTACAAAGAAAATCAAGGAAGGAGCCAATGTTCCGATCTATGTATTGGAATTTCTCCTTGGGCAGTATTGCAGCTCCGATGATGAAGAAGTGATTCAGCAGGGCGTTGAGAATGTAAAGCAGATCCTTGCAAATAACTATGTCCGTCCGGATGAGGCACAGAAGATTCTCTCGCTTCTTCGCCAGCATGGAAGCTATACCATCATCGACATGGTATCTGTTGAACTTAACATCAAGAAGGATCGCTATGAAGCGTCTTTTACGAACATGGGATTGACCGGCATTCCTATTGGTGAGACATATCCGGAAAAGTACGATCGTCTTCTTTGCGGAGGAATCTGGTGTATTGTACAGCTGGAATATGAATCGGATGAAGATGCCGATGTCGAAGGGTATGGAGAATTTAATGATTCTGGCGTCAAGTATAAGAAGAAAAAGGACTTCTCACCGATTCGCATTCGCTCTCTTACACCGGTGCAGATGCCACATATCGATCTGGAAGAACTGAAGCAGGGCAGGAAAGCATTTACCAAGGAAGAGTGGATTGATGTCTTGCTTCGTTCCACCGGGATGGAACCGGATGAATTCACGTACCGTGAGAAGTGGCTGCTTTTGAACCGGATGCTGCCGCTGGTCGAGAACAATTTAAATTTCTGTGAGCTAGGTCCGCGCAGCACTGGGAAATCCCATCTGTACAAGGAGATCTCTCCGAACAGTATTCTCGTGTCCGGCGGACAGACAACGGTTGCCAACCTCTTCTATAACATGGGCAGACGTCAGGTCGGCTTAGTCGGTCTTTGGGACTGTGTTGCTTTTGACGAGGTTGCCGGGATTAATTTCAAGGATAAGGATGGAGTCCAAATCATGAAGGACTATATGGCGTCCGGATCCTTTGCACGTGGAAAAGAGGAGATCTCGGCCTCTGCTTCTATGGTCTTTGTCGGCAATATCAATCAGAGTGTGGATGTGCTTCTCAAGACATCCAGTCTCTTTGATCCGTTCCCGCCAGAGATGGGAACAGACACCGCCTTCCTTGACCGTATGCATTGCTACAATCCCGGTTGGGAAATTCCTAAATTTCGTCCGGAACACTTTACGGATGACTATGGTTTCATCACGGACTATTTGGCGGAATTCATTCGGGAATTGCGCAAGGAAAATTATGGGGATGCGCTGGACCAGTACTTCCGCCTTGGACGGAATCTCAATCAGAGAGACACCATAGCTGTGCGTAAGATGGTAGACGGGTACATTAAGCTCTTGTATCCGGATGGAAGCTTTACAAAAGACGATGTTGCAGAGTGCCTGACAATGGCACTGGAGATGCGTCGCCGTGTTAAGGAACAGCTCAAGAAACTCGGAGGCATGGAGTTCTACGACGTAAACTTCAGCTACATCGACGATGAAACTTTCGAAGAAAAATTCGTCTCAGTTCCGGAACAGGGCGGTGGCAAGCTGATCCCTGAAGGTATGTGCAATCCGGGGCAGGTATACACAGTATCCCGCGGCAAGTCTGGGATGATCGGTGTATTCCGGCTGGAGTCACAGATGCTTCCGGGAAGCGGAAAGTTTGAACGTACTGGTCTGGGATCTGACCGGGATGCCAAGGAAGCCACGAATACAGCATTCAATTTTCTGAAGGCAAACGGAAAGCGGATCAGCGGATCGATCAGCACGACGAATAAAGACTATATTATCGGATATCAGGATCTACAGGGGATCGGTATGACCGATAAGCTTGCGCTTCCAACCTTGATTGCGCTGTGCTCCATTGCGCTTGGAAAACCAGCAGTCAGTACACTGGCGATCCTTGGTGAAATCAGCATCAGCGGTAGTATCATCAAGGTAGATGAGCTTGCAAATGCGCTGCAGGTGTGCCTGGATTCCGGTGCGAAAAAAGTATTACTTCCGATAACCTCTGCAGGGGATCTCGGTACTGTTCCCGCGGATCTGGTCGGAAGCTTTAATCTGATTTTCTATAATAGCGCCGAAGATGCAGTGTATAAGGCGTTGGGAGTGGAATAAAACCGTTATTTTACGGAAGGATTAAGAAAGGGTATAGAATATGCTGGCTAGCGAAATTACATGGGAAAGGTTCGCAAATATTCATGAGAACCCAACCAAAGAATTTGAAAGATTATGTTGGCATTTGTTTAAGCACTACTATGCCCATAATGAGTCTATTCCCCATTCAAACCCTAATAATCCTGGAATCGAAATCGATCCTGTTTTATCACGTGATAGTAAAACACGAATCAGTTTTCAATCAAAATGGTTTGAGAAGATGGATTATGGCCAGGTTCGTCATTCTGCAAAAATGGCTGTAAAATATTACTCGGGAAAAGTTGACAAGATATATCTCTTTAGCAACAAAGATGTGACTGTAACATCTGTAGCATATACTGATATCTTAAATCTTTTAAAGGAAGCAGGGATAGAATTAGAACCAGTAACAAATTTAACAATACTTCAAATGGCTGAAAATCACCCTGGTATTGCAGAGCTTTATTTTGGGACTTTTGTTCCAGATGATGACTGGTTTAAGGAAAAATTGAATCGAAGTATCGCAATATTGGACAAGAGGTATAATCCACTCTTCAATGTAGATAATACAACGGAACTAATGTTGTCATTATTTTCGAGCGGAAATAAAGCCATAAAGTATATCAATAATAAAAAGATTCTAGCAATAGAAGAGATAGCAACGATTTCAAGGTATTCAAATATCCCTATTAAGAAGAAGGCAGTAGGTATTATATCTTCTTTACCAGATGTTAGCGATGAAACAATCGTAAACGCTTTAAGCTGGTCTTCCATTTTAAAAGATGAGTTGAGCGACGATATTAAACAATTAGAAGATAAACTTCTCAAACTTCGGGATGAATTTGAACATTTTGAAGAGAATAATGGTAATCAGAAAAAAGAAACGCAATCTTCTAGTCAGTTCCTTTCGCGTGAAAAGAAAAACGAGATTTACAGGCAAATTCTCGAAGTTGAGCGTTTAATGGCAATTCCAGAACTACTATCTCTTAATAAAAATGAACAGCAAGCGATATTAAGTAAAATAATGCTTATGACTGGAGAAGCAGGGATCGGGAAATCACACTCTATAGCATTAATAGCTTCAGAGTCTATGGAAAGTGGAACGCCTGTTTTGCTATTGCTGGGACAGCAGTATATTTCTGATGAAGACATTTTCAAGCAGGTAATGACTAATCTTGGTGTTCATGCAGATTTTGTTACATTACTTGATGTCTTAGATGCATTTGGTGATCGGTTACAAAAGAAGATCGTAATATATATAGATGCCCTCAATGAATCCAGAAACAAAGAAGTATGGCGACAGGGACTTCCAAAGATTGTCAATGAGATTCAAAAAAGAAACAATCTAAAACTATTGGTTTCATGCAGAGATGGGTATCAAAGTACAGTCCTCTCTGATGAAATCGAATCGCTAATTCACAGAGGGGACATTTTACATGTGATTCATTTTGGCTTTTCGGACAATACATTAGAAGCAGCAAGCGATTTTATGAATCATTATGGAATACCATTTACCCCAGTGGCTGCTTTAGAAGTAGAGGCGTCAAATCCTTTATTTCTATCATTATTATGTGAAACATATAGCGGAAGCTATCCGACAATTGATGAAGTTTTTGAGCGTTTGATTGAGAAGGCTGATAAAGAGACTAGAACTGCATTAGGCATTTCTTCGGATATCAACCTTGCAGGGCGGCTTGTTAAAGATTTTTGCATGAAGATATTAGATAGCGGCTTTGCCCACTCAATTCCGTTAGAAGATTTATTAGCAATGCGCTTTTGGGATACGTATGGTTTGTCAAATAGCAAAGTGGAGTATTTTCATTTATTGAAGTCTACTGGATTGTTTATGGATATACCTATAAACGGCGAAGAGTATGTCTGCTTTTCTTATGATAGATTCCGAGAGCTTGCTTGCGCAAAATACTTGCTTGGTAGCTGCGACAGCAAAGATAATGCTTATCAGGTAATGAAAGATCAGATACTGTGTATTACCGACGGAAAAGTCTGTAATCGAAACAATATAGAGTTATTCATAGCTTGCTGCGCTGAGTATGCGAAAAAATATCATGAGGAATGTATAAGCATAATTGATGATCTCAGTGATGATGGTAAAGACTGGTTCTCAGAAAAGAATGAAATACTCTCACGGTATTATAAATCCTTTGATTGGAGAGATGGGAGAGATTACACATGGGTATCATTTTACGATGTAATAAAGAAGTATGGTGCCCCTATTGAGGATATTTTAAGTTTATTTGTCCGACATAGCGCTTCACCCAACCATCCATTGAATGCTGATCGGTTACATTCGATACTAATTAGGCAAAAGCTTGCGGAAAGAGATGGACAGTGGACGATTTTTGTGAATGGTCTCAATAGCGAAGATCGCATGCTTCAATTAATTGAATATATTCAAAGCGGTAGAGAATATCAGTTTCGGTCTACTGATGAGAGTCGGCTGTTATTGATTTTGCTGACATGGACATTAAGTTCAAGTAATCGTATTGTACGCGATAAAGCATCAAAGGCAATGATTGAAATATTACGGACAAATTTTAACCATTGTAAATATTTAATCGGATTATATCAAGGCTGTGATGATCCATATGTTCTGCAAAGACTTTATGGCATCATTCTTGGTGCATGCATAAAACGGAATAAGGCATATAAAGAAGAGTATTCACTTCTGGCAAAAGAAGTTTATCAACTGATTTTCAATAGGGATGATGTATATCCGGATATTTTGCTGCGTGACTACGCAAGAATGATAATCGAAAGGTGGCTGTTCGAATATCCGGGATCTGAGCATGAAATCGATGTAAATAAGATTACTCCACCATACCCTGCAATTGAATTTCCACAGATAGCACCACCTGTTGAAGCAAGTTATGACTCAGAACCAGGACTACATTTAATACAGATGTCAATGACTCCGGACAAAGCCAATGTTGGTATAGGAATGTATGGTGATTTTGGAAGATATGTTTTTCAATCGCGTGTCGAAGATTTTATAGGGGCAGATATTGAGCAATGTTATAACTATGCTATTGACTTTATAAAGAACAAGTTGGGATACGAAGAAAAAACACTTGGCTTTTATGACACACATGAATGTCGGAGTGCATCGAGAAGTGAAAATAAAAAATTAGAGCGGATCGGTAAAAAGTATGAGTGGATAGCATATTTTAATATATTGGCTCGTTTATCAGATAAATATTCAATTGAATCGTATGAATATGGTCAATCAGCTTCATATGAAGGTCCGTGGAATCCAATGATTAGGGATTTTGATCCAACACTAAATGTGCACTTCTTTGGTTCTACCAATGATCCGGTATTTGATAAGGCTGAAATGTGCTCTGGCTTTATAGATAGCACTGATATGACAATTGAGGAATTGTCACAATGGGCTGTGATTGAACCGGAATGCATTCAAAAACATGGTAATGCATTGAAAGTAAAAGATAATCATGGAACACCCTGGATCTATCTGATGCATAGAACGGATTATGAAAATGAAATATACCACAGTCAATACAAAACAGGATTCTCCGAAGGTGGACAGTGTCTCTGGATTGATTCATATGCTTGTGTTGTGGAAAAGAAAAATGCAGCTGCTTTTTTACAAATATTACAACAAGCAAACTTCTAGGGAAGATGGATGACAGATTTTCCGGAAGAATATTCATTGTTTAATATGGAATATGCTTGGTCTAATGGCTACAAGAGTATATTTGATCATCCATGGCATGTTCTTGAGTTGCCGTCTGAGTCCGGACTTGATCTGGATGTTGCCGCCTCCCTTGGAAAATATGCCCCCTTAACAAGCGGGTATATATGGGAGGGCGAGTATGATGGATCAATAGATGATGCAATCAGTATATGTATGCCAAACGGTTTACTAATCAAAGGATTGAGCCTACATCAAAAAGAGTATAATGGCCACTTTTATAATGATAACAATGAACTCATTATTATCGATGGTAGAACGGCAGGGTGTGCTGAAGGACTTCTCATAAGAGAGGATGCTCTGAATGAATTTTTGAATACAAATGATTACGTTCTATTTTGGACAACTTTGGCGAACAAGCTCTATAAAACAGCATCAAGTAGAAATGAATATGTTCAAAGTGACTGGTCTGGTCTGTATTATTATGAAAACGGCGAGATTAAAGGTGCAATGAGGTGTGTAGGTGTCTATCCGCACGATGTAAGGTAGTCACAGTGGTTGATACATTCGAAGCGGATACATTTGAGCCGGAAAATACCAGAATTAAATTTCTAAGATGCAGCGAGATGGCTTTACTAAAAATGGATATGCTTAAGAAATACAGGTGGCAGGAAGAAACAGGATGATTAAGACAGTAGACCAGACCACAGTTGCTGACATCTTTTCAATTAATAGCGATAGGGTTTATCGGATTCCCAAATATCAAAGAGAATACACATGGGGAATTAATGACTGGGATGCACTCTTTAATGATGTCACCGAAAATGACTGCGGCTATTTCCTTGGCTCATATATTTGTGTAAACAGTGGTTCCTTAAATGGTACGGTTCTTGAAGTGATTGATGGGCAGCAAAGATTTTCAACTTTGTCATTATTACTGACAGCTCTATATGAAAAACTGTCCGCCCTCGAGAGCCAGATGGAACTTGAGGACAAAACGGATTTATCGAACTTAAGAAGCGAACTTGCAAACAAGAAGCAGATCCTTTCGGCAACGGGTAGAAAATATGATTATACGCAGCGCTTGATTCTGCAAAAGCAAAATATGAATGATGAGGATTTTTCGTATATTCTTTCTGAAAAAGGAGTGATCAGTGCCAAAAAGAGCAGACCGTTAAATTTTGGCAATAGAAGGATCGCAAAGGCGTATCGTCACTTTATCAAGCTGATTGAAGATGAGGTGGAAAAGATAAAGAGTGAAAACTCGAATGCTGATGACATTAGTGCATTATTCAGTATTAAGAGCAAATTTGAGCAGGCTGTTCTTGTGGGAATCGAAGTAGATACCAATAAAGATGCCTACATGCTTTTTGAATCATTGAATCATCGAGGTGTTCCGCTTTCGGCGCTTGATCTGATAAAGAATACACTTATAGCGCAGGCTGCTACAGAGGCAGAAGCTGATAATAGCTATGAGCTTTGGAAACAGATTCTCTCCAATGTTGGCCAGGATGATTATGCCGTTCAGGAACGATTTTTCCGTCAGTACTATAATGCATTTCGTGAAGAATTGAATGCACCATATAAGGTTCCTGATAAGAAGTATTATTTGGGGTATTTGGCGACCAGAACAACACTGATTGATATTTACGAGAAAATGATCAAAAGCGATTATGTTACATTGCTGGATGATCTTCTTGCGAAATCTCAAAAATACTCATTGATCGTCAATAACAGTGATGAGGAATATGCTTATACACCAGCTTTGCAGGATCTGGAACGTATTTCTGGTGCGCCATCGTACATTCTGATGCTGTATATTATGTCGAATCAGGCGGAGCTTGAGCTGACAGATGATCATCTCAATTCCATCATCAAAACACTCATTACATTTTTCGTTCGCCGTAATGTAACAGACGTTCCGAACACACGAAAACTGACACAGTTGTTTATTGACGTCATTGCTGAGGCAAAGCTGCTGCAAGGTGATGATATTGTTAATGTGATACATGATCGCCTGCAGGCAGTCGCTGCATCTGATGAATTGTTCGAAGAAAAACTTAGAGGCTCAATATACGATGAAAATCCGGAAGCGACGAGATTCATACTCTGTAGCATCGAGGCACGTCATCAGACGAAGGAAATCTATTCTGATCTTTGGGCGAGAGATAACAGCAATAAGTATATCTGGACTATTGAACATATCTTCCCGGAAGGGGAAAATATCCCGGACTCATGGGTCGATATGATAGCTGGTGGAGATAAGATGCTTGCTAAGCAGTATCGCTCAGACTATGTCCATACGCTCGGGAATCTCACAATTACTGGATATAATCAGAACCTTTCTAATATGGCTTTTGAACAAAAACGCGACCGTAAATCAAAAGACAAAACGAAAGATGTCGGTTATCGTAACGGCCTTTATTTGAATCAGGATGTCGTGAATGAAGACACATGGACTATTAAGAAGATAACTGAGCGAACAGATGCTCTTGTGAAGACACTTCTTGAAATGTACAAATGGTGAGATAAGGAACGGGTAAGTGGAACAGATAGATTACACATAGAAAAGAAGAAATGGAATTGGTCCAGAGTAAGATACAAGAATTGATAATAATCGAATCTGAGCTTGAGACAGAAGTCCCTGGATGCCATTTCACCACAGACGGGCATTTAGTTGGCAGCATCGTGGAAGTAATGGCAACATATTAATTATTACTTTATCGATCTTTATGATGCTTCTGCGAAGAGACATGATGGAGTTGTTGATGGTAGACAGGTTCAAATTAAGGTTATGCAGCGGGACGATATTATGATATCTGCTGAGCCATACCATTCTACAGCTTTAGCAATGAAGGGGGGAGCAGATCCTGACTGGTTGCCAGGTATTCTGTTACCCACAACCTTATTGTAGGAGGAAGAATAAATGACTGACGAACAGTATGCACTTGCTGAGTCCTTCTGGACTCGTAAAGATGAAAACGAAAAGAAGCTGGATGCTGATACTCTGTATAGCTGGATAGACGAGTTCTTATTATCCCATAAGGTTCTTGCCCTGGCGACTGCCACGAAGGATTTTATTCGTTGCACGCCGCTTGAGTACAGTTGGTATACGGGAGCACTTTGGATCTTCACCGAAGGTGGGCTCAAGTTCAAAGCTTTGAAGGAGAATAAGCGTATCGCGGCAGCGGTCTTCGAGACGGGCGCGTCCTTTGGCGGATTGAAGTCGCTGCAGATCGAAGGAACAGCGGAGCTTGTCGGGCTGTTCTCCGATGAATATAAGAATGCCGCGGAGTTCAGAAAGATACCGATGGAAGCATTGAAGAAACTCGAAGAGCCTATGTGGCTTTTGAAGATCATACCGATAGAGATCACCTGCCTGAATTCAGATTTCAAGAAAGACGGATTTGGCAGCAGGCAGATATGGAAGAGATGTCATCAATGAATGAGTATAAACCGCCATTTCACATGACGGATAAGACAACCAATCTTGTGGGAGATATCAGCGAGCAGGTCGGCAGGATCAAAGTGCTCTCGCATGGCAATCTGAATCCGGCATTAGCACAAGGAGTTATCGAAATGACAATTCCCGACAAGCCTAACAGCCGAAATCAGAGGTACAGGAGAAAGCAACTTGATCGGTGACCGACCAAGATAAGCGACCAAGATGCCGACCAAGTTAACGGCATACTGGGCCTAGAATTTGATCATAAACCGATCGAGCAGAGGAGAGCATGTTGAGACGGTAGTATTGATGGCAAGGGTCGATGTACAATAGCCGCGCAGGTAGGGATTTTTCACTATCTGCCAATCATGATATAGTAAATCAGGAAGATAGGATGAAGAAAGTATGAAGCCTCGAAGGATAAAACCTCTGGGGCCTTTTACGTGGGAAAACTCAGGAATGGAGGCGATGGACATGCCGATGAAACCAAAAGTACCTTGCAGGCACCCCGGCTGTGCAGAACTGGTCGCGCCGGGACAAAAGTACTGTGAGAAACACAAGACGATGCATCCAGAGAAGAACCGGTCAGCCGCTGGCCGAGGATACAATAGCCGCTGGAGCCGGGAGAGCAAGAAGTCCTTAGAGCTTCATCCACTCTGCGAGGTGTGTCTGCGCCGTGATCGGGATTCAGAGATACCCATTACCGGAAGATCGAAGCCGGTACCAGGACCGGATCGCTGGAGCTGGCCGTGGAGATGGAGGAGTACTTCCATGTGAGCCTGGATTATCAGCTGCTGGGAGAAACAGAATCAAACAGCAAGGCAAAGAGGGATTCACTGATAATGGTTTATTTCCAGCAGCCCTCGTTCGGATCCCATTCAGTGACTGGCACACTGGGTTGAGTAAGAAGGGGTGTTACAAATGTTCTGATCCGGGATATAGCATCATTCATTGAGACCGGGATCAGAGCTCTTTTCTTTTTCAAGAACGAGTTCCATCTGGTCTGGTGTATTGAATCACTCAAAAACTCATTGCTGAATGCCGGCGTGTCCATAGTGATGGGAGTATTCCGGTTTGTAAAGGTTTCCGTGACAGCGTTGTTCAGTTTTTTATAGTTGAAAGGATATTTCTCTGAGAGCACAAAAATGTCGTAGAAATCCTTATAACGGCTGTTCAGAAAGCCGTTTTTGACGATTGCTTCCAGCTTTTCGGCAATGGAAGATTCCAAGGAATATGCATTAACTCTGGGTGCTTCCATGTCAAGAATCACGGGAAAATCCATCTCCACGGCATCCGGATAAATCACATCACCAAATCCGATATCAATTCCGATTGGAATTCTGGTCCGGTCAAGATATGCGACCGCTGAGATATGCAGTCCATGATATTCTTTGAATTCTGTGATATCTTCCGCTGTAATGGAATCAAGGTCGAAAACAAGAGCATCATCGGTGTCCTGGGCAAAGATATCACGGAAGACAGTTTTCATTTCCTCAGCGCTGTTTGAGATACGTCTGGCCAGCAGGTCAACATCTGTCGTGGCCCGCTCGTACTTCCTGTCGAAGATGGCGTACAGAAAGATGCCGCCTTTCAGAACAAAATGGCCGGCATACGGAGATACCGAGATCCGGTAGATCGTACGCTCAAGCCCGTAATAGACGAGAGCGTCCTGAAACGTGCAGCCGGAGCTGACAGCGAAATTCTTCAGTCTTGCCTTTACGGAATCTGCGTTCATGAAACAAGCACCTCCAGATAAGTTCTTACAATAGCTTCGCATCGCAGCATTTTGGCATAGTTATAAAGCCGGTCGATCTGACGATCCTTCCTTTTCAGATAGTTGCGCAGCACCTCTGATGTTTCTTCAATGCCGATCTTATTGCGGTAGTAGATGATATCAACGACGGTCTTTTCAATGTCAAAGATACGGAATGAATCGCCGCCTTCCGCGATCTGTGAAACACCGGTTTCCATACGGGAAGGATCAAAATAGAATATCTTGATTTCCGGCCAGTCGGGAAGAGTACTGACTTTTTTCTTCCGGTCGATCGCAACATCGACAACGTCTGGCAGGAAATTCGTAAGTTCATAATATCGGGCGGCACTCATCAGGCAGATCACACCGTCCGGAACATACGCAGCAGCGTTGATGAAATCATTCTCGTCACCTTGATAGGAGAGATTCTCGTATGTGGTCCGGTTGATGCGGTGCAGCTGACTGTTTTCTTCCATTTGGCCGATCTTGTAGTAAGAATAGCCCATGTTTTTCAGTTCACTGGTCGTGTAGTATTTCTGATTTGCTTCAAGCGCGATCACAATCATCACCTCCTTGCCCGGAGTGTACATCGTTCCGAGAATAATTTCAACTAAATTCGGCAAATAAAATTAGCAGCAGAAAATAGTCAAAATACAGCTGGCGTGAATCAGAGATCGTACCGGTCTTATAAAGGACGGTGACCATGGTGCCGTTAACCTCGAATCTGAAGAGGGTATCCATGGTTCTGGGTGAACAGATTGATACGATTGATAAACATAGACTTCATACATTTTTGGGAAGACTCAGTGAAAAAGGTATGGCCCATACAGCGGAAACTGTCAGGGAACACCTCGGATTTTATTGCATTATGAGTTTTTCATGCATAGAATCATTACTATACGAAATGCTTAGATTTCTTATTTGTAAGGGGATGGTGCAGAAATGAACAGAGATCTGACAAAGGGGAGTATTGCCAGAGGCATGTTGCTGTTTGCACTGCCAATGATTGCCGGTGATCTATTGCAGCAGTTATATAACATGACAGACACATTGATTGTCGGTCAGGCACTTGGCAAGGATGCCCTGGCAGCAGTAGGCTCTGCCTATGCGCTGATGACATTTCTCACCTCGATCTTTCTTGGAATGTCCATGGGTGCTGGTGCATACTTCTCCATCTGCTATGGCCGCAAAGATCAAACATCTCTGAAAAAAGGCTGTGCCCAAGCCTTTGTACTGATCATGGCCATCGCCGTTGTCATCAACATTACCGTCTATGCAGGCATGGATCCCATTTTGCACTTTCTGGCTGTGCCGGATCAGATCTACACCGGCATGCGTCTCTATCTTTCCTGGATCTTTGCCGGCATTCTGGCCACATCCCTCTACAACTTCTTTGCCTGCAGCCTGCGTGCCATCGGCAATTCCATTGTACCGCTCTGGTTTCTTGCCATATCCACAGTTATGAACATCATTCTGGACCTGCTGTTTGTTCTTGTCTTTCACCAGGGCATCGCAGGTGCTGCCATCGCCACCATCATCGCACAGTATGTTTCCGGCATCGGCATTCTGCTCTATACCATCACAAAAGAAAAAGAATTGCTCCCTGCCAGATCAGATTTTCATCCGGATCCTGCTGTACTCAAGGAAATCTGGAATCAGTCCTTTCTGACCTGTGCCCAGCAGTCCTGCATGAACTTCGGCATCCTGCTTGTACAAAGACTGGTAGACAGCTTTGGACCGGTTACCATGGCTGCTTTTGCAGCAGCGGTCAAGATTGATACCTTTGCCTATCTGCCTGTTCAGGACTTTGGCAATGCCTTCTCCACATATATTGCCCAGAACTATGGTGCCGGCAATACTGACCGTGTACGCAGAGGCATCCACACCTCCCTTGTCATCAGTACCTTATTCTCTGCCATCCTGTCTGTACTTGTCGTTGTCAATGCACCGTTCCTGATGAAAGTCTTCATCTCTGCATCGGAAACAGAGGTCATCGCATCCGGTGTGCATTATCTGCACATTGAAGGTGCCTTCTACGTCGGCATCGGCTGTCTCTTTCTGCTCTATGGTCTGTACCGTGCCATTGACAGACCAGGCATCTCACTTGTACTGACCATCATCTCACTCGGCCTGCGGGTTGTTCTGGCCTATGTATTCGCACCGATCTTTCAGGAGACCGGCATCTGGGCAGCCATTCCCATTGGCTGGATCCTGGCAGATATCGCCGGACTATGTTACTACAAGATCCATCAGGATCATCTGCTGCAGGTACCCGGTACGGTAAGCACGGCTGCCTGACCATGATAAAACACGTAGTTTCATATACCGGCAGGAAAAATCTATCTTTCTCAGATTATTGACTGTTTTGATGGGTTATCTGTTTCCTGGACTATAGGAACTTCTCCCGATGCCGAACTGGTCAATACGATGCTTGATAACGCTATCGGAACCCTTAAGGAAAACGATCACCCCATTATTCATTCTGATCGAGGTGCACACTACCGTTGGTCAGGCCGGATCGAAAGGATGGAGAATGCCGACCCCCACCCCCGTTTATAGGGATGATGGCATTTTTGAATTGCGCTGCAAGCATGGAAGTAACATAACTCCTTAGAGGGCATGAATCCTGAGTGGGATTTTGGGAATATGACAGAAACGGGTAGTATGAAAATATTTTCACAGTATAAAGGTTTGGGAAGAGAGAACTTCATCCTTTTCGTTGGAAAGATCGTAACGAATCTTGGCGCAATGATATGGCCAATGATGACATTGATACTAAATAGGAAGCTGGGACTTGATGCAACGCAGACAGCACTGTTTTTTATAATAACCGGATTTATGTTTTTACCTGCAAATATATGGGGTGGACAGCTTGCAGACAGATTCAGCAAAAAAAAGATAATAATATTGTGTGACGTCGTTTCGATCGTATCGTTTGTAATAAGCGGTTTTCTCCCACTCACTTTGTATACGCTATGTGTGACCCTGACAGGTGCTTTTTTTCAGACACTGGAAGGACCTGTATATCAGGCTATGGTGGCAGATATCACTCCATCAGATAAAAGAGAACAAGCTTTTTCACTGCTTTACATGGGCGGGAACATTGGACTGATACTGTCGCCAACCATTGCAGGAATACTTTTTGATCATTATCTCTGGCTCTGCTTTGTAATAAGTGGAGTGTCTATATCGGTATCAACAGTCCTGATCGCTTTCTTTATAAAGGATACAACGGAACGAATAAGAAAAAATCCAGGGAAGAGGTTAAGGGGCAGGATGGGAATATTTTAAGGGTTGTAAAAAACAGTGCAACTCTGCTTCTTTTTCTGATTGCCATGAGTTTTTATCAGGGGGCTTATTCCCAATTCAGTTATCTGATGCCGCTTGATATCTCAAAGGCATATCCTGAGAATGGATCCATTATTTATGGAACAGTGACCAGCCTGAACTGTATCATTGTAGTGGTACTTACACCTGTAATAACAATGGCTATGGAAAAAGTGGCTATGACAAAGAAATATCTGCTCGGAATCATCCTGCAGGCATTGAGCTTTGGAGCATTTGCGCTTTCATTTGGAGTGATTGCGGGATATTATGTCTCAATAACACTTTTTACGCTGGGAGAGATACTGACGACGATCGTAACGGGGGCATTTCTTGCGGACAGGGTTTCAGCAAATTTTAGAGGAAGAATATATGGCATAACCAGCTTTTCAGTAGCTTTTATGACAGGGATAGTGGAGTGGAACAGCGGATGGCTGTTTGATCATTATGGTTCTGAACCGGCATGGATTTTTTCTGTTGCAATGACGATGATCGCAGTGATTGCTTCGTTTGTTCTGGTGTTTACTGATAAGAGAGAGTACGGTGAGTTGTACAAGTGATTGCTGCAGGTCCATACACTGGTGAGCCATTTCTGCGGCACCCGTCTTTTCCAAAGGAGAGGCGGGTGCCGATTTTTGAAGATAGGAAACCTGGTCAGGTATAACAGTGTATGAAATTCGGTCAAGTGCAGTTAGTTCTCTATTTCGATATCACCGGACTGTGTCCGTACTTTCAGAACCTTTTGACCGCTGCCGATGGTGATCTGGTTTTCGGCTCCGTTCGTCGTGCTGTATGAAGTGTCTCCGATGGTGATATCACCGGATGAGGTCGAGGGATATACCGTGTAGTTTTTTATGCTGTCATCCAAATTGACAATAAGGTCTCCGTTTTCACTGCTCAGGTCTGACTGCTCAAAGCTTACGTGTTCCATACCGATATTTCCGTTGTCTGTGGAGGCTTTCAGGACGGAGCCATGACACTGTTCCAGCGAGAGATCTCCGTTTTCACTTGTTAGTGTCAGATTTTTTACCGTGATCGTATCGTTCGGCTCGATACAAATATCACCATTGCTGGTGTCCAGGGAAACATCCTGCAGCGCTTTCAGATCGGCCGGAACAGTAACCGTCAGTATTCCGCCGGTTCTGTCGGATCTGTTTCCGCTGTTACGGACAGTCAGGATGCCGTCTGCCGTTTCGGCGGTGGGAACGGCATCTTTCGGGCCTGTATAAGTCATTTTATATTCTGTTCCTGTTTCAATCTGAATGTCATCATTCTGCAGATGGATCTGAAGTCCGGTGAAGGATTCCAGTTTTTTTGTTGTCTCCGTGTTGTTTTTCCCCTGGAAGTAAAAAGAAAAGTTATGATCTGAATGTAAAAAGACAGGTTTTCCCACATGCCACAGCGTTCCCAGGATGATTGCAGCTGTGGTGGCCAGTGACATCAGGATCAGGTAGAGGTTTCGTTTCTTCATGATTGATCCTCCTCTTTTCTTGTTCCGAAAATGGCTTTTATCAAGGAGTCGGCGACGGCAGCCAGTGGCCAGATGATCCAGGTGATGTACCAGGCGAAGGAAAGAAAGCTCCAGATCAGATACACACATGTTACTGTCGGCCAGAAAACAGACATGATGATGCGCACGGTTTTGTTTTCATAGTAGTTTTTTCCATTGTTCTGGCTGTAATATTCGGAGGAACAGGAGCTGTTGTTCAGATTCAGAAGAGTGCGGTAACCGTTCTCACGGGAGGAGCTGACGGTCAGAATCAGAACGCCCAGACCGACCATAAAAAGCAGGATATCAACACCCAGTCCCACAAACACACTCTGACCTGTCAGCATAGACAGAACAATCAGCGGAATGTAGCTGGTGCAGAAAAGCAGAATGGCAATCGTCCGCTGAAGAATGGACGTATCGTGCGTGTTGCGTCTCAGGTCATTGATCATCCCGGCAGTACCGTAATCAATGCTGCAGGGCTCCTTTTTCAGATAATTCCATTTGTTCATCTGCAGGCTGCTGTAGGTATGTAATGCCACGCAGGCCGCGATGGAGATGAACAGAAAAAGCAGTCCGGATACAATGGTTTTCTGTGAACCGTTTTCCAGTGAGCCGGCCAGAATGATTCCGCAGGAACAGATGATGGCGAAAAAGGTTCCCAGCCCGTGAAACAGGCCATAACAGGCCTTATCATCAAGATAGCTCTGTGCCTCCTGAAGTGTTACCTGACGTCCGGCGGTGAAGTTTCTGGATTCATGATTCAGGATACTGCTGATGCCGAGAACGTCGCCAAGTTCATCCAGATTTCCGAATTCTGATATCACCTGCGCAACAGCTTCATTCTCCGATTTTCCCTCGTTGACCAGCTCAGTATATTTGTCCTCCATCATCTGTCCCAGCTCACACTTTGCTTTGATGACGTCCGGCGTATTCGGCAGCTTTGCAAACATCGATTCCAGATAACTGCGTATGGTGTTCATGGATTCTCCTCCCTGATAAATCTCTCTACAACAGTTTTCGTCAGGCCCCATTCCTCGCATTTTTCACGATAGTAGCGGCGCCCGGATTCAGTGATCCGGTAATAGGTGCGCCGTTTGCCGTTTTCTGCAAATCCCGGAAATGACTCAATGCAGCCTTCTTTTTCAAGACGGGTGAATGCCGAGTAGAGGGTGGTTTCCTTTATGATATAAGCATCTTCTGTCATCAGCCGGATTCTTCTGGATATTTCATATCCGTAAGACGGACCGTCCAGCAGCAGGCACAGTATGATTGTGTCATTGCATCCGCGGATGACATCACTGCTGATTCCCATGGCATCTCCTTTCTGTCAGGTCTTGGAATATTCGCCTGTCGTACTACGACTAACATACTACGACAGATGAAGTATATCTGACAAACTGAATGTACTACGACAGCCGAAGTATGTCAAGAGAAAGAATCGGCCATCTTTGTCAAAATACGAGCTGCACCAGCAGCATATACACAATGGTTCCGCCCGCGATGGACAGAAGCATATTCTTTTTCCACAGGTGAAGCCCTGCTGTGACGGCAATGGCAAGCAATTCCGGAAGACCATGCGTCCCAGAGAGAATGGAAACATTCTTCAGGCAGTAGACGACAAGCATGCCAAACACAGCGCATGGCAGGGCTTTTCCCAGATACACGATGTACTTCGGGGTCGGTTTCTTCGAAGAAAAAACCAGGAACGGGAGGAATCTTGTAAGCATCGTGCCAAGGACACAGATGGCGATTGTGATGATCTGCTGGGGAATGGTCATCGGACTCATTGTATCTCTGCCTCCTGATAGGATTGTTCGATCGGTTTTCTGAAGATGGTCAGAAGAATCAGGATTGTCACCATTGCCGGAACCATGAAGGATTTGGCACCGAACAGGACAAGGCATGCAGCGGTTGCACCGATGCCGATCAGACCGGTATCTTTTTTCTTCTCTTTCATCCACTGGTTCATGAAGATCGTTACAAACATGGCGGTCATCACAAAGTCAAGTCCTTTTGTGTTGAATTTTAGAAAGGATCCGATGAGGCCGCCGATGGTGGCGCCGGAAACCCAGTAGAGCTGATTCAGAAGTGTGACAAAAAACATGAACCAGCCACGGTCAACCCCCTCCGGAATGTCTGCCGAATAGTTGATCGAGAAGGTCTCATCGCACATGCCGAAAATCAGATAGAACTTTTTCCATCCCATCCCCCGAAATCGATCCAGCATGGCAATTCCGTAGAATAGATGTCTCGACTGCACCAGAAGCGTCACAGCGAGGGCTGACAGAGGGGCGAAAGGGGACATCAGCATCGTCACGACAATAAATTCGAGAGAGCCGCCATAGATCAGCATGCTCATCAACATGGGATAGATGAAAGAAAAGCCGTTGACATTCATCAGGATTCCATAGGCAAGCGCGAGAAACCAGAATCCTGCGAAGATGGGGATGGTGTATGGAAATGCGGCTTTCAGGGCTTTGGTTTTCATAAAAATAATCCTTTCAATCGCAGATCATTGCCTGCAATGAAAGAGTATAGCACCGAAGGCATTCAGAACAATAGGATGAATGATTTTGCACCTCGCTGCGGTGAGGTGCTTTTCTTTGCCAGGACTGCCCGCGTGATGTATCATAGAGGCTGAACGAGTTTGTTTTTTGAGAAATGGAGCAGCGCATGCCAGTTGAGAATCAGACGAAAAGACGGGTGCCGAGGCGGATCGCGCAGGCAGTAATTGGTTCCTTGAAGGGTGGTGTCGTCCCCCGGGTCGGTCTGCCTTATATCACGGTTGGACGGAAGGCGGAGATTGACGCGCTGCTCTCGGATGTGGATGTGATTTCGGAGGGCGGGGCGTCTTTCCGGTTTATTGTCGGGCGCTACGGAAGCGGAAAGAGCTTTCTGCTGCAGACGATCCGGAATTATGTCATGGACAGGAACTTTGTGGTGATGGATGCGGACCTGTCCCCGGAGCGGAAGCTGACCGGGACGAAGGGACAGGGACTGGGTACATACCGTGAGCTGATCGGGAATCTGGCAACCAGGACGAAGCCGGAGGGCGGTGCCCTGTCGCTGGTGCTGGACAGGTGGATTTCAGGGATCCAGATGCAGGTGCAGGAAGAAATGAGAGCGGCGGCTTCGTCTGCCCAGCCGGTGCCGGAGGAGATGAGAGGGGCGGCTTCTTCCATCCAGTCGGTACCGGGGATCATGGAGGGCATGGATTCCTTCAGCTCATCGGCATTCAGCGGGCGCGTGGCGGAGAAGATCAGTCTGGTGGTGAATTCGATCAGCGGGATGGTTCACGGGTTTGATTTTGCAAGGCTGCTGACGCTGTACTTCGAGGCAGAGCAGAACGGAGACGACGCACAGAAGGCGAAGGTTCTCAAGTGGTTCCGAGGGGAGTACCCGACACGGACGGAGGCCAGGCAGGATCTGGGGGTGAATGTCATCATCACAGACGAGGACTGGTACGATTACCTGAAGCTGTTCGCGTTTTTCTTCCGGCAGGCCGGTTACCAGGGACTGATGGTCTTTGTCGATGAACTTGTGAACATCTACAAGATCCCGAATTCGGTCGCGCGCAACAACAACTACGAGAAGATTCTGACGATGTACAATGACGCGCTCCAGGGAAAAGCGCACTATATCGGGATGCTGATGTCCGGTACGCCGCAGTGCATCGAGGATACGCGCCGCGGTGTCTACAGCTATGAGGCACTCCGCTCTCGTCTGCAGGAGGGCAGGTTTTCGGTGGAGGGCGCCCGGGATATGATGGCACCGGTCATCCGTCTGGAGCCGCTTTCCCCGGAGGAAATGCTTGTCCTGACGGAAAAGCTGACGGATATGCATGCGGGGCTTTACGGGTATGGAAGCCGCATCCGGCAGGAGGAGCGGGTGCAGTTTATTCAGATGGAGTACAGCCGGGTCGGAGCAGATTCGCACATCACGCCCCGCGAGATCATCCGGGATTTCATCGAGCTTCTGGATATTCTGTATCAGCACCCGGAGAAGACCGCTGGAGAGCTGCTGAAGGGCCAGGCCTTCGGAAATATGTCAACAGGCACTTTGCAATATACCCAGGGCATAAAGCCAGATGTATTGGCGGGGATTCCGCAGAATGCGAGGGCAGACACATCGGCGGGGATTTCGCAGAATATGCAGGCAGGCGCACAGACAGCCGGCAGAAGCACTGTGGGCAGCTCGTTCGTCAAGCCGGAGAACACCGACAGAGAGGATGCGGACGAGCTGGCGACATTTACGCTGTAAGGACAGGCTATGGATATCTTTGACCGCTATGCACCGTTCATACAGGATTTTATCTACGAGAATCGATGGGAGAATCTGCGGGCAATCCAGGTTGCGGCAGGGGAAGCCATCTTCAACACCGACCAGAACGTTCTGCTCTGTGCCTCAACGGCCTCTGGAAAGACGGAGGCCGCCTTCTTCCCGATTCTGACGCTGTTTTCGGAGGATGAGCCAAGGTCGGTTGGATGCATCTACGTCGCACCACTTAAGGCGCTGATCAATGATCAGTTTTTGAGACTGAACGATCTGTGCAGGGATGCACAGATCCCGGTCTGGCACTGGCATGGAGATGTGTCGGCTTCAGAGAAGAAACGACTGATGAGAAAGCCATCCGGGATTCTTCAGATCACACCGGAGTCACTGGAAGCGCTTCTGATACACAAGCATGCGGATATACCGAGCCTGTTCGGCGATCTGCGGTTTGTTGTGATCGATGAAATTCATTCCATGCTGCGGGGTGACCGCGGCGGACAGACCTTGTGTCTGATTGAACGGCTGTCACGTCTTGCAGGTGTCCGGCCACGGCGAATCGGGTTGTCAGCGACCATCGGCGATACGAAAAAAGCCGGAGCATTTCTGTCCGCCGGTTCCGGCAGGGGCTGTGTGATCCCGAGAATTGAAACGAAAGGGGTGCAGTGGCGGCTGTCGATGGAACACTTTTATAACAGTGCCCCGCAGGCAGACGAGGCATGGTATATCGGGACAGACACCATGATTCCTGGAACTGTACAATCAGCAAGCCTGACCGCCGTACCGTCAGGCCGTCAGGAGCTGAACAGATCATCTGCCGCACCGGCAGACCGTCAGGAGCTGAGCAGTCCATCCGCCGCACCGGCAGGCCGCCAGGAGCAGGTTAAGCCGTCTGCTGCCATGCCAGAAAACGGGCAGGAGCGGGACAGTCTATTCGCTTTGCAGGTGGGCAGGCAGCAGGACACAGCTGCATCACACCTGGGTGCTATAAAGAAAGAACCGGCACCGGAGATCCTGGCGCCGCGCTGCGAGGCGACAGACAAAGCACCATATGCGGCGGACCCAGGCTGCGGGTATATCTTCGAGCATACGCGGGGCAAAAAGTGCCTGGTTTTCACAAATTCGCGCGAGGAGTGCGAGGCTGTCACGACAACGCTCCGTCAGTACTGCGAGAAAAATCACGAGCCGGACCGTTTCCTGATCCACCATGGAAACCTCGCGACCTCCTTCCGCCAGAGTGCGGAGGAGCAGATGAAGGATGACGACAACCGCATGACGATCTGCACAACCTCGACGCTGGAGCTCGGGATCGACATTGGTCGGCTGGAGCGCGCTTTTCAGGTAGAGGCGCCCTTCACGGTATCGTCATTTCTGCAGCGGATGGGCCGGACAGGCAGGCGTGGGGAGCCCTGCGAGATGTGGTTTGTCATGCGCGAGGAACATGCGGAGCCCCGGGACCTGTTTCCGGACACGATTCCCTGGTCCCTGATTCAGGGGATTGCGCTGGTGCAGCTGTATCTGGAGGAACGCTGGGTCGAGCCGCCGAGAGACGGCCGTCTGCCCTACAGCCTGCTTTACCACCAGACGATGTCGACGCTCGCCTCCTGCGGGGAAATGACGCCGCAGGAGCTCGCCTCCCGCGTCCTGACGCTGGCTTACTTCCACAATATCACAGCCGAAGACTACAAAGTGCTGCTGCATCATCTGCTGGAGACGGACCAGATCCAGTGGACAGAAGAGGGCGGGCTGATTGTCGGACTGGCCGGGGAACGGATCACAAACTCGTTCAAGTTCTACGCTGTGTTTCAGGAGAACGAGGAGTACAGTGTCCGCTGCGAATCGGAGGAGATCGGAACCATCGTGAAGCCGCCGCCAGTGGGGGAGCGGATTGCAATCGCCGGTCATGTGTGGGTCTGCGAGGAGGTTGACCGGGTGCATCACCAGGTCTACGTCCACATGATCAAGGGCAATGTGCCGGCCTATTTCGGGGATGAGCCGGGAGACATCCACACAAGGATTCTGGAGCGAATGGCGCAGGTACTGCGCGAGAATACGGATTATCCCTACTTGAGGAAACATGCGAGAGCCCGTCTTCTCACAGCCAGAAGGGCGGCAGCGGCCTCCGGCATGAATGACAGGCCGCTGATCTGTCTCGGTGAGCGGATGTACTGCCTGTTTCCATGGCTTGGAAGCTATGCATTTCTGGCGCTGGAGCGGCTGCTGCGGCTTCGGTGTGCCGACAGGCTCGGGCTGAAGGGGTTCAACTCTGTCAGACCGTATTTTATCCAGTTTACCCTCGGGGTCAGCGAAGCGGAGTTCTTCCGGATTCTGGGGGAGGAGGCAGAAAAGCCATTTGACCCGATGGAGCTGCTTTACCCGAAAGAGGTACCGGTGTTTGACAAGTATGACGACCTGCTTCCGGAGGAACTTGTCCGGAAGGGCTTTGCGTATGGAGTCCTGGACATCGAAGGCATGAAGAAGCGGGTCCGGGAATGGGCAGATCGATACGGACAGGAAGCTTGAGCAGATGAAGTCCGATTCTGTGAGAGCGTGAGAAATATGAAGGAAACAAGATGGAAAGGAGATGCCTGACATGATTGATTATTCAGAAGGATCCGGGAAGCTTTATCACATCCAGGTGGCGCCGGGGGAGGTCGGGAGGTATGTCATTCTCCCTGGGGATCCAAAACGGTGCGAGAAGATCGCGCGTCACTTTGACGATGCGAAGCTGATTGCGGACAATCGTGAATTCACCACCTACACAGGGACACTCGACGGGGTGAAGGTTTCTGTCACATCGACCGGAATCGGAGGCCCCTCCGCCGCGATTGCGATGGAAGAGCTGAAGAGGTGCGGCGCAGATACCTTTATCCGTGTCGGCACCTGCGGAGGCATGGCACTGGATGTCAAGGGAGGGGACCTGGTCATCGCGACCGGTGCGATCCGTGCGGAGGGCACCAGCCGGGAGTATGCGCCGATCGAGTTCCCGGCGGTGGCGGACTTTGATGTTGTTTGTGCACTGACACAGGCGGCGCAGAAGCTGGGCAGGCACTACCACACAGGTGTCGTTCAGTGCAAGGATTCCTTCTACGGTCAGCACGAGCCAGAGGCGAAGCCAGTGGGCTATGACCTGCTCAACAAGTGGAATGCCTGGCTGAAGCTCGGGACACTGGCCTCGGAAATGGAGTCTGCGGCGCTCTTCATCGTGGCGTCTGCGCTCCATGTCCGGGTTGGGACGGTGCTGCTTGCGATCGCGAATCAGGAGCGCGCAAAGGCAGGACTGGACAATGAGCAGGTCCACGATACGGAAGGAGCGATCGACACTGCCATCGAAGCGATACGAATTTTGATTGCACGTGACGATGCCTGACGGGAGAGACTGACTTTGCCCGGAAGGGCTGTTTGATCTGTGTCGATCGGAATGAGCGGGCATGGCAGGCGTCAAGGCAGTCCGTGGAGGACACCACACCGCAGGACATGTCCGCGTGATGCGACAGGAGGAAGAGATTATGACAGAGCAGGAGGTCCGGGATATCTGCAGGCTGGCGGTCCGTATGCGGGAGCGGGCGTATACGCCCTACTCGCATTTCCGGGTCGGAGCGGCGCTGCTTGGAGTGAGCGGGCGGGTCTACACGGGCTGCAACATCGAGAATGCATCCTATCCGGTTTCGGTCTGCGCGGAGCGGACGGCGCTGTTCAAGGCCGTCTCAGAAGGAGAGCGCGAATTTCAGGCACTCGCCATCGCCGGCGGACCGGAGGGCGGGGCGCTTCAATACTGCGCGCCCTGCGGTGTCTGCAGGCAGGCGTTTCAGGAATTCTGCCCGCCGCATTTCCCGATCTACCTGGCAAAGTCCGAGACAGACTTTCGACGGTATGAACTTCAGGAGCTGCTGCCGGAAGCGTTTGGAGGTGGCAACCTGCGGGAAAACTGAACCTGTGAATCCGGGCCGGCACCGGGGAAAGGTATGCAGTGCGCGACACTTCAGCACAGCAGAGCTGCCGCGAGGCAGTCTGGAAAGCGCAGCGTGATGCCGTTCGTGCGGCTCCTGCCTGAGGAGGTTGTGGACGCGTTCGGGGATGGCGAGACAATCAGGAAGGGTGAGACATGACATCAGATCTGGGGCGATACTATGTCCAGCATTATTTTAACCTGGCAAATTTCGGGAAGTATCTGATTGTGGCAATCATCGGGCTTGCAGCCGTCATGGCCGTCATGCTGACGATTGCCTGGCAGCAGAGACAGGCGACCGAGAGAAGCATCCGGGAACATTTTTCGTATGACCGGGAGGCGTATGCGCATGACGTCCGCTACCGGGAGTCGGTCAACAGCCGCATCTACAGCCGGAGGAGGGCAGCTGCCCACAGGGGGATCAGCATCATTGAGAGTTTTTACGAGCTTGTGTTTTCAAGCACATCGATCCTGCTGTTTCTGAGCCTTTACAACATTGTGGATTGGCATATGCCGCAGGTCTGGGCAGTCTGGGACAAGTACAAGGACCTGATACTTGTCATTTTCCTGATGTTTTCGGTGCTTTTCGCAAACATCCTTGACCGCTTCCTTGTGCAGCTGCCGCACCTGTCGGATGAAGACAAGGGAGCCCTGAGACTGGTCAGCAACCTCTATATCATCCTGATTCTGCTGTACATCAAGTTCATCTATGAGGATGCCAACTACGACTCGATGATCATCTACTTCATCAGCCTGTCACTGGGCCGGTTCATCTACTTTGACTTTTCGTGGCAGGATTTTACAAAAACGGTTTCCGGCGTGCTGTCCAAGCTTCCGGTCATGCTGCTCCTTCTGGCCTACTCGGCGTTCATGTGCTGGTACGGATTCAGGGTGGACTTTCTGCTGACTTCAAATGGTGTGCTTGTGAGCACCCTGATCGCGCACCTTTTCATGGATCTCTCGATCTTTATCCTCGAGAAAATGCAGCTGCTGAAGCTGTTTCTCTGAGCTGCAGGGAGCTGTAAAGCGCGGCGCACTATGTCGCCGTGTGGTTGCCGCAGGTTGTCCTGAATGATAAGATAGAGGCAGGATACACCGATACACCGTGGGATGAGGGGCCTGCGGAGGAAAGCTGTTAAGGGGAAGATGGCATGAGGGGGAAGAGATGGACGCTGCTTTTTGCTGCATGCGCGGCGGGTACGGCGCTTCTGGCATATCCGGCATCGGCAGTGACGGTGAAGTGGGAAGACCTGACGAATGCACAGCAGAAGGCGGCTTATCAAAGTCTTGAATCTGAGAATGAGAGCCTGCGCGCGCAGCTGAAGGAGCTGCAGGCGCAGACTGCTGCAGGAAGCAGCGCAGATAATAACGGCGGAGCATCAGCGGATGGCGAAACATCTGCCGGAAGCGCAGCGGATTCGGATGATGCTGCACCAGCGGACGCATCAGATGGAAATGCGGAATCAGGGGCAGATGCACAAGGAATAGCTGGTTCCGGCAGTGGAGGCGATGCAGACAGTGGAAGCACTGCAGCAGGCAGCGGGGAAAGCGCGCAGACGCAGCGAAAGGACACAGCCACATTTCTGAAGGATATCGGGGCTTCATTTGAGAAAAGACAGACTGAAGCCGGGACCTGCAGCGCGGACCAGATCGCCCAGATGTCCGCATCCGATTTGTGGGCATACCGCTTCCGGTGCGCGGAGGCGGAGCGGGATTTTTACGAGGCGTACAAGGGCGCCCAGCTGGAGAGCCTGAATCTTCAGTATCTCTGCGACGAGTACTGTGCGGGACTTGGAAAGCAGTACAAGGCGGAGACAGCCTGGAAAGACACGCAGGATGCGGACAAGACCAGTCAGCTGTACTCGGCAGGCTATTACAACCGTGCTTATGCGCTGGTAGAGCTTCATGACTACTACAGTCTGGAGCTGCCGGATGGCTACCAGGACCTGAAGGAGGCTGTCGACAAGATGAACGCTGCCGCAGGCGCGGAGACAAGGAACGCTTCGGCAGACAGCGCAGCGGTGAAGAAGGTGCAGGAGCTTCTGAATGCACTGGGATTCTTATGCGGGACGCCGGATGGGATCTGCGGGCGCCAGACGGTAAGCTGCATCGAGCGGTTCCAGACCATGTATGGGTTTGAGCCGGCGGACGGTCTGATTGACGACGAGCTGCTGGGTCAGATGCAGGAGATGCTGAACCGGCAAGGTGCGTGAGTGGGATATGAAAGATTGTTTCGGAAGAGAAATTGACTACCTGCGGATCTCGATTACAGACCGCTGCAATCTGAGATGCAGGTACTGTATGCCGGACGGCATGTCCGGCAAGCTGTGTCATGAGGATGTCCTGCGGTACGAGGAGTTTCTCCGGATTGTACGAGCCGCCTCAAGACTTGGAATCCGTCATCTGAAGGTGACCGGCGGAGAACCGCTGGTGCGGCGGGGCTGCCCGGCATTCATCGGCGCGCTGAAGGCGGTCAAGGGCATCCAGACGGTGACGCTGACGACGAATGGGCTTCTTCTGAGAGAGAATCTGGATGCGCTTGTGCAGGCGGGCGTGGACGGCATCAACGTGAGTCTTGACACGACAGACCCGCAGCAGTACCGGCTGATCACCGGGGACAGCGGGGTGGGCGGTGCAGAGGAGGCTTCCGCGGCGCTTCTTGAGGCAGCAAAGCGGGGGATCCGCGTCAAGGTGAACGCCGTGACGATGCCGGGGACAGATGTTCTCAGCCTGATTTCATTTGCAAGGGAGCATCCGGTGGACGTGCGCTTTATAGAAATGATGCCGATCGGGTACGGCCGGCTGTTTCCGGATTCGGATAACCGAAGGCTCATAGCCCGGCTTGCAGAGGCGTTTCCGGATCTGGAACCTGAGAGTGAGGCCGCTCTGGAGTTGCTTTGGGAGGCTGCCGGAAGGGAGAAGGCCTTTTCTTTTGCAGAGCGTCATTCTCTGGAAAGAATAACGAAAAAGCATGGGGAAGGGCCGGCGGTGTATTTCCACATCCCGGGGTATCAGGGCAGCATCGGCTTTATCAGCGCGGTGCACGGGAAGTTCTGCTCTTCCTGCAACCGGATTCGGCTGACGTCGACCGGATTTCTGAAGACCTGCCTCTGCTACGACCAGGGCGCGGACCTCAGGGCAGTGCTGAGGGACGCGGGGCCGGACAGCAGACCTGGGGCAGCGTCAGACAGCGGCAGGTGTGTGAAACAGACCGCTGGATGCGCGGAGCGGACCGTTGACTGCGCGGGGCCGGACAGGGATCTGCAGCTGGAGGAGGTCATGCGGGCGGCGATTCTGAAAAAACCGGCTGCCCACTGTTTTGAGACACCTGATCAGATGACGGAGCATCATGAAATGAGCCAGATTGGAGGATAACCAGACATGGAGGGAACAGTGAAGGCGGTCTGCACCAGCAGCGTGAAGGGCGTCCGGAAGGAGCCGGTGAAGGAGGCGCGCCTGATTGAGGACTATGGCATTGAGAAGGATGCCCATGCCGGCAAATGGCACAGGCAGGTCAGCCTGCTTTCCTGGGAAAAGGTCCAGGAGTTCAACAAGAGCGGCGCAGGCGTGAGCGACGGGGACTTCGGGGAGAATCTGCTTGTGTCCGGGATCAACTTCAGGAGTCTTCCGGTCGGGACGCGTTTCCTGATCTGCCCGGCTGAGGAGGCTGTCCATGCGGCGGCAGACAGCCTGACTGAGGAGACTGTCCATGCAACCGACCTGAAAAACGAGGAAGCTGCCGGGGGCGCTCTCCTCGAGCTGACGCAGATTGGCAAGGCCTGCCATCATTCCTGCGAGATCAGAAAGCGTGTCGGGGTCTGCATCATGCCGACGGACGGCGTGTTTGCGAAGGTTGTCCGGGGCGGGATGGTGAAGCCGGGAGACCGTGTTCGGGTGCTTCCGCCTGACCCGGACCGGCCGTATACAGCAGCGGTGATCACGCTGAGCGACCGTGCATTTTCGGGCGTCTACGAGGACAGAAGCGGGCCGAAGGCGGCCGAAGTCCTGAAGGCAGCAGGCTATGAGGTGGTCGAGACGATTCTGCTGCCGGATGACCAGAGCAGGCTTGAGCGGGAGCTCGAGCGGCTCGCCGACCAGAGACAGGTCAGCCTGGTGCTGACGACAGGTGGAACCGGGTTCTCGGAGCGGGACTGCACGCCGGAGGCAACGCGGGCAGTCGCGGACCGGGATGCGCCCGGGATCGCGGAAGCGATCCGGGTGAGATCGCTGGCAGTGACCGACCATGCGATGCTGTCGAGAGGCGTGTCCGTTATCCGGAAGAAAACACTGATTGTCAACCTGCCGGGATCGGTCAAAGCGGTGCAGGAGAGCCTTGGATTTATTCTGGGGGCGCTGGACCACGGGCTGGGGATCCTGCGCGGGACTGCAGACAACTGAGAAGAGAACAGGAGAAGAGAGGATAAGATGAAGCTGATCAGGACAGTCGATGCGGAAGGTGCGGTGCTGTGCCACGATGTGACGCAGATCATTCCGGGAACATTCAAGGGCCCCGCATTCCGCAAGGGGCATGTCATTACAAAGGAAGATATCCCGGTGCTTCTGAGCATCGGGAAGGAGAATCTCTATGTCTGGGAGAAGAAGGAAGGCATGCTCCATGAAGATGAGGCGGCTGCCGTCCTGCGGGATCTGGCAATCGGCGCCCATATGAGCGCGAGCGAGCCAAAGGAAGGGAAGATCGAGCTGACGGCTGACTGTGACGGCCTGTTCAAGGTTGATTCGGGAGCGCTGCGGCTGGTCAACCGGACACCCCAGATGATGATCGCCACGCGGCATGGAAACACACCGGTCCGAAAGGGCGACAAGCTTGCCGGGACGAGGATCATCCCGCTCGTGATCGAGGAGCAGAAAATGAACGATCTGTCGGCATGTGTCCGTGAGGCAACAGGCGGCAGACCGATCCTGTCGCTTCATCCATTTGTCCATAAGAGGATCGGGATTGTGACGACAGGCTCGGAGGTATATAAGGGACGGATCAAGGATTCGTTCACGCCGATCCTCGAAAGGAAGCTCCAGGAGTACGACACGGAGGTGGTCGGGCACGAGGTCACGGATGACGATGACCGGATGACGACGGCCGCCATCTGGAAGATGGTCGGTCTCGGGGCGGACGTGGTGCTCTGCACAGGCGGCATGAGCGTCGACCCGGATGACCGGACACCGCTCGCAATCCGGAATACCGGAGCGGAAATCGTGACGTACGGTGCACCGGTTCTGCCCGGCGCAATGTTCCTGCTGTCCTATCTGCAGACAGAAGGGAATAGAACGGTGACCGTCTGCGGGCTTCCGGGCTGCGTGATGTATGCAAAGCGTACCATCTTCGATCTGATGCTGCCGCGGATTCTTGCGAATGACCGGATCACGGCGGACGAGATTGCCGCGCTCGGGGAGGGCGGACTCTGCCTGGGCTGCAGCACCTGCATCTGGCCAAACTGCGGCTTCGGCGTGTGAAATATAAGGAGGAGAAGGAGAGCGTGCAGGAGGAATACGGAAATACAGAGCCGGCGTTCACGCACTTTGATGCGCAGGGAAATGCCGTGATGGTGGATGTCTCTGGGAAGGATATCACGCTCCGGGAGGCGACAGCGGAGGGTGTCATCCGGATGTCACAGCAGTGCTTTGAGCTGGTCAGAAGCGGGGGCATGAAGAAGGGCGACGTGCTGGGCGTGGCGCGGATTGCGGGCATCATGGGTGCGAAGCGGACAGCAGAACTGATTCCGCTCTGCCACATCCTGAACCTGACGAAGGCTTCGGTGGACTTTGAGCTGATGCCGGCAGACCGTGATGCCCGCCCTGGCATCCGGGCGCTCTGCACAGTCCGGTGCAGCGGGAAAACCGGTGTCGAGATGGAGGCGCTGACCGGCGTGAGCGTTGCACTGCTCACAATCTACGACATGTGCAAGGCGGTCGACCGCAGCATGGAAATGGAACAGGTCCGGCTTGTCAGAAAATCGGGCGGAAAATCCGGACTTTTCGAAAGAGTGCCGCATGTGATAAAATCTATGTAAATCGCACAGCGATCGGTCACAATGTTCAGAATTCTGAGATGACAGCTCGGGAATTTTCCGGAAGACAGGAAAGTGCCGCGCTGCCGATTCCGGCATCCGCGGCACTTTCTGTATGTTTCAGTTGGAGGGAGTGCCGGCCGGAATTTCACCGACCGGCTGAAGTATGAAAAGTATCAAATCAGGTGAAACACTTGATTTGATGGTTCACACTATAGCGGGTCTTTGTGAAAAGCATATGATGTAATTGTGAACAAAATGTGAACACGTGCACTGCTTTCGTTTGCTTGTGCGATGAAAAACAGTGTATTAATCGTTCAACAGTACACAGATTGAAAGGAGATGAAAGATGGGTTCTACAGTTTTGATTGTGCTTGGGGTTTTCCTTGCCGTCATTATCCTGATGCTGGTCTTCTCAAACATCCGGATCGTGCCGCAGGCAAGGGCATTTGTCATTGAACGGCTGGGGGTCTACAAGACAACCTGGAATGCAGGTCTTCATCTCAAGGTTCCGTTCATCGAACGAGTTGTCAAAAGTGTTTCGCTGAAGGAACAGGTGCTGGACTTTCCGCCTCAGCCTGTCATCACGAAGGACAATGTCACGATGCAGATTGATTCAGTCGTATTCTGCAAGGTTTTTGATCCGAAGCTGTTCTGCTATGGGGTGGAGAATCCGATGGCCGGACTCCAGAATCTTTCCGCGACGACGCTCCGGAGCATCATCGGTGACATGGAACTTGACGCGACGCTGACATCCCGTGAAATGATCAATGCCAAGATGCAGAAGGTGCTGGACGAGGCGACGGATGCCTGGGGCATCAAGGTGACCCGTGTCGAGATCAAGAACATTCAGCCGCCGAAGGAGATCGAGGAGGTCATGACGAAACAGATGCGCGCGGAGCGCGAGCGCCGTCAGACCGTTCTGGAGGCGCAGGCGCACCAGGAGGCAGTCGTCTCCCGTGCGGAGGGTGACAAGCGGGCGAAGATCCTTGCCGCAGAAGCGGAGCGCGACGCGCAGATTTCGCTTGCGGAAGGCCGCGCCAAGTCGATTCAGCTGGTCTACCAGGCAGAGGCGGACGGCCTGGAAGCCCTCAAGAATGCGAATGTTTCCGAGACTGTCCTGAAGCTGAAGAGCATTGAGGCACTGAAGAATGTTGCCGACGGACGTGCGACCAAGATCTTTATGCCGTCTGACATCTCAAATCTTGTGTCCGCGCTCGGCGTTGCCGGCGAGGCGCTCGGAATCGGGGATGCGACGAAGATTGACCACAGCGAAAAGCCGAGGCAGGCGCCAAAGGCGGACCCGTGCCTGTCCTCCGAGACCAGCGCGGAAGGCGTGCGCGCAGCGGTCACAACCCAGAAGATCAGCGCTGATCTTGAGCATCAGAGCCGCAGTGAGTCCTGAGACAGCTGACCGGCAGATGCCTGCTTGAGCGTGTATGGAACCCTCCTTGCCTTGCTCAGCCTTTCTGTGCTTCTGCCGGCCCTGCCGGCCTGCTCCAGCGTGTATGGAACCCTCCCCTTGCGGGAGGGTTTTATTTGCGATAAGATGAAACGAATCGCAGACAGACGCATAAGGGAGGTGCCTGACATGAATCTGAAAGGCAGAAATTTTCTGACACTGAAGGACTTTACACCGGAGGAGATTCTCTGTTTCCTCGATCGCGCCGAGGAGCTGAAGCAGCAGAAGAAGGCGGGGATCGCGCATCAGAATCATCCGGGAAAGAATATCGCGCTGATCTTTGAGAAGACCAGCACCAGAACCAGATGCTCCTTTGAGGTTGCGGCACACGACCTTGGCATGCATGTCACCTACCTGGACCCGACAGGCTCCCAGATCGGAAAGAAGGAGTCCATCGCGGACACCGCAAGAGTTCTGGGCCGCATGTACGACGGAATTGAGTACAGAGGCTATGGACAGAACATCGTTGAGGAGCTTGCGAAGGATGCCGGCGTCCCGGTCTGGAATGGCCTGACAAATGAATACCATCCGACCCAGATGCTGGCGGACATGCTCACAATCCGCGAGCATTTCGGAAAACTGAAGGGGCTGAAGCTGACGTACATGGGCGATGCGCGCTACAACATGGGCAACTCTCTGATGGTTGTCTGCAGCAAGCTGGGACTGGATTTCACCGCGTGCACAAGGAAGGAATACTTCCCGAACCCACAGCTGGTCGAGGAGTGCCAGGCATACGCGAAGGCAAGCGGGAGCACGATCACGTTGACGGAGGATGTCCAGGAAGGAACGAGCGGGGCGGATGTCATCTATACCGATGTCTGGGTCTCCATGGGCGAGCCGGACAGCGTCTGGGAGGAGAGAATCAATGCCCTTCTTCCGTACCAGGTGAACGCGAAGGCCATGGCGAATGCAAAGCCGGAAGCAGTCTTCATGCACTGCCTGCCGGCGTTCCATGACCTCAATACCGGGATCGGGAGACAGATCCACGACAAGTTCGGACTCGACGCAATGGAGGTCACAGACGAGGTCTTTGAGTCGAAACAGTCGGTTGTGTTCGACGAGGCCGAGAACCGGATGCACACCATCAAGGCCGTGATGGATCTGACGCTGTAAGTCGTCGGATAATAAGGGAAGCCGGCTTCGGGGGCATGCAGTGCGGGGCTGGCTCCGTATGAAGAAGGCGAGGCATCCGGCTGAAGCGCAGCACAGAGTAGGGCGTGTGGTGTGGGTTGGTCCCACATGGAAATGGCCAGGCGGATGGCGGCTGCGCCAGTGAAAGATCCGGCCAGGGAACGTTCAGGAAGGACAGGGCGAAAGGATGCAGGAAGACGAGGAGAAACTCAGGGAAGGACAGCTGAAATACCGGCGGGCCGCAGAGCAGACCACGCTCTTTCTGTCCCTTTTCATCCTGGCGCTTGGTATCATGTTCCTGACAAGAGACCGGGAAGAGCTGCTGAAGGAGGAGATCGTGACATTCCTTGGCATTGTTCTGAATGTCAGCCTGGCTGTGGAGTTCAGCCTCCGGGAAAAGTGGACATTCGCGGTATTTGCGATGCTGGTCGCGGTGGCGGCGGGGCTCGTACTCGGAACGCAGCTGTTTGCCTGATAGCCGGAAGACTTGTTTTTGGAAGCGGCGGCCTGCTTTTGGGCACAGATCTGTCTGAATGAGGGCAGGGAGACTTTGGTTGAAGGGGGAGCGCAGGCTCATGAAGGAAAAGGTGCTCCGGGCGCTGAGGGATGAGGATGACTATGTATCCGGCCAGGCGCTCTGTGAAAAACTCGGAGTTTCCAGGACGGCTGTCTGGAAAGCGATCCAGTCTCTCCGGGAGGATGGATATGTCATAGAAGCGGTTCCGAACAAGGGGTACCGCATCACAGGCTGTCCGGATACGATCGCGGCGGAGGAGGTTGCGTCCAGGCTCCGGACGAAGTGGATGGGAAAGAAGCTCTATTACTTTTCTACGATTGACTCCACCAACCAGTATGCGAAGAAGCTCGGCGAGGAACAGGCTCCGGACGGGACAATTGTGATCGCAGATGAGCAGACAGCCGGGAAGGGAAGGAGCGGACGTCACTGGGTGACACCGCCGAAAAGCGCGATTGCGTTCACCATCCTGGTGCGGCCAAAGCTTCCGCCGTCCCGTATCTCCATGGTGACACTTGTCAAGGGACTTGCGGTCTGCAATGCCATCCGGCAGCTCTACAGCCTTCCGGCAGGAATTAAGTGGCCGAACGATGTCGTGATCCATGGCAGGAAGATCTGCGGCATCCTCACAGAGATGAGCGCGGAGGTGGATGGTGTCCACTATGTCGTCATCGGAACCGGTATCAACGCGAATCTGACCTCATTTCCGGAGGAGATCAGGAAAATCGCGACCTCACTGGAGCTTGAGCTGGGGCATCCTGTCGACCGAGCACAGGTGCTGTGCAGAGTCATCGAGCTGTTTGAGCAATACTACGATCTGTTCGAAAAGCGGGGCGATCTGACCGATCTTCAGGAGATGTACAACAAAGAGCTGCTGAATCTGAATCAGAAGGTCCGCGTGCTGGATCCGAAGGGCGCCTACACCGGGACCGCGCTTGGAATCGACCCGGAGGGCGAGCTTCTTGTGAAACGGGATGACGACGGAAAGACGGTGAAGGTCTGGTCGGGCGAGGTCTCCGTGCGGGGCATCTACGGATATGTATGATTACAGTGTCAAAGGAAACATTAGAAATATAAGGGAACAGAATGGCAGAGAATCATAAGGAAACAAAGGACACAAGGGACACAAGGGACACTGTTCGGTCGGCGCAGCGTGCCGGAGACGGAACCGTTGTTCTGTGCGCAGCCAGCGCATATGAAAAGAAATATTTCTTCAACAAGTCGTTTGAAGGCATTCCGAAGGATATCCAGGATCAGCTTCATATCATCTGTGTACTGTTCACGGAGGATATCGGGGGCATTATCCTGTTTGAGTTCGATAAGGACGGGAAACTAAGCATCCGCACGGAAGCGAAGGCGTCCGATTACAACTACGATGAGATCGGCGCCGCCCTGGAGGTCAAGGAGATTCAGAAACAGCGTCGTGACATGATGAACGGGCTGGAGCTTTACTATAAGGCAGTCGTCCTGCATCAGCCGCTCGACCTGGAGGCATGGCAGCTGGAATGAGAAAGACCCTGCAGATCGGGAGCGTCATGCTCCCCAACAACCTGATCCTTGCACCGATGGCCGGCGTCAGCGATCTGTCCTTCCGCCTTCTGTGCAAGGAGCAGGGCGCCGGGCTCGTCTGCATGGAAATGATCTCCGCGAAGGCCATCTACTATGGAAACAGGCACACGGACGAGCTGATGGTCACAACCGAGGCGGAGCGCCCGGTCTCGCTTCAGCTGTTTGGAAATGATCCTGAGATTATGGCCTCGATGGCGGAGCGAATCGAGGACCGGCCATTTGACCTCTTCGACATCAACATGGGCTGCCCGGTTCAGAAGGTGGTCAAAAACGGGGAGGGCAGCGCCCTGATGAATAATCCCGGGCTGGTCTACGACATTGTGAGTGCCATGGTGAAGCGCGTGCGCAAGCCGGTGACGGTGAAGATCCGCAAGGGCTGGGATGAAAACCATGTGAATGCGGTTGAGATCGCAAGGATCGCGGAACAGGCCGGAGCCGCGGCCATCGCGGTACATGGCCGGACGCGGGAGCAGCTCTACTCGGGGCAGGCGGACTGGGAGATCATCCGGCAGGTGAAGGAGGCCGTTAAAATTCCGGTCATCGGCAATGGGGATGTGACAGATCCGCTGTCGGCCGAGGCGCTTGTCCGTGAGACAGGCTGTGACGGCATCATGATTGCCAGAGCGGCGCGTGGCAACCCCTGGATCTTTCACCGGATCCTGACCTATGAGGAGACCGGAGTCGATCCCGGGCAGCCGGATATGGAGACGGTGAAGGCAGAGATCCTGAGGCATGCCAGAATGGCAGTCCGGCAGAAGGGCGAGCGGACAGCCATGAGTGAGATGCGGAAGCACATTGCCTGGTACACGGCCGGCATGCCGCACTCCGCCATGCTGAGACGCGCGTCCAGCTCCATTTCCACGCTGGATGAGCTGGAAAACCTGCTTGACGGAGCGGAAAACGGGGCCGTACGGACGGGTGCGGAACACATTCGTTAAGTTGACTTTACCCTTGCATTACGCTATAATTTTGCACTGACTGTGCGGGTCCCCGGTGCAAAGGGACGGCAGATCAGATGGAAAAACCCGCCAGATGGGCGGAAAACATGGGTTCCGGAGAGGTGTAACGCAAGATGGCAGAGATCAAAAAGACGCGCCTGACGCAGGCAGGATTTGATAAGCTGGTGGCAGAGCTTGAAGACCTGAAGGTCAACAAGCGCAAGGAGATCGCCGACAAGATCAAGGAAGCCAGAGCGCAGGGCGATTTGTCGGAGAATGCAGAGTATGATGCGGCGAAGGACGAGCAGAGCGAGATGGAAGGCCGCATCGAAGAGATCGAGCAGATCATGAAGAACCACGAGATCGTCACCAATGTCGGCGACGGCAGGATCGGAATCGGCTGCAAGGTGCTCGTGAAAGATATCGAGATGGACGAGACGATGGAGCTGAATGTGGTCGGCTCATCCGAGGCCAACCCGCTGGAGGGCTTCATCTCGGATGACTCTCCGGTCGGGAAAGCGCTTTCCGGCAAAAAGGCAGGCGACAAGGTTGAAGTTGAGACGCCGGCAGGGGTCATCGAGTATGAGATCCTGAGCGTGGAGAGAAATCAGCAGTAAGGAATTGACGGAGGACAGGCAGAAAGTGGCGAACCAGAGACAGAACAGCGGAGAGCAGGACCTCAATCAGCTTCTGAAGATCAGGAGAGAGAAGCTGAAGACCCTGCAGGAGGAAGGAAAGGATCCGTTCCGGATCACGACCTACGACCAGACAGAGCACTCCACCGACATCAAGAATCACTTTGATGAGATGGAAGGGAAGGAAGTGTCGATTGCCGGCCGTATGATGTCCAAGCGTGTCATGGGCAAGGCCTCTTTCTGCGATGTCCTGGACCGCTATGACAGCATTCAGGTTTACGTGGCGCGCGATCAGGTTGGCGAGGATTCCTACAAGGATTTCAAAAAGTACGATATCGGCGACATCATCGGTGTGAAGGGTACGGTGTTCCGCACGAAGATGGGCGAGATCTCGGTCCACGCAGATCAGGTCACGCTGCTCTCCAAGAACCTGGTTCCGCTGCCGGAGAAGTTCCATGGCCTTCAGGACACTGACATCCGGTACCGTCAGCGGTATCTGGACCTCATCATGAACCGGGACGTCCGGACGACATTTGAGAAGCGGTCGCAGATCATCAAGGAGATCCGCAACTTCCTCGATAAGCGCGATTTCATGGAAGTCGAAACCCCGATGCTGGTCGAGAATGCCGGCGGCGCCGCTGCTCGCCCATTTGTCACGCACTACAACGCCCTTGACGAAGATGTCAAGCTGCGCATTTCACTGGAGCTTTATCTGAAGCGTCTGATTGTCGGCGGATTTGAACGAGTCTATGAGATCGGCCGCGTCTTCCGGAATGAGGGAGTGGACACCCGTCACAACCCGGAGTTTACGCTGATGGAGCTTTATCAGGCGTACACCGATTACAATGGCATGATGGAGCTGACCGAGTCTATGTTCCGCTATCTGGCGGAGAAGGTCTGCGGAAGCGCCGTCATCCAGTACGAAGATACGGTCATTGACATGGCGAAGCCGTTCCGCAGGCTGACCATGATCGATGCGGTGAAGGAATACGCCGGCGTGGACTTCAGCACGATCCGCACCGATGAGGAGGCCAAGGCAGTCGCAAAGGCCCACAATGTGGAGTTCGAGGAGCGCCACAAGAGAGGCGATATTATCAACCTCTTCTTTGAGCAGTTCTGCGAGGAGAAGATGATCCAGCCGACCTTCATCATGGATCATCCGGTTGAGATTTCCCCTCTGACCAAGAGAAAACCGTCGGATCCGTCCCTTGTCGAGCGGTTCGAGCTGTACATCTACGGCCGTGAGATGTGTAATGCATACTCTGAGCTGAATGACCCGATTGACCAGAGAGAACGCTTCAAGGCGCAGGATGCGCTTGCCGCTGCAGGAGATGAGGAAGCCAATCACACTGATGAGGATTTCCTTCATGCCATGGAGATTGGCATGCCGCCGACAGGCGGAATCGGATACGGCATTGACAGACTTGTGATGCTGCTGACGAACAGCTCCGCCATTCGCGATGTGCTCCTGTTCCCCACAATGAAGTCCCTCAACGCAAAGAAGGACGAGGGAGCGGCAGAAGAAAACGCAGCGCCGAAGAAAGATGCACCTGCAGCAGAGGACAAGGCTGATAAAGTTGACAATGTTGACAAGGCTCCAGAAGAGATGTCTGCGGCGGCTTCCGATGCAGATGAAAAGGCTGCGTCTGCTTCCGTCCCGCAGACACCGTCCGTCCCGGCAGGCGAGAAGCTTGACGCTGGGATCAGCTATGAGGATGCGCTGGCGCTTCTGAAGAAGTATAACGAGGATGAGTTCCACATCATCCACGGCGAGACGGTTGCGAGGCTGATGGAATACTTTGCTCGGAAATATGATCCGGAGAACGAGGCGTTCTGGAAGATCTGCGGCCTTCTCCATGATCTGGACTGGGAGAAGTGGCAGGATGCCGTGCAGCATACCGTCAAGACGGCAGAGCTGCTTCAGGAAGCCGGTGTCAGCCCGATGGTTGCACATGTTATCGAGACCCACAATTCCGACAATAACCCGGCGCTTCCAAAGCCGGAACATCAGATGGAATGCGTCCTGTGGGCCTGCGATGAGCTGTCCGGACTGCTTGGCGCGATTGTCCGCATGTATCCGTCAAAGTCCGCGCAGGACCTGAACCTTAAGTCCGTGAAGAAGAAGTTCAAGGACAAGCGCTTTGCGGCAGGCTGTGACAGGGACAACATCGCCCGTGGTGCAGAGCTGAACCATGTGGACCTCGATACACTTTTTGCAGACATGATCGAAGCTTATCAGGCGACAAACGACTGACAGTCGCTGAAGAAACGGAATACAAACGCCCGGAGTGTGGCTGTGCAGCAGGAGAGTCCTGCGGCAGCCCGCTCCGGGCGTTTTGGGATTTGACAACAATTCTTCCAATAAACACGAAGTTTGTCAAAGGATTATGAAGCTATGACCTTCATACATATTACTTGAAAGCCCTTTTTATCTGCTCCAGAAACTTACCAGCAATAGGAGTAAAGGTCTGATATTTATTCCATATGAGATATAGTTCTGACTTCAGTTCAGGTGAAAGTGGTCTGAATACCATGTCAGTTCCTTCGGTATTTATCAGATCCTTAAATGTAAGAAGTATTCCAAGGTTTTCTCTTGCAAATACAGAGCCGTTATAAGATAGCCTGAAGGAGCCTTCAAGTTTTAGCTTAGGAAATCTTTCTTTAGCCCATATTTTGATTTCATTGTTCCAGCTTTGCTCAGAGACAAACAGAGGCTGTCCTATCAGGTCAGAGACATGGATGGATTTTTTCTTTGCAAGGGGATGAGATGAAGATATGATTGCTCCCCATACATCGGCTTCCGGAAACTTAACATATTCATATTTATTGCTGTCAGGTGTTTCACATAGTACAGCAAAGTCTAAAATGCCCTTATCAAGCTTTTCAGTTACCTGCTCAGTATCTCCGCTGGTTATATGATAAGTGAAGTTGGGGTATTTTTCTTTTAACTTATAGATCTCTCTGGCAAGATATCTGATCTGATAGCTCTCGGCCAGTCCAAAATAAATATCCCCACCTGTTATATCATCCAGGGAACTAAATTCCTGTTCTATCTTATCTGACATAGCCACAAGATCCTGAGCACGGTCACGTAGAAGCATCCCTTCGTCCGTAAGCGAAATGCTGAAACTGTGCCTTACAAACAGTTTCTTTCCAAGTTCTTCCTCTAATGATTTTAATGTCTTTGAAAGAGTAGGCTGTGATACATGAAGCTGCTCAGCAGCCTTTGACATATTTTCTTCCCTTGCAACTGCAAGAAAATATCTGAGATTTTTTATTTCCATGAAAACCTCCATAAAGTTGACGATGAAAGTGTTATTCCAAAAACGAATATCATGAAATTTATTTTATTCATTAGCGAAAACCTGGTCAAGGATTTACTATGAAATCAGAAGGAGCAAAAAAGATGGATACCAAAAAGATTCTTGAAAGCCTTACTGACATGGGCTGTGATGAGAAAGAAATAAGCTTTATGAAAAAGATGTATGAAGAAGGGGATACAGATACGCTTCTTCGAGATCTTAGAAAATGCCGGTGCCATCTGATGGACGATCTTCATGACAGTCAGAAGAAAGTTGATAACATGGATTTTTTGATAAGACAGATCCAAAAAGAAAAGTAATTAAAACGGAGGAATGTAAAATGATCAGAAAAGAAGAACTGAACCTTGTAACGGAATGGGATAAAACTTTTAAGAAAAGTGATAAGGTAGACCACAGCAAAGTTACATTTGTAAACAGATATGGAATCACCCTTGCGGCAGATATGTATGTTCCAAAGAATGCAGATGGTAAGCTCCCTGCAATTGCTGTATGCGGGCCATTCGGTGCAGTTAAAGAGCAGTGCTCAGGTCTTTATGCTCAGACAATGGCAGAGAGAGGATTCTTAACAATAGCATTTGACCCATCATTTACAGGAGAGTCCGGTGGAAATGTAAGATATATGGCATCTCCTGATATCAACACAGAAGATTTCATGGCGGCAGTTGATTTTCTTTCCTTGAATGAGAAGGTTGATCCTGACAGGATTGGAATCATCGGTATCTGTGGCTGGGGAGGAATGGCTGTAAACACAGCAGCTCTTGATACAAGGATCAAAGCTACAGTTGCAATGACAATGTATGACATGACAAGAGTAAATGCAAAGGGATATTTTGACTCCGAGGACAGCGAGGAAGCAAGGTATCAGAAGAGGGCTGCCATGTGCGCTCAGAGACTTGAAGACCTTAAGGCAGGTGAGTATAAGCTTGGCGGCGGTGTAGTAGATCCACTTCCGGAGGATGCACCTTTCTTTGTGAAAGACTATTATAATTACTACAAGACTGACAGAGGTTATCACAAGAGAAGCCTTAATTCTAATGGTGGCTGGAATGTAATCGGCTGTGAATCCTTTGTTAATCAGCCAATCCTTAAATACAGCAACGAGATCAGAAGTGCAGTTTTACTTGTTCATGGAGAAAAGGCTCATTCATGTTATTTCTCAAAGGATGCTTATGCAGATATGATCAAAGACAGCAAGTATGCTGATAATAAAGAACTTATGATAATTCCTGATGCGGTACATACAGATCTATATGATGGCGGAGATAAGGATTATATTCCTTATGACAAGCTGGAGAGCTTCTTTAAGGAGAATTTAAAATAATGATAACGGTTGAAGAAATACTGGAATATCTTAATTCGGACAGAGTAGAAGATATGACAGAAGAGATGCATGAATGTTCCATGAGGCAGAGCCAGGCTGCCATAAAACAGACCATGGAATTAAATACCAAGTACCATACGCCAGAGGAAATCGTCAGTATCATGACTGAACTGACAGGTGAGGAAGTGGATGAAAGCTTGAGATTGTTCCCACCTTTTTATACGGATTTTGGAAGAAACATTCACATCGGAAAAAATGTATTCATCAATTCCGGATGCAGCTTCCAGGATCAGGGCGGCATATACATTGGTGATAACACCCTGATTGGGCACAGGGTCGTCCTTGCTACTCTGGATCATGATTTGAATCCTTATGACAGGCACCTTCTGTGTGCTCCTATACATATTGGAAACAGGGTTTGGATTGGAGCAGGAGCGATAATTACAAGAGGTGTGACAATTGGTGATGGTGCTGTAATTGCAGCCGGAGCTGTTGTGACAAAGGATGTTGAGGAAAACACAATTGTAGGAGGCGTTCCTGCAAAATTTATCAAGAAGATAGAAAATGTTAAACCGATAGAGAAGAAATAAAGGATGGGATGATATGAGTAAAGTGTTAGCGATTTCTACAAGTCTTTGAGCAAAGAGTAATTCCGATATACTTACGAAAAAGCTTATAGAGGGAGCAAAAGCTTCAGGTCATGATGTGGAACATATAAGCCTGAAAGGGAAAAGTATCGGTTTTTGTATAGGCTGTCTTGCCTGTCAGAATACTCAGAGGTGTGTCACTAATGATGATGCTGTTGAGATTGCAGAAAAAGTAAAGAACTCAGACACGTTGGTATTTGCGACTCCAATTTATAAATGCATATGTTAAATGCGCAAAGATGCACTCGTTTTTCAGTATCAATTTGAGAGAGGAACCTCCTTTTGCGTTTCGTTTGCAGGTGGTGCAAAACTTCAATTCATATAAGATGGACAAAAATGCGGAATCCGCAAAAATGTCACATGAAGCGTTGACGACCAGGATCAATACTATGTGCTGTTGGACGAGGTGCAGCTTCTCGGAGATTTTGAGTCCATTCTGAATAGCCTGGTGCGAAGGAAGACGCTTTCCTGATTGACAGTGCAATTCGCTACGATATAAAAGGTAAGAAATATATTGATACACCATCCAAGTATTATTTCACGGACCTGGGTCTTCGAAATGCCAGATTAAATTTCCGACAGGTCGAAGAAACACACGCGATGGAGAATATCATTTTCAATGAACTGAAAGTCAGAGGATATAACGTTGATGTAGGCGTCGTTGTGATGAATGAAACAGATCAGACAGGTAAAAAAATAAGAAAACAATTAGAGATTGATTTTGTCTGCAATAAAGGTTCCAAACGTTACTATATTCAGTCGGCATTTGCTATGCATGATGAAAAGAAAATGCAGCAGGAACAACGCGCTCTGGTCAATACAAGCGATGGGTTCAAGAAAATCATAATCACAAAAGATGCCATAGCACCGCTTTACAATGAAGAAGGTGTGTTGGTGATGAGTGTTTTTGACTTCCTGTTGAATCCTGACAGCATGGATTTATAATCAGGCGACACAAAGCGAGAGTACGATTTAGTCAAGGAGAATGTTGTGGTGGTGTATGAGAAGCAGTGATTATGATATTTCAGTACTATAATTTTTACTTCAATATGGAGACCATTCATTGAAATTTAGAATGGAGTCATTCGATGAAATTTTACTTGAGGCGATGATGGAAACAATGCGATTCCCGTCCACGATGGTGATGAAGAAAAACACCCAAATGGGCAAAAAACATCATCGAACGTTGGCGGAACCAATTCAGGAGTGATATTCTGCTATTGAAGAAAAACGTAATAAATGTCAAAAATCTTCATTTGCAGGTGGAAGTTTGAAAAAAGAGGCAGGCGGCTAGATGCCGCAATGAGAAATATGAAGGAAGAAATAGATAAATGGATAAATCAAAATTTGGAGGATTGGACATGAATCACTGTGGAACCTGTACGCTAGAAACGGAAAGGCTGTTGTTAAGAAGATTCGTGATCGAGGATGCCGAGGCCATGTTCCAAAATTGGGCGTCTGACAAAGAGGTTACAAAGTTTCTGACATGGCCCGTTTATACCAGTTTGGATACCGCAATCCATATATTGAATGAATGGACTACGTCCTATGAAAGGCCGGACTTTTATCAGTGGGCAATTGTGCCGAAAGATATCAATGAACCGATTGGTTCAATTTCTGTCGTATCAACCAATGAAAAAACGCAGATGGCAGAAATCGGTTACTGCATTGGCAGGCCGTGGTGGAATCAGGGAATAACCTCGGAAGCGTTGAGTGCAGTAATAAATTTTATGCTCGATCAGGTCGGCGCGAATCGCGTCCAGGCAAAACACGACGTAAATAATCCTCATTCAGGACTGGTTATGAAAAAGTGCGGAATGAAATATGAAGGTACCTTGAGAAGCGCGGCAGTTAATAATCAAGGTGTCTGCGATGTGAGCATCTATGCATTATTAAAGTCAGATCGATAAATCCCAGTTTTGCATGCAATTGAATACTCACATTTATAATCTCCCCGGAATTTCACAAGGCTGGTTGACAGATACTCTAAATAGTATATACTAATATATGTTAGTAAAAGCTAACAATAAGGCATGCGAACCTGTAGCAAAGGCTGCTCGTATGGCGAAGCAGGCAGAGGGGTCATTCGGCAAATGGATAAGGAGGAGAAACTCAGCATATGGGTAAAATAGCGGTTGTTTATTGGTCAGGCACTGGTAACACAGAGAATATGGCTCATGCAGTAGCAGATGGTGCACGCAAGGGCGGGGCTTCTTCGGTTGAGGAAGTAACTGCTGACCAGTTTTCGGCGGCAGATGTCGAAAAGTATGATGCCTTTGCGTTTGGCTGCCCTGCCATGGGCAGTGAGATGCTGGAGGAGGATGTCTTTCAGCCGATGTGGGACGAGGTCAAGGACTTGCTTGGAGAGAAGAAGACGGTGCTTTTCGGATCCTATGGCTGGGGGACAGGTGAATGGATGGATTCATGGCGGGAAGATGCGGGGGCTTCAGGCGTGCATGTTGTCGAAACAGCAATCGCCAACAATGAACCGGATGACGAGGCACTCGAGACATGCCGGAAGGCCGGAGAAGCGCTGATTTGACATGATATTCGGGAAATGAGGCAGAAGGGAGGCGGCAGATGTCCGAAGAAATGCTGATACGGTATTGTGCGCCTACATTGGCAGGGATTAAGACTGCCAGCCTTTTTACCTGTCCGAGCGATTCCAAAGAGGAACTTAGGGAACAAATCCGCTCCGCCAACAGACAGCTGCTGCCGCGCGGCATCCGGCTTTTGCCGCTGAGGCAGCAGAGCGGGCACGCTTTGATCTATATGTACCGGCCGAAACGGCTGGAGAGAGATCTTGCCAGCCAGAAAGCGGAGGCGATTCTTGTCAGAGCACATTACCCGGCAGGGGATCCGCAGCGGCGGCTTGCAGAGCTGTCGCTGCGCCTGCGTCAATTCCATGAATTCCCCCATGAGATTGGCCTGTTTCTCGGTTATCCCCCGGATGATGTCGAAGGTTTTATCGAGAACCGGGCGAAGGCATTCAAGTGCCCCGGTTACTGGAAAGTGTATGGAGATGAGGAAAAAGCGAAGGCACAGTTCCGCGCAATTTCTACCTGTACGGCTTGTTATTGCCGGTGTTATATACACGGAATGAGCCTGGAAAAACTGGCAGTCCGGGAGAAAGCCAGTTGAGCTGGATAATCACTTACATCTCAAGCTCCTTGTAAAATGACTTCAGCAGGCTGGCCGACTTCTGGAGTGCCGCTTCCTCGTCCGGCTGCAGCTTGATCTCAACCACTTCCTTTGCACCTGTCTTGTCGATGATGGTCGGGACGGACAGAAACACACCTTTCAGGCCGTAGGCACCGTCCACATAAACAGTGACCGGATAAATCTGGTTTTCGTTGAACAGGATGGACTTCACAATAGAGGTTGCCGATGCGGCGATGCCGTAGCAGGTATTGCCCTTGCGGCTGAAGATTTCCCATCCGGACTGTGCCGTCATCTTCAGAAGGCTCTGCTTTGTCGCCGAGCCTGTGCGCGGGGCATTGTCACTCATCACATCATCGATCTTTTTACCGCCAATCGTCGCGGAGTTCCATACAACAAATTCACTGTCGCCGTGTTCCCCGCAGACAAATGCCGAGACGCTCTTCGCGTCCAGGTCGTAGAGCTTTGCAAGCTCGCAGCACAGTCTGGCGCTGTCCAGATTCGTGCCGCTGCCGATGACCTGTTTTGCCGGCAGTCCCGAGATCTTCCAGGCGTAGTAGGTCATGATGTCGACTGGGTTGGAAATGACGAGAAGAATGCCGTTAAATCCGCTTGCCATGATGCTGCTCACGATGCTCTTCATGATCCGCATACTTGGAGCAAGCATTTCCAGTCTGCTTGTCGAGTCTTTTGGCATAGGAGCAGACGCAGTGATGATGACGACATCCGCATCTGCGCAGTCGTTGTAGTCTCCCGCGTGAACATTGATATTCCGGTTCATGAAATAAACCGAATGCGCCATGTCCAGTGCCTCCGCGTAGGCCTTGTCCTTGTTCACATCGATCAGGACAATCTCCTCACACAGCCCCTGATTCAAAATGCTGTATGCTGTCGTTGATCCGACATTTCCAGTTCCTACGATTACAACTTTCGAGTTCTTAAAGCTCATGATAATCTCCATTCCGCCGCCTATAACTGGCGGCACAACTGCCTTTGATTGAATGTTTACGGATTGCATCGCTTGCAGGGCTGATAACCCATCGCAATCAGGTCATCCCTGGAGCCGGTGTATTCCATCTTGTTGGAGTCGGACATCTGGCCGATCGAGCTGCATCCCGGGTTATGGAACTTCCCGGTATTTGTATTGACGATATAGCTCATTGCCGGTCCGGCCGACCCGCTTCCGGATGCCTCCCCGGCCTGTGCGCCGGATGCCTGCCCGGCTGTGCCTGAGGACTGTCCGTTTTGCGCGGCGGATGATGCCTGATCCGCTGCAGCTTCGGAGCTCAGGTCCAGTAGCTGGTAAGCGTTCAGCCCGAGTGTCAGTGCGAGGGCAGCATCGATACTGTCACCTGATAAACCGTGATCGGCTTTGAAATGAGCGGCTGCCGATGCCGTTCCGTTTCCTGCGATGCCGTCCGGCGTTCCGCAGTCATATCCCTTGTCGTTCAGTGCCTGCTGGACGGCCTTGATGACTGCCGGCGACTGAAAATTCACGCCATCATACTTTGAGGCTTCGCTGCCGGTATATGCCTGGCCGGAGCTGTCACCAGTTGCGTAATCAATCGAAATGCCCGGCTGGACATTGTAGCAGTAGGCATTGAATGAGATACCGCTTCCGCCATCCTCAACCGACTCTGCCTCCATCAGGACACCGGACGCGAGCAGGTTGTCGTCCTCGAAAACAGGTGTGACACGGTACAGGACATGATTCCCGGTCGATTTGATATAGTCGGCAACCTCATTTTCGTAGGGAAGCATCCCATTCACGTTCATGTAGCGGGTGCCGGTGATCAGATTTTCCTCATTCGCATTCTCGCCCGACAACTCATAGGCAATCAGATGGCACCGGTTGTAGAGATAATTGCCATCGATGCCTTCATACTTGACTGTATGCCAGCCGGTCGGTTTGACGCTGCCGATGGGACCTCTCGGAGCATCCGGGAGCAGATCCGGGCCGAGGCAGGCGACAGCGTATCCACATCGCCCCTCGTCGTCCAGACTTGAGAAGGTCTCGTAGGAGGACGATGTCAGGTCGGAGGCCTGAAAATACGGGACATTGTCATGGATCTCAGTGGATGGTTCGGTCGAGTAGACCGGCAGCTCTTCCTGCGTGAGAGTCTGTTCATCTGACAGCACAGTCGTGATGGCTGCATATCCCGGCGTCAGCAGAGACAGACACAGGACCAGCGACAGCGATAATGATGCAATTACCTTTTGATGATGGTGGTTCATATTGAATTTTGATCTCCTTTCCTCAATCGGCGCTCAATTTACAAAGCTTCCTGCCTGACACATTGTCACCCAGCCGTCCTGAGCAGACATGGCAGGCCTGCAAAACCAGGCGGCGTGCAAAGCAGCAGGCGGACCGGCAGAGAACCTGGCAGGACGTGCAAAGAACCAGGCAGCCTGAAAGCTGCCTGGCTCTGAATGGGGCTGTTTTTATTCGAGTGGCAGGATGCCGATTCCAAGCAGTCCGCTTCCTGTGTTGACCGCAAGCGATGCGGCAATCTGAAGCTCATACAGGACTTCGCTGTCCGGGTATTCTTCCTTCAGCGTTCTGACAGCCTCCATGGCAGCCTCATGGCCATCCCCTTCCGCGACGATGAACCAGCACTTTCTGCCTGCTGCATACTTCCGAACTTCATCCATCAGGCGGTTTTTCGCCTGGCGTCCACCCCTGAGTTTGGCGACGGTGATGTACGTACCGTCTTCATTGCAGGCAATGATTGGACGGATGCGAAGAAGCTGAGCGGCCATGTACTCGACTCTGCCGATCCGGCCGCCGTGCTTGAGGTAATCAAGCGAGTCCATGTAGAACATGACGGTGGAGCGGCGGATGATTTCGTCAAGCTGACTCTCCACTGCCTCAAAGCTGCTGCCCTGCGCAAGCTGGTCTGCTGCCCAGATGGCGGTCAGTGCACAGGCGACAGAGATATTAAGTGTATCCACAGGCCGGACGTTCAGACCGAGCTGGTAGGATTCGGACACCATGCGAACCGTATTGTAGGTGCCGGACAGCTTGTCGGATATGCAGAAGACGAAGACATTCTCGAAGCCTTCTTCTTTCAGCCCCTTCATCAGCTCCACGACATCCCCGGGGGACGGCGTGGAGGTTGTCGGGATCTCGCCCGGGAACCTTCTGTAAACCATCATCGGATCGATATCGACAGCATCCAGGTACTCCTTCTCAGGATAGCGAACCTTGAAGGGAAGAAGCCGGATGTCATATTTTTCGCGGAATTCCGGGGACACATCGCAGCCGGAATCTACAACCACAGCGGTTTTCTGTTTGTTCATCTCTCAGTATCCTTTGTCCATGTACCCGGTGGATAACTGTTTTCTTCAGTTTGCCAGCGGATCATCTTTTTGCTTCATTATACACAAAACGACGGGATAGGAACAGCACAACCTTGATCAGGTGTAGAGGGTGGAAAGACAGAGTGGCAAGACTGGGATCATATTCTTGAGTATCCGGAGTTCTCTGTGGTATTCTTCGATGTATACAGGAGGATCAGAACAACAGGCAGAAGAAAGGAGTTGTCTATGAAACAGGTCAAAGCGTTTATTTTATCTGGATGCCCGTACTGCAAAAAGGCACGTCTCGCTTACAATGAACTCTGCGAGAACAATGCCTCATACCGCGAGGTTCCGGTTGACTGGATCCTGGAGGATCAGCAGCCTGACATCGCGGACCAGTATGATTACTACTACACACCGACGATGTATGTGGATGAACAGAAGGTTTACGAGTCACACCCGGGACAGACCTACGAGGAGATCCGGGATGAGGTGGAGAAGGTGCTGAAGGCCGCCTTGGCGTGATCCAAGGCGCGGAACGGCACAACCTGCCCCCGGTTCCGCGCAGAACGAGCGGATGGAGGAAGTCCAGAAGGCAACTGTCAGGAACGGCACGACCCGGTTCCCGGTCCCGCGCAGAACGAGCGGATGGAGGAAGTCCAGAAGGCAGCTGTCAGGAACGGCACAACCTGCCCTGGTTCAGCGCAGAACCCTAGATACAGGTGCACGTATTATGAGTGTCCGGCTGCTTCCGCGAGAGCGGAGAAGAGCAGCCGGGCATTTTTGTCTTCAGGGTACATGAACTCAGGATGCCACTGGACAGCCCAGAGGAAATGTCTGTCCGGGGCATAGAGTGCCTCCACAAGACCGTCATCTGACCAGGCCATCGGGACGAGGCCATTGCCGATCTGCCTGACTGCCTGACTGCCTGGTGGTGGTAGCTGTTGACGGAGATCTCATCAAGCTTTAGCAGCTGGTGCAGCGGGGAGCTACGCGCAATCCGGACAAGATGTTCGACGTGGTTTTCATCGTATGGCGGGGCCATGGTGTGGCGGATAAGCGGGACAGAGCTGCTGCAAGCCTGCTTTTGAAACTGGGAGGGAATATCCTGCCAGAGCGTTCCGCCCCGGGCAACATTGAAAAGCTGGATTCCCCGGCAGATGCCAAGCGCAGGAATATCCTGCTGGTCGCACCATTTGAAAACCATCATCTCCAGGCGGTCCCGTCTGTCACAGAACGCTTCATCTTCCGGAACCGGTTTTTCTCCATAAAGAGCCGGATTGACATCATGGCCGCCGGTGAAGAGATACCCATCAATCATATCGCGGATATGGGAAAAGCCCTCTTCGTCCAGATTGGGCGAGAGCATGAGCGGGATGGCACCCGCTTCCTCAAGGCCCTCAAAATAGCCCGGAACCATCCAGAAGCTGTCTTTTTCATCATCATAAAGCGGCATCACGCCGATCACAGGTCTCTTCATCAGATGCTCCTCCCTTTCCACAGCCGGGAATGCCCGGCTTTCAGCATAAAATTCAGTATAAAATTCAGCGAACGAACACTTTGGGCGGGCAGTGTCTGATATACATAAATAAGGGAGCAGACGCATGCCCTGTCTGCTCCCTTGCAACGATTTGATTATAGCCGCATTTGAAGGAAAGAGGAAGGGAAATATGGAGAAGAGAAGCCTCCGGTTCGGGAGCATTGTGGAAATTTACTATGAGCTGAAGGGAGAGAAGCTGCCAAAGCAGATGGAACTGCTCGACATCTGGTTTCCCGGGCTTGTGATCACAATCGACGAGTCGGATGGAAAAACCAAGACACCGGCGGAGTATGTCGACCGCGAATATAAAATCCACGCCGTCCGATATCAGGGAAGGCTCTATGCCGGCGCCAGCAAGCGGGTGTCCCAGATTCTGGGGCGCCTGATCGGGACAGCTTCAGGGAATCAGGAGAAGGAGCGCAGATCCGCGGAACTGATTCAGCGGAACGTAGCGGAGCAGTTTGTGACCGATATGGATCTGGCTCCGCGCCTGCAGGAGAATACGGCTGTGCTGCTGGAGAAACTGACGGAGGAGAAGAAGGAAATGCTGGGGCAGCAGATCTTTGACTTGCTCTATGCGTTTGCTGATCTCAGAAGTACGACCGATCGTTACATCCTGGACACGGAGCTTTTTGCGCTGGATGACGAGGTCTTTGACAGTATCCTTTACAACGCAGCCTACCAGCTGAATCTTGGTTCCTTCAGCGGACTGTGCAACGCCTGGCTCTGGCTGCTGACAGGCGGTCTGCTTCGAAATGAAACAGGCAGAGTTCTCAGACTTTACGAAAGTTCATTTATTGCCATTCGCCGTCAGATAAGCGAGACCGGGGAACTGAAGGATAAACTGAATACTCTCTTCTACCCGGAAACATATCACAGCTTTTACAGAGGAGATGATCTGGATCATCGCTTTCCTGGTGTGGAGTGGTACTGCGACCGCTGCGATGCACATCTGAATGAACAGGATGGATTCGATGATCATCTTCCGGAATGGACATGCACAGCCTGCGGCTATGTAAATAAGCTGGATATAAACGAGATCTACGCGAATGATGAGGACTGGGACAATCGCCGATCCGTTGATCCGGAGGATTTTAACGCAGCCATTGAGCAGAGAAGGAAAGAAATCGAACAGCAGTGATTCTGTTTTTTGGAAACTTTTTGGGCATATCAATTGACCGTTCCCCGGGGTACTCTTCTATCATAAGAGGACGAAAGAACCTCTGGCAGCACTGAATCTGCAAAAGAGTACTCTTCTCGAAACGGGAGATGAACAGGTGAAAAGCAGTATCAAAGAAGAAATGCTGTTTTCGGTTGGCGAAGTATGCAAACAGACAGGCATCACACGCAAAACATTATTTTATTATGACAAAATCGGCCTCCTGAAACCAACGGAGCGGACCAGAACACAGCAGTTCAAGCGCTACGACAGCGGTGGGCTGGACAGACTCCGAAAGATCCTGGAGTACAGAAAAGCCGGACTGAACATTGCGGAGATCCGACACCTGCTCGACGACCCAGACGCGGACAGGCTCCGGATTCTGAACGGTGCGATGCAAAGGCTTCTTGATCAAAAGGTCGGCATCAATCAAGAAATCCGGAACCTGGAAGCGTTGGTCCGGGAAGAGAAAACCTTGACCGTTCCACGGGGCACGGTGACAGAGTAAGGATAAGTGACAGATCGAAGCGGACGACACAGAAGCATAAAAGCATCATCACAAGGGAGGTATCTATGAGAAGAAAGTGGACGGCAGTGTTTCTGTCAGTAGTTTTGTCAGTATTAGCAGGAAGTATTATCAGCCTGCAGGCTACAGCTGCAACTTCGGATCAGGCCGAAGATCAGTCATCAGAGCAGGCAATGGAACAGGAAATGACGGAAGGCGGGGCAGATGTCCTGGCTCCAGATAGCGATGCAGGATTCACAGGCAGGGCAACCATCGACAGCACCGTGCTGGTGGATGAAAAGGATGTGAAAATCACGGCCAGTAATCTGGCCTATGAAAGCTATCAGACGACAATTGATCTGCTGATTGAAAATAACACTAGTCAGGATTTATCGTTCACGAGTGGGACGATGGCGTTTTGCTGCAATACGGTCAATGGCTATGCCATTTCTTCGATGTACGTGAATGAGGATGTCACAGCCGGCATGAAGAAGAATGCCGAAGTTTCCATCCGAAATGATGAGCTGGAGCTTCTGGGAATCAAGGATATTGCGGAGATCGAGATGGGCTTCCGCGTTGAAACGGAGGATAATGATGACTATCTGGTAACAGCCCCGGTTAAAATTCAGACGTCATCAGCCGGCTCGGTCGACTTGACAGAGGACACCTATCAGAAGGGGCTTTCAGACGGGAGCTTCGAGCATATCAGCGGCGGCAAGGTGGAAGCATTTCAGAAAGGCTCATTTTATTCGGCAAATGGAATCAATTTGATCTCAGCGGCGATCGTGAAGAAGGATGGAACAGACGCCGTCCTGCTTGAGCTGGAGAACACGACGGATCAGGTTCTGAGTTTCCATATCGGTGATTTCGCAATCAATAATCTGGTGATCTCTTCGCCGTTCTGGGACTCGATCACACTGAACCCGCACGGACGCGCTGTCATGGCGGAAAATATCAATAACATGGCGGATGCCAAGGAATACGCAGCTTTTGGAATCGGTCAGCCAGAAGCCATCGCCTTCCATGCGACTATCAGCGATTCTCAGAACAATGACCTTACAGAGAATGGACAGGTCGGCATCTCATTCGGGGACAGCCCGGCAGTCAACCAGGATGGTGCTGAACTCTACAACCAGAACGGCATCCGGATTCTTTACAAAGGTGAGTCTGACGACTCCCTGTACAACTATCTGCTGCTGATCATTTTCAATGACTCATCAGATACCATCTATGTCAGCGACGAGACTGGCTCGACCTCTGTCAATGGCTTCATGGTCGATGAAAACACCTACAGCAGAACCATCGAACCAGGGCAGGCCGGTGGGATGATGTACGGCATCTCTAAAAGTTCACTCGAGGAGAACCAGATCACCACAGCTGACATCACAACAGCTACCTTCCAGCTCAACATCGGCAGCGGCAGCTATTATAACTACATCGATCAGCCGAAGCTGACGGTGAATGTTAAGTGAGGATAGAAATGATTTCGGCTATATGATCGTCTGACGGATAGTGTGACCATAGATATTGATTTCCATGCGGTATTTGGAGAAACGGTTTGTAGGAGGAGGTGATAAATATTCAGATGTAAGTTACATGTCATCTTAGAGGGAAAAGACTACTATCTGCTACGTCGCAATAAATAATGAAAAATAACAGAACACTAAGTTAGTATAGCAATTTAACCTACTGGCTCAAATTTGGTTCAATCATGCTATATAGATTAATCACCGATTGTAAAAGAGCAATCTATTTGTACGGAATATTTGGAATGCCTATCTACGTATGGAATTCAAAAAATGGGTATGGTAAAATGTTACAGTAATGTGGTAGATAGCTAATACCTATATGGACATTATAGCAATTTGCTGACCGTGGACGCTTGTCCAATTTATCCATGAATTGGTGATAGGCGCTTGAGGGGTTATTCTCAGAGGGTAGAGAGATGAAAAGTAGGAAATCAGCATGGACCAGGGTTGTGATTATTTTTTTAGCTCTAATACTGGTTTCAATTTTAATTGTCCAGTTGCTGGAGATGTGGAAGAAAGCAGCATTGGAAACTCCGCAAGCAACCAAGGAGAGTAGGAGAGATGAGGACATCATAGAAGATAATTATATCGCTATGATGAATTATATATCTTTGGTTAATGATGAAATCGATTCTTCAAAGAAAAATAAGCTTCTATTGGAGCAGGTGTATAAATCTTTGATGGATAATACAGCACCCCATGCGATTGATGACAGAACTCAGGTTCAGTTTAACAATATGTTAACTGAAATCAATAATTTGCGAATGATTGATGTTAAGAGAGACAGATTAAATTACATCTATCAGCAGAATCAAGCGCAGTCCATGAGGGCAGTGGTTCCCAACCCTATCTCGTTCCTTGCGGGAACAACATCAATTCAATTTGGAGCATTGGCTTCAGCAATTGCTTATATGGCTATTGATTCTACCACGAGTTACAAAAGCGCAACATCAACAACAGATTTAAAGTATCTTCAAGATGGATGGGAGCTTGATGACGAGGAAACAAATTCATTGAACCAGAGTCGAGAAGATCTCTTCAATTATATGATTGATATGGTACAAAAAAACCATATCCCGGACCAATATGTACTGGATAGTGAGACAGTTGAGGAATATGTCAAATATAAGGAAGAGAAAAATAATACACGCCGTATAGAATATTTAGAATCGAAGAAGGATACATTTTTAAAATTCGGCGATTATTGGTTAACGCTTGCAGATAGCTATTACCAAAATGGGGATTATTCCAATTGTATTGATGCAATTGATTCTTACATTAACTTGAATGTTGACATATTTAGGAAAGACCATGGGCTAGCCAAAGTACTTCCACTTGCAATCTCAGCCACACAGGAAAGTGTACATAATAAAGCGAAGCAACGAAAATCTATTGAATCATATCTTAGCTTGTTGAAGAGTAATCTTGAGACTGATGATTGGGCCCTTCGTTATTTTGCGGCTCAAACAGATGAGTATTTGTATTCAATGACTCAAAACAAGGGCTATTTACAGGATGCGTATTCATTGGCAAAAGAGAACGTCAATTATTTGATTGACAAACAACTGAGCTTAAACAAACAGTATTTAAAGAGGGTACAGAAAAAGAAAATTCCTAAGGATGCTTCAAAAGAGCAGAAAAAAGAAATCAAAGAATATAATAAATTGTTGGTGGAAAAGAGAAAAACAGAACTTCCTCCGGTCTATGAGCCGCTCTACTTAAATTGTGATTTGATGTTTGCTCTTTTGAAAAAATTAAACCTTCCATTAGAAGAGAGCAAAAAATTGGAAACTATATTGCATGGGAATGATTCTAAGAGTACTTTGTTTTTAACAGCTCCTTTAGAGAACATGTATGATGCTGATGATTCTAAAACAATAGATGATAGTGGAATTGCCTTCGATGACAAAAAACTAATCATCCCCGCATACCTGGTATCAGAACGTGCAAAGGTTGTTGTTATGATTGGTGAGAAGAGTGACAAGGTAAATATTTCGGATTGGGTTGTATCAGAAGTCGATCGGAGTAAGAAAAAGAAATCAAAGATATCTGATATCACAATTCGTTATGAAAGTAAGAATTTTTCGGACTACGCTTTCGAAAAAAACATGCCAGTCCAAGTAGTAATTACGCCTGTAAATGGGAGCAGTTGTCCAGATATATCTGTTAAGTTCCGGACAAAAATGAAAAAGTTTCTTTGGATACCTTCACCAGTGTTTGAGAGGGTGACATGAAAAAACTAAGACTTTCTATCTTATGGTTTGTACTCATTCTATGCATGCTAGCATTTCCTGCGAATGCTTCAAATGGCGCTGAACATGGTTCGGTATTGCAACGGGTTCTTTTCCACTCAAATATGGTTTCTAATAATAAAGAAGTTTTTTATGCAATCAGTGATGCGAGCCAACTTGCAATTGATGAGCATGGACGTGATGGAAAGCAATTACTAAATAAGCTTAGAACAAAATATAAAATAAAAAATATACCAAAAAGTGTCGACAAGTTTGATGTAGGCCATGGCAATCAACATAGGAATTATACGCATAAAGGCTGGACATATACGTATACGGAATACGGAGATGAAGCAAAATGGGTAAGTGTAAGAAAAAATATACTTCTTCAGACAATCAATCAGAAATTTGATTTTGATGGAATTGACTTAGCACAATGGGTCGGCGGTAAGTTTAATAAGTACTGTGATCAATGTGATGCATTTGGAGCCATGATCTATTATGTGCATATGATACAGGATCATATATCAAATGAAAGTCCAAAGCAAGATGAGGTAATTCCTTTGGTGAAAGGCTCTGGGCAGTACGGTATAATCGATGAGCTAATTCAGTATAGTCCAATTCTATTTAAGCACGAAGAAGACAATTCAACCTATCATAGTTATATGATTAAACTGGATGAAATCCAAAGTGAAGTAGATGAAATATATGATAATTCCGACGACTTGGGTAAACCGGGAGTGTACCAGGAGTATCATGAATATGCAAGTGAACTAATGGATTGCTTGCAAGACTATGTCCCGCTTTTAATTAAAAATGAACCGTTTTTCAAAAAAGCATTTTATTAAATAATGGTAGTGTTTCTATTACCTAAAAACAGGAAACAGTTCAGTGCATCCCGTGTGTATACTGATACTCATTTCCGTAGCTGAGCATTTTAATCGCGCCAGCACACTCCACACTCTATTCTTACGGGCTCCTGAACGCTGTCAGAAACGCGAAATTGGATGATAAGTATTCCTTGGGCGATGTTTTGAAGTTGATAAAGAATATTTACCGTGTCGATACCGGCGACAAAGAGGGGATTCGGATTTCCGTAATCCAGAAAAAGACTCAGGCAATCCTGGATACACTCGGAGTCGTTCTATTACGTAAAAAATGATGTTTCAGTGTGTCAATATATGATTGTGACAGATACAAACGCTACGCGGATGAGGCATATATAACAGGAAAGTGAATAGTAGTTTTTTATCTATGCGTTGCTGAAATAGACATATCAAGATATAATATGTCTATAAAGAAACGGAGGCGATCCCGATGTATGCACTTCAAGAAACAATTCGTCCATCAGCGGACCTTAGAAATCATTATAACGAGGTATCAAAACAGTGTCGCGAGAATAATGAGGCTGTAATTATTACAGTAAACGGAAGAGGTGACACTGTTTCTCTTGGTTATGAAGAATATAAAAGAATGAAGGCAAGGATAGAACTTCTGGAAATACTTGCAGAAGCGGATGAGGATGTAAAGTTCGGCAGAGTCGCTCCGATAAAGGATACCTTCGATGATCTGCGAAGAATTCTTAAGGAGGGATAGGCTTGAAGTATAAGGTTGAAAGAACAGATACTGCCGATTCCATGATCCGTAAGATCGTTCTGTTTGTCGCGGAAAACTTTGGAACTGATGTAGCACTTGAGAAACTGGATTATCTGGAAAAGTCTATTATGAATTTGGGAGATCATCCATACATCGGTGCAGAACCAAGATATAACGTATTAAAGCGCCAGGGATATCTGGTGCTTATATTAGAAAAAGATCTTGTTTTTTATAAGGTTGATGATGCTAAGAAGCTTGTGACAGTATACGCTGTCTTAGATCAAAGGCAAGACTACCTGAGTATTATTCGGGGCCTTTAATAATATCTTCAAATATACTCACCTCTCAACGCTGTTTGGGAATGATCTGGCGGGCGGATACCATGAGGTAGCCTCCATGTGTCAAATTTGCACCGTAAGAGTTTCGGGTTTTCTGTATTCTTTCCTTGTAAAGATGAAGTACATCACAATAATCGCGCTCCCGGTCACGATCCAGGTGACCGGATAGATGAGCACCACCTGGTAGAAGGATGTAAAGCGCTGCAGCATGGCTCCAATAAAGGCAACCCGCAGGCCGCAGCATCCGAATAGCGTGATCAGGGCGGGGGCCATGGAGTGTCCGATTCCACGCAGGCTGGCGCCGGTGATTTCGTACGAAGCGGTCATTGGTTCCAGGAGTGTGATGAAGGTCATCCGAACGTAGGCATAGCGGAGCACGTCCGGCTGTTGTGAGAAGAGATGAAGAAGCGGGGCCTTCAGCAGGAAAAAGGAAACGGATACCATGGCGCAGAAACCGACGGAGCAGATCATGGCGGTGCGCGTTGTTTTTCGGCAGAGCACATAATTCCCGGCGGCATAGTTCTGACTGATAAAGGTCATGACGGCCTGTGCGAAGCCGTTGACAACAAAATAGCTGATGTATTCAAAATTCAGAGCTGCAGAGTTCCCGGCGATGCAGGCGGAGCCAAAATGGTTGATGGCGGACTGTATCACCACGTTGGAGACGGAGAAGATCATTCCCTGAAGTCCCGCCGGGCCGCCAATCCATAGGATTTTCTTCAGATAGGGCGTTTTAAGCTGAAGATGCCTCAGTTCGAGATGCAGCATCCCCTTTTCACGGATGAGTGCACGCAGGATAAGGAAAGCGCTCACTGCATTGCTGATGGTTGTGGCGATGGCAACGCCGTCTGCATTTCTGTGCAGTACAATCACGAAGAAGAGATTCAGAAAAACGTTCAGGATGCCAGAACAGGTCAGATACAACAGTGGTCTCCGGGTGTCCCCGATCGCGCGCAGGATGGAGCTTCCGAAGTCATAGATCATCAGAAAGGGCATCCCGAGAAAATAGATCCGCAGGTAAGTGACGGCCATGCCCATGACATCCTCAGGCGTGCCGAGGAGTGTCAGAACAGGCTGTGCGATCACCTGACCGAGCACAAGCATGAGAAGTCCGCTGATCAGGGCGACCATGAAGCTGGTGTGAAGGGCTTCGTTGACCTTGTCACGGTTGCCGGAGCCGATGAAGCTGGACAGCATGACATTGGAACCGATGGACAGACCGCTGAAAAAGGTCACAACCACGTTGATCACCGGCGCGTTGGTGCCGACGGCTGCCATTGCCTGGCTGGATGAAAAATTTCCGACAACTGCTGTGTCCGAGGCATTAAACAGCTGCTGCAGGATGCTGGACAGGCAGATCGGGATCGCGATCGCGCAGAGCTTGCGGAAGATACTGCCGCTCAGCATATCCATTTCCCTGTTGTTTTTCATCTCTGACCCGGAAGTCTTCAAGGTCCATTCCTCCTGCTGTTTCGCTGCGCCTGCATTGATTTTTCCCAACACTGATTTCACTTGCTGCCTGTTCGATTGTGGAAAACGGATCACCTGAAGCCCGGGGAGGCTGACAGATGACTGTTTTGCAGCCAGTTGTCTGTCCACGGCTTGGATCATACCATCTAAGGGGCGCTGATTCAATCATACCCCGGGAGCTTTCATCAGATTGACAAGCCGAAAAGCGGGAGATTACAATCAAATCAGGACATGGCTTAATCATGATGATCTTAGATTGAAAGGATGGGGACAGCAGTGGATATGGGGACCGGTTATGAAGAGCGGATGGGAACGGAGCCGGTGACGAAGCTGATCTTTCAGATGGCACTTCCGGCTGTTGTGGCCCAGTTCGTGAACCTTCTATATAATATTGTCGACCGAATTTACATCGGCCATATCGCCGGGCATGGTGCGGACGCGCTGGCCGGCGTGGGAATCTGCAGCACCCTGATCATTTTGATCTCTGCGTTTGCTTCATTTGCTGGAGGCGGCGGAGCTCCGCTTGCGTCGATGGCGCTGGGGCGCGGGGACAGACGGCTGGCTGAGAGGATTCTGGGCAACGGCTTTACGCTGGATTTGTTTTTCACGGTCATCCTGACGGTCCTGATGGCGGTCTTCATGAAACCGCTGCTGATCCTGACAGGGGCGTCGGACAGGACGCTGGGATACGCGGTCAGTTATTTTGCGGTTTACCTGACCGGTACGTTCTTCGTGATGGTGACGGCCGGTCTGACAATGTTCATCAATGCACAGGGGCGTCCGGGCTTCGCGATGGTATCGACGCTGGTCGGAGCCGGACTAAATATCGGGCTGGATCCGCTGTTCATATTTACCTTCCGGATGGGGGTGGCCGGTGCGGCGCTGGCATCGGTGATATCCCAGGTGGTGAGTGGCTTTATGGTGCTTGGCTTTCTCTTTTCCGGGAAAGCTTCGCTGAGGCTGAAGAGAGAGGCGATGAAGCCGGACGGGGCAGTGCTGAAGCAGATGCTGGCGCTGGGCGTTTCACCGTTTGTCATGGCGAGTACGGAAAGCATCATCGGGTTTGTCCTGAACGGGACCCTCTCGAAATTCGGGGATATCTACGTGAGCGCGCTTTCCGTCATGCAGAGCTGCATGCAGATTGTTGGTGTTCCGCTGAATGGATTCTCGCAGGGATGTACGCCGGTGATCAGCTACAATTTCGGCAGACGAAACAATGACAGAGTCCGGAAGGCCTTCCGTGTGTCATGGAGTGTGAATCTTTTCTACGGTCTTGCCCTGGTTCTGACCATGATGGTCTTCCCTGCCTTTTATGCGAGGATCTTTACAGCGGACGCGAAGCTGATCGAGACGGTCAGGCGGACAATGCCGGTCTTCGTAGCCGGGATGGGCATCTTCGGCATGCAGAGAGCCTGCCAGAATACATTTGTGGCGCTGAATGAGGCGAAGATCTCACTGTTCATCGCATTTCTGCGGAAGATCTTCCTGCTGGTCCCGCTGGCTCTGATCCTGCCTCATTTCATGGGGGTCATGGGTGTCTTTACGGCGGAGGCAGTGGCAGACGCGACGGCAGCTGTAATCTGCATGCTGATCTTTCTTGTTCGTTTTCCGAAGATTCTGAAGGGCAACACCACAGAGAACTGACGGATGAGACGGGTGCCTGGAAAAGCCGACCTGATGATGCCCTGGATTGATTCAAATTCTGTGCGGTCTTGCAGTGGGAGAACAATCCGTTTCAGAAATGCAGCTTCCGTCCTTCCGGGACAGGGAGAAAATCATGGCCATTCTGCGGACCTGCAGTGGGATCAGCTTCTACGAGATCCTATGAGATTCTGCAAGGGCTGTATATAAGGGAGCAGATTGACTCTTCTGTACGGGCTGTATATCGGGGAGCGGATTGACTCTTCTGTATGGGTCGTCTACAATCAGTGGGATATCAGGAATGACAGAGGAATGGGCAGGGAGCAGGCGGAATGAAGATATACATACTGAGACATGGCGAGACGGAATGGAACAAGCTCAAACGTCTTCAGGGACGGTCGGATATTCCGCTTGACGACAAGGGAGAAGCACTTGCGCGCATGACAGGAGAGGGGATGCGGAGAGCCGGTCTCTTTTTTGATGCCTGTGTATCAAGCCCGCTTGACCGGGCAAGGCGGACGGCAGAGTTGGTGCTGGGCGTGGAGCCTGCCGGAGCGGCCTCAGGCCACGCGCAGAAGCACTGGGAGGGTATGAGACAGGCGGTTCCGATCGCACTGGATGAGCGGATTGCGGAGGTGGATCTCGGCCCATGGGAGGGGCATTGCATGATCGATGACCCCAGGTTTCCGAAGGCGGATCCGGAGGCGTTTGTGTTTTTCCGGTCGCCCGAGCTGGCCAGAGTTCCGGAGGGTGCGGAGACGTACAGCGAAGTGATTGAGCGGACGGGCGCTTTCCTGAGGGACATTGCAAAGCAGTACCAGAATGATGAAGGAAAGCCTTTCAATCTGCTGGTATCGACACATGGCTGTGCCAGCAGAGCACTGCTGATGAACATTGATCCGGTACCTCTGAGGGATTTCTGGCGGGAAAAGGTCCCGCAGAACTGTTCCGTGAGCATCGCGGAACTTCAGGATGGGATGTGGAAGCTGCTGGATATAGATCTGACATACGCGGAGCTGTGAAACAGAAACGCACGGGATGTCTGAAAGTTGAAGGAGCGGCACAAAGGGGTGCCGGTTGAGTATGAGGGGACAAGTGCGCAGACAGGATGAGACGCAACAATACAATGGCATCACGCAGGGCGTGATCTGGCAGCAGCTTCTGATCTTTTTCTTCCCGCTGCTGTTCGGCACATTCTTTCAGATGCTGTATAATACGACCGACGCGGTGATTGTCGGTCGGTTTGTCGGGACGGTCGCCCTGTCAGCGATCGGAGGCGCGGCATCGCAGATCGTCAATGTGATTGTCGGCGCTTTTCTGGGGCTGGCTTCAGGTGCGTCCGTCGTCATTGCTCAGTACTTCGGGGCTAGGGATGATGAGAAGGTATCAGCGTCGGTTCATACCTCGATTGCGATGTCTGTGTTATTCGGCGCAGTATTTATGGTGGCAGGGATCCTGCTGGCGGACCCCATGCTGAAGGGCATGAATACGCCGGCAGATTCATTTGCAGACTCCAGAATCTACATGCAGATCTATTTTGCCGGGATGGTGCCGAACCTGATCTACAACATGGGCGCCGGGATTCTCCGGGCAATCGGCGATTCAAAGCGGCCGTTGTACTACCTGATTGTGTCCTGCCTTGCAAACATCGGACTCGATCTTCTGTTTGTTGCGGGATTGAAAATGGGCGTGTTCGGGGCTGCTCTGGCGACGATTCTCTGCCAGCTCCTCTCGGCGATCCTGGTGATGCAGTGCCTAATGAAGAGCCGGGAGAGCTATGGCGTCCGGCTTCGGGAGATCCGGATCAACAGACGCCAGATGACCCGGATTCTGCAGATCGGGATTCCTGCGATGGTGCAGTCACTGTCATACTCGATCACGAATGTCATTCTGCAGGCGGCTGTCAACGGGTTCGGAACGAATTATGTGGCAGCCTGGGCGGCCTGCGGCAAGGCGGACCAGGTTTTCTGGATGACCAGCAATTCGTTCGGTGTGGCTGTGACGACCTTCATCGGGCAGAATTATGGAGCCGGAAAGATGAAACGCGTCCGCAGGTGCATTCGTGAATCGCTGATCATCGATACGATCATTACGATCTCGCTCTCTCTGATACTCTGGTTCATGGCAGATATCCTGATCGGGCTGTTCACGACGGACCGGACCGTCATCGGACTTGGAAGGATGATGATGCACTTCTTCGTTCCATGCTACGTGACCTTTATTGCGATTGAAATCTTTTCGGATGTGCTGAGAGGCCTGGGAGATTCATTTGCACCGATGGTCATCTGTGTATCGGGGATCTGCGTGCTGCGGGTTCTGTGGGTTCTGATCGCGACGCGGGTCTGGCCGCAGTTCTCCACCCTGATGTGGAGCTATCCGGTGAGCTGGGTGCCGACCGGCATCCTGCTGGTGCTGTATTTCTGCCTGACGTGGGGGAGAAATGGAAAGCTGGCGGGTGCCGGAGACTCGCTCTGAACGACGGTCGAAGCGCCCGATGGACAGATCTCATATGTGTGATAGCTCATGAGAAGAAGGAGATGGCTTTATGTGGAAATTTCTTGCCTGGATGATCATACTGGACATCGCTGCCTGGGCGGTGGAGGCGCTGATCTTCTATACGCCGCGGCACGGACATCATTCCTGAGCGGACGGATATGAAGATATCGGTACTGACAATTTTCCCGGAGATGTTTGACGGGTTCCTGAGGGAGCCGGTGATCGCGAGGGCGGTCAGCCGCGGGACTGCTTCGATTGAGATTGTCGACATCCGAAGGTTTGCGGGCGGAAGCTTCAGACATATCGATGATGATACATATGGAGGCGGCGCCGGCATGGTCATGCGGGCACAGCCCATTCTGGATGCGCTGATGGCTGTACAGAAAGGCAACGGGCGGGCGGAGGATCTGACAGAAGACGCGGAAGGGTATGTCTGTGTCATGACACCGGCAGGGCGGCTGTACAGTCAGCAGACTGCCAGAAGGCTGGCGGAGAAGGAGCACCTGATTCTGATCTGCGGGCATTATGAGGGCATTGACGAGCGTGTCATGCGTCATGCCGACGAAGAGATCTCCATCGGAGACTATATTCTGACCGGGGGTGAGCTTCCGGCGAAGGTTGTAATGGATTCTGTGATCCGGCTGCTGGACGGGGTTCTCAGGAAAGAGAGCACGCAGAGAGAGTCATTTGAGGAAGGCCTGCTGGAGTATCCGCAGTACACAAAGCCTCTGGTTGTGGAAGGGGAGCCGGTTCCGGAAGCGCTGCTGACAGGGGATCATCAGAGGATAGAGGCGTGGCGGCTGAGACAGTCGCTGATCAGGACCCTGAGGCGGAGACCGGATTTGCTCAGAAGGAGAGGACTGTCAGAGCGGGAACGGCACATGCTTGAGACGGAAGAGCTGACAGATGAAGAGAGACAGCTGCTTCGGACGATCCGGGAAACAGGCAGATGACGAGAGGGAATTTCCAAATGAAGCATATTCTTCTGATTGCGACCGGAGGCACCATTGCTTCCAAATATACGAAGGACGGACTCAGTCCGGCGATCACGGCAAAGGAGCTTCTGACCTATATTCCGGCAGCGGGTGCGTTCTGCCGGATCGAGACGGTTCAGCCGTTCTTTCTGGACTCGACCAATGTCGGACCGGATCAGTGGCTGATCCTTTCGGATCTGATTGAGAAAAAATACGATCATTACGACGGGTTTGTGATCTGTCATGGGACAGACACAATGGCGTACACGGCTGCCGCACTTTCCTACCTGGTTCAGAACAGCCGCAAGCCGATTGTGATTACCGGTGCGCAGAAGCCGATTGACCTGGCGGTCACGGACGCCAGGACGAATCTTCTGGACAGTCTTCGGTTTGTCTGTGATGAGCGTGCCTGCGGGGTCAACATTGTGTTTGGCGGTCAGGTGATCGCCGGGACAAGGGCAAAGAAGGAGCGCTCAAAGAGCTATAATGCATTCTCCAGCATCAACTATCCGACCATTGCGGTGATTCAGGATGACCGGATTGCCTTCTACATCGATGACAAGTTCATGATTACAAGGCCACTGAAGGTTTATCACAAGCTTGACAGACGCGTCATGCTGCATAAACTGATTCCTGGGGAGGACGGCAGCCTGATCGACCTGATGCGGAGCCGTACGGACGCTGTGATCATCGAGTCTTTTGGCGTCGGGGGACTGCCGAACTGCACGCCGGCGCAGGGTGGCACTTTGCCGGATGCGCAGGCAGAAGGCGGAACGGCGTGTGTTCCCGGCGAGGATGCGCCGGTCAGCTACGCGGATGCCATCTCCAGATACATCGCGGATGGGAAGCAGGTCATCATGGCAACACAGGTTGTCCATGAGGGCAGTGACATGTCGGTGTATGAGGTCGGAAAGACGATGAAGAGTCGGTTCGATCTTCCGGAATCCTACGACATGACACTGGAGGCCTGCGTGACGAAGACGATGTGGGCGCTTGGACAGACGAAGGATGCGGACAAGTTCCGTGAACTGTTCTACACGCCGATTGGCAGGGACTTGCTTTTTTCGCCGCTGAGACTGTGAAAGACGGGCAGAGCTGCAGGCGGACAAGAGAGGAGGAATGATTGTGTCAGTATCATTGAAGGAGTCCAGACTCGCGGCGGAGTCTGACGAGGAGAAGAATGAAAGCGAGAAGAGAGGCCGGACAATTGTCAGGACCAGCCTGATCGGGATTTTTGCCAATGTCCTGCTGGCAGGCTTCAAGGCGGTTGTGGGGGCGGCATCCGGATCTGTTGCCATCGTGATGGATGCTGTGAACAACCTGAGCGATGCGGCATCCTCGATCATTACGATTGTCGGGACGAAGCTGGCGGGACGGCCGGCAGACAAGAAGCACCCGTTCGGCTATGGCCGGATGGAGTATCTGAGCGCGATGGTGATCTCTCTGATCGTGCTGTACGCCGGCATCACATCGCTTCAGGAGTCCGTTAAAAAGATCATCCATCCGCAGACGCCGGAGTACACGGCTGTGACGCTCGTGATTGTCGCGGTGGCAGTGCTTGTGAAGATTGTGCTTGGACGGTTTGTGAAGGCGACTGGCAAGAGGGTCAACTCCGATTCGCTGGTCAACTCCGGGCAGGACGCCATCATGGATTCCGTGATCTCTGCCTCGACACTGGCGGCTGCGGCCATCTATCTGACAACGAACGTCTCGCTGGAGGCCTGGCTCGGCGCGGCAATTTCCGCTGTGATCATCAAGTCCGGAATTGACATGCTGCGGGAAACCCTCTCGGAAATCCTGGGGGAGGAAGCGAGCGCGGATCTCGCAAGAAAAATCAAAGCCGATGTCTGTTCATTTCCGGAGGTCCGGGGAGCGTACGATCTGGTCCTCAACAACTATGGACCGGATGTCTATAATGGATCGATTCATGTCGAAGTGTGCGATACGTTGAACGCAGACGAAATAGACAGTCTGACAAGGGCAATTACAGCAAAGGTCTATCAAAAGGAGGGCGTACTGCTGACCGCTATCAGTGTGTATTCTTACAATACCAAGGATCTGGAGGTCACGCAGATGCGTGATAAGCTTGTCAGCATTCTTAAGGAGAACCCCAATGTGCTTCAGGTGCATGGTTTCTATGTCGAGAAAGAGAAGAAGGCGATGCGCTTTGATATGGTTGTCAGTTTCAATGAGAAGGACCGCGGGAAGCTCTATCAGGATATGCTGAGAAAGGCCAGAGAAGCCTTCCCGGACTATCATGTGACAGCCGCGATGGATACAGACTTCTCAGAAGAATAAAGAGAATAGCAGGCGCTGCCCTCAGGCCGAGGCTCTTTGGAGCCCAGCCTGTTTTTTTATGAAGTCGACTGCTCATCATCGAGTGCGGAGCGAGATGAAGGCTAAGTCACCGTATCGAGCAGGGAAGAGTCAATCTGCTCTTTTTGATTGGATATCCTTCATGACATACAGGTATGCCAGTCCGGTGTAGACGCCGGCGGCAACCCAGGCGCTGGGATCGCTGACGGCAGCGAACAGATAAATACCTGTGTGGATGGCCAGCAGGGAGGCAACCAGACGGGCAGCCAGCTCCATTGCGCCGCCCAGCATCGGGAGCAGACCGTAGCCGCAGCCCTGCATCGTATTGCGGAAGATGAACAGCAGGGAGAGCGGAATATAGCAGAGCACACAGGCGCCGATGTACGGTGTTGCCCAGGGCAGAAGCTCCTGAATATTGGTCTGACTGTTGAAGAACAGACCGAGTGTATACGGAGTGAGGAACCAGACGATGAGGCCTTCGACAACGGAGAGCGCAGCGGAGAAGAGAGCGGCAGTCCGGACACCCTGGTGGATGCGGTCAATCCGTCCTGCGCCATAGTTCTGTCCGCTGTAGGTGGCCATGGTCTGCCCCATCGAGACCATGCTCTGCGTCATGATATTCTGGAACTTCGAAGCCGATGTAAATGAAGCTACGGCGGTCGATCCGAAGGTGTTGATTGCGGACTGCTGAATCATGGTCCCGGAGGCTGTGATGGCGAACTGGAGCGCCATCGGCAGCCCGACATGGAGCTGGAAGGCTGTATCAGTCCTGCCGATGTACCATTCTTCCCTGTGCGGGATCAAGAGCTTTTCCTTCCTGCTGATGTAGAGGAAGCAGAGGGCAGCAGAGATGGCCTGGGAAATGTTGGTCGCGACGGCGGCGCCGCGGGTCCCCATGTGGAAGACGAGGATGAGCAGAAGATCCAGGAATACGTTCAGAACAGCGGAGAACAGCAGGGTGAAAAGCGGAATCTTGCTGTTTCCGACCGCGCGCAGCAGTGAGCTGCCGAGATTGTAGAAGACGCAGCAGATAAGTCCCCACGCGATTGTGTAGATGTAGCTGTAGGCGTCCTCAAAGATGTCGGACGGCGTATTCATGAGATGCAGAATCTGTTTCATGAAGACAACAAAAATGGCGGTGACAGTGGCAGCCGTGATCAGGGCAAGCAGAACCGCATTCGCCACCGAGCGGCGGGTACGCCGTTCATCCCCGGCACCGAAGGTCTGACTGGTCAGGACGGTGAAGCCGGTCGTCAGGCCGATCGCGAATCCCTGCATCAGAAACATGATGGTGCCGGTGGAGCCGACTGCGGCCAGGGCGGTCTGCCCGACGGTCCGTCCGACAATGATGGTGTCTGCCATGTTGTAGAGCTGCTGAAATATATTCCCGAGCATGAGCGGAAGCATAAACCGGATGATGATGGAAAAAGGATTCCCTTTTGTCATGTTTGTCTGCATAAGTCTGATCCCCCTCGCATGCTGCAGAATGTTCCCCACAGTCTTCCCTTCCGGATGCGGTCTTGAATGTGGTCTTCTTTCTTTGGTAAAACAGTGGTATCTTATGGGACAGTATATAGGTTGTCAATGCAGAACTTTGACCTTTTTCAAATGCGAAATTCCATGAATTTGACATGGCAGGTGAAGAAACACATACCGGTGACCGAAGCGGATACGGACTGAAACGGCTTCTGAATGGAGAGATTGGAGAGAGCAATGAGAGAAACATCCCTTGTCTATATCGTGAAGGATGAGAAGGTGCTGATGCTGCACCGGATCCGCAAGGAGAACGACGAGAACCATGGGAAATGGATTGGCGTCGGCGGTAAGTTTGAGCAGGGGGAGTGCCCCGAGGACTGTATGCGGAGAGAGGTGCTGGAGGAAACCGGACTTCATATCGACCGGTATCGCTATTGCGGAATCGTGACATTCCAGAACGATGACGCGGAGACAGAGTTCATGCATCTGTTTCTGGTGACGGCATTTCATAAAGCAGGAGAAAATCAGCCCGGCGATGCCGGACAAAGCGCGGATGGCGAAGTCATCTCTTTTGAGGAGGGGGATCTGGCCTGGCTGCCAAAGGATCGTCTGACCCGGATTCCGCACTGGGCAGGCGACCGGATCTTCCTGTCGCTTATTTTTGCGGAGCCTGAGGTGCCGTTCTTCTCCCTGAAGCTGGTTTACAGGAAGGGGGATCTGATCCGCGCTTCCCTGAATGAGCACAATTGTCTGGTCACGGAAAGGCTGATACTGAGGCCATTTCTGGAGCGGGACGCTTGTTCCCTCTATGAGCAGGCGAAAAATCCGGCGATCGGCCTTCCTGCCGGCTGGCCGCCGCACAAAAGCCCGCAGGAGAGTCTGGGAGTCATCCGCAACGTTTTGAGCAGGCCGGAGGCCTATGCGATTGTTCTGCGCGATACCGCCGATCCGGTCGGCGCTGTCGCGCTTCAGAACTTCCGCCTCGCTGATGAAAACGGAAGCCTGCTGACCTTCTACGACGAGCGTAGGACAAAAAGCCCGCTAGTCTGTACCATGCCGGAGAGCGGAGAGGTGCAGCCGGGGGTTCAGTTTGAGGCGGAACTTGGCTACTGGCTCGGTGAGAAATACTGGGGAGCCGGTCTGATGACCGAGGCGGCGCAGGCTGTGATCGCCCATGGATTCCGGGATCTGAATCTTTCCAGAATCTGGTGCGGCTTCTACCGCGGAAATGAACGGTCAGCCGCGACGCAGAAGCGGCTGGGATTTCATTATCACCATGTAAACGGGAAGGCGGAGGTGAAGCTCCTTGGAGAAGTCCGGGAGGAGACTGTAAATGTGATGACAAGGGAAGAGTGGCTTGACGATCTTCCGCTTCGTGTATAAAATAAAAAGAGATATGTTTAAACAATCCTTTCCGCAAGGGGGAGCGTGCCGATGCCAAAATCCAAGTTTGAAGCCATATACCGGGAACTGAAGTCTGACATAGAGAGCGAGAAACTGCCGTATCAATCCCTGATGCCGTCCGAAAACCAGCTGATCATCCGGTTCAGCTGCAGCAGAAATACCGTCCGCAGGGCGATTGCCATGCTGGCGGAGGAAGGATACGTTCAGCCGATGCATGGGAGAGGGGTCCGCATCATTTACACCAGATCGGAAAAGCCCTCGTCCTTCCTGATCGGCGGAATCGAAACATTCCGGGAATCCGCACAGCGGAACAACCTGAAGACAACAACGAAGCTTGTGCTGTTCACGGAAATTACGGCGGATGATCATGTCGCGAGGCGGACGGGCTTTCCGGTTGGGAAGGAGCTTTACTTTGTGCAGCGTGTCCGGCTGCTGGACGGGGAACCGTGCATCTTTGATGTCAGCGTCCTTGACAAGAGTCTTGTGCCGGGGCTGACGAAGGAGATCTGCGTTCATTCCATCTATCAGTATATTGAGAAGCAGCTGGGCATGCAGATTGTGATGAGCAAGCGCCAGATCACCGTCGAGCGGGTCACGCAGGTTGATGAGGAAAACCTGGTGCTGAACGGATATGACTGCCTCGGTGTGGTGACCGGACAGACATTTAACTCGGAGGGCGTGATGTTCGAGTATACGGAATCACGGCACCGCCCGGATTACTTCTGCTTCCAGACGACGGCGATCCGCCACAAGGAGAAGATGGAGGATACCAGCTTCATGGAGGGGCACTGAGCAGAGACAGGAAACCACCGTATTACACCATATTTATATAGAATAAAGGCTTGATATATTGAGAAGGCGGGGAGATCGGATCAGTCCGAATCCCCGCCTTTTCCGGTCCTGTCTGAAAAGCTGGACCTGGATGGATACAGGATGGTGCTCAGTTTCAGCTCAGGGGCAGGTCCTTGAAATGAAATGACTTTGCGCCGGAAGCGTAGTCACCGACGATCTGGCCGGAGCCGTACAGCCGGTATTTGTATGTGACGAGCCCGTCCAGACCGACCGGCCCGCGGGCGTGGAGTTTTCCGGTCGAGATCCCGACCTCGGCACCGAAGCCGTAGCGGAACCCGTCGGCAAAGCGGGTCGAGCAGTTGCGGTAGACGCCGGCGGAGTCCACAAGGGACATGAACTTTTCACCGGCGGCATCATCCTCCGTGACGATGCAGTCCGTGTGGTGGGAGCCATAGCGGTTGATGTGCGCCGCGGCTTCCTCGACAGAGTCAACCAATTTTACAGCGAGGATGAGATCCAGATATTCTTTGTGGAAATCGGTGTCCTGCAGGATATCTTCGCTGTGGATGGTGCCGTCCGGAAGGCCTGAGGAAAGGCTGGAATCGCATAGCGTTTTCACTGGCCTTCGCAGAATCTGCGCGACCTCCTCTGTTCCTCTCAGCCGGACACCAGCCTCTGCGAGTGCCTTCGCGGCAAGGGGGAGAAATGTCGGTGCAATCTTTCGATTGACGAGCAGCGTTTCTGCAGCGTTGCAGGCCGCCGTGTACTGCGTTTTCGCATCGATGAGGATCGGTATGGCTTTTCTGAAATCTGCATGCTCGTCCACATAAATGCTGCAGATGCCATCGGAGTGCCCCATGACCGGAATCCTTGTGTGTTCCATAATATATCGGACAAACTGGTTGGAGCCTCTCGGAATCAGCAGATCCACGCAGTCATCGCATTCCAGCAGTTCATCAATCTCGCTGTGTGCGGAGGCCTGGAGCAGGCAGCTTTCCGGAAGCCCGGCGGAGACGGCGGCCTGGTGGATGAGGTCGAAAAGAATTTTATTCGTGGAGGCCGTTTCCTTCCCGCCCTTCAGGACAGCACAGTTCCCGCTCTTGATGCAGAGGCAGCTGATCTGGACAAGAGCATCCGGTCTGGCTTCAAAGATGATGCCGATCACGCCGATCGGCACGGTCACGCGGCGGAGAATGAGACCAGCGTCAAGTTCCCGGTTTAGGGTGACACGGCCGACCGGATCCGGGAGGGAAAGCAGACTGTCGATTCCGGCACAGACATCCGCAAGCTTGTGCGCGTCGAATTTCAGCCGTTTTCTTACAGCCGGAGCGATCTGCTGGGCATCGGCACGGCAAAGATCCTCCTCATTGGCCCTGAAGATTGCTTCTTTATTCTGAAGAAGGGACTCCTTCACGGATTGGAGCGCCCGGTCCCGGAGACTGAGCGGAGAGGCTGCCATCTGCGGACTTGACTGTTTCATGAGCTGGACGTGTTCCCGGATTCCCATATCGATCCTCCTGCATATGATCAGACGGACAGGTACATTTCTCTGCGGGTCTGTCTGAATACCTGTGTGCACCCGGCGGTTTCCTGCAAGGTGAAATGCTGTAGCTGAGGTTACTATACCACACCGGGGCAGAACCAGGAGACCGCTGCCTTTTGATTTTCAGCTGGAAATCACAGAATATCCACGGAATCTTCGTTTTGTTCCGTCTTGTATTTTGTATCAAAGAAGGTGCAGGATGTTGATTTATAGGCTTTTGTTCTGTATAATACAGTCGGTCAGGGACAGAAAACGATGCCCCTGAATGCTGCAAACGTAATCGTCTTAAGAAAAGAGGTTCTGCAATGGCAAATATTGATCTGTCTCAGTATGGCATTGAGAATGTCAAGGAGGTTGTTTACAACCCGTCCTACGAGCTGCTCTTTGAGGAGGAGACCAAGCCGGGACTTACCGGTTTTGAGAAAGGCGTGGAGAGTGAGCTTGGCGCAGTTGACGTCAAGACTGGTATCTTCACCGGACGTTCTCCGAAAGACAAGTACATCGTCAAGGATGCACAGTCCGAGAACACTGTATGGTGGAACACACCGGAGTATCCGAATGATAACCATCCGATGAGCGAGGAGACCTGGGCGACTGTCAAGGAGATCGCGAAGAAGGAACTGTCCGGAAAGAGACTGTTCGTCGTCGATGGTTTCTGCGGCGCAAACAAGGATACCCGCATGGCAATCCGCTTTATCGTCGAGGTTGCGTGGCAGGCTCATTTCGTCAAGAACATGTTCATCAGACCGACGGAAGAAGAGCTGAAGGATTTCAAGCCGGATTTCGTCATTTACAACGCTTCCAAGGCGAAGGTTGAGAACTACAAGGAGCTGGGACTCCGCAGCGAGACCTGCGTTGCCTTCAACGTTACTTCCCGTGAGCAGGTTATCATCAACACCTGGTACGGCGGAGAGATGAAGAAGGGTATGTTCTCCATGATGAACTACTATCTGCCGCTGAAGGGCATTGCTTCCATGCACTGCTCTGCAAACACAGACCTGAACGGCGAGCACACCTGCATCTTCTTCGGTCTGTCCGGAACCGGCAAGACCACGCTTTCCACCGACCCGAAGAGACTGCTGATCGGCGATGATGAGCACGGATGGGATGACAACGGCGTCTTCAACTTCGAGGGCGGCTGCTACGCAAAGGTCATCAACCTGGACAAGGACGCTGAGCCGGATATCTACGGCGCAATCAAGAGAGATGCGCTTCTTGAGAACGTCACGGTTGATGAAAAGACCGGAAAGCTTGATTTCGCTGACAAGAGCGTGACCGAGAATACCCGTGTCTCCTACCCGATCTATCACATCGAGAAGATCGTAAAGCCGATTTCCCATGGCCCGGCAGGCGAGAACGTCATCTTCCTGTCCGCTGATGCATTCGGTGTTCTTCCGCCGGTTTCCATCCTGAACGCTGAGCAGACGAAGTACTACTTCCTGTCCGGCTTCACTGCAAAGCTTGCAGGAACCGAGCGCGGTATCACTGAGCCGACCCCGACCTTCTCCGCTTGCTTCGGACAGGCATTCCTGGAGCTGCATCCGACAAAGTATGCAGAGGAGCTTGTCAAGAGAATGGAGAAGTCTGGTGCAAAGGCATACCTTGTCAACACCGGCTGGAACGGAACCGGCAAGCGTATCTCCATCAAGGATACCCGTGGAATCATCACAGCGATCCAGAGCGGCGCTGCTCTGAAGGCTCCGACCAAGACGATCCCGTACTTCGATTTCGTTGTTCCGACAGAGCTTCCGGGTGTTGATCCGGCGATCCTTGATCCGCGTGACACCTATGCAAACCCGGCTGACTGGGATGCAAAGGCAAAGGATCTTGCTGAGAGGTTCATCAAGAACTTCCATAAGTATGAGAACAATGAGGCCGGCAAGGCACTTGTTGCTGCAGGACCGAAGCTGTAATTTGAAAGACAGATCAGCACAGGAGGGAGATCCCTGCTGAGCATGAAGATGAGAGAAACCCGGGTGAGTCATCATCCGGGCTTCTTTTTGCGATGGCGGTTTCTCTTCATCGGGTTACGGAGCACAAGATGACGGCGGAGTTTCCGAATCGAGAAGGAAATTCCTGCAGTGGACAAGGCGGCCGCCGGAACCGGTGGGTCGAGCTCCGGAAAAGCGGCTCTGTCCGGCTGGACAAGCTGGGACAAGCTGTACAGGAGGTCTGGGCGGATCTGCTGATTGTGTGCTATACTGTCGTGACAGACTGACTAGGCAAGACAAAAGAAAGAGATGAGATGTTATGGCGGATCAGGATCAGAATACCAGGAGCGTCACACTGCACCCGCTTGATTCGGCGTCCGGATACCCGGTATGCCCGGGCCTGTTTGACCGTAACGGAGCGGTACCGCTTGGCTATGAAGGAGCTGTAAGCTTTACGGTCCATTCAGCCGGGGCAACAGCCGTGACACTGCTGCTGTATCACAGAGGAGAAGAGAAACCATACTCTGAGATCGTGTTTCCTAAGACATATCGGATCGGATCAGTCTGGTCGATGGTCGTGTTCGGCCTTGATATTTCCAGGTTTGAGTATTCATATTCAGTGGACGGACCATGGAACCCGGAGAAGGGACTGCTGTTCGACCGGCAGCATGAGCTGCTCGACATCTATGCGAAGGCCGTGACAGGGCAGCGGATCTGGGGGAAGAAGGACGATGTGCCGAAGTACCGTGCGCGGGTTGTCCGGACATCCTATGACTGGGACAATGACCACCAGTCTGTTCCGATGGAGGATCTGGTGATCTATGAGCTCCATGTGCGCGGCTTCACGATGGGAAAGAGCGCCGGCGTGACGGCGCCAGGTACATTTCAGGGACTCCGGGAAAAAATCCCGTATCTGAAGTGGCTCGGGATCACGGCAGTGGAGATGATGCCGATCTTCGAGTTTGACGAGATGCAGAACTGCAGGCACTTTGATGGAAAGGAACTGATCGATTACTGGGGATATAACACAGTCAGCTATTTTGCTCCCAATACGAGCTATTGCTCGGAGCAGGAGTACAACCACGAGGGGGATGAGCTGCGGTCGCTGATCCGTGATCTTCATGCGGCCGGCATCCAGGTCATTCTGGATGTGGTGTTCAACCATACCGCGGAGGGGAATGAAGACGGGCCTTTCATATCCTTCAAGGGATTCGATAACAACATCTACTATATGCTCACGCCGGATGGAAATTACTACAATTTCTCCGGCTGCGGGAACACCGTCAACTGCAATCATCCGGTTGTCCAGGAGCTGATCGTGGAATGCCTGAGGTACTGGACGGTCAACTACCATATCGATGGATTTAGATTCGACCTGGCCAGCATCCTTGGACGCAATGAGGATGGTTCCCCGATGGAATATCCGCCGCTTCTGTACCGTCTGGCTCGGGATCCGCTGCTGTCCGGCGTCAAGCTGATCGCGGAGGCCTGGGATGCGGGCGGCATGTACCAGGTGGGAAGCTTTCCGGCCTGGAGCAGATGGGCAGAGTGGAACGGAAAGTACCGGGACGCGCTCCGGTCGTATCTGAAGGGAGATATCTGGATGGCGCCGGAGGCGGCGAAGCGAATGATCGGGTCTCCGGATCTGTATTCGGACAAGCCGGCGGAACAGGGCAGGAGCCCGAGAGGATATCTCGGATACAATTCGTCCGTCAATTTCATTACCTGCCATGACGGCTTTACGCTGTACGACCTGTATGCGTACAACGGCAAGCACAATGAGGCAAACGGCTGGGGCAACTCGGACGGCGCGGATGATAACAGAAGCTGGAACTGCGGCGAGGAAGGACCGTCTTCAAATCCGGAGATCGAGAAGCTCCGTACCCGGATGATGAAGAATGCGATGGGAATCCTTCTGATGAGCCGGGGGACGCCGATGTTTCTGGCAGGAGATGAGTTTGCGAACACGCAGTTCGGCAACAACAATGCCTACTGCCAGGACAATGAGATCAGCTGGCTGGACTGGAACTATTGTGACAAGAACAGGGATATCCTGGAGTTTACAAAAGGAATGATCGCATTACGGAAGCAGCATGACTGCATCCGAAGGGACTTGAAGGCTGCAAAGTGCGGCTTTCCGAACATATCCGTTCATGCGGGGACACCCTGGAACGCCCTGATTACGAAGGATACGAAGGCCATGTATGTGGTCTATGCCGGGTATGACGAGAACACCAGAGATGACGACATTGTCTGCGTCTGTCTGAATGTCTGGTGGGAAGGCGTGGAGATCCAGCTTCCGGATCTGCCGGAGGGAAAGAGCTGGCACCTGGTTGTCTCGACGGCCGGGGAGGAGCGCGGGATGGCCTGGAAGCGGGTTGTCATGCAGCCAAGATCGCTGGCAGTGCTGGTGGCGGAATCGTATATACCGCCGCAGCGTTAACGGGACGGGGACAGCGTGAGATGTCCGGACAGGCAACAGGAGAGGGATATGTCTGAGAAAGAGCATGCAGAGAAGAGAGCGCTGATTGCGATGAGCGGCGGGGTGGATTCCTCCGTCGCGGCAGCCCTGATGCTGAAGAGGGGATATAAGTGCATTGGTGTCACCATGAAACTCTATTCAAATGAGGATATCGGGGTGTGCCGGACGCATACCTGCTGCAGCCTGGATGACGTGGAGGATGCGCGGGCCGTTGCCGGGCGGCTGGGGATGCGGTACTATGTCTTCAACTTCGCGGATGATTTTCAGGCGAAGGTCATCGATAAATTTATCCGGACATATGAGGAAGGCGGAACACCGAACCCGTGTATCGATTGCAATCGATATATGAAGTTTGACAAGCTGTATGACCGGGCGAGGGAGCTGTCCTGCGATACCATCGTGACCGGCCATTACGCCAGGACGCATTACGACGAAAAGAGCGGGAGGTGGCAGCTTCTGAGGTCGGAGAATCCGGCCAAGGATCAGACCTATGTGCTGTACGCGATGACGCAGGATCAGCTCGCGCATACCGTTTTCCCGCTTGGAAGCTACAGGGATAAGGAACAGGTAAGGCAGACGGCGGAGGAATATGGCTTTGTGAACGCGCAGAAGCCGGACTCGCAGGATATCTGCTTTGTTCAGAATGGAGACTACGGAGATTTCATCGAGCGGCAGACCGGGCATACCTATCCGCACGGCAGATTTGTGGACGAGGATGGAAGGGTGCTGGGCGAGCACAAAGGACTGATCCGTTATACCATCGGACAGCGAAAAGGGCTCGGACTGGCGCTTCCTCATCCGATGTATGTCAAGGCCAAGGATATGGAGAAGAACGAGGTGATTCTCTCTGAGAACAGCGGGCTGTATTCCAGCCGCCTGGAGGCCGGGGATTTCAACTGGATCTGGTGGCCGGGTGCGGAGAAAACCTGTCATTTCGAAGACATCGAAAGCGGAACAGAACAGCAGGACGCCGGGGGTTGTGCCGGACAGAAGCGCCCGGCACCCGGTACAGTGCTTCGCGCAACGGCGAAGCCACGCTACCGTGCCGTGGAGGCTGCCGGCACAGCAGTCGTTCTGGATGACGGCGGTGTTTCATTTACCTTTGACGAACCGCAGAGGGCGCTTACACTCGGACAGGCGCTCGTTCTGTATGATGGCGAGCGCGTGATCGGCGGCGGAACCATCACCAGAGTGCCGCGCACATAAGAATGGCAGGCGGCGCAGAACCTCTATACGCGCAGGGCGGATCGACTGCGAGGCGTTGCCAGATCGAGAGCATGTGTATGCGCAAGAGAAATCGTGACAGCGCGGCAGACATGTCCACGTATGCGCCAGGACATAAACAGGCAGAAGGAGGATGTGCATGGATTTCAGGCTTCACGCACCCTATCAGCCGACCGGAGATCAGCCGGAGGCGATCAGGGAACTGGTGGAAGGCTTCCGGGAAGGCAACCAGATGGAGACCCTGCTCGGCGTGACAGGCTCCGGAAAGACCTACACGATGGCGAATGTCATCCAGCAGCTCCAGAAGCCGACGCTGGTCATTGCGCACAACAAGACGCTGGCCGCGCAGCTCTACGGCGAATTCAAGGAGTTCTTTCCGGAGAACGCCGTCGAGTATTTTGTCTCCTACTACGATTACTACCAGCCGGAGGCATATGTGCCGCAGACAGACACGTATATCGAGAAAGACTCGATGATCAACGATGAGATCGACAAGCTGCGCCTGTCGGCAACCGCCTCGCTGACGTCCAGAAACGATGTGATTGTCGTCAGTTCGGTCTCCTGTATCTACGGTCTGGGCAGTCCGATCGACTTCAAGGAGATGGCGCTCTACCTTCGGCCAGGCGAGGAGCGGGACCGGGACGAGGTCATGAAGAAGCTGATCAGTCTTCACTATGACCGCAACGAAATGGATTTCCACCGGTCTACATTTCGCGTGAAGGGGGATACCCTCGACATCTTTCCGGCCGATACGGATGAATATGCGTACCGGGTGGAGTTCTTCGGGGACGAGATCGACCGGATCTGCGAGATCGATCCCCTCACCGGACAGGTTCGGCGGGAACTGAACTTTATCGCTGTCTTTCCGGCATCCCACTACGTGATGCCGCAGGACAAGATTGTGAAAGCGACAGAGAGCATCAAGGCGGAGCTCGAGGAGCGCGTGAAATATTTCAAGTCGGAGGACAAGCTGCTGGAGGCGCAGCGCATCGCCGAGCGGACGAACTATGACATCGAGATGCTTCGGGAGACGGGTTTCTGCACCGGGATCGAGAACTACTCCCGCCATATGGAAGGCCGGGAACCGGGCTCGCCGCCGCAGACGCTGATGGATTATTTCCCGGACGAGTTTCTGATCATCATCGACGAGTCCCACATGACGCTGCCGCAGATCAACGCGATGTACAACGGCGACAGAAGCCGGAAGCAGACGCTGATCGACTATGGATTCCGCCTTCCGAGTGCACTTGACAACCGGCCGCTGAAATTCGAGGAGTTCGAGAACAAGATTGACCAGATCCTGTTCGTGTCCGCAACGCCAGGCCCGTATGAGAAGGGGCACGAGATGCTGCGTGCCGAGCAGATCATCCGGCCGACGGGGCTTCTGGACCCGAAGATTGATGTCCGCCCGGTCAAAGGACAGGTGGATGACCTGATTGCAGAGATCCGGAAGGAGACGAAGAAGGGGAACAAGGTGCTTGTGACGACCCTGACGAAGCGGATGGCTGAGGACCTGACCCAGTATCTCAGGGAGGCGGACATCCGGGTCCGGTACCTGCATTCCGACATCGATACGCTGGAACGCTCGAAGATCATCCGCGACATGCGGCTGGATGTCTTCGATGTGCTGGTCGGCATCAACCTCCTCAGAGAGGGGCTGGATATTCCGGAGATCACGCTGGTCGCGATTCTGGACGCGGACAAGGAGGGCTTTCTCCGCTCGGAGACATCGCTGATTCAGACAATCGGCCGGGCGGCCAGAAATGCGGAAGGCCATGTCGTTATGTACGCGGATACGATGACCGATTCCATGAAGGCGGCCATCGGGGAGACAAACCGCAGGCGGACAGTCCAGCAGCGGTACAATGAGGAACATCACATCACGCCGACAACGATCAAAAAGGCAGTCCGCGACCTGATTGCAGTGTCAAAGGACATCGCAAAGAAGGAGAAGGACTGGGAGAAGGATCCGGAGTCGATGTCAAAGAAGGAGCTTGGCCAGTTGATCGACAGTGTTGAGAAGCAGATGAAGAAGGCCGCCGCTGATCTGAATTTCGAGGCAGCGGCAAAGCTGCGCGACAAGATGATCGAGCTGAAGAAAGAGCTTCAGAAGATGGAGTAAATCGAACAAGCCTGCGGACAGAGCTTCGTGCAAATGGCATAGCTTTGAGGCAGGAATCCGGTCAGTGAAGGAAGAGTTGAATGTGTGCATATGATCCAGCCCCGAAAAGGGACGTTAAAAAATATATCCGCATCCGCGGCGCGTCTGAGAACAATCTCAAGCATGTGGATGTCGACATTCCGAGAAATGAACTGGTGGTTCTGACAGGATTGTCGGGATCAGGAAAAAGCTCCCTGGCCTTTGACACCATCTACGCAGAAGGACAGCGGCGGTATATGGAGTCGCTCTCCAGCTATGCACGCCAGTTCCTCGGCCAGATGGAGAAGCCGAAGGTGGACAGCATCGAGGGCCTCCCGCCTGCAATCTCCATCGACCAGAAGTCCACAAACCACAATCCGCGCTCGACAGTCGGGACGGTGACGGAGATTTATGATTATTTTCGTCTGCTCTATGCCCGCTGCGGAACGGTGCACTGCCCCACATGCGGCAGGGAGATCAAAAAGCAGACCGTCGATCAGATGACGGACGCCATCATGAAGCTTCCGGAGAGAAGCCGGATCCAGCTGCTTGCACCGGTCGTGAGAGGCAGGAAGGGGGAGCATACCAAGCTTCTTGAACATGCAAGGCGCTCCGGCTATGTCCGTGTACGGATCGACGGGAACCTGTATGAACTCAGCGAGCAGGTGAAGCTGGACAAGAATGTCAAGCATAACATCGAGATCCTGGTTGACCGGCTGATTGTGAAGCCGGGAATCGAGAAGCGCCTGACAGAATCGCTGGAACAGGTTCTGGCGCTGGCAGACGGACTGGCCTATGTCGAGGTGCAGAGACCGAAGACGGAGAAGGACCTTCATCCGGACGAAATCGGCAGAGTTCAGAATCATGGAACCGGGATGGAGGATACAGCAGCCCATCCGGCATCAGAGGGGGACGTGCAGGCGCCTGTCAGGGCAGGTGCCCGCGCTGCCGGGGATATGTCCGAGGAAGCCCCGGATACGCATAAAGAGACGGAGATGCTCATTTTTTCGGAGAATTTCTCCTGCCCGTATGACGGAACCTCGATTGCAGAGATCGAGCCGAGATCCTTCTCCTTCAACAACCCCTATGGCGCATGCCCGGAGTGCACGGGACTGGGCTACAAGATGGAGTTTGACGAGAATTTGATGATCCCGGACAAGTCGCTGAGCATCGATCAGGGAGCCATTGTGGTGCCCGGATGGCAGTCATCGAAGGCGGAGGGATCCTTTACGCGGGCCCTTCTGGTCGCGCTTGCGGATGCCTATGGATTCAGATTGGACACACCATTCCGGGATTATCCGAAGAAGATCCATGATATCCTGATTTATGGGACAGGTGGACGTGAGGTCGCCGTCCATTATAAGGGGCAGAGAGGCGAGGGCGTCTACAATGTCGCGTTCGAGGGCCTGATCAGCAATGTGCAAAGACGTTACCGGGAGACCTTCGGGGAAGCCATGAAGGCGGAATACGAGACATTCATGCGTGTGACGCCCTGTCCCGCCTGCCATGGGCAGCGTCTGAAGAAGGAGGCACTTGCCGTCACGATCGGCGGGAAAAATATCTACGAGATGACGAACATGTCCGTGGCGGACCTGCTCGAGTATCTGAGCACGGCTGATCTGGGACTGTCGACGCAGATGATGCAGGTCGGCGACCAGATTCTGAAGGAGATCCGGGCACGCGTCCGGTTTCTGAACGATGTCGGCCTCGATTATCTGTCCCTGGGGAGGGGAACCGCAACCCTTTCCGGCGGAGAAGCGCAGCGGATCCGGCTTGCGACGCAGATCGGATCCGGGCTGGTCGGGGTGGCCTACATCCTGGACGAGCCGTCCATCGGTCTGCACCAGCGGGATAACGACAAGCTTCTGAAAACGCTGCTCCGCCTCCGGGATCTGGGCAACTCTGTTCTGGTTGTCGAGCATGACGAGGACACGATGCGCGCGGCAGACTTCATCGTCGATGTCGGACCGGGTGCGGGAGAGCACGGCGGACAGATTGTGGCAACCGGGACAGCGGAGGAGATCATGAAGTGCCCGCAGTCCATCACCGGCAAGTATCTCTCCGGTGAGCTGAGAATCCCGATTCCGAAGACCCGGAGGAAACCGGCCGGCTGGCTGACCGTACGGGGCGCTGAGGAACACAATTTGAAAAACATCGACGTGAAATTCCCGCTCGGGGTCTTCACCTGTGTGACAGGTGTGTCAGGCTCCGGGAAGAGCTCCCTGGTCAATGAGATCCTCTACAAGGATCTGGCGAACCGGCTCAACCGGGCTCGTCACATTCCGGGAAAGCACAAGGGAATCGAGGGCTATGAAGCCCTCGACAAGGTGATCAACATCGATCAGTCGCCGATCGGCAGGACGCCGCGCTCCAACCCGGCAACCTATACCGGTGTGTTCGATCAGATCCGGGATCTGTTTGCGGCGACGCAGGAGGCGAAGGCGAGAGGATACAAGAAGGGCAGATTTTCATTCAATGTCAAGGGCGGACGCTGCGAGGCCTGCGGCGGGGACGGCATCATCAAGATTGAGATGAACTTCCTGCCGGATGTCTATGTACCCTGCGAGGTCTGCCATGGTCAGCGGTACAACCGCGAGACGCTGGAGGTCCACTACAAGGGGAAGAACATCTATGAGGTGCTGAACATGACGGTGGAGGAGGCACTGAAGTTCTTTGACCATGTGCCGTCCATCCGCAACAAGATTCAGACCCTGTACGATGTCGGCCTGGGATATATCCGGCTGGGGCAGCCGTCGACCGAGCTTTCCGGCGGGGAGGCACAGCGTATCAAGCTGGCGACCGAGCTGGCGAGACGGTCCACCGGAAGGACGATCTACATTCTGGATGAGCCCACAACCGGGCTGCATTTTGCGGATGTGAGCAAGCTGGTGGAGATCCTGCAGCGGCTCACGGATGGCGGAAACACAGTCGTTGTCATCGAGCACAATCTGGATGTCATCAAGACGGCAGATTACCTGATCGACATGGGGCCGGAAGGCGGAGACGGCGGCGGAACCGTGATCGCACAGGGGACGCCGGAGGAAGTCGCAAAGGTGAAGCATTCGTACACCGGTTTCTATGTCGCGAAGATGCTCAGACAGGCGAAAGAACCGGCGCCGGAAAAGACACAGGAAAAGGCATGACAGCAGCGGCAGACTGCCGCATCAGTAAAACCGCCGCGGCGGGGCGAGCATGGAGAACGTTATGGAGAATACAGCAAAAGCAGTCGGGCTCTGCATGAAGGATGAGGCTGCGCAGGTTGTGCGGACCATTCTGGATGATTATCAGGGCGGACGTGCCATCGATAAGATCAGCAGCGCACAGGCGCCGAACCGGGATGTGGTCATCCGGATTCTGCATGAGCTCTTTCAGGTCATCTATCCGGGGTACTACAGGGATCCAAACAACAAGGGCCGTGTCTACAACGTGGAGGCGCAGATATCGACTGTTGTCGATGACGTTATCATCAATCTTGAGGAACAGGTTGAGATCGCGCTCCGGTATACCAATGAGTTTACGGGGCGCTCCGGAAAGGAGCTGAGGGCTGAGTCTCAGAAGATTGCCATCGAGTTCGTCCGCCGGATCCCAAAGATCAGGGAATATCTGGACACGGACCTTCAGGCGATTTTGGACGGCGACCCGGCCGCGTATTCCAAGAGCGAGATTATCCTCAGCTACCCGGGCATGTATGCCATCACGGTCTACCGCTGCGCGCATGAACTCTACAAGCTCCACGTTCCGATGATCCCGCGCATTCTCTCCGAGCATGCGCACAGCAAGACAGGCGTGGACATCCATCCCGGCGCGACAATCGGAAAGTATTTCATGATTGACCATGCGACAGGTGTCGTGGTCGGCGAGACAACGATCATCGGAGAGCACGCGAAGATCTATCAGGGCGTGACAATCGGGGCACTTTCAACCAGACTGGGTCAGAAGCTTCAGGGCAGGAAACGCCATCCGACGATCGAGGACAATGTCACAATCTATTCCGGGGCATCCATCCTTGGCGGGGAGACAATTATCGGGCACGATGCGGTCATCGGCGGCAACTGCTTCATCACCGCCTCGGTGCCGCCGTACACCAAGGTGAATGTCAAGAACCAGGAAATGGTGCTCAATCAGGGAAAGGGCGTTCCGGAGAAGGTGGAAGCCGAAGACTCAGGCTGGTTCTACGTCATCTGAACAGCCGGGCGATAAGCCTGACATGACAGGAGGGAGGCGCGTAAGCTCATGAGAATATCCTGCATCTGCTTTACGGAAAAGGGAGCACAAACCGCTCTGATGATTCGTCATGCACTGGATGATACATCTACAGATATCGATGTGTGGACGGAGAGAAAGTCGAAGACCGCGGACGAGGAGGTTCATGTTGTCAGCAAGAACATCCATGCGTGGATGGCGGATCATTTTCTGACAGACGATGCGATCATCTTTGTCGGGGCTGTCGGGATTGCGGTGAGGCTGATCGCCCCGCAGATTCAGTCGAAGACAACAGACCCGGCGATTGTTGTGGTCGATGAGGGGGGCAGGTGGGCGATCTCCCTGCTGTCCGGACACCTGGACAGGGCAAATGACCTTGCGCGGCGGACTGCCGCAGGAATCGGAGCGGAGGCGATTGTAACGACCGCAGCCGATTTGCATGCGGCGTTTGCAGTGGATGAATTTGCGAAGGAGAACAACTGCGTGGTCGGCAGCATGGAGCTGGCCAAGGAGGTCTCCTCTGCGGTGCTGGGCGGCCGGCCTGTCGGGTTTTATGCAGATCCGCTCCTTCCGATTGACGGCACATGCCCGGAGGAACTAACCTGCTATCCGCCGGGAACAGAACCCTATACAGAAGAAGGATGTGAGGACAGGCCGGTGCTTGGAATCACGATGTCCCTGAACAGTCAGGTGCCGTATTTTCAGAGCAATCTTTCGCTGGTGCCGAAGGCTGTGGTCCTCGGTGTGGGCTGCAGGAGAGGGGTGGATGCGGAGGAGATGGAGCGGTTTCTGTTCAATTTCCTGGATGTGGCGGGGGTCAGCATTGAAGCAATCTGCAAGGTGGCAAGCGTCGATCTGAAGGCGCAGGAACCGGCTATCCGGTATTTCTGTGAAAGGCAGACGCTTCCGCTTGAAACCTACACGGCATCCCAGCTGATCCGGGTGCCGGGGAAATTCAGCACATCGTCATTTGTCGAGAAGACAATCGGCGTGGACAATGCCTGTGAGCGGGCAGCGGTGCTCGGAGCAATGGACAGAGAGCTCCCTGGCAAGCTGATTGTGGAAAAGAAAGCGTACAACGGTATGACGGCGGCTCTGGCACTGGTGCCAAGGCTGTATCACTGGAAATCATCCGTTTTCCAGACCAGGTGATGGAGAGCGCCATGGAGTTCAAGGCCGCTGAAGTGATTCTGCCGCAGCGCTTCATACAGGACGATGGCGGCGGAGTTGCACAGGTTGAGGGAGCGCTCGCCTGCCATCATGGGGATACGGATGCAGTCTTCCTCGTGTGCGGTCAGAATTTCCTCCGGGATGCCGCGGCTTTCCGGCCCGAACATGATAAAATCATCCGGTCCGAAGGAAACATCCGTATAGATCTGGTGGGCCTTCGTGGTTGCCAGCCAGACACGGTGGCCGACGGCAGCGCGGCAGAATGCCGTATAGTCTTCATGGACAGTCGGATGGAGCCGCGGCCAGTAGTCGAGCCCTGCCCGCCGGATATACTTGTCGGTCAGCTGAAAACCGAGTGGTTTGATCAGATGAAGTCCTGCACCGGAAGCGACGCACGTCCTTCCGATATTGCCGGTGTTGTATGGAATTTCGGGTTCATAAAGCACAATGTTCAGCATATCTGATATCCTTCAGCAACTCATTTTTTCCCTCGTTTACGGTCATTCATTTTATCACGAATCGGGAAAGATGGAGAACAGCCGGCCTGTCTCCGTTTCCGGCCGTGTGGAACGCAAAACCTGATATTCGGTTGAAAAAGGACATCAGCTTCGGTAGAATAGGAGCATCAGCCGCCGGATGAAGGACCGATTCCGGCAGCCAATCCAGGTGCAGCCATCTTGACGGCTAAGAGTGTGAAACGTGTACAGCAGGCATTCTGAGCAGGAAAGAGTCCGGGACCGAAGGATGAACAGGACTCCTCTGCGCAGGATGCAGAGGAGTCTTTTATTATGATCAAACTGGCAATCTACGGCAAAGGCGGAATCGGAAAGTCGACGGTAACCTCGAATCTTTCTGCGGCCTTCGCCATGCGCGGGAAGAAGGTCATCCAGATCGGCTGTGATCCGAAGGCGGATTCCACAGGAAACCTGCTGGCCGGAAAATCGCTGATGCCGGTGATGAATTATCTCCGCGAGTATGATGAGGATCCGACATCGCTCGAGGAGATCACTGCAAGAGGATTCGGGAACGTTCTGTGCATCGAGACAGGCGGGCCGACGCCGGGGCTCGGGTGCGCAGGCCGGGGAATCATCTCCACATTCAATCTGCTGGATGATCTGAGGCTTCTTGAGAGGGAGAAGCCGGATGTGGTGCTCTTTGATGTCCTCGGGGATGTGGTGTGCGGCGGTTTTGCCGCTCCGATCCGGGAGGGCTATGCCGAGAAGGTTCTGATTGTCACGAGCGGTGAGAAGATGGCCCTGTATGCGGCCGGAAACATCAACAGCGCAGTGCTGAATTTTGAGGATCGGGGCTATGCTTCTGTCGAGGGAATCATTCTGAACCGGAGGAATGTCGAGTTGGAGCGCGAGAAGGTGGAGACATTCGCCCGCGAAAGGGGATTGCGTATAGTGGCGGACATCCCGCGGGACAGGGCATTCCAGACAGCGGAGGACCAGGGCAGGACGATTGTCGAGCTGGATCCGGATGGCACGATTGCATTGAAGTTCTTCGATCTGGCAGACCGGCTGCTGGCGGAAGAAGCCGGCGGAATGATGAGCGGGACGGATACACCTCACGGATTTGGAAAACTGGAGGACTGCGGATGCCCGATGTGAGACAGGAGACAGGCGGCTGCAAGACAGAAGACCTGTTTCAGAAAGGTACTGGCGCCGGCTGCGGCGCGGTGCATAAGCCGGGCGGCTGTACGGTTGAGGAGCTCAACAGACTGGGGCCGGAGGGGATACCTGAGGAGTATGTGACATCCTCCCATCTGGTGTACAACTCACCGGCGACGCTGGCCTATAACTCTCCCGGAGCGGAGGGATTCGGTGTCAAGCGGGCCGGGCTTGCGGTACCGGGCTCGATTATGCTGATTGTATCGCCGGGCTGCTGCGGCCGGAACACGGCGGAGATCACAAAGATCAAGGGATATGAGGAGCGCTTCTTCTATCTGGAGATCGGTGAGACCGATCTTGTGACCGGACGCCACCTGAAGGTGATCCCGCAGGCAGTGGCGGAGATTGTAGAAAGCTGCCGTGTTCAGCCTTCTCTGGTGATGATCTGCATCACCTGCGTGGATGCGCTTCTCGGGACAGACATGGAGCGGGTTGCCCGGAAGGCGGAGACGCTGGTTCAGATCCCGGTGCGTCCCTGTTATATGTATGCGCTGACAAGGGAGGGGAGGCGGCCGCCGATGGTGGCGGTCCGTCAGTCGCTCTATTCGCTTCTGCCCAGTCAGAAGCGCATCCGGTCAAGTGTGAATCTGCTCGGCTTTTTTGCCCCTGTCGATCCAGACTGTGAGCTGTTTGGGATGCTTCGGGGGATTGGCGTGAAAACGATCCGGCAGATCTCTACCTGTGAGAACATCGGGGAATTCTACCGGATGGGTGAGGCCAACTTCAATCTGGTGCTGAACCCGGAGGCGCAGGATGCCGCGGATGATCTGAGCAGGAGGCTTGGCATCCCATCGGTTGCCCTGACCCGGTTCTATGGAGCAGACCGGATCGCGCGGCAGTACCGGGCGCTCTCAGCCGCACTTGGGGTAAAATGGAGCTGCGGGGAGGGCCGCCAGGAGGCAGAGGAGGCGCTTGCCAGTCTGAAGAGGCGCTATCCGAAGCTGGTTTTTTCGATCGGGGAAGTTGTGAATGCAAATCCATTTGAACTGGCCCTGGCCCTTTCGGAGACAGGCTTCTGTGTCCGGGAGATTTTCGCCAACCCGGCTCCGGAATATGCCTGGTACATCGGCAGGCTGGCAGAGCGCTCGCCTCAGACGATGGTATATTCCAACATGGAACCGACCATGATCTACTACGACATCGCGGAGGGCGGAGAGCTGCCCTATGCCGTGGCGGTCGGAAAGGATGCGGGGTACTACCACCCGGATGCAGCATTTGTTCCCTGGAATACAGATGAGCAGCCCTTCGGGTACGCAGGCCTCCGCAGGCTTGCCGAGGCGATCCTCTCGTCCTGCGAGGAACGGTATGGCTGAGGCGCAGGCACCAGGCTGAAGGCGGCTTACACAGCGGCCAGCCGGTGCAGTGGGAAAATGACTTTACAAAGCACAGTGAAGAAGGGAGGACAAGTACATGAGGGGACTGCGGAAAGTCCTGACGCCCTTTGCACCCGACCAGTCAGGGGCGGAGTCTGTCCTCTATGAGCTTGGTGGGATCATTGTCATCCTGGATGCCGGCGGCTGTGCCGGGAATATCTGCGGGTTCGACGAACCCAGGTGGTCCAGCAGAAAATCAGCGGTCTTTTCAGCAGGGCTGAGGGATATGGATGCCGTGATGGGACGGGACAGGCTTCTTGTGAAGAAGATCTGCCGGTGTGCAGAGAAGATTGACGCCAGTTTTGTCGCGGTGATCGGCACGCCGGTTCCGGCTGTGATCGGAACAGATCTGAGCGCGGTCAAGCGAATGATCGAGGCACAGATCAGCCTGCCGGTCCTTACGATGGCAACGGATGGCATGCATTTGTACGACCGGGGCGTGCAGCTGGCGTACATGGCCCTTCTCAGAGAGCTGGACCGCCGGGGGATGCTTGAAGAACCAGGAAACTCGGACCAGAAACCTGACAGGGCGGCGGGACATGCGAACCAGAATCCGGACGGGGCAGCGAGAGACATGGAGCGGCCGCCTGACGGGGCGGCGGGACGCATGGAGTCGGCGGCGTTCCCGGATGGAAGAAGAACCAGGCGGGCAGGTGTCTTTGGCGTCACACCGCTTGATCTGCCGAATGGACAATGCGCGGAGCTGATCCGGCTGGCGCTTCAGGCAGAGGGCTATGACGAGGTGATTTTGTATGGAGACGGCGCGGCTCTGGAGGATTACAGGCGGGCCGGGGAAAATGACGTCAACATCGCCGCCTCACCGGACGGTTTGGAAGCCGTTCATTTTCTGAATCAGCGGTTTGGGACGCCGGTTGAGGTGCGTTTTCCGGGTGCGGTGCGCATGCTGGAAAGAGCAGAGCGTGAAAGGTCAGACCGTGAAAAAGCAGACTATAACAGACCAGACTGTGAAAGGCCAGAGAGACAAGGAAAGTCCTGCACGCTGATTGTCCAGAGCCAGATTCTGGGATGCTCCATCCGTGAGGCACTTATAAAGCAGGAGCCTGGACAGAGAATTGTGGTGGCAAGCTGGTTTGAAATGGACCAGGAGCTGATGCAGCCGGGGGATGTCCGCCTGCGGGAGGAAGATGACTTCACGCACCTGGTTCAGATGCTTAAGCCAGACAGGATGATCGCAGACCGTGTGATGGAGAGACTGATCCCGGCGTTTGAAGGGACATTTGTTCATCTGCCGCAGTTTGCCGTCTCCGGGAAGAGCGAGGCAGCCGTCTGAAGTTGATCCGCCGGCGCCGGCAGCCCGACCGCAGGGGGCGGACAAGAGGCCGGCGGCCGGGCTGAAACAGGCAGGGCTGAACAAAACAGACAGAGGCGGGAGAACCAAACTGCAGCAGGAAGGCTGGATGGACAGGCACAGGGATGGAGAAGACTGAGAGAAGACAGATCAGAGTATACGGAATCGTTCAGGGGGTTGGGTTTCGGCCTGCCGTCGACCGCCATGCTCATGCGCTTGGAATCCGGGGGACGGTGGCCAACCGGGGAAGCTTTGTGGAAATCAACGCGGAGGGTGTACCCTCTGTTCTCGATGAATTTGAGAAGCGTGTGAAGGAACAGCCGCCGGAGCGGGCGGTCATCCTGAAAATGGATGTGAAGCTGCTGGAACAAAGCTCTGCCGCCGGATTCGGGGACATAGCGGGACAGAGCCAGGAGTCGGATGGCTTCCGGATCGTCGAGAGTGAGAAAACCTCTGGGGAGATTTTCATATCGCCGGACATTGCCATCTGTGATACCTGCAAGGCGGAACTCTTTGACAAAAACAGCAGGCGGTATCTTCACCCTTTTATCAACTGCACGTGCTGCGGGCCGCGTTTCTCGCTTCTGGAGGCGCTTCCCTATGACCGGGAACGCACATCGATGAAAAAGTTTCCGATGTGCCCGCAGTGCCGCCGGGAATACTACGACCCGAAATCGCGTTTCTATGATGCACAGCCGGTCTGCTGCAACGACTGCGGACCGCAGGTGTATCTGATCGAGCGAGCGGGAGAGACTGACAGGAGGATTTCTGTCCGAGGCGCCGCAGCCATCAGCCGGGCACGGCAGATTCTGGTGCAGGGCGGAATCATTGCTGTGAAGGGAATTGGCGGCTTTCACCTGGCCTGCAATGCAGCGGACGAGGCCGCGGTGATGCGCCTCAGAAGGCTGAAGAGACGGCCGATGAAACCATTTGCCGTCATGGCGAGGGACGAGGCGGTCTGCAGGCGGGAGTGTGAAGTTTCTCCTGAGCAGCACCGGATTCTGACAGGTCATCAGAAACCGATTCTTCTGCTGCCGAAGAAGACAGGAGGCCGGATCTGCAGCGCCGTGGCACCGGATATCCCGACCATCGGCATGATGCTTCCGTATGCGCCGATTCAGCTTCTGCTCTTTACCTATGAGGACGTCTGGCAGGAGAGAATGCCGGATGTGCTCGTCATGACGAGCGGCAATGCATCCGGCGCGCCGATTGCCTCAAACGATGCGGAGGCACTGGACGAGATCGCAGGCTTCTGCGACGCCATCTTGTCCAACAACCGGGATATCCGGATCCGGACAGACGATTCGGTCATGGATTTTTATGACAAAGCGCCTTATATGATTCGCCGTTCAAGAGGATATGCGCCGCTCCCATTTCTGGTGAGCCGGCCGTATCAGGGACAGGTGCTCGGGATTGGCGGAGAGCTGAAGAACACGTTCTGTCTTGGAAAGGATCAGATTTTCTACCCGTCTGCCTATGTCGGAGATCTGGCGGACCTGCGGACGGTGAAGGCGCTTGAGGACGCGGTCAAAAAGACAGAGACGCTTCTGGAAATGAAGCCGCAGGTCATCGCGGCGGATCTTCACCCGAAGTATAACTCGACCCTGGTGGCGGAGAAGCTGGCGGAGGAGCGCGGAATTCCGCTTCTGCGCGTGCAGCATCACTATGCACATGTGCTCTCCTGCATGGCCGAAAATGACTATCTGGAGCCTGTCATCGGTGTTTCATTTGACGGAACCGGATTCGGGACGGATGGTACCATCTGGGGCGGCGAGTTCCTGCTGTCGGATATCGGACACTTTGAGCGGGGCGGTCACATCGCGCCGTTCTGGCAGATCGGCGGCGACATGGCGGCAAGGGAAGGCTGGCGGATTGCGGTATCCATGCTGCAACAGATCTTCGGCGCCGGGGCAGATGACATCATCCGGCGTCTCGGGCTGTGCGACGAAATGGCAGCAGGCGCCTTGAAGGTACTCTTTACCCGGAAAATCAACGCGGTACAGTCTACCAGTGCGGGCAGGCTGTTTGATGCCGTCAGCGCAATCCTGGGAATCCGGCGGGCATCCACATATGAGGGGGAGGCAGCCACGGCGCTGATGTACAGCGCCATGCGGGGGAGAGCGCATGCTGCCGGCAGCCTGGCTTCCCTGACAGAGCTTTGCCAGTCCGGGGACAGTTTGGCGCAAAACAGGCAGGCAGTAGAAGCGGGCGGACAGCCGCAGCCGGATGTCCTGCCGACTGATTCGCTCGTGCGGGCGTTTGTCCTGGCAAAGCTGGACGGAGCCGGAAGCGAAGAACTGGCATATGAATTCCACAGGGGGCTGGCACAGATGATTGTGCAGGAGACGGTTTCGCTCAGCGAAAGAACGGGCGTGAAGACGGCGGCTCTGACAGGGGGCGTTTTCCAGAACCGGCTCCTTCTGGAGCTTGTGGAGAAAGAACTTCAGGCAGAAAAGATTCAGGTGCTGCGCCACCATCTGGTTCCCCCGAATGACGGCGGCATTGCGCTGGGGCAGGCACTCTATGCGATGGCGGCGCTCGGACAGGAAAACGGAAGAAAGCCGCCTGCGGAGCAGCGATCATAACACATGCTGAAGAATAATACACAGGAAGGAAGAGAAAAAGATGTGTGTAGGGTTATCGGCAAAGGTTGTCAGTGTGAAGGATGACGTGGCGATTGTGGATGCCAGCGGCGCCAGACGCAAGGTCTCGGCGGCACTGCTTTCGGATCTGGAACCGGGCGACTTTGTGATGGTGCACGCGGGGACGGCGATCGCAAAGATTACGGATGATGACGAGGATGAAACGGGGGCACTGCTCGACTTGCTGTGAGGGTGCCGCGTCGTATGACAGGGAGGAAGCTGTGAACCAGACGATTGAGCGGGCAAAGGAAATCCTGACACGGTATGACGGACCACACTGCCGGATCATGGAGGTCTGCGGAACCCATACCCATGAGATTTTCCGGCAGGGAATCCGCCGGATTCTGCCCAGACAGATTGAACTGATATCCGGGCCGGGCTGCCCGGTCTGCGTGACGCCGGTGGGCTACATCGACGAGGCGATCTGGCTGGCGCTGGAGAAGGGTGCGACGGTCTGTACATTTGGCGACCTTGTCCGTGTCCCGGGGACAGAGGCCTCGCTTCAGACTGCGAGAGGAGAAGGCGCAGCCGTCAAGGTGGTCTACACCCCGCTCGATGCGGAGCGCTACGCGGCGGAGCACCCTGACGAGGAGGTCGTGTTTCTGTCGGTTGGTTTTGAGACGACTACGCCGTCCGCCTGTCTGGCGGTCCGGAAGGCACAGCAGGACGGGATCCGGAATTTTTCACTTCTGACGGCCAACAAGACAATGCCCGGTGCCTACGAGGCGATGAAGGACTCCACCGATCTGTTTCTGTATCCGGGACATGTCCATGCCATTACCGGAACCGGAATCTGTGAAAAGCTGGCAGAGGAAGGCGTGAGCGGCGTCTGTGCCGGGTTCACGGCGAGCGAACTGCTGACCGCGCTGGCAGTGGCGGTTACCCGTTATCAGGAAGGGAAACCATTCTTCGTGAACTGCTATCCGCGGGTCGTCCGGCCGGATGGAAGCCCGAAGGCACAGTCGCTTGTGGCAGCGATGATGGAACCATGTGATGAAGAGTGGCGGGGAATCGGCATCATTCCAGACTCCGGCATGAAACTGAAGGAGTCCTGCCAAATGTATGACGCAAGGACACGATTCCAGGTCCCGGAGATGGCGGGCCGTGCGAACCCGGCCTGCCGGTGCGGGCAGGTGCTGAAGGGGGAGCTTCTGCCGACCCAGTGCAGGGTGTTCGGGAAGGCCTGTACGCCGGAGCATCCGGTCGGAGCCTGCATGGTGTCATCGGAAGGCGCCTGCTCCGCCTGGTATCTGTACGGGCAGAATCTGTGAGAAACCGAATCCTCGGATGAAGGGAGCAAGTATGACAGATACGATTACAATGGCGCACGGTGCCGGTGGAAAACAGACATCGGAGCTGATCCACGGTATCTTTGAAAAGCACCTGGGCAATGAATATTTCACGGCGGACGATGCGGCTGTGCTGCCGCCTGTGTGCGGCCGACTGGCAATGACAACGGACGGTTTCATCGTATCACCGCAGTTTTTTCCCGGTGGCAACATCGGAAAGCTCAGCATCTGCGGGACGGTCAACGATCTCTCCTGCATGGGGGCGCGTCCGCTGTATATGACCTGTGCCTTTGTCATTGAGGAAGGATTTCGGATTGACGAGCTGGACCAGATCGCGGCAGCAATGGCAAAGACAGCCGATGAGGCAGGCGTCCGACTGGTGGCGGGGGACACGAAGGTCGCCGGAAAGGGACAGTGCGGCGGCGTCTTCATCACGACGACTGGCATCGGGGAGATCATGGAGAGCGTCCGGATGTCCGGCGCCTGCGCCAGACCAGGGGATGCCGTGATTGTGACAGGGGATATCGGCCGCCATGGGACAGCGATCCTGCTGGCGCGGGATGATTACGGCATAGAGGCAGAGGTGACAAGCGACTGTGCTCCGCTCTGGAAACCGGTCGAGGCTGTTTTGTCATCTGGTCTCAGACCGCATGTCATTCGTGATGCGACCAGAGGCGGTGTCGGGACTGTGCTCTACGAGATCGCGGCAGAGTCGGGTGTCGGTATCCGGCTGGAGACCGAGAAGATCCCGGTTCAGCCGGCTGTCCGGGGTGTGACAGGCATGCTGGGGCTGGAGCCGCTCTACCTTGCCTGTGAGGGGCGGCTTGTGATTGTCTGCCCACAGGAAGAGACTGGAAGATTGCTGGAAATTCTTCACGGCCAGACCTGCACCGAGGGCGCTGCTGTGATCGGCTGTATCACGGCGGAGAACAAAGGACGGGTCGTCATGACGACCCAGATCGGGGCACAGACCTTGCTGCCCGAGCCGGGAAATGAGCTTCTCCCTCGGATCTGCTGAATGGCGGGTTATTGAAGGCGAGATGATGGAGAGTTTCTCCGGTATCCTTGACTTCGAACCTGACAGAAATGGCGGGGTATTGAAGGCATGATGATGGGGAGAGCAGAGCCCCGGGACAGACGAACCGTAAAGCAGAAGGAAGCAGGAAGGAGGGACAGGATGCTGACCAGAATCGGACCGCAGGAAGAGCAGGTATGCTGCCAAAAGTCAGGCTGCGGAAATCCGGAGCGTCCGGCTCACTGCACATCTGAGGCACTGGTGCGGATCGGCGATGCCTGCTTCCCGAGACCGTTCCCATGGAGGCTGGAATACAACTGCCCGGTTCATGAGAACTGGAACATTGTCCACACCGGCATGCTGCTCCCCCAGACGCGTCAGATCTATGTCTGCTCGCAGAACTGTCTGAGGGGCGTCATCATGACAGCCGGGGAGATGGGCTGTGCGGGCCGCATTTCCTCGGTGATGCCGACAGAGCGGGAAGTCGTCGGCGGAAGGCTTGAGAAAGTCACGATTGAGGGGACAAGCGATCTGATAGACCGCCTGCAGGAGCGGCCAAGAGCAGTGGAACTGTTTCTGGTCTGTATGCATCATCTGTGCGGAGCCGATGAACGGTACATTCTGAAGGAGCTTCGAAGAAGGTTTCCGGATATTGACTTCATGGGCTGCTGGATGGATCCGATCATGCAGAAGGTGTCACTGACGCCGGAGCAGAAACAGAGAAAAAGCATGATGGCGGTGATTCCGAAGAGGCCGGTGAACCGCCGGTCTGTCAGTGTTTTCGGGGACAACCTTCGCCTTCCGCAGACATCCGATCTCACCAGGGTGCTGGGAAGGCTAGGCATCCATGTGCGGCAGGTCATGGACTGCAGAGACTATGATGCCTACCTGGATATGGGGGACAGCTTTCTCTATCTCACCCGCTCGCCGTTGTCTGTCTACGGCCTTCAGGCGCTTGCCGAAAAAAACGAACGTCCGTATCTCTACATTCCTCCTGTGGCACTGGATGGCCAGATAAAGGAAGCCCTCCAGAGTCTGCTGACGGCAGCCGGACAGTCAGGCGAGACGATGGATGAGAAGCTTTTTGCATTTCTGGAACAGGAGAAGGCGTCCGCCAGACAGGCCTTCGCCCAGGCCAGGGCTGTGATCGGAAATACGGAGGTGTGGCTGGACTATCTTGCATGTCCGCGTCCGCTGAGCATAGCGAGGCGGCTGCTGGAGGAGGGGTTCCGGGTGACAAGAGTCTGCCTCGACAGCATCAGCCCGGAGGAACAGGAGGATTTTGACTGGCTGAAAGCGCAGGCGCCCGACCTTCTGCTGCAGTCAACCAGCCAGGTCGAGGCCAGGCAGAGAGCGCGCATTGCGCCAGGCATGCTGCAGGGGAAACCGGAAGAGTGCCGTATTCTGGCGATCGGACCCAAGGCGGCATTCTTTGCTGCTACGCCCTTCTTTGTGAACTGGATTGAATATGACGGGAACTGGGGCTACGATGGCCTGAGAAAACTTGCATCGGCAATGATCGATGCATTTCAAAGACCGAAGGACCTGCGCGATACGGTTCAGCGGAAGGGGCTCGGCCTGCCGTCGCTCCCGGGAAGGGAGGAGGACAGAGACCATGCCTGTGAGCCTTCTTCCACGGACATAACTGCTTTCGGCAAAGGGAGGGGAGGAGTCCGATGAAAGAAGCGTACAGAATCCTGCCGGTCTGCGCCGGGGATGTTTCAGGAATCGCCTCCGCCCTCTATGAGCTGGGCGGGATGGTTGTGATTCATGACCCCTCCGGCTGCAACTCAACCTACAATACACATGATGAGATCCGCTGGTACGATCAGGAAAGCTACATCTTCATATCCGGTCTCAATATGCGGGATGCCATCCTTGGAAATGACCGGAAGTTCATCGAAGATATCGTGGAGGCGGCTGAAGAGCTGGATCCGGAGCCCTGTTTTATTGCGATCTGCAACTCTCCGGTTCCTTATCTGAACGGGACCGATTTTCAGGGAATCTGCCGGATTGTAGAGGAACGGAGCGGAATCAAAACGTTCTATGTGCCCGGAAACGGGATGCACGACTATGTCAGAGGGGCGGGGCGCGCCTTTCTGGAATACGCGCGCCGGATGCTGCCAGCACCCGGTCAGGGAACTGGCAGCAGCGCAGAGCCGTCAGTCAGACAGAAAGTCGTCCGGAATATAGACCGTCAGGGTTTGGGAAGGGATTCCGAACAGCCCCGCAGACTAAGGGTGTGTGTGCTTGGGGCAACACCTCTGACATACGGGAACCGAAGGTCAATTCCACACCTGAGGCGCATCCTGGAAATGGACGGGTTCGATGTGACGGCGGTCTGGGCGATGGGCAGTACGCCGCAGGAAATTTACAGATCGACAGATGCAGATGTAAATCTGGTTATCTCTGACACGGGCATCCTGGCTGCAAGGTATTTGAAGGAAACGTATGGGATCCCGTTCGTTGCGGGGGCGCCTGTCACGCGGAAACTGTGGGCAGAGCTGGCGAAAAAGCTGATGGAAGCGGCAGAGCAGCCCCTCCAGCGTCAGCAGGATGAAACCGCCTTCCTTAAGCGGTTAGATGCGGCAGGGAGGCAATATAACAGAAGATCTGTCTTCATCTTGATCGGAGAGGCCGTTCTGTCTGCTTCGCTGGCCGCATCTGCGGGGGAATCAGCGATCATCCTGTGTCCATTTCCGGACAGCAGGCCGCTGCTTGGACCCGAAGACCGGTTCTTTGATGGCGAAGAAGAGCTGACCGAATGCATCAGCGATGTCCGGCGGAATCATCCGGATACTGAGATTGGCATCTGGGCAGATCCTATGTACAAATCCGTTCTATCGGCAGACTTGGTATTCCATCCCCTTCCGGCACTGGCATGTTCAGGGCGCCTGTACAGGACAGAGTTTCCGGATTATTTTGACTGGGCCGAAGAGGATGGCATGCAGGATAACCTGTGAAGGATACATGGGAACAGACAATAAACAGACAATATTTGAAATGCCGGTGCATACGGAAATGGGAGGAAAGGACCATGGGCATGATGAGCGAGGCGCCATCTTCAGAGCGGGTGCAGATCGGATTCTTCGGCATCCGGAACGCGGGAAAATCCAGTGTGGTGAATGCGGTGACCGGGCAGAATCTGTCTGTGATCTCCGACACGCCGGGGACGACTACGGATCCGGTCCGCAAGGCGATGGAAATCTCCCCCATCGGGCCGGTGATGGTTATCGATACGCCAGGCTTTGATGATGAAGGGGAGCTTGGGACATTGCGTGTCGTGAAGACAAAGGAAACGCTGAGACGGGTGGACGTTGCGGTCCTGGTGGTGGACGGAACACTCGGGATGAGGCCGAAGGACAGGGAGCTTCTGGATATTTTTGAGAAGCTGCGCATTCCATACATTGTCGCCCTGAACAAGACTGACCTGATGCTGCAGGTGCCGGGAGCGCAGGCGGGGATGGCCGGCGCGGTCTGTCAGAGCCGGGCATCATCGGGAACAGCAGAAGACCTGAAGCAGTCAGGCAGCGAGGCGGGACAGCGGACTGTACCTCACGCGGAGCTTGCAGTCAGCGCGAAAACGGGATGGCATATCCGGGAGCTGAAGGATCTGATCGGAAGGCTGGGGAAGGCTAAGATCAGCTCGCTCGGACTCCTTGACGGCCTGATTGAGCCGGGCGATCTGTTTGTGCTGGTCATCCCGCAGGATGCCTCCGCACCGAAGGGACGGCTGATTCTGCCGGAGCAGATGATGATTCATGAGATTCTGGATCATGCCAGCATGGCGCTCTGCTGTCAGCCGCCGCAGCTTCGGCAGACGCTTGCCTTTCTTGCGCAGTCCGGGAAGAAGATCCGGATGGTGATCACTGATTCGCAGGCTTTCTCTGAGGTGTCAAAGGCTGTGCCGGAGGAGATCCCGCTTGCATCCTTCTCCATTCTGATGGCACGCTACAAGGGTGTCCTGGAGGAAGCGGCCAGAGGCGTGAAGGCAGTAGACATGCTTCAGAATGGCGACAAGGTTCTGATGTCGGAAGGCTGCACACATCACAGGCAGTGCCAGGACATCGGTACCGTGAAGATTCCGGCCTGGCTGCGGGCATACACGAAAAAGAACATTTCCATCGAGACATCCAGCGGCTTCGGCTTTCCGGAGGATCTGAGCCCGTACCGCATGGTGATCCACTGCGGCGGCTGTATGCTGAATGAGAGGGAAGTACAGAGCAGAATGAGACAGGCCAAAGAGCAGGGTGTTCCATTTACAAACTATGGTATCACGATCGCGTACATGAACGGCATCCTTCAGCGAAGCGCGAAGGCGATCGGCCTTGCACTCTGAGGATGTATGAAAGCCAGGTGCGAGGACAGTTGCCCTGCACTCGGGTGCATGAATGCCAGGTGCGAAGGCGTCCAGGCTTGCACGCGGAATGACAGATTGGATATATGGATGACAAACGGAGATCGAATTGAACGGTTATATCGGACGGGTGACCTTCCGGACGAAGAGCTGAGCGCACTTCTCGTCAGTCTGGATCAGAAGGAGTTTGAGCACCTGTGTGAAAGAGCCTGTGAGGTGCGCGAGAAGGTTTATGGAAAGGAAGTCTACCTCAGAGGGCTGATCGAATTTTCTAACTACTGCAGAAATGACTGCTACTACTGCGGGATCAGGAAGAGCAACCGGCTGGCTGACCGGTACCGTTTGGCTGAGGATGAGATCGTCGCCTGCAGTGATGCAGGATATGAACTCGGTTTTCGAACATTTGTCCTGCAGAGCGGGGAGGATCTTTCCTATACGACAGCGGACATCTGCCGCATCGTCAGCAGGATCCGGAGCCGGCATCCGGACTGCGCGGTCACGCTTTCCATCGGGGAGAAGAGCCGCAGCGAGTATCAGGCCTATTACGATGCCGGAGCAGAGCGGTATCTGCTCCGGCAGGAAACATCCAATCCGGTGCATTATAGAAAACTTCATCCGCCGGGGCTTTCCATCGAGAATCGCAAGCGCTGCCTGTATGACCTTCGGGAGATCGGCTATCAGGTTGGGTGCGGGATCATGGTCGGGACACCGGGGCAGACGCCGGAATATATCATCGAGGATCTTCGATTCATGCAGAAGCTGGATCCTCAGATGATCGGAATCGGTCCCTTTATCCACCACAAGGACACACCGTTTCGGAATCAGCCGGATGGAACGCTTCAGGATACCCTTCACCTGCTGGCAATCCTGCGGCTGATGTTTCCGCATATTCTGCTGCCGGCGACGACTGCGCTTGGGACCATCCATCCACTTGGCCGGGAGATGGGAATCAGGGCGGGCGCCAATGTCGTAATGCCGAATCTATCGCCGCGCGGTGTTCGGAAAAAGTACCTGCTCTATGACGGGAAGATTTGTACCGGTGACGAAGCGGCAGAGTGCAGAGCCTGCATGGAGCGACGGATTGCCGCCACCGGATACAAGGTGGTCGTCAGCCGCGGAGACTACAGAGCCTGACAGAGTAACCGGTCTGCAGGCCGGGTTACTCAACAAATCTCAATAATAGGAGCATGCAATTTCTGTGAGCAATGATGAGACGATAGAGAGAAGACAGGCTGCCGCGCGACGGTCTGATGTGGTTGTGCTGACGGCGTGTCCGGACTACAGTGAGGAACATGCAAGGGCTGCCGTGTGCAGCGCGCTGGAAAAATGGCCGGGCCTTTCAGGGATCGGGCCGGGCGTACGGGTTGCGGTGAAGGTCAACCTGGTAACGGGCGCATCACCGAAGAAAGCTGTGACGACGCACCCGCAGCTGGTGACGGAGCTGTGCCGGCAGCTGACCATGCGCGGCGCTGAGGTGACGGTAGGAGACAGTCCGGGCGGCCTGTTTACAAGGGAAGCCCTCAGGCGGGCGTACCGCGAATCGGGCATGGAACAGATTGAGCAGACTGGCGCAAAACTGAATGATGATATAGAGACGGAGAATGTGACATATCCGGGGGCAGCGGCCGCGCATGTCTTCAGCTGTACATCCTGGCTGAGAAAGGCGGATGTGATCATCAACTTTGCAAAGCTGAAATCACACGGGATGATGCGTCTGACAGCGTCGGTCAAGAACCTGTTCGGAGCTGTCCCGGGGACGACGAAGCCGGAGTACCATATGCGGTTTCCAAACGAGACAGCCTTCGCCAACATGCTGATTGATCTGAACGAGGCACTCCAACCGGCACTGAATCTTGTCGATGCAGTCGTCTGCATGGAGGGAAATGGACCGACAGCCGGATCACCCCGCCCGCTGGGCCTGGTTCTTTCATCGGAAAATCCTTACAACCTGGACATGATCTGTGCAGAGCTGACTGGCATGCGTCCTGAGGATGTACCGACAATTCGCTGTGCAGCCAGCCGCGGACTTGGGCCATCCGGGCTTCAGGAGGTTGAGATTTCAGGAGAGCGGCCGAAACAGTGGAAGCTCACCGATTTCCGGCAGGCAGACGGCGTCCGGGTTACATTTACAGGGAATGGCGTGCTTGGCCGCCTGCAGGAGGCCATTTTCAGAAGTGCAATGCAGCAGATGCCCAAGGTACATCCGTCCGAGTGCATCGGCTGCAGGAAATGTTTCAACGTCTGTCCGGCCATGGCAATCACGATGGTGAAAGGAAAGCCAAAGATTGACAGAAAACGATGCATTCGCTGTTTCTGCTGCCAGGAATTCTGCCCAAGGGGCGCGATGAAAGTGCACCGCACGCTGCTGGCAAGGCTTCTTCAGTAAGCGGCGGGGATATTGGATGCGGAGCCAGAAGCGCTGAGGAAGGTCAGCGCTTCGCCATCGTAACGGTGTAATCGGTATCCACATGGATCACCACTTCATACTGCGTGCCGATCCGGCGATGAACCTCGTCCTCAATTCGCTTCTGCAGCTCGTCGTCTGTCAGCTTGAATCCAAACGGAATGACGACGTCAAAGATCAGCTTCGGGCGTTTTTTCCCGGGAACGACCCGGAAGTCGTGCATGGTCAGATACGGCGCGATGCTCTGCAGAATCTGGTAGAGCTCATCCCGCAGTGCAACGATGTGCGGGTCGTCTGTGATAATCGGATCCATATGGATTGTCACCAGGCAGTGAAGCTTCGATTCCAGGTCTTCCTCGGCTTTATCGATGATCTCGTGAAGTTCCACAATGTTTCCGCTTGCCGGGACCTCGGCATGGAGGGAGACGATCCGCTTCCCGGGTCCGTAATCATTGACAATCAGATCGTGGATGCCTGTAATCTGGTCGCTCTCGTTCGCCATGATATCCCGAATCTCCTGTACAAATGCCGGATCCGGTGCCTGCCCGAGAAGCGGGTTAAGGGTATCCCTGGCGGACCCGATGCCCTGGTAGGCAATGAAGCAGGCAACCAGCAGACCGCAGATGCCGTCCAGCAGGGTCAGTCCGGTCAGATGGATGGCAATGGAAGCGATAAGGACAACGGAAGTCGAAACACAGTCGTTGGTACTGTCTTTGGCGACGGCTTCAAGAGCGACCGAATGAATGCGCTTTCCTGTTGCTTTGTTATAGAATGCCATATAGCACTTTACAAAGATGGAACCGATCAGGATCACAAAGACCAGCCAGGAGAAAGAGATTTCCTCAGGGTGAATCATCTTTGCAATCGAATCACGGGCAAGCTCGAACGCCATGACAATCATCATGCACGAAACGACGAAGCCTGAGACATACTCGGCTCGTCCATGGCCGAACGGGTGCCCGGGATCCGCCTGCCTTTTCGAGATCGAAAAGCCTGCCAGTGTGATGATGGAGGAGGCAGCATCGGAAAGGTTGTTCAAGGCGTCCGCCACGATTGCAAGAGAACCGCTGAAAAGACCAGCCAGTCCTTTTCCGGCAAACAGAAGCAGGTTCAGTATGATACCAACCGTCCCGCAGAGCATTCCCCAGGCATTGCGCTGTTCATCTTCACTCATGCCGCTCTTGATGAAGAAGCGAGAAAACAAGCGTACCATAATGTCAAAATCCCCTTTCAAAGCAGAACCGAAATAGCCCTATTTTCGGGACATCGTACGTCTCAACAGCGGGATTAGTCAACTGCAATCGTACAAAGAATCCCGGGAAATCAGGATGTGAGCGCAGCCGGTTCTGCCTGTATGGAATGCTTATCGGGGCACGTTTTTCTCCAGGTAACCGATGAAGTTCCGTTCTGAATCAGTCAGGCTCCGCCTCTTCTGCCAGACAATGTAAAAGTGACGGCTGATGTCTTCATGCATCTGATAGACGAGAACCTGTCCGCTTCCGGCCAGATCCCGGACAGAACAGGCAGACATCATTGAGATACCCATTCCGGAGACGATCATCTTGCGGATCGCCTCCAGATCGTTGGCACAGGCAGCGACATGCAGATCCTCCTTGTGAATATGGTGACGTTCCAGAAAACGATCAAAGTTTTTCTGTGTTCCGGAGCCGGATTCACGGAGAATGACAGGTTCCTGGAAAAGCTGCTGCAGGGAGGGCGTGTGGTGCTTCAGCGTCATATAATGCTCATTCACAGGGGTTACAATCAGCAGCTGATCCCGGCAGATCTCCCGGATGGTGAGCGCAGAATTATCAGGGACTTCGCCTACGACCGAAAAATCGACTGTTCCATCGAGAACCTGGCTGACCGCGGTATGAGAATCAGATTGCAGGACACGGAAGAAACAGCCGGCATTTTCACTGCGGTACCCAGACAGAATTGGCGGAAGCAGGTAGGAGGAAGGGATTGTAGATGCGCCGAGCGTGATCATCTGTCCCATAGAGTCTGAGAGCCTCTCCAGAGCAGTCTGTTCCAGCTCCAGCATGCGGAGGGCGTAGCTGTAAAAAAGCTCCCCCTTCTCGGTCAGAGTTACCCGCTTTGTTGTCCTTTCCAGCAGATCCACGCCAAGCTCTCTTTCCAAAGCCCTGATCTGGGTGCTGACCGCCGGCTGAGACAAATGAACGCGGTTTGCCGCTTCAGTGAACTGCCGCAGCCGCGCAACCTCCACAAAACTTCGAAGCTGTTTCATGTCCATCGTGCCTGTCCTCCTGTCCGGGTATTCTGTCTGAATAAAAATCTGAACGAATCGTCAATTAATAAAGAATAATTATAAATATTATAATAAAAATTTATTATTTGATAAATACCTTCCAAATATTTTGATACAATGAAATAAAATCAGATGACTGAACAAGTAAAACAAAGCAATCAATCTAAGGGAGGGATTTTCAGATGGTGGAGTATCAAGCAGTAAAAGTCAGTCCGAAGGCCGTACAGAAGCATGCAGAGGATTTGTACAGAGGCGGGTATTTCTGCTGCGAGGCTGTAATGGCCGCAATCCGCAGTGATTTTGAGGTGAATGTTCCGGAGGAGGTTATCGCGATGGCATCCGGGATGGCAGTCGGTGCAGGGCGCTCAGGCTGTATGTGCGGTGCGCTGAATGGCGGCATTTTGGCGCTCGGCATGTTCTTCGGACGGACGGAGCAGAACGGGCCGAAGGATCCGAAGGTCAACCACTGTATGGCACTGACGCATGAGTTGCACGACTGGTTCCGTGAGGCAACTGCGAAGCATGCCGTGTGCTGCAGGGTTCTGACGAGAGGATTCGACATGGGCTGCGGTGAACACAAGGAGCAGTGCATCGCGTTCACTGGGTTGTGCGCAGGAAAGGTCGCAGAGATACTGTGCCGGGAACTTGGCGTCGAGGACACAGATGACGAGCCGGTCAAAGGGCTCGACAAGCCGTACCTGCCTCCGAAGAAGGAGGAAGAGTGATGAAAAAGTGGTGTCAGAGAATTCCGCTACCTCTCTCGGGCGTGATGCTGGGGATGGCTGCTCTTGGAAATCTGCTGCAGAGCAACTCGGAAGTGCTTCGCACAATCTGTGGCTGGCTGGCGTTCGGCATGCTGGTGCTGCTTCTCCTAAGGCTGGTCTTCTGTCCTGATCAGATGAAGGCAGACATGAAGAATCCTGTTCTTGCCGGAATCAGCGGGACCTTTCCAATGGGACTGATGCTGCTGTCGGTCTACGCAAAGCCTTTTATCGGGAAGGCCGCTTTTATAATCTGGACGCTTGCCATCGCCCTGCATATTGCGCTGATCATCTATTTTACGGTCACCTTCATCTTTCATCTGAAGCTGAAGGATGTATTTACTGTGTACTATATTGTCTATGTCGGAATTGTCGTTGCGTCTGTTACAGCACCGGCTTACAATGCCGCTGCATTCGGAAATGGAGCATTCTGGTTCGGATTCATCTGCTTCCTGTTTCTGTTTGTTCTGGTAACCGTGCGGTACATCCGCATTCCGGTTCCGGAGCCGGCCCGTTCTCTGGCGGTGATCTATGCCGCACCGCTCAGCCTCTGTGTGGCCGGATATGTCCAGAGCGGGACGCCGAAGTCCTATCCGTTTCTGATGGCAATGGCAGTTGGTGCCAATCTGATCTATCTGGCAGCACTGGTTCAGGCAGTTCGGTGTCTGAAGCTTCCGTTTTATCCAAGCTGCGCAGCCTTCACGTTCCCGCTGGTCATTACAGCCATTGCGACGAAGCAGACGATGATGTGCGCGGCAAAGATGGGACATCCACTGCCCGTGCTTCGGCCGATCGTTGTGGCGGAGACTGTCATCGCAGCCGCGTTTGTCGTGTATGTGTTTTGCCGCTATATGGCGGTGATCTTCCGGCCACTTTCCAAATCTGAGAAATCCTGAATGGCCCTGAAAGATCTGCCAGTGATTCTGCAAAGCCGGCAGTCAGACTGAGGGGTCAAAGCACGAGCAGGCGGTATGCTCAGGACAGACATTTCTATATAGCCAGGAATGGTTCCGTGCGTGATCAACGGCACACGGACCGCTCCTGGCTATTTGCTGTCTGAATACGGATATCCCATGACAGATGTTTTTTGGAAATGCTTGACAGGAGGGAATGTATCGCTTAAACTGAACAACGTTCAGTATGAGGAGCTGCGATGAATACGATTGTCACATCAAGAGAAGAGATTCTGAAAGCGAGCCGGAAGCTTGCGATGGAAAAAGGCTGGAAGGCTGTTAGTATCCGTTCTGTTGCGGCGGCCTGCGGGGTTTCGGTCGGGGCGATCTACTATTACTTCCCGTCCAAGACGGCGCTTCTGACCGACACAGTAGAGAGCGTCTGGTATGAAATCTTCCATGAACCGGGTGATCCTTCAGTGTTTGAGAATACAGAGCGCTGTGTCAGATGGGTATATGCGCGGATGGAGGCTGGAAGCAGAGAATACCCGGATTTTTTTACGCTCCATTCGCTGGGATTCATGCAGGGAAAAAAGGCTGGGAAGACAGAAGAAGCGGCTGGAGCAGGCTTGGGCGGGAAGACAGAGGAAGCAGCTGGAGCAGGCTTGGGCTTGGGCGGGAAGGCAGAGGAAGCGGCTGGTACGGCTGACAGCGGAAAGACAGCGGGAACCGAGAGGATGCATCAGACCTGGCTGCATATTCAGGATGGGTTCTGTCAGGTACTGAAGCAAGACAGGAAGGTGCGAAGAGATGCATTTTCCAGCCGGTTTACAGCGGAGCAGTTCGCAGGAATTCTGTTTTCCCTGATGCTCGCGGCACTGGTGAGGAAAGACTACAATCCGGAACCGGTTCTTGAAGTGGTCCGGAGAACATTGTACTGAAGAAAAGGAGAGGTTGCGATGCAGGCAGTAATGGAAACGACATTTGATCTCGTTTATCTGATTTCAGTCATCACCATCGGGATTCTGATGGTCAGAGCGAGCAGTGGGAAAAGCAGACAGTTCACAATTTTTGGGTGGATGGCCATCATCCTTGGCGGAGGCGATTCCTTCCATCTGATTCCGCGGGTGATCGCGCTTTGCACGACTGGACTTGACCACTATACGGCTGTTCTGGGCGTCGGAAAGGTAGTCACATCTGTGACGATGACGATCTTCTATGTTCTGCTCTACTATGTGTGGCGGGAGCGTTATCAGATCAGGCAGCACAGGAGCCTGACAGGGATCGTATATCTTCTGGCCGCGGCGAGGATCGTACTCTGTCTTCTGCCGCAGAACCAGTGGACAGCGGAAAATCCGCCTGAAGTCTGGGGGATCTGGCGGAATATCCCATTTGCCCTGCTCGGTATAGTTGTCATCATCCTGTTCTTCCGAAGCGCAGGGGGAGACAGGATCATGCGTTCCGCCATCTGTGGCTGACGATCGTGCTGAGCTTCGGCTTCTACATCCCGGTTGTCCTGTTTGCATCAAGAATACCGCTGATGGGTATGCTGATGATCCCGAAGACCTGCGCTTATATGTGGACCGTTCTGATCGGATATAAGGCAATGAGAAAGGAGATCAAATAAGATGGAGAGCCTGAAGAGATATATCCATACAGCGATTTTCTACGCTTTGATGGCGATGGCGGGCGGCGTGTTCTACCGGAAGTTTGCGAAGTACAATCACTACACCGGCAGAACAACTCTGGCGTTTGTCCATACTCATTATTTCATCCTGGGCATGCTGTTCTTTCTGCTTCTGCTTGTGCTGGAAAAGAGCTTTTCCCTCACAGATCAAAAGACCAGACGCATCCTGACAGCCTATCATGCCGGGCTGAATCTGACAGTTGTGATGCTGCTTGTTCGCGGTATCCTGCAGGTGAAGGAAGCAGCCATATCTAAGGCAATGGATACGGCTGTCTCCGGTCTGGCAGGAATCGGTCATATCGTACTGTGTGTCTCCCTGATTCTGCTCCTTTTAAGAATCCGGAAGTGTATCGGAGCTGAGTGATGCAGGTGAAGCGGAGCATCAGTCCTTGACGGGAGGCATCCGGCGGCTAGGGGCTGAGGTTATAAAGCTGCGGTGTAGAGCAGAAATCTGAAGCTTTCTGCGGGGCAGGTCCTGTATGCAGGGTTATGTACAGCTGGCCTCCTGGGTGAAAGTGTCTTTTTCAGCTGTTTTCTCCAGATGATGGATCTCGGATGAGACAAACAGAAAGCCGGTACCGGCAGCGATTACATCTGAAATGACTGCAGCCCAGAGCATCGTCACAATACTTTTTGATACAGCCGCGATCAGAATGGACGTGGGGACAAATATGATGACATCCCTCAGAAGCGCCAGAATAGTGGCCTTTACACTGTTTCCGGCAGCCTGGAGGATGATGGCAGCTGATTTAATATAGCATGTCAGGATAATACCGCCGAGGAAGATGCGGATACATAACCTGGCGTATTCCATGTACTCTGTGGTATTGTGGCTGCCGAACAGGGAAATCACCAGATCTGGAGCCAGTTCGAAGATCAGAAAGGCAGTCACGCCGACGCTGATCACAAGTTTTGTAATGTATTGTACGGTTCCCTTGACTCTCCGGACATTGCCGGAGCCGATGTTGTAGCCGATGATCGGCTGACCGCCCAGGCTGATGCCGATTACAATTGAAACGACAATTCCAAAGACTTTCATGACGATACCAATCACTGCCAGCGGAATTACTGCACCAAAGGCTTTGCCTGTGCTCGCATACGTCTGATAACCATACCTTGTGAGCAGATTATTATTGACAGCAATAATCACAACAATTGACAACTGAATGATCAGAGATGCCATCCCGGTCTGGATGACATTTTTGACCGTCGAAGCCTGCAGGCGGACAGATTCAGGGGTGATCCTGAAGTTTCTTGATCTTCCCAGATATACGATGCTCATTGCAAACGTGATGATCTCGCCGGCCACTGTCGCGATGGCGGCTCCCTTTACACCAAGACCAAGCGGAAAGATGAACACCGGATCCAGAATCAGGTTTGCCAAAGCACCGGTCAGCGTACATACCATAGCATACCGGGGGGCGCCGTCTGCCCGGATCGCACCATTGAGCCCCTGCCCGATCATATAGCAGGGAATTCCCATGCAGATGATATGATAGTAATCATTCGCATACTGGTAACACTCTGTTTCCTCAGGATCTCCTCCGAACAGAGCCAGAATCTGAGGCTGGAAGAGAAACCCAATCAGACATATCGCCAGGGCGGAAACGATCAGTACGATTAGTCCATTCCCGATGATCCGGTCAGCCTTCTTCTTATTTCCCATGCCGAGTGCAATACTGAATTGAGCTGCGGCACCATCTCCGACCAGCAGGGCGATGCCAAGGGCAAATACCGTAAACGGATAGACAATATTCGTTGCCGCATTGCCGTAAGCCCCCGCCGGACTCCAGCCTATGAATATCTGATCGACAATATTGTACAGCGCGGCGACGACCATACTGATCACGCAGGGAATGGAAAAACGTCTGATCAGCGTTCCTATTTTTTCGTGTCCAAGGTCCAGTTCCTTCATTTTTATCACTCCTTTGAAGACAAAAAACAGCCAGAAGCGTAAGTCCGTAACTGGACTTACGCTTCTGGCTGCTCATTACGCGGATGATTCTATCACGTTTGTCTGGGGCACGTAAGTGTTTTTTACCTGCGGAATGCTTTCCCGTATGTGTCTGTATCTTTCAGAAGAATCAACATCAGGATGGACGGACCGGCAATGACACCAGGCGTCATTCCTTCGACAAACATCTTAAAGGCGCCGCCGATGAATCCCTCAAGGAAGCCGAGGAGCGAAAGAATCAGGCAGAGTAACGACAGGATGAGAAATGCTTTTCTGTTATTCATGCGGAAATCTCCTTCTGGTATAAGACGGGAATCTGGGCGGCTTCGCAACCAGCCATGACACCGCCAACATATCAGATTAAAAGGCGGTCTTATCACATTGACAAGTAAGAATGTGAGAACTATAATCTTTCACATAGATGAATACGAATGTGAGGGGATCGTATGGGGAATTTGATTCAGAACGAAATCCTGGGGCTGAAGTGGCTGAACCGGCTGGTCGGCCGCGCACTTTCAGCCATCGGGCTGGATCTGTCCGGAAGGATCGGCGGGAGCATCCAGTTTTTTTTCTATGATGTCATCAAAATTACAATCCTGCTCTGTGTGCTGATCTTTGTGATTTCGTACATACAGAGCTTTTTCCCGCCAGAACGGAGCAGGCAGATCATGGGAAGGTTTCATGGAATCTGGGCCAACCTGATCGGGGCACTGCTCGGGACGGTGACGCCGTTTTGCTCCTGCTCCTCGATCCCGATCTTCATGGGATTTACCAGTGCAGGCCTTCCGCTCGGTGTGACATTCTCATTTCTGATCTCCTCTCCGATGGTAGACCTTGGAAGCCTTGTCCTTTTGATGGGCATCTTCGGATATCGGATTGCCCTTGTCTATGTAGCTGCGGGGCTTCTGATTGCGGTAAGCGGGGGGACCCTGATCGAACACCTGTATATGGAGGATCAGGTTGAGGACTTTATCCGGAATGCCAGCTTGGCAGTAGACATTACAGCTCCGGATCTGACCATCCGGGACAGAATGATCTATGCGCGGGATCAGGTTGCATCAACGTTCCGTAAGGTTTTCCCGTATATCCTCCTCGGAGTCGGCATTGGCGCGGTGATCCACAACTGGATTCCGCAGCATGTGGTCGAGACTGTCCTGGGAAACAGGAATCCCTTTGGTGTGATTCTGGCAACACTGGTCGGCGTTCCGATGTATGCGGATATCTTTGGGACAATCCCCGTGGCGGAGGCGCTTCTGTCCAAAGGCGCACTGCTTGGAACCGTGCTCAGTTTTATGATGGCGGTCACAACCCTGAGTCTCCCATCGCTGATCATGTTGAGAAAGGCCATCAAGCCGAAGCTGCTTACAGCGTTCATTGTCATATGTATCGCGGGAATTATCATCGTCGGGTATGGATTCAATCTGTTCCAGGGCGCGCTGACAGGGATCTGATTCTGCTGTAATGGATGCAAGGGAGACAGGCAGCTAGGGAATAAGCCAGGAAATAAGGAGGTAAGCGCATATGAATGCAATGGATGCCGCGCTGATCTGCAGGGCGCTGGGGGATTCCAACCGGATCCAGATCGTGGAGCTGCTGATGAACGGGGAAATGTGCGGGTGCAGGCTGCTGGAGCATTTCCAGATTGCACAGCCCACACTGTCCCATCATATGAAGGTTCTGGCAGAGTGCGGCCTTGTGAACGGGAGGAAGGAGTGGAAGAATACCTACTATTCCCTGAACTGCGATGTCCTGACCGCATTTCGTGAATATATTGATCATCTGAACTGCGGGAAAGCCTGCAGACAGAAAAGCGAAGACAGAGGTTGCTGCGGTGAGGGAAATCCAGATCAAGTCTGCCGGAGCAGGGAGAAAACCACCGGAGGCTGCTGCGATCAGAAGCAGGCAGACCAGTGCAGATAAGACCTATTTTGAAGCGAGAAAGGATATAGGGAGGTTGCAGGAGAGATGCCAAAGATGATGAAGAGACAGAACGAGGGAATCAGCTTTTTTCAGCGGTACCTGACCGTATGGGTACTGCTGTGCATGGTAGCGGGGGTACTGGTCGGACATTTCCTGCCGTGGGTTCCCAGGTTTTTGGGGAAGATGCAGGTTGCCGGGATCTCGATCCCGATTGCGGTGCTGATCTGGATCATGATCTACCCGATGATGATTAAGGTGGATTTCCAGAGTATCAGGGAGGTCGGCAGAAATCCGAAAGGACTGTTTGTAACCTGGATTACAAACTGGCTGATCAAGCCTTTTACCATGTATGGTCTGGCGTATCTGTTCCTGTTTGTAGTGTTCCGGCATTTCATTGCACCGGAGCTTGCAACCCAGTATCTGGCCGGAGCAGTTCTTCTGGGCGCGGCGCCGTGCACTGCGATGGTTTTTGTATGGAGCACACTGACGCATGGGAATCCCGCCTACACTGTGGTACAGGTTGCGACCAATGACCTGATTATCCTTGTGGCATTCGTTCCGATTGTAAAGTTTCTGCTTGGGGTATCGAGGGTTTCGGTGCCGTACAGCACTTTGTTTGTCAGCATCCTGCTCTTTGTCGTGATTCCGCTTGCTGCAGGGATCGTGACGAGGGTCGGGATTACAGGACGAAAGGGCAGGGACTATCTGGAAAATGTGTTTGTCCATAAATTTGACCATGTCACTACAATAGGTCTGCTCCTGACGCTGGTGATCATCTTCGCATCTCAGGCAGAGGTAATTCTCTCCAACCCGGTGCACATCATCCTGATTGCGGTGCCGCTTATCATCCAGACATTCCTGATCTTTTTTATCGCTTACGGAGCAGCGAAGCTGGTGGGACTTCCATATGACATTGCCGCACCTGCCGGGTTGATCGGGGCATCCAATTTCTTCGAACTGGCGGTTGCGGTTGCCATCGCGCTGTTCGGGACAACAAGCCCGGCAGCTCTTGCAACCACGGTGGGGGTGCTGACAGAGGTTCCGGTTATGCTGACACTGGTGAAAATCGCGAACAGGACACAGAGCCATTTTCAAAAGCGGCAGGCATGAGCCTGAAAAAAGAAGGAGGATAAAGCGATGAACATCAAGGTTTTAGGAGGAGGCTGCAGCAAGTGTGAGGCACTGCTGGAGAATACAAAGAAGGCTGTGCAGGAAAAGGGGATCGAGGCGGAGATCGAGTATATCACCGATTTCAGTATCATCGCCGGGTATGGCATAATGAGTACGCCGGCACTGATGATTGACGGGAAGGTCGTCTCGACAGGACGCGTCCTGAATGCGAAGCAGATCGGAAAGCTGCTATGAATCAGCAGGGGAGGAAACCGAGGGTCGGATTTATCTGTACACATAATTCCTGCCGCAGCCAGATTGCAGAAGCACTCGGAAGACACCTGGCCGGGGATGTCTTTGAAAGTTATTCAGCGGGAACAGATATCAAGGACAGGATCAATCCGGATGCAGTCCGTCTGATGAAGGCACAGTACGGAATAGACATGATAAAGGAAGGGCAGCGCAACAAAACGTTGGATGCCCTTCCGGAGCTTGATATTGTGGTTACGATGGGATGCGGGGTGAAGTGCCCGTATCTTCCCTGTAAGAGACGTTTCGACTGGGGACTCCCGGATCCGACCGGAACCTCTGACGGAGAATTCATGGAAGTCATCCATCAGATTGAGAAAGAGATCGGTCTATTGAAGGACCAATTGAAAGGGAACCATCAGGATTCGGTTCCAGAGGCTCCTTTGTAACGGCCGGGTAGAGTCCACCGATCAGTGATCGCAGACCATCGCATCGAAGCACTTCAGAGCGGGGACTCCCATCGCCAGGATCCAGCTTGATGCACTTGCTTTTATTGTGAATCATATGGTGCAATGACAATAAGTGCAGAGGAGCATGCAAACCAGCTCCGCGAACAGGAGGTATAGGATGGGCTTCCTTTTTGTGTTATTTGCTGGATCAGTAGGATAAATCAATTCCCACGTGTAAAAGCTGATATTTCATAGCCATCCGTGAGCGAGTCATCCCTCTTCAGGTCGAGATAATGATACAATAAAATTGACAGGTGTGTATCGTCACCCGAGAATGTGTAATGTTTCGAAAGGAATGAGTCTGAATTGGCTGGAAAGGGAAAGGAATATGAGACTCAGAAAAGACAATGCGGCGCTGCAGCCTCCGATGGGATGGAATAGCTGGGACTGCTTCGCAGCAGGAGTAACGGAGAAGCAGCTTCTTGATAATGCGGCTGGACTGGCTCAGCTGAAGTCCTGTGGCTGGGAATATGTGGTCTGTGATATACAGTGGTCAGAACCGCTGGCAGCGAGTGAGAAAAATCAGGGTGTTGTGTATCGGAAGTTCGCACCGCTCACGCTGGATGCATGGGGGCGTCAGATCCCGGCACCAAACCGGTTCCCGTCTTCTGCAGACGGAAAAGGTTTTGCTCCAATCGCCGACAAAGTTCATGCCATGGGGCTGAAGTTCGGCATCCATATCATGCGTGGTATTCCGAGACAGGCAGTTCATGAGCGGCTGCCGATCTTTGGAACCAATGCGACAGCGGATGAGGCAGCTCGCCCGGATTCGATCTGCTGCTGGAACGGCGATATGTACGGTGTTGACCCGGCGTCCGCCGCAGGGCAGGCGTATTATGACTCGATCTTCCAGCTGTATGCAGACTGGGGAGTGGATTTTGTGAAGGTGGATGACATCTGCCATGAGCATCTCTATGTGGATGATCCATACGGGGCAGCAGAGGTAGAAATGATCCGCCGCGCGATCGACAAGGTCGGGAGACCGATGTGCCTGTCTCTCTCGCCGGGACCGGCGGTGATCGAAAAAGCCTGGCATCTGGAGCATTATGCCAATATGTGGCGCATCACCGATGATTTCTGGGACGACTGGAAGCTTCTTCTGGATATGTTTGACCGCTGCGAGCTGTGGCAGGGGCACGGAAAGCCGGGATGCTGGCCGGACTGCGACATGCTGCCGCTGGGAAAGATCGGTACAGGATTCGGCCAGCCGAGAAAGACGAATTTCACGCATGCGGAGCAACGCACGCTGATGACACTCTGGTGCATTTTCCGCTCACCGCTGATCATGGGTGGTGACCTGACACAGCTGGATGACTGGACACGGTCGCTTCTGACCAATGAGAAGATTCTTGCGGCGCAGCAGACTGGCAGGGAACCGGAGCAGATGGAGCGGGATGAAAAGCATGCTGTCTGGACGAGCCTGACGCAGGAAGGCGGACGGTATCTGGCGCTTTTCAATCTTGACAATAAAACACAGACGGTATCAGTGTCTCTTTCTGATCTGGAATTTGCCGTGCACAGCGCAGAGGATCTGTGGGGCGATACACCGGCCACGCTTTCAGGAAGCTGCATTCAGGCAGAGCTTCCGGCGCACGGCGCGGGAATGTATCTTCTGCAGAAGTGAGGCAGATTGATGGCGCAGCACCGGCTGTGGATGTCATCCACAGCCGGCAGGTCAGGCAAATTTCTGCGCGAGCAGGCAGATCAGGATTGTCAGAAGCATGTCCGGCAGGGTATTGCCAAGGGGCAGATCAATCGTCATCAGAATGCGGTAAAGCACAAAGCCGATGACCCAGACGATCAGATTCCGCAGATTTATCTTCTCGGTATAGTGATCCTTTTTCAGAATAAAATAGTCTGCAATTTGGATGGCAATCATCGGTGCGAAGACAGAGCCGATCAGGTATAGGAAATCGGTGATGTCATCCATATTGAAGAGGGCGGCGCCAAGTGTCCCAATGATTGTGACGATGGCGGCAGCCCTCTTTCCTTTTCCGTGCAGGAAGCCGCCCAGAGATTCGGTGGAGATGCCGGCAGACCAGGCATCCAGAAATGTGGTTGTGACAGTGGAGAGAATCAGGATCACCAGGGCAGCGATCCCAAGACCTGCCTTTGCCATAATGCCTGCGATATCGGACTGACCGGTAAAAAGTGCAGCACTCAGCCCGATCATATACATCCAGATGGAGACAAGACCATAAACCAGAACACTTGCCAGTGTTGCACGTCTGGGCGATTCAGCTTCTCTGGTGTAATCGCTGATCAGCGGCAGCCAGGAAAGCGGCATTGCGACGGAAAGCTCCACAGCCGCACCAAAAGAGATGGAAGACTGGCTGGATTCCGGGAGAATACCATGACCGAAGATGACACCACTTAGGAGGAGCGTCAGGATGAAGAGCGCGGTCATCGAAATCCAGTTGATCCAGCCCAGGTTAGTGAGACCGACCAGAATCCATAGCAGAATCATGCCGCCAATGACCAGTGCCCAGACCCAGATGCCGGCTTTGTAAAGTTCATTGATGGCTCCTGCGCCATCGTAGATCATGATGGCCGTCCACCCGACGAGCTGGAGAATATTCAGAAGGGCGAAGAAGACTCCTCCAATACGGCCAAAGCTCATCCGGGTTGTTTCCATGGCACTTCGCCTGGTGAGCCCGCCAATGATACCTGCAAAGTACATCATCAGACACCCAATCAGATGCCCGGTCAGGATCGCTGCAAGACCCTTCCGGAAGCCCAGCGGGGCGAGGTACGTCCCGGTCAGAATCTCGGCGATGGAGACACCGGCCCCAAACCAGACAAGACCGGACTGGAGAGTTGTCATGTGGAAACCGCCGGCTGCTCTGCCGTTATTTGTCTGTTTGTTCATGTCCTGCTTCCTCCTGTTCTTTCTGGAAATGGGCATCTTCCATGTAGGTGCCGGTGAAACAATATGCGTGGTTCATCGGGCCGCTGCCGTGGCCAAGATCCAGCATGGCTGACAAGGCACCACTGATATAGTCCTTGGCTCTCTGGACAGAGAGATCCAGACCGAAGCCTTTTGCCAGATTTGCGGCGATCGCACTAGACAGGGTGCAGCCGGTCCCATGGGTGTTCGGGTTGTTGATACGCTTCCCCCTGAACCAGCGGAAGCTATCATCTCTGTACAGGAGATCGTTGGCATCACTGACCTTATGACCGCCTTTGCAGAGCACAGCGCAGTGATACCGATCACTGATGCATGCCGCGGCCGCGACCATTTCATCCTCGGAGCGGATCGGCATCTTTGAAAGCACTTCAGCTTCCGGAATGTTGGGTGTCAGGATGGTAGAGAGGGGTAAAAGCTCCTGTTTCAGGGTTACAATTGCATCCTCGCTGATCAGCCTGGCTCCGCTGGTCGCGACCATGACAGGGTCGACAACGATGTAAGCCGGTCTGTAATGCCGGAGCCGCTCCGAAATTACCCGGATCAGGCTGCTGTCGGATACCATGCCGATCTTCACAGCATCCGGGAAGATATCGGTGAAGACCTCATCCAGTTCTTCTTTCAGGAATTCCGGCGTCGCATTCATGATGGCTGTGACGCCAGTTGTATTCTGTGCAGTCATGGCTGTGATGGCGGACATTGCGTACACCCCATTGGCCATCATAGTCTTGATATCCGCCTGGATGCCGGCGCCGCCGCTCGAATCTGAGCCAGCGATTGTCAGTGCAGTTTTCATTCATTTGCCCCTTTCACTATTCAGATAAAACCTGGTGCATATACTGCAGTGCTTTTGTCCTGTCCAGAATGGAAACCAGAATGGCAGCCAGAAGTGTTCCGCCTGCCGTACTGATGAAAAATGGAAGGACATAGGTAAACAGAGCCGCCTGCTTGTTTCCCATCAGCAGAACAGCAACAGGAAAGGCGAGCATACCGCCGAAAAGACCGGTTCCGAGGACCTCAGCAAGATAGGTCGGAATGTATTTCTTTGTGGCCTTAAACATCAACCCGCAGCACAGAGCACCGACCATGCTGCCGGGGAATGCCATCAAAGAGCCGGTTCCCATCAGGTTCCGGATGAGAGAAGCGACGAATGCAATTGCGACACCCCAGCCGGGACCCAGAAGAATAGCGGACAGAATGTTAACCATATGCTGAATCGGAAAACATTTTGATGCGCCGACAGGAATGTAGAACCCGGAGAGGACGATGATCACAGCGACAAGAAGTGCGGATGTCACCAGTTTTTTCAGTTGTTCATGTTTCATGATGTCTCCTTTCTATCACCATATTTGTTACAGGCGGCTGCTGAGCCGGAGCAGCTTTCTGCATGATGCCCCGATCTGATCGGAAGCAAAGATACCGGAGATGACTGCGACGCCGGACAAACCCAGGTGACGAAGTTCCCCAATGTTCTCTTCTGTGATTCCGCCAATCGCACAGACTGGAATGTGAACCGCATAAGTGATATCGCGATATGTCGATCGATCGATCGGCCGGGCATTTTCCTTGGTGTGAGAGCCAAACGCAGCTCCACATCCCAGATAGTCTGCCCCCAGTCGTTCAGCCATCAGTGCTTCCGCGACATTGTGAGCAGTCGCTCCGATGATCTTGTCCGGACCCAGGAGCGCCCGGGCTTTTTGAACAGACATATCGTCCTGACCGACATGTACGCCGTCTGCGCCTGAACGAAGGCAGATTTCGGGACTGTCATCAATTAAAAGCGGAACATGATATCTGTGGCAGAGTACTCGGAGAGAACAAGCCTCCTTCAGAAACTGTTCAGGATCCATGTGTTTTTCCCGCAGCTGCACCATCGTGATGCCTGCTGCAAGTGCTTCCTCGACCACATCCTCCAGAGACCTGCCTGACAGCCATCTCCGGTCAGTTACTGCATACAGCCTCAGCATCTGCTGATCAAATTTCATCGATTTCCCTCCTTTCTACACAGGTTTTTGGTGCCCTTGACCTGTCTGCGCCGCGTCTTTTTCAATGCAGGCTGTGGGAGCACACGGCTTCCGCTACACGTACGATTTTCACAGCCCGGCTGTGCTGACGATATCGATCAGGCGGCTGCGGAATTCCATCGTTCCATGACGGGAAGATGCCTCCATCTCGGCTTCAGCCTGGCTGGCAAGACTGCTGTACACTTCAACAGTTTTATGAACAAGTGAGGCGATTTCTGCGGTATCTGTCAGACGAAGTGCCCGCTCGCCGGGAATAGCAGGCGGAGTCATGGACCCTGCCAGAGCGGCACCAAGAAATGCTGACAGCATACAGCCGCTCCCCGTGATTCGTTTCTGAAGAGGCGTTCCTGTATGACTGACAAGAACCTGATCTTTACTCACTGTGATGTCCGTATCACCTGTAACAGCAAGAACCGTATCGTATCTCTCCGCAAGTTTCTGCAGAAGCGCAGGCTCCAGACAGATGCCGGCTTCCTCCACGCCACGGGATGGGTATGACATCCCGAGCAAGGCAGCCATTTCCGACTGGTTGCCGCGGATGCAGGTCAGATGAAGATTTTCGAGTAATGTCTGCAGAATTCGCCGCCGGAATTCGGAAGCACCAGCGCCGACTGGATCCAGGATCAGAGGATGGCCAAGAGCGTTGGCTTTCTTCCCGGCGGCCAGCATCGCCTCAAGTTTTGATTCAGAGGGCATGCCGATGTTCAGGACAGTTGCGTCAGCCAGCTCTGAGATTTCTGCAGCCTCCAGTGGAGAGTCCGCACAGATCGCAGCAGCTCCTGAAGCGAGAACCAGATTGACGACATCGTTCATCGTCACAGGATTCGTGATCAGGTGGATCAATGGCTGGGTGTTGTGTATTTTTCTGAAGATTGCTGTTCCTTTCACTGAGGAAAACGGCATAAAAAAACCTCCCGTATCAGTGATATGCTACCCCCAAGTAGGACAATGAAATATAAAACCTACTTGGGGGTATTTCTATGTCTAGGAAAAGCAAAATTGATCCGATAGAAAAAGTAAAGATCATTGAACGGCTACTGGCAGAAGAG
>NZ_VULZ01000009.1 GCF_009696445.1 Porcincola intestinalis
GACCCCTCAGAGAGAATGAGGTAGATAGGACAGAGGTGGAAGTACAGTAATGTATGGAGCTGACTGTTACTAATCGGTCGCAGGCTTATCCAAAAGGCACAATGGTAAGTGAGTTTGGAAACGGATAGAAAAGGGAATGTCAGGATAAAGATTTTGTGTGCGGTTTTGAAGATACAGATGAAAGACTTCGGAGAAATCCGAAGTCTTTTTTTATATATCTTCCGTCCTATGGTATACTGGAAAAGCAAGAATTATTTAAGGTCAAACATGGAAAGGAGTCAGAGTGTTCTCATGCTCGAAGCAGATATCGCAAAACATTTTCGGGAAGCTGAGATGGTTCTGATTGGTGTAGGCGAGGAACTAAGACCGGATGGGACATCTGAAAGAAGCGATCGGATTATTAGGGCCCTCAATACGCTTCCTCCATTTTTGCGGGGGAAGACGTACTTTGTAGTGTCACAGAATTCAGACGATCTTGTTTTCCGATCCAACCTGCTTCCATTTTTCATTGCAGAACCGTATGGGCCGAAGGAAAACAGCGCATGCAGTGAAGAGCAGTGGAATACTTACCTCAGATGGATATCCGGGACGCTCGGTCATCGATTGCTTCTTCTTGAATTGGGTGTAGGATTTGCATCACCTGAGCTGATTCGGTGGCCGTTTGAGAAGATTACACAGATCAATATGAAAAGCAACCTGATTCGTGTGCATGCTTCCTTTCCGCAGCTTCCGAAAGAGCTGGTTGAGACAGGACGTGCATATTCGGTTCAATGTAATTCGATTGAATGGCTCGAAGAACTCAAACAATGGGATGAGAAGGCTGATCAGAAGGAGGATGCATGATTGCAATTGTAGATTACGATGCCGGGAATATCATGAGTGTCCAGAAGGCGTGTGCTTATCTGGGGTATCAGACGATTCTCACCAGAGACAGAGCTGAGATCCTTCAGGCTGATCATGTGATCCTTCCGGGCGTCGGAGCATTTGCGGATGCGATGAAGAAGCTTGTTGATTTTGGACTGGATGAGACATTGCGGGAGACCGTAAAGCGTGGAACCCCGCTGCTTGGAATATGTCTCGGACTCCAGCTTCTTTTCGAGCGCAGCGATGAATCCCTGGCCCTGCAAGACGGGGCGGATGTAAGAGGTCTTTGTCTGCTGGATGGCGAGATTCTGAAGATTGACGATAAGAATGGCTTGTTAAAAGTACCGCACATGGGATGGAATCAGCTTTCATTTCCAAGAGAGAGCCGGCTGTACCAGGGAATTCCGGACGGGACGGAGGTTTATTTTGTCCATTCCTATTACCTGAAGGCAGGGAATCCTTCCATCGTTACGGCAACTTGTGAATATGGAACGCAGATAGATGTCGGGGTTGAAAGCGATAATCTGTTCGCTTGTCAATTTCATCCAGAGAAAAGTGGCAAATGGGGACTGAGAATCCTGGAGAATTTCCTGAACATCTGATTTCAGATCATGAATGGGATCGGCCCGTAAACTTGTTGAGATAGAAGGCTGGAGGACAGTATCAGTATGCTTACAAAGAGAATCATACCCTGCCTTGACGTGAAGGACGGAAGGGTTGTAAAAGGGATACAGTTTGTGAAGCTTCGGGATGCCGGAGACCCGGTTGAGGCGGCTGCAGCTTATGATGAAGCAGGTGCGGATGAGCTGACATTTCTGGATATTACAGCAACAAGCGACCACAGGGAGACTGTGATCGACATGGTCAGGAGAGTGGCAGATAGAGTCTTTATTCCATTCACGGTTGGAGGCGGTGTCAGAACCTGTGAGGATTACCGTGCAATCCTGAGAGCGGGAGCCGATAAGGTAGCGGTTAACTCAGCGGCTGTCAGAAATCCGGAATTAATCTCGCAGGCCGCTGACAAGTTTGGCGCTCAGTGTGTTGTTGTCGCGATTGATGCGAGGAAAAGGCCGGATGGGACAGGCTGGAATGTCTATACGGCAGGAGGACGGCAGGATACGGGAATCGATGCTGTTGAATGGGCAAAAAGGGCGTTCAATCTTGGGGCGGGCGAGATTCTCCTGACAAGCATGGACCGCGACGGGACGAAAGCCGGCTATGATCTTGATCTGACCCGGAAGATTGCTGAGTCCGTCCGGATCCCGGTTATCGCTTCCGGCGGGGCGGGCAGGGTCGAGGATTTCTATGATGCGCTGACAGAGGGGAAGGCAGATGCAGCGCTTGCTGCTTCCCTTTTTCATTACAAGGAACTTGAAATACGTCAGGTGAAAAATTATTTGAACGAGCGTGGTGTTCCGGTAAGACTTTCATAAGCGGGGATAGTCAGGAGGGGAAAAGCTGAGATGGATGCAATGGGAAGCGATTGGATGCAATCACTCAGGGCAGAGTTCAGCAAGCCATATTACGCAAAACTTTATCAGACGATCAATGAGGAGTACAAGACACAAACGGTTTATCCGCCGGCAGGGGATATTCTGCGGGCATTCAGTCTGACTCCACTTTCAAAGGTAAAGGTTGTCATTCTGGGGCAGGACCCCTATCATGAGCCGGGACAGGCAAACGGTCTGTCCTTTTCGGTGCATCCGGGCGTCGCGATTCCCCCGTCGCTTGTGAACATTTATCAGGAGCTCCATGATGACATCGGATGCAGGATTCCGAATAACGGAGACCTTACAAAATGGGCGAGGCAGGGGGTCCTGATGCTGAATACGGTGCTCACGGTTCGGGCGCATCATGCCTTCTCCCACAGAGGATTGGGATGGGAGCAGTTCACGGATGCTGCGATCACGGCGGTAAATGGCCAGGCGCGGCCAATCGTGTTTATTCTCTGGGGAAAGGCGGCACAGGCGAAATGCACCATGCTTGACAATCCCGAGCACCTTGTTCTGAAATCGCCGCACCCAAGTCCGCTTTCTGCCTATCATGGATTTTTTGGAAGCAAACCTTTTTCACAGACCAATCGGTTTCTGAAGGCACATGGTGTTACGCCGATTGACTGGCAGATCGAGGATGTATGAAAAACATACACTCAGTGCAGAATATTATTTGTCAGTAATTTACGATAAAATATGAATAAAAAACTGAATACTGAATTCAATCAGAAAAGTTGATGTTTTGACTTGACGGCAGGAAAGCCTTATGTTAGTCTTCTTTCAAGACGACACAGGAATTCTTTCCTGCCGGTTCTTATATCTTCTATTAGGGTTTCTTTTTTCTTTTCTTAGTATCATCACGTTTTTCACTCTTATTCTCCTTTTTCATTTCTATCGATTTCGTGCACGCCGTCGTCTGATGCCGCAGCACGGACATTTCTTCTGGAGCGGCACCAGTCTGCCTGCTGTAGAAAGGAATTATGGATTACAGTACATTCAAAAAAGAGATTCCGGAACTGATCAGTCAGAAGCTTGGCGCCGAGTACAAGGTACGTCTGTTCGAGCTCAGAAAATATAATGGGATTGTCCAGGATAATCTTTCCATCCAGAAAAAGGAAGTATCTATAAGCCCATGCATTGATCTGCGGTATTACTATCAGAAATATATCCAGGGAACAGCGATCGAAGAGATCGGGAACGCGATTCTTGCATATTATATGAGATCCATGCCTGAGCAACTTGAGCCTAGCAACCTGCTGGACCCCGGATATGTCAGAAACCAAGTCGTATGCAGTCTGGTCAATACAGACCGGAGCCGGGAATTTCTGAAGGAATGTCCGCATTTCCCATTTCTGAACCTATCGGTCGTATTTTATCTGCTTATTGATGATGTCAGCATTGGTGCGGGCACGGTCCTGATTCGAAATTTTCACTTGCAGCAGATGAAATTGAAGAAGGAAGAGCTTCTGGAACTGGCCATGAAAAATATGGGCAGGCTGCTTCCGGCAGATTTCATGACAACAGAACAGTTGATATCGGAGCTCCGGGGAGGGTGTCCGGAAACGGAGAATGGAACCGCGGAGTGCAGCAATGGATATGCTGACTCTAAAGTTATAGACAACCGGCATCCGCTCTTTGTCCTGACCAACTCCAGGAGGAGCTACGGGGCGGTCTGGATGATGGATGCGGAAGTGCTGCGAAGGGTTGCCGATCATCTGAAGGATGACTTTTATGTGATTCCGAGTTCTATTCATGAATGCATGGTTCTTCCGGCTGGGTATCATCTGAAGACGGAGTCCCTCAGCCAGATCGTGCGGAGGATCAATCGGACAAAGGTTGCTCCGGAGGAAGTGCTTGCCGACAGTGTCTACCGGTATGACAGAGCCAGGGGACGGCTCATCATAGCAGCATAAAGGAGGGCATGGCATGAAGAAAATACAGGGCCTCCTGTCACTGCTTTTTGTCATAGGATTTCTTTTCTTCTCAGGGGAACAGCGGACTTCTCTTGCAGCGCCTGGATGGGGAAGCACAGGTTCTGATGGAATGATTCGAAAAGGATTCACTGGACTTATGGCGGCAGAGCTTCCCGCGGCTGAAACGGTGCAGAACGGGTACGCAGAGGAGTCGGTAACTGAGCCGGATACAGAAAGAAAGCAGCCACCCGCTCTCACAGGAAACAGTGCCGGTCAATCAGAGAAGGATGTAACTGGACAGCCAGCGTTCGAACAGCAGACTCAGGCAGATAAGAACAGAGTTCAGGAGCACAGGGACAGTCAGACGGAGGAACGGTCCCTTATGACAACGGAAGGCTTTATGCAGCCTCAAGCCGATCCTGGAATGCAAAGGACTGAAGGCGACGGTATCACATCGAATGCTGAAAATCTTTCTCCGGAAGAAAAGGACCGAAATCTTGCAGAAACAGAAGAACTTTATCTGGAAGAGGCAGATGAGAAAGAACTCCATGCAATGGCAGAGCCGCAAAAGATTTCAAGACCCTATGTGCAGATTACAGACAAGCCGGATACCACCCTGACATATTTTGGAGGAGGCCCAAAGACAAGGGTTTTTCAGGTCAGGATATTCGGAGAGGGCGGAGGCAGTAAGACGGTCTCTGCATACTGTATCAATCCCTATAAGAGTGATCCAATGGACAATACCACCCCTCTCAGTAAGGTGAAAACCATCTCGAATTCCAATCTGCTTGCTGTCGCAATGTATTATCTGCCTGAAGATGCGCCTGGATATGGAACGGATTCAAAGATTATGGGCATTTACAAGGAAATCGGCGCTACGGGCAGCAGCAATTCATATGCATTTACGCATTATATCCTTGGGGCGATTTATGAAGGAAAACCGGTATCTCACTATATGGAGAAACAGGCAGCTGCAAATGCGGGAGAACGTGTTCTTTCCAGACTGAAACAGCTTTCCATTCCATCGGGGAAGCTGAGCAGTACGCAGCTCTCTGGCGGTTATAGCCGCGGGAGATATGTTTCGGATCCGGTTTCTTACGAAGGTCAGGCAGGAGCGCGTGCTGAGATCATACGTGTAGAGCCATCTGGTGCATATGTAGAGGAAGCGGAGACCGGAAAACGTGCGAAGGTGATGGAAACCGGAAAGAACTACCTGGTCATATCCGATACCTTCACGGAGACAGTAAATATCGGGCTTAGGGATAAATCTGCTGTCGGTTTTCAAACGTATGTGATTAAATCTGGAAATGCAGATCAGGACGTATCATATGCGCTGTGGGGGAGCGGCCAAAACCTGGAGTTTTTCGCTTCATTTCAGAAGCGGCAGCTAACAGTTCAGGTTCGTAAAAGAATGGCGGGAGCTTCTTCCATGAGTATGGGAGGAGCGGCATTTTCTCTTGATGATGGGAGAGGAAACCGCTATGCCCTGGAATGCGGGCCTGATGGAAGCAGCGGTCAGATTCAGGTTTTACCAGGTACATATCGGGTTATTGAGACAAAGGCACCTGCAGGGTGTCTCATCAATCAGTCGATTCCGGACCTTGTCGTCCCGGAAGATGCAGAAGACGGGGCCGTCTTTACGATTGATGTTTTGGATGAACCTGCATATGCAGGAATCAGGTTCAGAAAAAAGTCTGCCCAGATGGGAGATATTCCGGATGGAGATGCAGGCTTTGAAGGAGCAGAGTTCCAGATACGCAATATCAGCGGCTATTCCGTTGGGCTGAAAACAGACCCATCGACTGTCTGGAAGAATAACGAGATCATTGGACTTACAGTCAGATCCGGACGCGACGGCAGTGCAACGGTCCCACCGGTTCTGCAGGCGGGGACCTACGAGCTGATTGAAAGTAAGGCGCCTGCAGGGTATGAGCGCTCAAGTCAGACAGAACGCTTCACAATTACAGAACAGGATAATGGCAGGATTCTGGATTATTCTGATCGAATTATTTTTTGGGAGGAAGTGATCAGAGGTGGATTCCGCTTCCATAAAATCGATTCGGAGATTGCGGGTCAGCATTGTATCCTGGATGAGAAGAAAGACGGAACGGCAGTCTTTGAAGTCGCACATGGGAGCGGTGGAAAAGCAAGGCAGGGGGACGCTCAGCTGGAGGGTGCGGTCTTTGAGCTGGTGAATCAAAGTCTGTCAGCGGTAAAAGCATATGGAAAGACAGCGGAGCCTGGAGAAGTCCTTACACAGCTGACCTGTACAGAGCTGGGGAAATGGATCGGATATGAATCCCCTGGGGATGCACTGCCATATGGGACCTATCAGCTTCGGGAAATCGCGCCGCCGGAAGGATACAATCTTCGGGGGAAACAGATTGATCAGACGTTTGAGATCCGGGAGAAGAACACAGTTGTCATGCTGGATAAGCCTTTCGACGACGATGTGATCCGTTTTGATATTGAGATACAGAAGTTCCGTGATACAGAGGATCCGGATGAGAAAGGGGATGATATGATCCCCGTCAAAGGAGTTGTATTCGATATCTGTCTGGCTTCTGATCCGGGTAAGTTGGTACTCTCCATTGAGACGGATGAAAACGGGACAGCCACGACCAATGACCCGGCTTATGCACATGGAAGGCTGCCATACGGGATTTACCAGGTCAGTGAGCGGAAGAGTACAGTGCCCGCCGGTCTGATTCCGGTTAAAGACTTTCTGGTGGACGGAACGAAGAGCGGAGGTGTCTTTGACGGAAGGGTATATAAGGGCATCTATAAAAATGACCGGCCGATCGGCGAGTGGCTCTGCCTCAGAAAAGCGGACCGGACAACGGGAAAAACAATCCCGCTTTCAGGGACAGTTTTCCAGATCCTGGACGAAAAAAAGAAACCGGTTGTTTTCCGGGAAAGCTCGCCGGCACACCGGTCAGTGACGGAGTTCACGACCGGGGATGATGGAACGGTGACGCTGCCTGAGCGGCTGCGTGCAGGAACGTATTATCTGCACGAGGTACATGCACCGACAGGCTATGTCATAGGACAGGATGTCCGCTTTGAGGTGACATCGCGCAACAGATGGGAACATGTCATCACCTGGACCATGGAGAATCAACCTGCAATGGGAATGCTTCTCCTCGAGAAAACGGATCGGGACAGTGGATCCTGTCTCCGCGGGGCTGTCTACGAGGTATATGCGGCAGAAGACATCGTGACACCAGATGGAACGATTCGAGCCAGAAAGGGAGATATTGTAGATACCTTTACAACGGATGAAAAGGGTATGGGCAGATCTGAAAAGTTGTTTTTAGGGAGATATGAGGCTTTGGAACGGGAAGCCCCTGAAGGATATCGAAGAGATCCGGAGCCTATTCCTTTTTCCGTTCTATATCAGGATGAGCATACTGAAGTTGTCAGAGTCAGTCTGAAGACATCCAACCAGCCGACAACGATGAAACTGCTGAAGACGGAGCAAAAGCTGGATGATGGCGAGTGGTCTGAGCAAGATGGCAAACCGCTGGCTGGAGTGACCTTCAGGATTGCCAGACTCGGAGACTATAAAGGAAAGAAAAGCGAGCGGTATGTCGGAAGCGGACTTTTTTCAGAAGGAGACTATCTGACCGATGAAGACGGCTGGATCATTGCAGGCAGGATCACGACAGGAATTTACTCCGTGAAGGAGACAGCGGCCAGACCGGGATATCTGATTGATGAGACCGAGAGCTGGTTTTCAGTGGATGAGGAGGGAAATATCTTTGAATCTGACAAGGAGGGAAACAGGGCTGAAGAGGCTTTGGAGAAGATAAAAAACGCGGGCACTCCGGGCGCTGGACTGGTGAAGGAGAGGAAGAAGGGAGGAGACAGACAAGGAACGCTGAAAATCGTCCGGCGGAATCTGTATACCAGGTGGCAGTTTGACAAAACAGATTATACCGGAAAAGGACTGCGCGGCGCACAGCTGAAAATTACGGATCATGACGGAAACACTGTGAAGTATGAAGATGATCAGGGGAATATCGTAGATGCGGAGTGGATTTCAGACGGAAAACCGTACCTGGTGAAGCGGCTTCCGGCGGGAAAGTATCTTCTTCAGGAAACTGCAACCCCTGAAGGATACACAGCTGCGAAAGCAATTCCGTTTGAGGTTCTGCTGTCAGAGAAGCTTCAGCGGCTCACAATGACTGATAAGAGGCTGATGATCCGGAAAACAGATACACTTGGCAGGGACATAGAAGGAGCCGGCCTTGCGGTTTATGAGATCTCAGGGGAAGATAACAGTCAGATTTCACCCACGCCGATACTGAGATGGACGACAGATGGCCAGCCATACTTTGCGAAGGGATTGGTAGTTGGAAGCCACTATCGCCTGGTAGAAGAAACGGTTCCCTCCGGATTTCTTGGTGCGGATCCGGTGGATTTCATCATTCCGGATGATGGTACAGACCAGACGGTTACAATGATTGATAAAAGAGTGTTTGCCTTCAAGACAGACACGCGAATCGATGGCCTGGCAGGGGCCCGTCTGGAAATCAGAGATTCGGAAGGAACAGTCGTGGACTTCTGGCTTTCGGATGGAGAAGCACATGCAGTGTCCGGACTCCGAAAAGGAGAGACGTACACGCTTGTAGAGACGGAAGCGCCGAAAGGATATGTTCTCGCTCAGCCTATTTCATTTACAGTGTCTGAAGATGCAGTCGATGATATATTGAAGCTGATTAATAAACAACTTTTTATTACCAAGACAGAGCTTACGGGCGGGAAAGAGGTCGAAGGTGCCCTTCTTGAGGTGACAGATAAAGAGAGCGGGGAAATAAAGGACAGCTGGTTGTCGGGAAACGAGCCGCATCCGGTGGGTGGCCTGGAGACAGGAAAAACATATATCCTGTCTGAGCGGAAACCGGCGGACGGATATGTAACGGCTGAACAGATTGAATTTACTGTTCAGGATGATTTCACAGATCAGCGTCATGTCATGCGGGATGATGTCACAAAGGTGAGGATCTCAAAACAGGACTTTGCGACCGGCAGAGAGCTGGAAGGCGCAGAGCTTGTCGTGCGGGACGAGTCAGGAAAGGAGGTAGAAAGATGGACCTCCGGGAAAAAGCCGCACGATATTGAGATGCTTCCGATCGGATCCTATACGCTCATGGAGCTTCGTGCACCTGACGGGTATGAGAAAGCAGAGACCGTTGCCTTTGAGGTACCGGACAGCGGGGAAATGACGAAGGTTGTCATGAAGGATAAAGCGGAAAAAACACCGCCAACCGATTCTGTCAGAACAGGGGATCATGCTCCTTTGAAACCGTGGATACTGGCAGCAGGAGTCAGCGCCATGCTGCTGGCAGTATGCATCATGAGGATGCGGAGGCAAAACATGAGAAAAAGGAATCAGTCGCGGAAAGCAGGGTGACAATCGGATTTATTTGACTTTATCAGTCTGCTATGCTAAGATGATCACTGTTTTCAGAACCGATTTGGTTTTGAATCAGCATCTGTAGCTCAGCGGATAGAGCAGCGGTTTCCGGTACCGCGTGTCGGGGGTTCGAGTCCCTTCAGATGCGTGATTGATACGGCAATCCTGGCCGATCAGAAATTCAGGCATGATCTGGAGGACGCTTATGGATAATTTCAGAGAGTGGCTTTCTGACAATCTGCGGTACATCCTTCTCGGAATTGCTGTCTGCCTGGTGGTTGTCATTGTCGTCTGTGTTGTCAGACTTGTGGGCGGTTCATCCAGCGACAGCAAGAAGACAGACGCACAGGCTGTCGAGCAGGTGACAGAGGCTTCGCAGAATACAGCAGCATCTTCAACAGCACCGGAGGCCTCCTCAAGCTTGAAGAAGGATGACGCTTCTATTCTGGAGCTGGTAAAAAAGTATTATACAGCTGTTGCGGCGAAGGATACTGCTACGCTTGCCACAATTGTAAGCCCGTGGACGGATGATATGCAGAGCAGCATTCTTTCGAATACGATGATCGAGAGCTACGACAACATATCCACATATTCGAAGGCAGGTCCGTCGGATGGAACGTATGTTGTCTATGCTTATTACGATGGGAAGATTAAAGATATCAGTACGGAGGCACCGAGCCTGGCTCTATTGTATGTGGTGACAGATGACTCGGGTAGTCTTGTTGTAGGAGACCGGAACGCGTCTACCGAGGTCGCGGATTTTATCAGCAAGGCAACAGCTGCGTCTGATGTTCAGGCATTGAAGAATGATGTCAATCAGAAGCTGCTCGAGGCGGAGAATTCTGATCCTGATCTGAAGGCCTTCCTTGACAGTCAGTCTTCCGGAGCATCAGGAGAGACGGAGGAAGCTACGGAGTCTGATGTTTCTTCTGGAAACACTGCTTCCGGAGAAACAGCAACGACGACAGCTGGTGTCAACATCCGGGTGAAGGCGAGCGCGGACGCGCAGATTGTCGCAGTCACATACGCCGGGGCGGAAGTGAAGGTCATCGAGCGCGGAGATCAGTGGACACACATCAATTTCGATTACCAGGGAACAACATATGATGGGTTTGTGTCGACACAGTATCTTCAGTTTGGAGGTTCTGGTACGGCGCAGACAGATCAGACGTCTGGTTCCGGATCAGCATCAGCTGCGCAGACAGGTCAGACCTCCGGCACAGGTACTTCGGGAGCTGCGTCAGGCGGAAGCACGTCTGGTGGAGCCGTGTAAGAGGGCTGGGAGGCCAGAGGGGTCAGAAGGACTCCAGAGAAGAAGGATATAGACGTAGTGTAACAGAGCTGCTGCATGAATGCGGCAGCTCTTTCTGTATAGGCGACCGCTCATCATCGAGTGCGGAGCACAAGATGACGGAGAGGTGCCGAATCGAGTAGGGCTGGGTTAATCTGCCCTACTCGATTGTCTGTCAGGGGAGGTGGAGATGCGGCTGAATAAGTATCTGGCACAATGTGGCGTATGCAGCCGAAGAGAGGCCGACCGTCTGGCGGAAAAAGGGCGGATCCTGGTAAACGGTCAGACGGCAAAGGTCGGAATGGAGGTCGGACTTCAGGATGATGTGACGGTGGATGGGAAAAAGATCACAATACAGGAAAGGGAAATCTTTCTGGCTGTGAATAAGCCCAGGGGAGTTGTTGTCACCACAGACCGAACACATGGAGACAGGCTGCTGGAAGATTTGGTTGATGTTCCTCAGAGAGTGTTTCCAGTTGGACGGCTGGATAAGGAATCAGAGGGATTGATTCTGATGACAAATAATGGGGATGTGTCCAACAGGATTCAGAAAGCCCGTGGCTGTCATGAAAAGGAATACCTGGTCACAATAGATAAACCTGTATCAGATCAGCTGCTCGCTTCCATGGCGGCAGGGGTAAGGCTTCCGGAGCTTGACCGGACAACAAGACCTTGCCGTGTCAAAAAAACGGGGACGAATTCCTTCGATATCATTCTCACGGAAGGTATGAACCGGCAGATTCGGCGGATGTGCGGGGTTTTCGACTGCAGGGTGAAGAAACTCAAACGGATTCGTATTATGAATATACGCCTTGGAAATCTGAAAACAGGGACGTACCGGGAACTGACGAGACAGGAAGTGGAAGAGCTGAAGCGCCTGACCGGGGCTTCAGGTGAAAGCTGCAAACCGGATAAAAGGGAGAACACGTATGGATGATAGCAGAATTGCGCGAATGAAAGAACTTGTCAGCATTCTGAACCGGGCAGGGAGGGCATACTATGTTGAAAACCAGGAGATTATGAGCAACCTGGAGTATGACCGTCTGTACGATGAACTTCTTTCTCTGGAAAAAGAAACCGGAACGGTGCTCTCGTCAAGCCCGACGCAGCATGTAGGCTATGAGGCGGTGGACAGGCTCCCGAAGGAACGTCACGAAAAGCCGATGCTTTCACTCGATAAGACGAAGGACAGAGAAGCGCTCAGGACATTCATTGGGAGCAGGAAGACCTTAGTCTCATGGAAGCTCGATGGGCTTACGGTTGTCCTGACCTATGAGAACGGAAGTCTTGCAAAGGCAGTGACGCGCGGGAATGGAATCATCGGCGAAGTGATCACGCCGAATGCCAGAGTGTTTGAGAACATCCCGCTGAAGATTCCTTATAAGGGGGAACTGATCCTTCGGGGAGAAGCGGTCATATCCTACCCGGATTTCAAGAAAATCAACGAATCGTTCGGCGCAGACAGCCAGTACAAAAATCCGCGGAATCTTTGCAGCGGGGCCGTCAGGCAGCTGGACAGTAGAATCACAGCAAAACGGCATGTCCGGCTCTATGCATTTGCTCTTGTCAAAGCAGATGGGGTGGATTTTCATAACTCACGGCTTGAGCAGTTTCATTTTCTGCAGCAGCAGGGGTTTGAGGTGGTTGAGCATGTAGTGACATATGCGGATACTTTGGATCAGACGATGGACTATTTTGAGAAGAAAATCCGTCATTTTGAGATTCCTTCTGATGGGCTGGTGGCCTTGTATGATGACATTGCGTATGGGGAATCCCTGGGAGAGACAGCGAAGTATCCGAGGAATGCATATGCATTCAAGTGGAAGGATGAAGAGGCGGTCACTCGTCTCCGGAGGGTAGAATGGAGCGCTTCAAGAACCGGCCTGATCAATCCGGTTGCGGTTTTTGATCCGGTTCAGCTGGAAGGAACAACCGTCACGAGAGCTTCCGTTCACAATGTCAGCATTCTGAAAGAGCTCAGGCTGGGAATCGGAGATGAGATAAAGGTTTACAAGGCCAACATGATCATTCCGCAGATTGCCGAAAATCTGACAAAATCAGACACGGTACAGATCCCGGAGAAGTGTCCTGTCTGTGGAGGAAGAACTGCGATTCATCAGGCGATGGATGCCCAGACACTTTTCTGTGAAAACCCGGATTGCCCGGCGAAGAAAATCAAGTCATTTACACAGTTTGTATCCAGGGATGCGATGAACATCGACGGTCTTTCTGAGATGACACTGGAAAAGCTGATCGGACAAGGACTGGTTCATACATTTGGAGACCTGTTCCGCCTGCGGCAGCACAGAGATGTGATCGTCAACATGGAGGGATTCGGAGAAAAGTCATGTGACAAGCTTGACGAGAGCATCGAGAAGGCACGGACAACGACTCTGCCACGGCTTCTGTTTGCACTAGGGGTTCCGGGGGTCGGCGTTGCCAATGCGAAAGGAATCAGCCGGGCGTTCGGAGATGACCTCAGGCAGCTTCGGAATGCGGACCTGAAGCAGATGATCGCTGTAAACGGTGTTGGGAACGTGATGGCGCAGTCCATCGTGAGATGGTTTTCAGATCCGGGGAACAAATCGATGCTTGATGATTTGTTGAGAGAGATCCGGCTGGAAAAGCCGGACACTGCAGACGGGGAGGGAGAAGGCATTCTTTCCGGCAACAGGATCTTTGAAGGAAAGACATTTGTGATTACGGGAAGCGTTTCTCATTATCCGTCCAGAAGACAGCTGAAGGAAGAGATTGAGCGTCTGGGAGGCAAGGTTGCCGGTTCCGTTTCCTCAAAGACAAGCTTTCTGATCAACAATGATGCGTTGTCCGGATCATCAAAAAACCGGGCGGCAAGGGAACTCGGGATTCCGGTCATCACAGAGCAGCAGTACCTGAATATGAAGCAGCATCCGGAAAAGATACCGGAAACACCGGACAGGTGAACCAGGTACAGAAAAAGGGACCACGTAATCAATGCATCAAACGTGAAGAGGCTGCAGCCGGATCACAGGAGGATGTCAGTCAGACGACCAGAATAGGAGGAATGCAATGCCGATTCGAATTCAATCAGACTTACCTGCGGGGGAAGTGCTTGACAGAGAGAATATTTTCGTGATGGAAGAGGGCCAGGCAGATCTGCAGAACATTCGTCCGCTTGAAATTCTCATCCTGAATCTGATGCCACTGAAGGAGGATACAGAACTGCAGCTGCTGAGATCGCTTTCCAATACGCCGCTGCAGTTGAATATCACCTTTCTCACCGTCACAACACACCATGCCAAGAACACAAAAGCAGGTCATCTGAACCAGTTTTACCAGGAGTTCTCGGATATCAGGGAGTCATTTTTTGATGGCATGATCATTACCGGAGCTCCGGTTGAGCTGATGAAGTTCGAGGAGGTTGATTACTGGGATGAGCTTTGTGAGATTTTAGACTGGACGACGGACCATGTTACGAGCACACTCCATCTGTGCTGGGGCGCTCAGGCGGCCTTATATCATCACTATGGGCTGTCGAAGAGGAACCTTGGGTATAAGCTGTTTGGCGTATATCGTCACAGGGTAAAAAACAAGAAAATTCCGCTGGTACGAGGCTTTGACGACTTTTTCTTCGCTCCGCATTCCCGATGGACTGAAGTTTCAAGAGATGAGATTATGAAATGCGATGATCTGGTCATTCTGTCTGAGTCGGACGAAGCGGGCGTATTTCTAGTCATGTCGAGAAATGGTCGTCGCATTTTCGTGATGGGACATCCGGAGTATGACAGACTCACACTGGATCAGGAGTATCAGAGGGATAGAAAGAAGGGAATCCCGATCAGGATGCCTGTGAACTATTACCCTGACGATGACCCGGATAACAAACCAAAGCTGAGCTGGCGTGCACATGCGAATACACTATATACAAACTGGATCAATTATTATTGCTATCAGCTGACACCATATAGTCTTGGAACACGCGTGTACACATACGAGAATCTGCACTGAGCGGATCAATCATTGGAGAGCGGAACATGGCGGCAAAGGTCGATTTAATTACAGGATTTCTGGGATCCGGCAAGACAACCTTTATCCAGACGTATGCCAGATACCTGATGAGACAAGGACAGAGGGTTGGGATTATTGAGAATGACTATGGTTCTGTGAATGTCGATATGATGCTTCTTCAGGAATTGGAGAGGGAAGGGGCAGTTACAGAGATGGTCATAGGCGGGGATCTTTCCAGCTACAGGCGAAGATTCCGGACAAAGCTGATCACCATGGGAATGCAGAATCTGGACCGCGTCCTGGTTGAGCCTTCAGGTGTCTTCGACGTCGATGAGTTTTTTGATGCAATGTATGAGGACACGATCAGCAGTCTTTGCGGAATCGGAAGTGTCATTTCGATTGTCGATGCCTCAATGGCTTATCCCCTGGACCGCAATGCAGCCTATCTTCTGGTTTCAGAGGTGGCAGATGCGGGAATTGTCCTGCTGAGCCACACAGAGAAGAAGAAAGATGGAACCGGCGACATACGGGCGGATGAGACGGTCCGGTATCTCAACCAGGCGATGCAGCAGTTCGGATGCAGCAGACGGTTTATGGAACAGTATGACCAGAAGACGTCGGGGTATGGGAAGGACATACTTCTGAAAGACTGGAGCAGTCTGACAGATGCCGACTTTGAGCGTATCAGTGAGGCCTCCTACCGGGAATTTGATCATGTAAAGCTTCAGACGGAGCAGGCGTTCCAGACCCTTTACTATATGAACCTGGGGAGAGGAAGAGAAGAACTGATGTCAGCAGCGTCAGAACTGCTGGGACAAGGCAGCGGGGGAAAAGAGAACCGATATGGACGGATCCTCCGGATCAAAGGTTTTTTCAGGGAAGGGGAAAAGTGGCTTGAGCTGAATGCCACGCGCACCGGTCTGAATATCCGGACGCTGTCGGAGGGTCAGGATGTACTGATTGTCATCGGTGAACATCTGGACGCGAAGGCCATTGACGAGAGAATTGGAGCAAAACATATCTGAAAGGCGGCAGTCTGAAAAAACGGGCTGTCTGTGCCTGAAAAACAGCTGTCAGGAGCCTGGAGCTGGTTATTTTCGAGCCCTTTTTAGAAATGGAGATGCATATACATGAAAATACCGCTGCATTACCAGATGTCGGAATATGACTGCGGTCCCACAACGATGCTCAATGCCATCAGCTATCTGTTTGAGGTGGAGGAGATTCCGCCGGAGGTTATCCGCAACATCATGCTGTACAGCCTCGACTGCTACAATGATGAGGGACGCCTTGGCGAGATGGGGACGAGCAGAAGTGCGATGATGTTCCTGTGCAACTGGCTCAATGGGTTTGGAAGACTGGATCGGATTCCGGTCAGCGGGCAGTATCTGAGCGGGAAGATGGTCACCATGTCCCCGGAAGGGCGGATCGTCCACGCGCTTCGCTGCCATGGGGTGGTTGTTCTGAGGGTGATTATTGATGTCTGGCACTATATTCTGGTGACCGGAGTGGAGGAGGATCCTACTGGAAAGGGTGACCTGGTCTTCCAGGTATTTGATCCCTACTATGATGCAGATTCGAAGGAATTCTCCGGACCCGGCATTGAGTTCGTGGAGGATCATCCGAAGGAATACAACAAGCGGATTGCACGAAGCTGCTTCTCCGGCAATGGCCTGTATACACTTGGCCAGGATGAGGAAAGGGAAGCTGTGCTTCTGTACAATGGACAGACGGAGCTGACCGAGGAGAAGACCATCGAATACTATATCTGATACGATATTTGAAAGCGGGGAGACAGGCAGATGAAGAGCATTCTGATTCGAGATACAACCAGGCAGGAGCGGGAGGAGATTGTGAGGCAGTCTCTGAGCTGGTGCGGAGGCGGCTGTGAAAACTGTTCCTCCTGCTGGCTTGGAGGTGGGAAGGCAGAGGACATTTATCAGCCTTACATTGACGGGGAGAAGGAGATATCGGAGATCAACCAGGAATATCAGGCCAGCTACCAGCACGGAACTGTCTGAGGGAGGTGTCCGCCAGAACAGAAGCAGTGCCTGTCAACGCTGAGACGGACTTTGGCTGTACTTGACATTCCTCCTGTTGCGGATATAATCGACTCAACGGAAGAAGTTGTACCTGTAATCTGAACAAGTATGACAGCGTACAGATATCTTCCGTGTCAGGCGAAGTAGGAATAAGCGCGTGAAGTTTTCAGTGGATGGGGAGTTGCCCTGAACCGAAGATCCCGCCCTGCGGCAGGGGTCGCGGTGCTTATTCTGCACCCGTTGCCGCATATAGAAGATCAGGGAAGCCTCTATGTGTGGACGGAACTCATGGAGGTTTTTTTATGCGTAAAAGAGAGAATCACACGGTCTGGTGCACGTACACCTTTGTCTCAATCGGGATGCTGGCGGCTGTGCAGCTTCTGCTTTCCCGCTTTCTGTCCATACCGGTGGGCGGATTCGGAAGAATCTCCCTCAGCCCGATTGCCACGATGATGGCAGGCCTCTGGCTTGGACCACTGGCCGGCGGACTGACCGGATTGATCGCGGATATTCTGGGCTGTCTGATCCAGGGCTACACGGTCAATCCCATCATTACACTGAGCGCGGTCATGTGGGGCGTTATTCCGGCTCTTTTCATTCCGGAAGGCGGAAAAAAGGGGAAAAAGATCCTGACGCTCAGCATTTCCGTCATTCTGACGGCTGTTGTATGTTCTCTTGGACTTACGACAGCAGGACTTGTCCTGATCAATGGGTTTAATCTGTATTCGATCCTGCTGACGCGGCTGACTCAGTTTATCGTGACCGTTCCGGTATATTGCCTGTTAATCAACCTTCTGTATTTCAGTCCGGTCACGTCCATGGTCCGGCAGGCACTCCGTACAAGACTGCATCGCAGTCCGCAGAAGCAGTAACTGCAGGCAAGCCCCGGTGCGGGAATTTCTGACCACTTTCATGAACAGATGATCAACAGGAGCAGGGAAAGGGAAGCAGATGGACTGGAAACCACTTGTAAAAGAAATCAGCACTTTTGACCGAACAGTCATCCCTCATTCCAGGCTTGAAGAGGATGGCATGGTGTTTTCGGCAGAAGCGCCGGAGGGAGAGCCGCTGGAACTGATCCTGTATGACAAAGATAGCGGCGAGGAAAAAGCGATTGTTCCATTTCCGGGCAGACCCTGCATCGGCAATATTCGTGTTCTGAAGGTTTCCGGCATTCCGGCTGAAAAGGTATCATACAATTTTAAGTGTGGGAAGGAGATCCTGCAGGATCCCTGGGCGCAGCGTATCTATGGCGCGGAGGTGTACGGGGAGAAACGCAGCGGCAGGATCCGCTGTGGCTTCCTGACAGATTCATTTGAATGGGGGGAGGACATTCCGCGAGAGGGAATCCCGTTCAGGGACTCCGTCCTTTACGAAATGAATGTCCGGGGATTTACGAAGGGCAGAAGAAGTGGTGTCCGCCAGAAGGGAACATTTGAGGGTGTCATTGAAAAGATTCCGTATCTGAAGTCACTGGGGATTACCGCAATTGTCCTGATGCCTTGCTATGAGTTTGACGAGACCGAAGCCTTCCGGAGGGCCCGGGTCGGGGCACCTGAGGGCTCTCAGGATGAGCAGCGGGCAAATGGCCCGAAACCGGCAATTGGCCCGAAGCCGGGCCCATTGCCGCTGAATCCGGAAAGCGTGAACCTCTGGGGATTTGGTCCCGGGTTCCTGCTGACCCCGAAGGCGTCGTATTCGGCTTCGGGGAATCCATACCGGTCTTTCTGTGAAATGGTCCGGGCTCTCCATCAGGCGGGGCTGGAAGTCCTGATGGAGATGGATTTTTCCGGCAGTGTGACAGCGGAGATGATGCTGTCAGCCCTGGTCTGGTGGAGAAGCGTTTACCATGTGGACGGTTTCTTCCTGTTTGGTGATCAAAAGTGTCTCGATGCAGTGTGCAGAAATCCTGCCCTGACAGGCTGCAAACTCATCTCGGAGTATTTCTCTGCTCCGGACATGTACCCGGACGGAAGAAAGACGGCCTTCCGGAACCTGGCAGAGTGCAACAGAGGGTTCCAGAATGACGCGCGCAGATTCCTGAAGGGAGATGAAGGCTCCCTTCAGCCATTTCTGGGCAGAGCCCGCTATAACCCGAAGGATACAGCGGTGGTCAACGAGATCACAATGCATGATGGCTTCACACTCATGGATCTGGTCTCATACAATGACCAGCACAATGGTGCTGATGAAGGGCAGAGCGCTCCTCAGTACTCCTGGAACTGCGGGGCTGAGGGGCCAACAAGGAGAAAGGAAGTCCTGAAGCTTCGCCTCCGGCAAATCCGCAATGCGCTGGCAATGCTGTTCCTGTCACAGGGGACGCCTATGATTCTGGCGGGGGATGAGATGGGCAACACACAGAAGGGGAACAGCAATGCCTGGTGCTTTGACTCTGAGCTGTCCTGGGTAGACTGGTCTTCTTCATCCATGTCAAATGCAATCCTGGAATACGTACGGGCACTGGTCCGCTTTCGAAGAAGCCATTCACTGCTTCATCAGGAGCGGGAGCTGAGCAGCTGCGCGATGGGAGATTATTTTCCTCAGTATTCATGTCATGGGGAGAACGCCTGGTTTGCGCCGCCGACAGCGCAGGACAGAAGCGCGGGACTGATGTACAGTATGAAGGGCGAAGCCTGTCTGTATGTTGCGTATAATTTTCACTGGGAGGAAAAACAGCTGGCACTTCCGGATCTTCCGGGAGAGAGAGCGTGGCGGGTTGTCCTGAGCACATCCGATCGGAAAAATAAGGTGGGGCGGACCATTTCAGTTCCGGCGCGCAGTGTTGTTGTGCTGGAGGGATGACGGCAGGCAGGCTGGATGATAGAAGGAGACGGCTGTGACAAAAGAAGCACACTGGTATCAGGAGGGCTGGAAAAAAGGCCATGGACAGGGAGCTGGCTCGCGGAAGGAGAGCCCGAATGCAGCAGGCTCTGTTCCCGGGCGATATGCCGGGGTTCCCTCTGATGGAAGGGTTACGCCGGAAAAATTGTTTGGTCATCTGAAGACAGTTACCATGCACCGGATGCTGGTGGCACAGGGCTGCTTTCAGGTCGGACTTTACTGGCAGGGGCTGACGCACGATCTGTCGAAGTTCAGCCCGGTTGAATTCTGGAACAGTGTCCGGTATTACCAGTATGGAAAGCAGAGTCCGAACAACGGAGAGCGGGTGGCAAAGGGATTCTCAGAGTCCTGGATTCATCACAAGGGCCACAATATGCATCATTATGAGCACTGGACGGATTACAATGTCGAGGCAGCGAAGAGAGGCGAGTTCCCGATTCAGCCGGTACAGATGCCAAGGCGGTATGTGGCAGAGATGCTGATGGACCGCATTGCGGCATCCAAAACCTATATGAAGGAGCACTATACGCAGCATGAACCGCTGAAATACTATATTCGCGGCAAGGCAGGGGATCTGATGCATCCTCAGACAGCGAGAGAGCTGGAGGGGATGCTGCGGATCCTCGATGTGAGAGGAGAGGCGGCCTGCTTCCGCTATGTGAAGAACTATTATCTGAAGGGATATCCGGTCGTCAGAAGGGTCACATTGTCTCCGGAGGCTGCTCCGATCCGAAGAAGCTCGCCCACATAATGGCGGGCCAGCTCCGTCAGCTCCGTCCGTGACTTCTGAAGGTAACCGATGGTCATGCGGTTTTCGCCTGTCAGCGGGACAGCGACATAATCGCTTCCGTTGAGATCCTCCGTGATGATGCCGGAGCAGAGTGTGTAGGCATTCAGTCCTACCATGAGGTTTAGCAGCGTTGCCCGGTCGTCAGCCTTGATGATCTTGGGGTACTCGCAGGTGCTGAGCACCTCCTCTGCAAAATAGAAGGAATTATAATCGCCCTGCTCGAAGGACAGCACCGGATAGGGCTGAAGCTGTTCGATCGTGATTTCTTTCTGATGGGCGAGCGGATGATTTTTCCACAGATAGACGGAGACGTCACAATCAAAGAGCGGATGGAACTCCAGGTCGTATTCATGGAACAGCTTCGTCAGGGCATCCCGGTTGAAGTCATTCAGATACAGTACGCCGATCTCGCTTTTCATATTCCGCACGTGTGTCATAACATCGTGTGTCTTTGTCTCGTGGATAGCAAACTCGTAGTGATCCAGACCGTACACATGGACCGTCTCAATGAAGGCCTTCACAGCGAAAGAATAGTGCTGGGCAGAGACGCTGAACTTGGTTTTCCGCTGTGAGCGGTCAAGAAAACGATCCTCAAGGAGGCTGTACTGCTCCATCAGCTGACGGGCATAGCCCAGAAATTCTTCACCTTCCTGCGTGATGGAAATTCCACGATTGGAGCGGATGAAGAGAGTCAGTCCCAGCTCCTTTTCCAGGTCTTTGATGGTGCTTGAGAGTGATGGCTGGGTGATGAACAGCCGGTGCGCCGCCTCATTCATGCTCCCGCTGTCAGCGATGGTGACGGCGTAGCGAAGCTGCTGAAGTGTCATGGCAGATGCCCCTTTCCGTGGAATTTCCTGTGTTAGCCCAGAGTGTAGCACAGATTACAGAGAATTGCTATAAGCCAGGCCTATAGCCGGTTCAAGAAAAATGAAAAGACTGGGCGTGCAGGCAGCGGTATTTCCGGGACGTCTGCCGGATGTTTTTATGATACAATCGAAACGCTGACTGCAAAATGAATCGCTGGAATGCGCGGTATGAGCGGCCTGCCTGTGTTTGCAGCCAAGTTTCAGATCGGGAAGAGGGGACTGTATGAGTGAGATCGAAGTTAGGCATCTGTCGAAAACCTTCACGCAGAAGGATTTAAAGGTCGATGCCCTGAGCGATATCAACCTGACGGTAGAGAAGGGAGATATCTATGGAATCATCGGAATGTCAGGAGCAGGGAAAAGTACGCTGGTGCGCTGCCTGAACTTCCTGGAGAAGCCGACGGAAGGACAGGTGTTCATCGAGGGCCGGGAACTGGGGTCCATGGATGAGAAGCAGCTGCGGAAGCAGCGGATGAAGATCGCGATGATCTTCCAGAATTTCAACCTGCTTGGACAGAAGAATTCCATTGAAAATATCTGCTTTCCGCTGACCATCCAGGGCAAACCGAAAAAGGAAGCCAGAAAAAGGGCGCAGGAGCTGCTCGAGACTGTCGGTCTGGCAGAGAAGGCGAAGAGTTATCCGAGCCAGCTGTCAGGAGGTCAGAAACAGAGAGTGGCCATTGCCAGAGCACTGGCTTGTGACCCCAGTATTCTTCTCTGTGACGAGGCAACCTCTGCGCTTGACCCTCAGACAACAGAGTCCATTCTGGGCCTTCTGAAGGAGATCAACGAAAAGCTTGGAATAACAATTGTGATCATCACCCATCAGATGGCCGTGATCCAGAAGATCTGCAACCGTGTCGCCATCATTGAAAATGGGCATCTGGTAGAAGATGGGCTTGTCACAGATATTTTTGCGCACCCGAAGTCTCATGCCGCAAGGGAGCTGATTCTCAGGGATGCCCGGGGAGAGGTTTCTTCTGCCGCAGCACAGGTTGATGAGATCACGGAAGGACAGAAAATCCGGATTGTGTTCAGCGAGAATTCAGCATTTGAGCCGGTCATTGCCAACATGATTCTGCAGTTCGGCCATCCGGTCAATATCCTGCTGGCAAACACCAGGAATGTCGGCGGAGTTGCAAAGGGAGAGATGGTTCTGCAGTTGCCGGACGATCGGGATCTTCGTTTCAAGATGGAAAACTATCTGAAGGACAGAGGACTTGAACTTGAGGAGGTGGATGACTGATGAATCAGATGAATGCCCAGCTCTGGAACCTGCTTGCAACAGATACCGGGGCGACAATTTATATGACCCTGGTATCCACCCTGTTCGGATACCTGATCGGGCTTCCGCTTGGAATTATCCTGACGGTTACAGACAAGGACGGAGTTTCTCCGCACCCGGTGATCTACAGGATCATCGACGTGGTCACGAATATCATGAGAAGTATTCCGTTCATCATCCTTCTGATGATTCTGATTCCGTTTACAAGATGGTTGATCGGAAAGAGCTATGGGCCAACCGCAACGATTATACCGCTTGTCATCTCAGCGGCACCGTACATTTCCAGGATGGTTGAATCCTCGCTGGATGAGGTCGACAAGGGAGTTGTGGAGGCGGCACGCTCAATGGGAGCCAATAACTGGACCATTATCTTTCGTGTCCTGCTGCCGGAAGCCAAGACCTCGCTGATTGTCGGAGCAACAATCACGCTTGGAACAGTGCTCGGATATACAGCGATGGCCGGCACAATCGGCGGTGGCGGACTCGGTGCAGATGCGAAGATGTACGGATACCAGAGAGGCAATATGGTGTTCCTCGGTTGGACAATTGTCATCCTTGTTGTGCTGTTCCAGATCTTCCAGATGATCGGGATGAAGGTGGCGCAGAAGACCGACCACCGCAAGTGAAATCACAACGGGTATAGAAGATCTCTATACCTGATAATAGCTATCAGGTATTAACACTTTCTAAAAGGCTGTGGTATGATCACATCATCACCGAAACAAAACAAAGAATTCCTATAAGATATGTCAACGTTATGCCGGGCATATTTCAGCACAAGGAATTCATCACAGGAAAGAAAAGAGGAGAGATTATGAAAAAATCCGTTATCGCAGCTGTTCTGGCAGGCGCTCTTGCGCTGGGAGCACTTCCGTTTGCAGCATTTGCAGGAGAGACAGAGGTTTCAACAGAGGCTGCATCCGGAGATCTCGAGAAGATTACCGTTGCAGCGTCCTCTACGCCGCATGCAGAGATCCTGGAGTTTGCAAAGCCGCTGCTGAAGGCGAAGGGATACGATCTTGAGTACACTGTATTCGACGATTATATTCAGCCGAACAATGTGGTGGAGAGCGGAGAGTTTGATGCAAACTACTTCCAGCACATCAATTATCTGAATGCATTCAACAAAGAGCACGGAACACACCTGGTCGATGCAGGTGACATCCATTACGAGCCATTCGGCATCTATCCGGGAACAAAGTCCAGCCTTGACGATGTGGCGGACGGAGATGTGATTGCAGTCCCGAACGATACAACAAATGAGGCAAGAGCTCTGCTCCTCCTGGAGGCGAATGGCCTGATTAAGCTGAAGGACGGTGTCACCATCAATGCGACAAAACTTGACATTGCAGAGAATCCGCACAACCTTGACATCGAGGAGTTCGATGCGGAGTCCGTCTCCGAGCACACTGGTGATGCGGCGTTTGTTGTCCTGAACGGCAACTATGCACTTCAGGCAGGCCTGAATGCAGGCAGTGATGCGCTTGCAGTCGAGGCAGCTGATTCCGCAGCCATCCAGCAGTATGTCAATATCATCGCGGTAAAGGAAGGCAACGAGAACGAACCGAAGATCAAAGCACTGGTCGATGTCCTGAAGGGTGACGAGGTGAAGAAGTACATCGAGGATACCTACAAGGGAGCAGTTGTTCCGTTCGAGGGGACTGTTGAGGCTTCGACAGAAGCGGATACAGAAGCAGCTACAGAGGCAGAGTAATAAGTAATAGGGTAGAGTCTTCCAATAAACACAGTCAGAGAGGAGCTGCAGGCGAGAAGCCTGCAGCTCCTCTTCGTGGTGGCTGCCGCTTATTATCGGGTGTGGAGCATGAGATGATGACAATAAAAGTGCAATACACACCAGCCATATAAACCCTGAAGTCAGCAATCAGAGATAAAAAGCCCTGTTGACAGGACGTGATCCAGCATTGCCGAAGCATGCTCGTGAACGGTCGAGGACGGAAGCCCGCTCTTCAGATCCTCGCGGATCATGCTGCCTAGTCCGCCGGCCAGAAAGCTCGCGGTTTCGGTCAGTGTCAGGGGACTTGCAATCTGGCCGGAATGCTCTTTCATCAGTTCTGTTACCTTCTGCATGACAATTGTGTTGAAGCGGGAGTAGAGAAACTGATCTTCCCTTCCGGAGTCGATGAACAGGTGGGAGGCGAATTCATGATACTCGCTGGCCAGATAGAAAATCGTCTCAAGCAGCGCATGACAATCTGTTTTGACGGAGCTGACGGAAGAATCATTTCTGAACTGGGAAAAATAGTGCATGCCCTCGTTCACAATGTCCTGGAAGCAATCGTTCAACAGCGTGTCTTTTCCGTCATACCATAGATAGAAGGTAACGCGTGACAGCTTCGCCTCCCTGCAGATCTCCGCGACGGAGATCTTTGAGAATGCTTCTTTTGAAAGCAGGCCTCTGAAGGCTTGTTTGATTCTGATACGGGCTGGTTCCATATCTGTCTCGCCCTCCTCACTTTGATGTTATCTGATTTCCTTTTTTCTACGATAAAAGTGTCAAAAGCCCGCCACCACGCATGCTTGCATGCGAGTGATGGCAGTGAATTATTGACATTTATATCATTATACAACTTCACGGGCGTATCACAATGGTTCATTCACACCTGTAAAGAAAAAGATGCGCGAAGGCGGCGCATGTCCTCCGGAATCGGACATTCAAAATGCAGCTTCTGTCTGGTGATCGGATGGCAGAATTCCAGAACCCTCGAGTGAAGGGCCTGCCTTCCGATCAGACCGTCTGCTGTGCCATACATCCCGTCACCAGCGACCGGATGGCCGATTGCTGCCATATGAACACGGATCTGATGGGTCCTGCCTGTTTCCAGGCGGATCCGGAGCGCAGTGGTGTCAGTTTCTGCATCATACTGTACAGCCCGGAAATGAGTCACCGCGCGTTTCCCGCCTGAGAGACTGATCATTCTCATGATCGTTGAGCCGGGGATCCTCGCGATCGGGAGAGCAATTATACCTGGAAACTCCGGCCAGACGGAAGGGGCGATCTGATCATTGTCTGCAGGAGATGGAGGGGTTACACAGATACTGTCGGACAGACGGCCGTGAACGATGGAGAAGTATTCTCTGTGGATCTCCCTGCGCTTCATGGCATCGTAGAGGATGGCTGCGCTCGCCATATTCTTCGCGATCAGCACCAGTCCGCTGGTGTTTTTATCAAGCCGGTTGATACAGCGGTAGATAAATGATAGCCCCTGTTCCTCATAGTAGGCGGTGACACCATTCCCCAGTGTCCACTCACGATGCCCGAGAGAGGGCTGTACGGGGAGATAAGGCGGCTTGTTGACGACCAGGATATCCTCATCCTCGTATACGATGTCAAGCTTCATATGGTTTGGGACGATGTGCAGCCCGGATTCGGAAACATCCTCATCCGAAAAGAGGATGCGCAGTTCGTCACCGGTTTTTAAAGGATGATTTGTGAATGTGTCCACCCCGTTGACAAACAGCGTATGGGAATGGTGCCGGAGATAGGTCATCAGGTGCCGTGAGTAACCGAGACTTCTGAGATACTCCGAGGCCGTTGCAGGCCGCCCAAGGGTGAGCGGCTGAGTGCTGATATGATAGATGATTTCTCGTCTCATCGGACATCCTTTCTGAAAACGGCCTGCAGGTCGGCAGACCAGGGCATGTGGCCTGATGCGTTGTGTATATCAACGGGCAGAAGGGCAGGCAGCACAGGCACAACTGCGGCGGGCAGGAAGAAAGCCGGACAGAACTGTCCGGCTTTCCGAGAATGATAAGAGGCTGACCGAAGCTCAGCTTGACTTAACCTTCTCCCAGTATTTGTTGTAGAGGGCATCCCCGTCTTCCCCAAGGTAGGTGTAGACCTCGGAATTCTTCAGCATTTCAGCCGTCGGGAAGGCAACGGTAGAATTCCGGATATCCTCGTCCTGGATCAGGTCTCTTGCCGCTTTGTTCGGAGTCGAGTAGGTGATGTATTCGAAGTTCTTCTCAGCAACATCTCCCCTGCAGAGGTAGTTGAGAAACTTCTCTGCATTCTCAACGTTCTTGGCATTCTTCGGAATCACCCAGGAGTCGATCCAGACATTGGTGCCTTCCTTCGGAATGACATATTCAAGGTCCGGATTTTCACGTTTCGTGTAGATCGCTTCGCCGGAGTAGATGACGCCGAGAGCTGCCTCACCGCCGATCATCTTGTCTCGAACCTGGTCAATGACATAGGCCTGTACGAGTGGCTTCTGTTTGATCAGCAGATCTGCCGCCTTGGAGACCTCATCCTCCTTTGTCGTGTTCATGTCATATCCAAGAATCTCCTCCGCGACCATGAACGCATCGCGGACGGAGTCCTGCATCAGAATATTGTCCTTGTATTTTTTATCCCAGAGAATATTCCAGGAATCCACCTTTTCCTTGACCATGGATGTGTTGTAGAGAATACCGACGGTACCCCAGCAGTAGGGGATGGAATATTTGTTGCCAGGATCAAACCCCTGGGACTGCTTCATATAGGTTTCATCGATGTTCTTGACATTCGGGACATGGTCAAAGTTGATCGGCTGTAGCAGATCGTTCTCGATCATCTTTGAGATCATGTAGTCGGAGGGGCAGATCAAATCATAGGTAGCGGCACCGGCGGCTACCTTTGGGTACATGATTTCATTTGTCTCAAACTCATCATAGACAACCTTGATACCGGTTTCCTTCTCAAAATCCTTCGGGACCTCCGGATCCATGTACTCTCCCCAGTTATAGACATAGACAACACCGGAACCGGGCTGAGTGGCCGTATCTGCGCCGGAGGTACTCTCTGCAGCAGATGTGGAGGATTCCGTACCGGAACCGGCTTCCGAAGAAGCCGTATTTTCAGCAGGGGCAGAGGGAGCGGCGGTCTCAGCAGCCGGGGCGGTTTTCTGGGCGCTTTCCGCGTCATCCACCTTCTGAAGGCAGCCGGTTGTCAGACCGCAGGCGAGTGCGCCGATCAGGATGGGGGCAAGCACTTTGTTTCTTGTCTTCATGGCAAAATCTCCTTAAAAATCAGTATGCAGGTTTGCGGTTCTTATTGCGCGCTCCCTTTCCTTTCTCAACAACGATCAGCAGTAGAAGGACACCCAGAAAAAGAAGGGTGGAGAGCGCATACATTTCCGGCTTGATTCCTTTGCGGACCTCTGTGTAGATCTTCGTCGAGAGCGTGTCAAAGCCGGGGCCTTTCACAAAGTGAGTGATGACGAAGTCATCGAGCGACAGTGTAAAGGCGAGCAGGAACCCGGAAAGAATACCGGGCAGGATGTCCGGAAAGACAACCTTCCGGAACGCCTGGGACGGGCTTGCCCCGAGGTCCAGCGCGGCCTCATAGGTGCTAGGATTGATCGCTGAAACTCTAGGCAGAATCGACATGACCGTGTACGGAATGTTGAATGTGATATGACCGACCAGGACGGTTCCGAAACCAAAGACTATGGTGTAGCCGTAATGAGAGAGAAACTGACCGAAGGCAATGAAAATCAGCATCAGTGAGATGCCGGTCACGATGTCGGCGTTCAGCATCGGAATATTGAGGATGCTGAGCATAACAGTCCGGTTTCGTCTCTTCATCCTGTTCAGGGACAGGGAAGCCATCAGGCCGAGAAGCGTTGCAATGGTTGCGGAAAGCAGCGCAAGGATCAGCGTATTGCGTAGAGCTCCCATGATCTCGGCATCCTGGAACATCTGAAGGTACCATTTGAAGGTAAAACCGCCCCATTTGGCCCGTGTTCTGGAATTGTTGAAGCTGAAGGCAATCAGAACAGCGATCGGTGCGTACAGCAGGATGAAGACAAATATCACATAGATGCGGGAAATCGTTTTCTTCATAGGATACTTCTTGCTGCCTCCTCGTCGGTATCAAAATGCTGCATAACGGCCATTGAAACCAGGATAAAGACCATCAGGACAAGCGAAAGTCCTGAACCGACATTCCAGTTCCCAACCTGGGTAAACTGCTGGTCGATGATATTTCCGATCAGAAGAACCTTTGAGCCTCCCAGGAAATCGCTGATGACGAACGTTGTCAGGGCCGGGACGAATACCATGGTGATGCCGGATACGATGCCGGGCATCGTCAGCGGTACAATCACGCGAAAGAAGGTCTGCCTGCCATTGGCCCCCAGGTCATAGGCGGCATTGACAACATTCCAGTCCAGCTTCGTCAGTGAATTGTAGATCGGAAGAAGCATGAACGGAAGGTAGTCGTAAATCATGCCGAGCGCGATGGCTGCCGGGGTGTTGATCAGGTGCTGGGGCGGAAGATGCAGGAAGGAAAGCAGCTGGTTGATGACACCGTTCCGTTCCAGGAGCGTCTGCCAGGCGAAGATGCGAAGCAGGGAATTCATCCACATCGGAATGATGAAGATTGTCGTGATGATCGCTGAGGCACCGCTCTTCATCCTTGACAGGATCATCGCCAGCGGATAGGCCATGACCAGACAGATTGCCGTAGCAAGTGCCGAGAGCAGAAGGGAGAGCAGGAGCGCCTTCAGTGTCACCGGATCAGTGATCCGGCTGAGATTATCCAGCGTGAACCTGTGGTTTCCATCCGTGAATCCGTAATAGACAATCAGAATCAGAGGGATGACAATAAATGCAACAGTCCATATCAGGTACGGACCAGTCAGAAGAGCATTGTTCTTTTTCTTCATATCGTTCACCTGCTGCAAACAAGAGGACTTCTCTGTAAATGATTCTGCCGGAAACAGGCAGAGTTTACAGATCGGTCGAATTGACCGCCTGTTCGTCCTCGGACTCCGGCTTGTTCATGATCTGAATATTGAACGGGTCCAGGTTCATCAGAACCCTGCTGCCGACCGGGAAGAGCTTTGTGGAATGGACCAGCCAGGTATAGCCGTTCGCCTCGACATCCATCTCGTAATGGACACCCTTGAAGATCAGGTCGGTCACGGTGCCCTCAAGAAAGCCGGGGTTCAGCTCACGAGCCTTGTCCGCCACCTTCTCATATTCCGGAGAGCCTGCCGTGGCACCATCCGGAAGCGCGTACAGCTCCAGATCCTCCGGCCGGATGACAACGTCAACTGGCTTGTTGCTGCCGAAGCCCGTGTCGACACAGGCAAAACGGGTACCGAAGATCTCCACCAGCTTATCCTTCACCATCGTGGCGTCGACAATATTGGAATCTCCGATAAAGTCCGCGACAAACGCATTCGTCGGCTCGTTGTAGATATCCTCCGGTGTCCCGATCTGCTGGATATAGCCCTGATTCATGACAACGATCGTGTCAGACATGGTCAGCGCTTCTTCCTGGTCGTGGGTGACATAGATGAAGGTAATCCCAAGCTCATTCTTAAGGCGGATCAGTTCATACTGCATATCCTTGCGGAGCTTGAGATCAAGCGCACCGAGCGGCTCGTCAAGCAGAAGCACCTTCGGCTCGTTCACAATGGCACGTGCAATTGCGATCCGCTGCTGCTGACCGCCGGACAGGGAATCCGGCATACGGTTCTCAAATCCCTCCAGGTTTACGAGCCGCAGCGCATATTTGACCTTTTCGCGGATATATTCCTCTGATTTTTTCCGGATCCGGAGCCCGAACGCAATGTTGTCCGCGATGTTCATATGCGTAAAGAGCGCATATTTCTGGAAGACCGTGTTCAGCTGCCGTTTGTTTGGCGCGAGTGTGGTGATGTCCTTTCCGTCAAAGATAACCTTCCCGCTGTCAGGCTGCTCAAAGCCTCCGATGATCCGGAGCGTTGTGGTTTTTCCGCAGCCTGAAGGGCCCAGGAGTGTCAGGAACTCGTTCTCACGAATATACAGGTTCAAGTCATCCAGAACCATCTGTCCGTCAAATGATTTTGTGATGTGCTGAAGGTCAATCAATCTATTGCTCATGCTGGAATCCTCTTCTTTTTAATAGGGCTCCTCCGCCCCGGAACAAATTTGAGTTCATTCATTCAGAATTCAGGAGGAGTAGACACCCAGATCAGTGTTGCTTGATTTTTTCCTTTGTTTTCAATGTAGTGGGGCGCAGAGGAGCGGAAGTAAAACGTCTCCCCTTTCCTGGCCCGGCAGGATTGCTGCCCGATATGGATTGTGATGATGCCGGACAGCACATATCCGAATTCCTCACCCTCGTGCGGGTTATCAAGAATGGTTCGCCCGCCCGGCTCCAGTGTTACGCGGATGGGTTCCATCCTGTTCTTCTGGGCATTCGGAATGATCCATTCGGTCCGGTTTTTCAGTTCATCGTCAATCTTTTCGAAGAAATCAGCATTTCGGAAAACAATCTGGCTGTCCGTTTCATCATTGAAGAAGTCTCTCAGGTTCGTTCCAAGGGCCTGCAGGATGTCCACAAGCGTCGCAATAGAAGGGGAAGTCTGTTCCCGCTCCACCTGGGAGATGAAGCTCTTCGATAATTCTGTCCGGTTTGCCAGTTCTTCCTGCGTCAGGTTCTTCTCAAGGCGCAGGCGGCGAATTTTCTTCCCGATATCCATGAGTGCCTCTCATCCATCTGATGTAAACTCAAAATCCAGTAAAACTGGATTTCAGATGCCTTAACCGATTATACGGAATTTATACACAGTGTCAATGGAATCTGTGTAAAAATTTACGAAGACAGAACATTTACACAGATATGGCGGAATGGTATCATGGACGCAGCAGGAGGGCTTCCAAGATGAACAACGAAAAGAAGTATGTTGCGTATGTCGGAACCTACACGCACGGATCGAGCATTGGAATTCATGTCTATGATATTGACAATGAAACAAGGCGCCTGACAGAGCGGAATGTCGTTCCGGTGCACAATTCATCCTATATTACCAAGTCACGCCGGGGAAACTATCTCTATTCAATCGCGGATGAAGGGGTGGAGGTGCTGAAAATAGAGCAGGATGGTGGGCTTACGCCGATCAACAAGGTCGATATTGACGGGATGAGGGGCTGTTATCTCTCCACGGATGTGTCCGGCAAGTTCCTCTTTGTCGGCGGATACCATGACGGGAAGGTGACGGTTGTTCACACCCACAGAGATGGGCGGCTCGGCTCGGTGCTGGACGGTGTGTTTCATCAGGGGCTGGGGTCTGTCGCCGAACGTTCCTTCCGACCGCACGTCAGCTGTGTCATTCCGACACCGGATGACCGCTATCTGGTCGCGGTAGACAACGGGATTGACCAGGCGAAGATTTATAAGGTTACACCGGTGACAGGAAAGCTGCACCTGTATGATATCCTGCGGTTCCCGCTTGACTCCGGACCGAGACTGATGTGTTTCTCAAAGGACGGACGCTTTGCGTATGTCAACTGTGAAATTCTGAATCAGATTCTTGTCTATTCCTATAATGGGGATGCCAATCCCATGTTCGAGCTTGTGCAGCGTGTGACTAGCATCATGGACGACAAGGATGTATCGAGCGCAAGCTGCGCACTGAAAGTTTCTCCAAGTGGAAAGTATCTGTACACGTCGAGCGCGGGGGAGAACACGGTCGGTATTTTCCGTATTGACCAGGAGACAGGCATGCTTTCCAAAGTACTGATTCTCCCGATTTCCGGTGGGTATCCGAAGGACATCGACGTGCTGCCGGATGAAAAGACGCTGATCGTCCTCTGCCATGAGTCGAACTATATGCGGTTCTTTACGGTTGACTATGAGAAGGGAACGCTGGTCATGAGAGGAAAACAGCAGTACGTGGAGACGCCAAACTGCATCATGATCTCCGAGACACCGCAGTCTGCCGGGAAGACACCAGGTGAGCAGGGGGAAAGCTGAATGGCAGGTTCGACATTTGGTACGCTCTACAGGGTCACAACGTGGGGCGAGAGCCACGGAGCCGGGATTGGCTGCGTGATTGACGGCTGCCCGGCCGGACTGCCTCTCGGGGAACAGGATGTCCAGAAGTATCTGGATCGGAGAAAGCCAGGCCAGAGCCGTTTTACAACAAGCCGGAGCGAGGCTGACAGGGTCCGGATTCTTTCAGGGGTCTTTGAAGGGCAGACGGAGGGAACCCCGATTGCGCTTTTCGTTGAAAATACAGACCAGCATTCAAAGGATTATTCAAATCTGAAGGATGTTTACCGGCCGGGACACGCAGATCTTGGATTTGACCGGAAGTTTGGCTTTCGGGACTACAGAGGAGGCGGACGGTCCTCAGGGAGAGAGACAACCGCCAGGGTGATGGCCGGCGCGGTTGCTGCAAAGGTTCTCTCAGAACTTGGCGTCACGCTCCGGGCGTATGTCAGATCCATCGGGCCTGTAGTCTGCAGTCCTGACAGGATGGATATGGCACATCTTCCGGAAAGCCCGCTCCAGATGCCAGATGCAGAGGCGGAGAAACAGGCGGAAGCCTATCTGAATGACTGCATGAGCAGACTTGATTCCGCGGGAGGTGTTGTGGAATGCCGGGTTGACGGACTCCCCGCCGGGATTGGAGAACCGGTGTTTGACAAGATGGACGCTCTTCTGGGGCATGCACTGTTCTCGATCGGAGCCGTGAAGGCCGTTGAGATCGGGGATGGGACTGCGGTGTGTTCCCTGGCGGGACATGAGGACAATGATCAGTTCGGGATTGCGGAAGACGGTACAGTCCGCAGGCTGACCAACCACGCAGGCGGCATTCTGGGCGGAATGAGCGATGGGGGACAGGTGGTCATCCGGGCATTCTTCAAACCGACTCCATCGATTGCGAGAGAGCAGCAGGCGCTGGGAAAGGATGGGAAGGTGCATGCGCTGCGGATCAGAGGGCGTCACGATCCGGTCATCGTCCCGCGGGCTGCGGTTGTGGTTGAATGCATGACGGCGATAACCATCCTCGATCTGATGCTGCGAAACATGGGCGCAAGGATGTCCAGCCTGAAGGATGTCTATCTGTAATATGTGTTTATTCTGTGTAAAGAGCGGCGAGATGCTTTCAATCCCGCCGTTTTTTATTATAATGGCGTAAGAGTTTTGAAAAAAGAAATGGACGAATAAGAAATGGAGTCAGACAGATGAAGCTTCTCAGAAAGATGGAGCGAAGGTTCGGCCGGTATGCGATCCGAAACCTTTCGCTGGTTGTCATTGCAACGTATGTATTCGGATATCTCTGCCAGTTTGTCGCCCCGCGGGTCCTTTCATACTTCACGCTGGATCCGGCGATGATTTTTCAGCACGGTCAGGTCTGGCGTCTGGTAACCTGGATTCTGATCCCGCCGGAATCACTTGATTTCTTCACCATTATCATGCTGTTTTTCTACTACAGCATTGCGAAGGTGCTGGAGCGAACCTGGGGAGATTTCCTCTTCAATGTCTACATATTCGGCGGGTTGATTCTGACTGTGGTGGGAGCCTGTGTGATGTATGGGGTGCTGATGGCGGTGGGAAGTCCGTCGGCACTGCTGAATATCCAGGCAATTCCGTATTACTGCAGTACTTATTATGTCAATATGTCTATTTTCCTGGCCTTTGCCCTGACGTACCCGGATATGGAGGTGCTGCTGTACTTCTTTATTCCGATTCGTATGAAATGGATGGGATGGCTGTATGGAGCTTTCCTGATTTACCAGTTCTACAAGACGCCGCTCTGGTCGGGGAGAATCCTGATGATCATATCCCTGCTGAATTTCCTGATTTATTTCTTTGCGACAAAAAATATGAGGTCGCTTTCCCCGCAGGAGTTTCGAAGAAGGGCGGAGTTCCGGAAAAACAGCGGGGTAAAATCACAAAAACGGCGGGATGTTTCGAACACATCTCACGGGGACCGCTGGAACAAGAGCGCGGAAGGCGGGCGGAAGACAGGTACGGCTGAGCAGGCGGAGTCCCGAAGACCATCAGAGGGTTTCAGAAAGATCGTGCCGGGCGGAGCGAGGCATGTCTGTGCGATCTGCGGCAGGACGGAGCTGACCAATCCGGAGCTGGAGTTCAGATACTGCTCCAGGTGTGAGGGTAATTATGAATACTGCCAGGATCATCTGTTTACGCATGTCCATGTGAAGAACGGAAGCAGGCCGCATCTGGCAGAAGAGGAGAAGCAGTGAGCCGCCCGCATAGAGACTGGAATATGTATGCGGACGCAGAGATGAAAGGAAGGCTATCGTGAATCAGCAGCAGAAAGCCGGGACAGGCCGGCTGAAAAAAGGAGTTCTGATCAGGGCAGTGATCCTGACGGGTGTGTTTCTGATCCTGTCGTTTATGGCGCATGGGGCAGAGCAGAGATCGGAAAGCTGGTACTTTCCGGTCTCCATCCTTCTGTCACTTCTTCTGGGACTGTTTTTGTATGCAGGGCTTCCGAAAAGCCGCCTGTTTCAGATCATCTATGATCTCTCTCTGGCTGTCTCAGTCCCCTTCGTGGCTTTTGTGCTGGTTCAGTCCTATGACACGGGATTCTGGCATGTCGGGGCAGCACTGTCCTATGAGACGGCGCAGCCTCCCTACAAGATGATTTATCTGAACCTGATTTTCTATTACCTGATCTTCCTTGCCTTTACCTTTTTGCTTGGAAGCTTCAGCTGGGGCTACAGTGCGGCCTCCGGCGTTTTCATGGCACTGAGCATCATCAACTTTTATGTTGTGAAGTTTCGGGGAAGTCCGATTGTTCCGTGGGACATTCTGTCGCTCAGGACGGCGGGCAACGTTGCGTCAAACTACGACTATGTTATCTACTGGCACATGCTGTTCTCTACGTTCGGCTTTGCATTTGTGATGCTTGGAACCGGGAAGATGAAGAGCCGGATTCGTCTGAAACGAGTCCGTTTTCCGCTTCTGGCGGCAGCCGTCCTGTCCTTGATCCTGCTGACGAATTCCATCCAGAACGAGGATGTAAAGACGTTCTGGGGGATGGATACAACCCTGTTTACACCGAACGTGCGCTACCGGAAAAACGGACTTCTGGTTGCCTACCTGGCGAACCTGAACCTGATCCACATTAACAAGCCGGATGGATATTCGGTGTCGAAGGTGAAAGAGATCGAAGGAGAAATCAAGGAGACAGAGACGGAGTATGATCAGATCGATTATCCGGACAAGAATGGAAGTGCCCGGGAAGAAGACGATGCAGCACTTCAAGGTACGAATCTGACAGCACTGGCGGCGGATGTGCAGCCTGCGGAGAGTCAGACGGAGACGGAAGGACAGCAGGCAAGTTTCACTGGAGACGGCAAAAGCTCGGCGGAGAAGTCGGATTTTGATCTCAGCCAGGCTCCGAATATCATTGTTATCATGAACGAGGCGTTCTCGGACCTTTCGGTAATTGGAAATTTCGAGACATCGGAGGACTATATGCCCTTCTTCCACAGCATGATGGACCGGTACACAGGCGGTCATCTGATGGTTTCTGTCAAGGGCGGCAACACAGCAAACACAGAGTATGAATTCCTGTCGGGCGATTCGATGGCATTCCTTCCACAGGGAAGTGTCGTGTACCAGCAGTACATATCCTCAAAAATACCGACACTGGCCTCTTATCTTGGCTCGCTCGGATACTCGACAGAAGGCCTTCACCCTTATCTTGGAAGTGGCTGGGACAGGGAGAGGGTGTATCCGCTGCTCGGCTTTGACGAATTCAAGGATGTCGATTACTTCACTGGAGCGAAAACGATCCGGAAGTTTGTCAGTGATGAGTCTGCGTTCGACAAGATTATTGAGGAGTTCCAGAACAAGGGCAGCCAGAAGAAATTTATATTCGAGGTTACGATGCAGAATCACTCCGGCTATATGGCAAACCCGGCGACCGACAATGGGTTCACACAGGAACTGACGCTGACCGGTCTCCCGTATGAGAATGCAAATACGATCGCGGCAGAACGGTATCTGACGCTGATTAAGAAGTCGGACGAGGCGTATGAAAAGCTGATCACCTGGTTTGAGCAGAATGTCACCGAACCGACGATCATCGTGACGTTCGGGGACCATGAGCCCAGTGACTATGTGACAGATGTGATTGACGGACTGACAGGCTATGACTCGAATACAACGGATCTCAAGGAGGTACAGAAGCACTACCAGGTTCCGTTCTTTATCTGGAACAACCTGGGAATCGGCAAGGATCAGTCGGTGAACCTGATGAGCGTGAATTATCTGGCAGCCTACATCATGAAGGAAGCAGGGCTTCCGATGACAGACTATCAGCAGTTCCTGACGCAGCTTCAGAAGCAGGTGCCGGTGATCTGCGCGAACACTTATATTGACGCGGACGGAAATTACCACGACTGGAAGGACCTGAGCAGCGATACGCAGAACAAAGATGCAGTGAATGCGTACAATATACTGGCCTATAATCATCTGGTTGATGTCCGGCATCGGGTAGACCAGCTGTTCGCCGAACCGGCTGACACACAAATCCTCAGCTCACTCCAGGAGCAGACAGAGCTTCTGAAGGAGGCAGCCGGCTGAGACATGCCGGCGAAGGAAGCAGGGGAGAAGGGCCGGAGCAGAAATATGAGGAAGTTCCCGGTATGAAGAAAAAGGGTTATGTTGAGATGCGGTACTACGACGTTCCGCAGAAGGAGTGGGTGCTGGCGCTTCTTGGCCAGGAATGGGTGCGCGCCTACGGCGAGGGCATCGGGTACCTTCATTTTCACAATCTGTTTGAGCTCGGAATCTGCAGAGAGGGGACGGGGGTGCTTGTCCTGGACAGAAAAATCTGTCCGTATCATCCGGGGATGATCTCCCTGATCCCTGAGAACTACCCGCATACGACGACCAGCACGGAAGGAACGCAGTCAGCCTGGGAATACCTGTTTTTTGAGCCGAAGACCATTCTTGGGAGTGTCTTTGGGGAGAACAGGCTCCAGATCAGCAGATGTATGGATGCACTCAGCTCCGAAGCCCTGTTCGAGGAAGTGGGGACGCTCAAAGCGCTGGCGGAAATGACGAATCTGATCATGGATGAGATGCGGAGAAAGGAGCGGTATTATATCGAGCGGGTCCACGGTCTGATGACAGCGCTGCTTTTTGAACTGCTCCGGGTCTGCAGCAGCGAGGAAGGGCGGGCAGGAGAAAATGGCAGCCGCAACCAGATTCAGAATGCGCTGCGGTTCATGGACAGCCACTATGCCGAGCATATCCGGATTGAGGATCTCGCGAAGGCATGCAGCATCTCGGAAACGCATTTCCGGAGGCTGTTCTCGGAATCCTTCAGCATCTCGCCGGGCGAATATCTGAACATGATCCGGGTCATTCATGCCTGTGAGCTGATGAAAAGCTGCAATGAGCCGATGGCGGCTGTCGCGCTAAAGAGCGGGTTTCAGACCGTCTCGACGCTGGACCGGAATTTTCGCAATGTGTTGGGAGTGACGCCATATCAGTGGAAAAAGGATCCGAAAAATTACGAAAGCCGCCTGCTGGAGGTCAATGTGGCGATCCGAAAAGGCTGGTAAGTGAAAATAACTCGTGATAATCATCAAAAAATGCGCATATGAAACCATGAGATCAGTGAATCTGACGTAAATGGTCGAATATGCGCATTTTTTAGTCGAAAATCGCCACACATATTTAAACAACTTGTGTACAATGGGATCAACAGTTCCGGGAAGCGGAACAAAATGAGAAGGTTGAATGGGAGGAAATGACATGAAGAAGAAAACTGTATCTGTCCTGCTTGCGTCGGCAATGGCAGCATCCATGCTGATGCCGGCATCTGCGATTGCAGGAGAAACTGAGGCATCGACCGAGGCGCCGACTGCCAATGTTGCGGGGGAGGATGAACACACCCTTTCCGTCTATGCGTGGGACGCAAACTTCAACATTCCGGCGCTGAAGGCTGCTGAGGCAGATTATCAGAAGAACGTGGATCCGGACTTCAAGCTGAATGTGATCACCCAGTCGGCATCCTCCGATGTGGAGAACGCTGTCACGCTGGCTGCCAATGCCGGTGACTACAGCACGCTGCCGGATATCGTTCTGTTCCAGGACCACTATTTCCAGCAGTTCCATACCAATTACCCGGATGCATGGAAGGATCTTTCCGGGGCCAAGGATGTGAACTGGGATGATTTCGGAGCTGAGAAGCTTTCCTTCAGCACAATCGACGATGTTCACTACGGGGCTCCGGTCGACAATGGAACCGCGGTGATGGCATATCGCACAGATCTTCTAAAGGAGGCAGGCTATTCCATCGATGACATGACAGGCTGCTCCTGGGACAAATTCATTGAAGTCGGCAAGGCTGTCCAGGAGAAGACCGGCAAGTATCTGCTCTGCATGGATGGTTCAGGCAATGATCTTCCGTACATGATGCTTCAGGCAGAGGGAGAGTCTCAGTTTACGGACGGGGAGCCTACCTTTGCGGAGAATGACAAGTACGTTCAGATTATTTCCAAGCTGGTAGAGATGGCTGACGAGAAGATCCTGTATCTGGCAGACTCCTGGACCGATTACACGGATCAGGCCATCATGGGCGATATGGTTGCAGGTGTCATGAACGGAAACTGGATTATTCCGACAATCGAGCAGGTTGCGGACAACTCCGGCAAGTGGGAGATCACTTCTCTTCCGACACTGGAAGGCGGCGAAGGATATGCTTCCAACGGCGGGTCTTCTCTGTACATCACGGCAAACTGCAGCAAGCCGGATCTTGCGACAGATTTCCTTGCGAAGACGTTCCTGGCTGGCTCTGCAGAGACATACGATGCAGCGCTTCAGAACGGCGGCGTGATCACCTGCTCTTTGAAGGCAGGCGCTTCCGATGTCTATCAGAAGGGAGTTGCATTCTTCAATGATCAGCCGATCTACACCAAGATCGTTGAGATGGGATCAAAGGTCAAGCCGGTTGAGCAGTCTGATTATCACTATCAGGCAAGAAACTACGTCGGGACAGCGATCCAGAACCTTGTTGAGGCACAGGATTCCTCTGAGGACGGCGTGAAGGCAGCTCTTTCAGATGCGGAAGAACAGCTGAAGTTTGAGATGGAAGGCTGAGAAAACCGGAGGACACAGACGGCAGAGACCGTGCTGTGACCGGAAGAACATCAGAGAAGTCGAAGGAGGCGGAGAGAGCAACCAGATCTCCGCCTCTTCCTGATGAGGAAACAATCCGGAAGGACGAGGAGGGGAAAACGTGAGACACTCTTCACTGAAAGCAAAGCAGGACCGGGCAGGCTGGCTGTTCCTGCTCCCGGCGACGATCATGATTCTGATCATGAGCTTCTGGCCGATGCTGCAGGCTCTGATAACGTCGTTCAAAAAGGGACCGAGTACCAGGATGGTGTGGGCGGATCCGTGGTACAACAACTACGCCAGAATTCTGAAAGACAAAATTTTTCAGACCGCAATGGGGAATACCTTTTTCTACTTAATCATTCAGGTTCCGATCATGCTGGTGCTGGCGATGCTGCTGGCGCAGATCCTGAACAACAGACAGCTGAAGTGCAGAGGGCTGTTCCGCACAATGGTATTTCTTCCCTGTGCGACTTCCCTCGTTTCCTACGCGCTGATCTTCAAGTCGCTTTTCGCAACACAGGGACTTGTCAACAAGGTCCTGATGAATCTCCATATCATCAATGAAAACATCAACTGGCTTGGCAAGGCCGGGACAGCAAAGTTTGTCATCATCCTGGCACTGATCTGGAGATGGACCGGCTACAACATGGTTTTTTTCCTGGCAGGACTGCAGACCATCGATTACCAGGTCTATGAGGCGGCCAAGATTGACGGGGCTTCAAGCTGGAAGACGTTCTGGTCCATCACTGTACCGCTTCTGCGGCCGGTCATTGTCATGACGACCATCATGTCCATCAACGGTACTCTCCAGCTGTTTGATGAATCTGTCAACCTGACAAATGGAGGACCGGCAAACAGTACGATCACGATGTCCCATTATATATACAATATGTCCTTCGGGCAGGGCGTCGGGAAGTTCGGCTATGCCTCTGCCATGTCCTTCGTTGTTCTGATTCTGGTCGCAATTCTCGCGGCGATCAGCATGAAAGCAGGTGACAAACGTGACTAAGTCCAAGAAGAGAAAAACCATGGGAAGTATTCAGCGGAGGCTGATTCCCTCTTACATCTTTCTGATTATATGGTGCCTGTTCTCAGTGTTTCCGCTGTACTGGATGGTAACAGCCGCGACAAACACGACGGTCGAGGTGGCACGAGGGAAGGTCTGGTTCGGCCTTCATGCAGCTGAAAACCTGAAGAACCTGATGGCGGCGCAGCCGCTCTGGAGGGCGATGGGAAATTCCTTCCTTTACGCCATCTTCCAGACAATCTTCTGCCTCTTTGTCTGCTCACTCGCAGGATTTGGATTTGAACTGTATGCAGACAGAGCCAAGGACAGGCTGTTTGCCTTCCTGCTTCTCGCGATGATGATCCCGGGTGTCGCGACGATGATTCCTCTGTTTGTTCTGATTTCAAGGCTGAAGCTCCTGAACTCTGTCTGGGGATTCATCCTGCCGCAGGTAGCGACACCGTTCATGATCATGATGTTCCGGCAGAATTCCAGAAACTTTCCACCTGCGATTCTGGAAGCTGCACGGCTTGACGGACAGACAGAGATCGGTATCTTCTTCAGACAGTATATGCCGATCATGAGGTCAACCTACGCGGCAGCAGCGGTCGTGACATTTATGAACGCCTGGAATGCATATCTGTGGCCGAAGGTTGTCATGCTGGATAACCGCGCAGAGAACATGCCGATGCTGATTGCAAATCTGTCCAACGGTTATACAGTGGATTATGGTATGCTGATGATGGGCGTCCTGTTCTGCTCCCTGCCGACAATGATCGTGTTCTTTGTGCTTCAGAAGCAGTTCGCTGAGGGCATCACAGGTTCTGTCAAGTAACAGGGCAGAAGAGCACTCATGGCACCGGTCCCTGACAGACAGAAAGATCGGATGGCAGGAGCGCGGATTTGAAAGCGCGGGAGCCTAAGAGAGGCTCCTGCGCTTTTCAGGTAAAGACAGACTTGCCAAACCAATGCGGCAGGACAGAAAATCAGATCTGAACCTGCGCTTTCAGATTACCGCATCTTTAGAGGAGAGACATCTATGACTGAATTTGATTACAGAATCGTAAAGGACCCACAGGTCTATGCGCAGAACACGCTGCCGCCTCACTCAGACCATATTCCGTTTGCACCGGAGGACAGGCCGGAGAATATGCAGACAAGCCTCAGACGTTCACTGAATGGGATGTGGCGGTTTCACTATGCTGAGAATTACCGCAGTGCGCCGGATGGATTCTGGAAGGATGATTTTGACGTGAGCGGCTGGGCGGAACTCTCTGTTCCGTCCAACATGCAGATGGAGGGTTACGACAAGCCGGCCTATGTGAACACACAGTACCCCTGGGACGGACTGGAGCCGATTGAGCCCGGACAGATTCCGGAGCGTCACAACCCTGTCGGGCAATATGTCCGGACCTTCCGGCTCCCGGATGGCTGGAAGCAGGAAAGCGTCCGGATTTCCTTCCAGGGCGTGGAGTCCGGTTTTGCGCTCTGGCTCAATGGCCGCTATGTCGGCTATGCGGAGGATTCCTTCACACCTTCGGAGTTTGATCTGACACCATTCCTTCAGGATGGAGAGAACAGGATCGCTGTCCTGGTCTTTAAATGGACGGCAGGAAGCTGGTGCGAGGACCAGGACATGTACCGCTTCAGCGGCATATTCCGCGATGTGTATCTCGAGCGGATCCCGAAGGTTCACCTTGAGGATGTGAAGATCCTGGCAGATTATCAGGCAGAGGAGAGCGCAGGTCTTCTGGATGTGACGCTGAAGCTGACCGGAAGCGCCTCCGGAGCTGCTGTCGGATACAGGCTGGAGAAGCTTGGCGTGCTGGAGAGCCTTGCGGATCGGAAGGAAGGGGAAGAGATCAAAACCGGAAGAATATGCGTTGCCGGGGACGAAACACATCTTTTCAACAGGGAACAGCCGCTGGAGCTGTATATTCGGGAGAAGTTGGACGATCCTCTCGCATGGAGCGCGGAGATTCCGAATTTATATCGACTGACGCTCACAGTGGAAAAGAATGGTGAGCTGTTCGAGACTGTCCGGGAGCTGGTCGGGTTCAGACACTTTGAGATGAAAGACGGACTGATGTGTCTGAATGGAAGACGGGTTGTCTTTCGCGGCGTCAACCGGCACGAATTCTCCTGTGACACAGGCAGAAAGCCCAACCCGGATGAGATTCTCCGGGCAGTCACCATCATGAAGCAGAACCATATCAATGCGGTCCGGACCTGTCACTATCCGGATGCTTCTGTTCTTTACCGGCTTTGTGATATCTTCGGCATCTACATGATCGCCGAGAACAATATGGAAACGCACGGAATGTGGGATCGCGTCGGCAGGCATCAGATCGGCATTGAGCAGGCGCTTCCGGGAGACCGTACGGAATGGGAGCCAATGATGATCAGCCGGATCCGGTCGATGGTGGAGCTGGAGAAGAATCATCCCGCGATCCTGATCTGGTCCTGCGGCAATGAATCCTTCGGCGGCTCTGTCATCTGGCACATGGCACAGGAACTTCGCAGGCTCGATGGAAGCCGGCTGGTTCATTATGAAGGGATTCGCAACGACCGTCGCTACCCGGATACATCAGACATGGAATCTCAGATGTACACGCCGGTGAGGGAGGTAGAGGCCTTTCTGAAGGAACATCCGGAAAAGCCGTTTATCCTGTGTGAGTATTCACATTCGATGGGCAATTCGAATGGCGGACTGTTCAAGTACACCGATCTGACAAAGCGGGAGCCCCGTTATCAAGGGGGATTTATCTGGGACTTCATTGACCAGGCAATCCGTATGAAGAACCGGTATGGTGAGGAATATCTTGGCTATGGCGGGGATAACCATGAGCGCCCGACCGACTACGAATTCTCCGGAAATGGGATCCTGAGGGCGACAGGAGAACCGTACAGTGGTAAAATGCAGGAGGTCAGAGCCTGCTACCAGGAGCTGGACATCGAGATTCACAAGGATGAGAAGCGCGGGCTGGAGGCGGCGGTTACCAACCGGAATCTGTTTCTGGGAACGGGTGCCTTTGACTGCAGGGCAGAGCTCCGTACAGGAAATCGTGTACTTGAGAGGCTTTCGATCCCGGCAGATGTCGCGCCGGGCAAAGCGGAAATCTTCACGCTGCCTTTTCGGCTTCCGGAAAAAGACGAGTCTGTCGTCTCCCTCTCGTTCTATCTCAGGAAGGACACCATCTGGGGAAAGGCCGGAGATGAGGTGGCATATGGGGAGCGGATCCTGAATAGCTTGGAGAATGAAAAAAAGACGCTTGAGAGCGCGCCGGATGGCATGAGGGAGGATGGAACATCATTTATTCTGAACGGGGTCCGCACGCTCCCTGTGCAGACCGATGAAGAAACGTGCAGCCTGGAGGTCGTGCGCGGAGGATTGAATACAGGCATCTTCGGTACAAATTTCTCTGCTTTGTTCTCCAGCCTGAAGGGCGGACTGGTTTCCTACATCTATGGCGGCAGGGAGCTGATTGAGAAGATCCCGAGACCGAATTTCTGGCGCGCACCGACAAACAACGATGAGGGATGCAGGATGCCGGCCCGCTGCGGAATCTGGAAGCTGGCAAGTCTGTACCAGACCTTCATCAAGCCGGGCAGCAATCCCTATATTCCGGGGGATGATAATGGAGAGCTGAAGGTGCACCAGACCTCCGGCTACATCGATCTGACCTGGAAGAAGTACATTCCGGTTCCATCATATGAGGCAGTCAGCTCCGTGAAGACGACCTACAGGGTTTTTCCGGACGGAACCATCCGGATGATACTTGACTGGGAGCCGGATGCGGCGCTCGCAAAACAGCTTCCGGCGATGCCGGAGTTCGGCTGGATATTTGCGCTCGATGCAGATCTGTGCCAGGTCCGGTACTACGGGCTGGGGCCGGAGGAAAACTACTGTGACAGGCGAAAGGGAGCAAGACTTGGTATCTATGAGCGGGAGAGTGGCGCGATGGTCGAGCCCTACCTGGTTCCGCAGGAAACCGGAAACCGGACGGGTGTCCGCTGGGCGGAGGTGACAGACCGAAAAGGGCATGGAGTACGTTTCAGCGCTCCATACTTTGAGGATGGAGGAGATCCTGAGGCCTCCAGACCCGGAAGCATGGAATTTTCCGCAATTCCCTACAGCCCGGAGATGCTTGAGACAGCCCGGCATCCGTATGAGCTTCCGAGATCCTCCTGTACCTATGTCCGCTGCATGCTTAAGCAGATGGGGGTAGCCGGGGACGATTCGTGGGGAGCCCAGACTCATCCGGAATTTCTTGTAAAGAGCGGCGGCAGGCTGACCTTCGCGGTGGACTTCAGGGGGATCTGATACCAGGCGCCATGGTCTGGAAGCAGAGCGCTGCAGAATCGATTTGAGGAGGAACAGAATGGCAGACCCGGAAACCATGAAGGAAAACGCAGAGGCACTAGAAAAGATGACAAAGGAGCAGGAGGCTTTCATGCAGGAGACCTTCCATCTCTCGAAGCAGGATATGATAAGTCTCAATGAGGATGGATGGGCGGAGCTGCTGGACCGGCTGTTTGACATCGAGATCGAGGATGAAAACCGAGCCAGCTCAAAGACAGAGAAACATGACCGTATTGTGTCAGAGATCATCACGATGATGGAAATCTGAGAATCTGCTTGCCTCGCGGGCCATCGCGTGATAAACTAATCGTCGTGTGCAAAGAAGGATGGTCCTCTGTTGCTGTAATCGGACGCATTAAGAACATCCATGAATCAGGAGGAAACACGCAATGAACGAAATCATCAAGAAGATCGAAGACGCGCAGCTTCGCGAGGATGCGCCGCAGTTCCGTGTCGGGGATACCGTCAGGGTCCACGCAAAGATCAAGGAAGGTACCCGCGAGAGAATCCAGATTTTTGAAGGCGTCGTCATCAAGAAGCAGGGCGGCAGCAACAGAGCAACCTTCACTGTCAGAAAGTTTTCGAACGGTGTCGGAGTCGAGAAGACATGGCCGCTTCATTCCCCGACCGTCGACAAGGTCGACGTTGTCAGATCCGGAAAGGTGAGACGTGCAAAACTTACATATCTCAGACAGCGTACCGGCAAGGCTGCGAAGCTGAAAGAGATCGTCAAGTAATCAAGGGGAAACCTGAACATGAGGCTGCCGCGCAATGCGGCAGCCTTCTCTGTATCCGGGCAGGTAACAGATATGAAGTATATCAATGACAAGCCGATTGACTTCACGAACGATGACTGGAAGCAGTACACCCCCAGGGAACGGGCACGGCTTGAGCAGCAGGAGCAGAAACAAAGAAAACAGAAGGTCCGGAAGAAACGGTCACTGCCGGTCCGGATCTTTACAGCGCTGTTTCAGGCACTGGTTGTTGTTCTGATTGCATATGTCCTTGTCTATACAGTCGGACAGCAGCGGACGATTGTCGGGCAGTCCATGGATACCACGCTGGCCGGAGGGGATGTTGTCCTGATCAATGTGATGTCCTACCAGGTCGGAAGCCCGAAGAGGGGGGACCTTGTCTCCTACCGCCCGAATGGATCCTCGAATGCCAGGGCGGATATCAAGCGTGTGATCGGACTTCCGGGTGACAAGATCCAGATCAAAGACGGACAGGTTTATATCGATGATCAGGTCTATCTGGAGGACGGAAATTATCCGGCGATCACGAATCCCGGAATCGCGAAGGACCCGATCGAGCTCGATGAGGGAGAATACTTTCTGCTTGGAGACAATCGGAACAACTCGGAGGATTCCAGAAACACAGAGATCGGACTGGTTTCCAGCAGCATGATTGAGGGAAAGGTCTGGTTTGTGCTTTCTCCGGCCAGTCACAGAAGGTTTATATAATGGATTATCAGTGGTATCCGGGCCATATGACCCGGGCAAGAAGACAGATGCAGGAGGATGTCCGTCTCGTTGATCTTGTGATCGAGCTGACGGACGCAAGAGCGCCTCTTTCCGGCAGAAACCCGGATATCGACAGCCTGGCAGCCGGAAAGTCCAGAATTCTGGTGCTCAACAAAAGTGATCTGGCTGATCCGGAGCAGAACAAGGCATGGACAGCCTTTTTCCGGAAAGACGGGCTTGTTGCCTGTGAGGTGAATGCTCGATCCGGCAATGGAATCCGGCAGATCCGTCCGATGATAGCCGAGGCTTGCCGGGAGAAAATCGAGAGGGATCGAAGCAGAGGCATCATGAACCGCCCGCTTCGGGCGATGATTGCCGGGATCCCGAATGTCGGAAAGTCGACCTTCATCAATTCCTTTGCAGGGAAGGCATCCGCGAAAACAGGAAACAAGCCGGGGGTCACGAGAGGAAGACAGTGGATCAGCGTGGAGAGGACGCTTCAGCTGCTTGATACGCCCGGGATCCTCTGGCCCCGGTTTGATGACAGGCAGGTCGGAATCCGGCTGGCAGAGATTGGCTGTATCCGAGACGAGATTCTTGACGCTCAGGAGCTGGCCTGCGAGCTGATAAGCTGGATGCGTGCGGCGTATCCGCAGGTCCTTTCAGAACGCTACGGGATCAGTCCGGATGGAACTGCTTTTGAGGTGCTTGGCAGGATCGCTGAAGCTCGGAGGTGTCTGAAGGCCGGAGGAGAGCCGGACTGCGGCAAGGCAGCGGCTTTGCTTCTAGATGAATTCCGCTCCGGGAGACTTGGCCGGATGACGCTTGAGAAAGCGCCGGATTGAGTCAGGTGAAAAGCGGGGGAGTACAGCATGGCAAACAGAAGACAACGAAGAAGGCATAGAAATCCCCCGGGGGTCATTCTGCGCTGGACGTTGCTGCTTCTGGCTGTTATTCTGATCCTGATTGCCGGAATTTCCTATGCACAGGGGACAGTGAATGTGACGGGCAGTTCCATGTATCCGGCTCTTCAGCCGGACGACAGGGCGCTCTCCGAACCGGTCAGTTATCTGGTTCGGGAACCGGCAAGGGGTGACATCGTGCAGTTTTCCACCGGAGCTGGAAGCGGGCGCGATTTGGTCCGGCGCATTGTCGGCCTCCCGGGAGAAACGGTCCAGATCATCGGAGGAAAGGTCTATATCAATGGAACGGTACTGGACGAATCCGCATATGTGTCCGGGGAGATCCAGTATGCAGGAACGGCATCTATGCCGCATACACTTTCGCAGGACGCCTATTTTGTGATGGCGGACAATCGCAGCAGCAGCTTTGACAGCCGGGATCCGACCGTCGGTGATATCCATAAGTCCGATATCAACGGAAGACTCTGGTTGCGATATGCACCGTTTCGACGGTTCGGACTGCTGGAATAGACCTCAAAGGATGCAGGGGGAAGCGGATGGCAGAGACAACAGCGGCAATAGCGGAAAGATGGAAGAACATATCCAGAACGGATGAGGCGGGACTGATTCATTTCGCAGAACAGTTTGGCAGTGACGGCCGGACGGCTGTCCGGAAACTGGTGCAGAGTGCGGAAAGAGCGCTGAGACAGCTGGAGAAAGAAAAGAAGCGCCTTGAGGAGATGCGGTGCTTCGAACGGAAGTGTGAGGAGGACGGCTATACGCTGATCTGCGGAATTGACGAGGCGGGCAGGGGACCGCTCGCCGGACCGGTTGTGGCTGGGGCGGTGATCCTTCCGGATGACTGCATGATCTTTGGCCTGAATGATTCCAAAAAACTGACAGCCGGGAAACGCGTGGAATTGTATGAGGAGATCATGGAAAAGGCAGTCGCAGCCGGGTACGGGATTGTCGGCCCGCAAAGGATCGATGAAATCAACATCCTTCAGGCCGATTACGAGGCAATGTGCGAGGCCATCGGGACACTTCGGGTGATGCCCCAGATCCTCCTCAACGATGCGGTGACGATTCCGCAGGTCCTGATTCCGCAGATCCCGATTGTCCACGGGGATGCGAGGAGTCTGTCAATCGCTGCAGCAAGCGTGATCGCAAAGGTGACGCGTGACCGGCTGATGGTGGAGTATGACGCTGTATACCCGGAATATGGGTTCGCAAAACACAAGGGGTATGGGACAGCAGAGCATTATGCCGCGCTGAGAAAATATGGTCCTTGTCCGATCCACAGAAGAACATTTCTGAAAAGCAGCGGCGGAAGCTGGGGAAAATCGTCATGACGGGAGAGCCGTCAGCCGCAGAAAACGGAGGCCGCGTCCTCAAGTGGAGGACACGGGAGACGGCTGCCTGAGAAGATGGAGAGGCCGGCTGTGCGGCGTATGACAGAGGGGAAAGCAGACAGCAGGGAAAAGACCAGAGGATGGGAGCGTGTGCGGCAGATCGGGCACATGAACAACAGACAGGAAGGAACTTCATACGAAAGAGAGGCCGGTGCCCTGCTTGAGCAGGAAGGGTATGAGGTGCTCCAGTATAACTTCCGCTGCAGACAGGCGGAGATCGATATTGTTGCCAGAGAAGGCCAGTATCTTGTGTTCATCGAGGTGAAGGGACGCCGTTCCAGGAGAAATGGAATGCCGGAGGAGGCCGTCGGGCGCCGCAAGCAGGAGCGGATCCGGCGGGCGGCCCTCTATTATCTGGCACGATTCCGGGTTCCGGAGAGTACGCCTGTCCGTTTTGATGTTGCGGCAGTGGACGAGGAAGGATTCCGGCTGATTCGGAACGCATTTCTGTTCTGAGCCGGCATCATCAGGATATGAGACAGGAGGGGCCGGTGGAATACGAAAAGCAGTTTATCAGAAAACAGACCTTCAGGAAGATGGACAGGCTGACACTTCACGAAAAGAACGGTGTGGTGTGGATATCATTTCCGCTTCTGGACCAGTTTGATTTCGTTGTCAATGCCTTCAGCACCCGGATCGGGGGTGTGTCTGAAGGATATACCTCAGCCATGAACCTGAGCCTGTCCAGGGAAATGAGCGGCGGCCTCGGGAATATGGGACTCCGGACAGATATACCCGAGTGTGACATAAGGGGAAGTGCGCCGGACGGAGCAGCGATGAAGCGCTTTCTGGAGAATCACAGGAGATTCGCGGAGGCGGTCGGCTACGATCTGTCTGACCTGGTCTTCTCGGATCAGACACACACCGACCGGGTCCGGGAGGTGACGAAGAAAGACCGGGGAAACGGCATCCTCAGGCCAAATGCCTTTCATGATGTGGACGGACTGATGACCGACCAGACAGATGTCGCAATGATGACCTTCTATGCGGACTGCGTGCCGCTTCTGCTTGTGGATCCGGTGCACAGAGCGGCTGCGTGCGTCCATTCCGGATGGAGAGGGACAATCGCGGGGATCGGGACGAAGGCGGTTCAGAAGATGCAGAGACGCTATGGGTCAGACCCGGCGGTGATCATGGCGGCGATCGGCCCTTCCATCTGCGGGGACTGCTATGAGGTCAGCGAAGATGTCGCAACGCGGTTCTCGGAGAAGTACCGGATGGAGGAGGGCGATGGGCAAAACCGTGCGGATGGTGCAGTGGGCCGGATTGTATCTCCGGGCAGGGACGGACACGCGATGCTGAACCTGCAGGAAGCCTGCAGGGCGAATTTTCTTCGCGCAGGCCTTTTGCCGGAACATATCTCCGTACCGGATATCTGTACGGCGGAGAATGCAGCCGTTCTGTTTTCCCACCGGGCACTGGACGGAAAACGGGGGAATCTTGCCGCTGTCCTTGAGATTACGGACGGCTGACGGGAACAACATTTCACCGCGAAAAAACGGCACAGGAGCTGTTCCTGTGCCGTTTCTGATTCATCCCTTGAGCTGCTGCAACAGTTTGTTGATCTTTGCTGTCGGAGACTGGATGCCGCTGATCGATATATCATGATTCATGTGGTCAATGATGGAGGCCAGATACTTGGTCATGTCGGCCTCAGCGTACCAGGGGCGGTCCAACAGCTCCGGCGGACGGTAGTTGAGGTTCGTGGTCACGACCTTTGTGATGTAGCCCTTCTCATAGTAATCGTCAAAAGCATCCAGACCGTCTGTAAACAGGCCGAATGTGGTGCAGACGAACACGCGATTGGCACCGCGCTCCTTGAGCTGTCTGGCAACATCGAGCATGGAGCCACCGGAGGAAATCATGTCATCGATGACCAGTACGTCCTTGCCCTTCACAGACGCGCCGAGAAACTCATGAGCGACAATCGGGTTCTTCCCGTTCACAATCCTGGAATAGTCGCGGCGCTTGTAGAACATGCCAAGCTCGAGGCCCAGAATATTCGCAAAGTAGACGGAACGCTCCATTGCTCCCTCGTCCGGACTGACGACCATCGTCGTATCCTTGTTCATCTTCAGATTCGGGACTGTGCTGACAAGTGCCTTGAGAAACTGGTAGGATGGCATGAAGGAATCAAAGCCCGAGAGGGGAATCGCGTTCTGTACCCTCGGGTCATGAGCGTCAAAGGTGATGATGTTCGATACGCCCATCCGCGCGAGCTCCTCGAGCGCAACCGCACAGTCCAGAGACTCTCTCTTTGTCCGCCTGTGCTGCCTTCCTCCGTACAAAAACGGCATGACAACCGTGATCCGCTTTGCCTTTCCGTCAGCAGCAGAGATGATCCGCTTGAGATTGGCATAGTGGTTATCCGGGGACATATAATTTGTCTCACCGCACACCTTGTACTCAATACTGCAGTTCAGAACATCGACAAGAATGTAGAGATCGGCTCCGCGGACGGAATCATTGATGATTCCCTTTCCTTCACCGGTTCCGAAGCGAGGGCAGGCGCAGCTGATCAGATAGCTGTCCTCGCAGTATCCGACAAGCGGGAAGTCCTTCGAATTATGAAGCGGAGTGTTATGCCGGAAATCGACGAGATAGCGGTTCACTTCTGATGCAAACGCCTGACAGCCGTCGAGCGCTGCGATCTTCAGAGGACCGACAGGCATGGAATCTTTCTGTATATCAGTAATCATCAAAACCCTCCTGAAGTGAGGACTGACTTTTACATCAGCCTAATACAGAGGAGTTATACCATGCAGCCTCAGGGAGCGTCAAGACAGGCGGATGGAGCGTCTTGCTTTTTGTCAGGAGCACATTTATCATGATTACAGCGTCAAAAAGCCAGCCACCTCGCATGCCTGCATGGAGAGGCGGCAGGACTTATTGACACGTCCCACATGCGGCATGGAGTGGCAGGACTGATTGACACGTCCCATATGCGGCATGAAGTGGAAAAGAATGAAGTACTTTATTTTTTACGGAAATGACACCGGAAGGGAATAAGATGGAATACCTTCATAAAATAGAATCGGTTGATGCCGGAAGCATCGCGGAAGAGCTGGATATTGAGCCCGGAGACGTTCTCGTCTCTGTGAATGGGAAAAAGGTTGAGGATATTTTCGACTATCGGTATCTTTGCGATGATGAAAAGCTCCTTGTCGTGATCCGCAAGCCGGATGGAGAGGAATGGGAGCTTGAGATCGAAAAAGATCCGGATGAAGATCTGGGGATTGGGTTCGGCGGAGGCCTGATGAGCGAATACAGGTCCTGCAGGAACCACTGTATCTTCTGTTTTGTCAACCAGATGCCGAAGGGAATGCGGGATACCCTGTACTTTCATGACGATGATGCAAGACTGTCCTTTCTGCAGGGCAACTATATCACGATGACCAACATGTCGGATCATGACATCGACCGCATTATTCTGTACCATCTGGAGCCGATCAACATCTCCTTCCACACGATGAATCCCGAGCTTCGCAAAAAGATGCTGCATAACCGCTTCGCAGGGGATATTATGCCGAAGGTCATGCGGCTGAAGAAAGCCGGCATCCGCCTGAATGGACAGATTGTCCTTTGCAAGGGGTGGAACGACGGAGAGGATCTGGAACACTCGCTGAAAACCTTTGAACAGCTTCTGCCGGAGCTGGAGAGTGTCTCTGTCGTCCCGGTCGGCATGACGAAGTTCCGGGACGAAAACCATCAGGTTCAGCTTGAACCTTTCAAAAAAGAGGATGCAGCAGCCGTCATTGACCAGATCGAAAGATGGCAGAATTATTATTTTCAGAAGTATGGTACGCATCTTGTACATGCCAGCGATGAGTGGTACATTCTGGCGGATCGGCCGCTTCCGCCGGAGGATAACTACGATGGATACCAGCAGCTTGAAAATGGAGTCGGGATGGTCCGTCTTCTGATTGAGGAGACAAGAGCAAGCCTAGCGCAGCTGAATGGGGATGGGAGACACCGGAAGGCAGCAATCGCGACCGGAAAGCTGGCGGCACCCTACCTTGCAAAACTCGTGAAGGAGATTCAGGGGAAGTTTCCGAACATTTCCTGCCGGGTCATCCCGATCCGCAATGATTTCTTTGGGGAGATGATCACGGTGTCAGGGCTCATTACAGGGAGTGACCTGAAAAAGCAGCTCCGGGGGCAGGAACTAGGGGAGGAGCTGCTCCTCCCGGTCAATATGTTCCGGGCGGGGGAACAGGTCTTTCTCGATGATGTGACAGTTCAGGAACTTGAGCAAACTTTACAAATCAAGGTGCGTATTGTAAAATCGACCGGACAAGATTTTGTCCATGCAGTGATTGGAGATCAGGAACAATGAGCAAACCGATTGTTGCGATTGTCGGAAGGCCGAATGTCGGAAAATCCACGCTTTTTAACGTGCTGGCAGGCTCAAGAATCGCGATTATTGAAGATACGCCCGGTGTAACCAGAGACCGCATCTACGCAGATGTCGAGTGGTCCGGGAGAAGTTTTACATTGATTGATACCGGCGGGATAGAGCCGGATGCAAAGGATATCATTCTTTCCCAGATGCGGGAGCAGGCCCAGATTGCGATCGACACGGCCGATGTCATCCTGTTCCTGACGGATTTCCATCAGGGACTGGTCGATGCGGACGCGAAGGTCGCAGATATGCTGCGCCGAAGCCATAAGAGTGTTCTGCTGGTTGTCAACAAGGTTGACAATTTTGTCAAGGATGAGGCGGGCGTCTACGAGTTCTACAATCTTGGAATCGGCGATCCGCATCCGATTTCCGCGGCGAACCGGACGGGAATCGGTGATCTGCTTGACGAGGTGCTGAAGGATCTTCCGCAGGCACAGCCTGACGAGATGGAGGATGACCGGCCCAAGGTCGCCATTGTCGGAAAGCCGAATGTCGGGAAGTCTTCGCTGATCAACGCGCTGCTCGGCGAGAATCGGCTGATCGTGTCCGATATTGCGGGAACTACCCGGGACGCGGTGGATGCTGTCGTGAAGCACAATGGAAGAGAATATGTATTCATTGATACAGCAGGCCTTCGCCGCAAGAACAAGATTAAGGAAGACCTTGAGCACTATATGATTGTGCGGGCCGTGACGGCGGTTGAGCGTGCGGATATCGCGGTCCTCGTAATTGATGCAAAGGAAGGCGTGACGGAACAGGACGCCAAGATCGCCGGGATCGCCCATGAGCGGGGCAAGGGGATTATTGTGGCAGTCAACAAGTGGGATGCCATCGAGAAGGACAACAGCTCCGTGAAAAAGTTCACGGATCGGATCCGGAACACCCTTTCCTTCATGCCGTATGCGGACATCATGTTTATCTCCGCAAAGACAGGGCAGAGAATTCAGAAACTTTATGATGAGATTGACACGGTTCTGGACAGCAGCAAGAGACGCGTGGCGACAGGCGTGCTCAACGAGATTCTATCGGAGGCGACCGCCATGCAGCAGCCGCCGACAGACAAGGGAAAACGGCTGCGCTGCTACTATATGACACAGGTCTCTGTGGCACCGCCGACCTTTGTCCTCTTTGTGAATGACAAAAAGCTCGCGCATTTCTCTTATATGAGATATATCGAGAACCAGATCCGCGAGACCTTCGGCTTTAAAGGAACGGCCATCCGGATTCTGGTGCGGGAGAAGAAGCAGAAGGATCAGTAACGGCTTCGGAAGGAACAAGAGATGGAAGTGTGGTACAGGCTGATCAGCCTTTTGATCGGATATGGATTCGGGCTGTTTCAGACAGCAATCGTGATTGGAAAGATCCAGGGGTTTGACATCCGGAAAGAGGGAAGCGGGAATGCCGGCACGACCAATATGCTTCGGACAAAGGGGGCAAAGGATGCGCTTCTGACGCTGATCGGTGATTTTATGAAGGCGGTCTGTGCAGTGCTGATCGTGCAGGCTGTCTTTGCACACAGAGCGCCCCAGATGCTTGTGCTTCTGAAGATGTATGCCGGTGTCGGCGCCGTACTCGGACACGACTTCCCCTTTTACCTTCACTTCAAAGGCGGGAAGGGGGTAGCGACGACGGCAGGGGTGATTGCAGCAATTTCTCCGCTTGCGGGAATCCTTTGCATTGTGGTCTTTTTCGCCCTGTTTTTTCCGCTCCATCTTGTATCTGTCTGCTCCCTGTCCGCCTACAGCTTCTTCTTTCTCCAGGTTCTGGTTCTGGGAGCCATCGGCCGGTTCCATATGACTGTCCCGTATGTCATCGAGACGGATGTCCTGGCAGCTGTCCTGACGGGGCTCTGCTTCTGGCAGCACCGCTCCAACCTCAGAAGACTGATGCGGGGGGAGGAAAAGAAGGTTTATCTCCACAGAAGCCTGAATGAAGAAGTGCAGAAGGGGCAGAGATAATTTGTTGACTTCATCGCTTTAAAGCGTTAAAATTCTCCTTGAATTTCATCTCCGTGACGTCCGGTTTTGCCGGGGAACGGGACATCCATTCATGAAGGAGGATTTTAAGTATGAATCAGAATGTTGTACGGATCCTTGCGGCTGCTTCAGTTTCTGCCATGACACTTTCAGGTCTTGCTCTGCCTGTATATGCAGGAGAGACGTATCATGTAGGGATCTGCCAGCTGGTGCAGCATCCGGCGCTCGATGCAGCGACGAAGGGCTTCAGAGAGGAACTTCAGAAGGAACTTGAAGCTGACGGGGACTCAGTTGAATTTGATGAGCAGAACGCGGCAGGAGATTCCGCAACCTGTGCGACGATTGTGAATTCCTTTGTGACGGATGGCGTGGATCTGATCATGGCGAATGCAACGCCTGCACTTCAGGCGGCACAGGCGGCGACCGGATCCATTCCGATCCTTGGTACGAGCGTAACCGATTACGGGACGGCGCTTGACATCTCCGACTGGAAGGGAACCACCGGGACAAACATTTCCGGAACATCCGACCTGGCTCCGCTTGACAAGCAGGCTGCTTTGTTCAAGGAGCTCCTCCCGGATGCGAAGAATGTCGGCATCCTGTACTGCTCCGCAGAACCGAATTCCAAGTACCAGGCAGACACGATCACGCCGGATCTGGAGAAAGAGGGCTACAAGGTAACCGCATATACCTTTGCAGATTCGAACGATCTTCAGACTGTCGCGACGACAGCCTTCACGGAGAATGATGCAGTCTACATCCCGACCGATAATACGGCAGCATCCAATACAGGCATCATCAAGGCTGTCTCGCTTGACAAGAAGGTACCTGCTATCTGCGGCGAGGAAGGAATCGCCGAGGGCTGCGGGATCGCAACCCTGTCCATCAGCTACGAGGAACTCGGACAGACAACCGGTTCGATGGCATACCAGATTCTGAAGAAGGGCGCGGACATCTCCTCGATGGAGGTCCAGTTTGCACCGAACGTGACGAAGGAGTACAACGCAGAGCTCTGCGATGCTCTTGGCATCAAGGTTCCGTCGGATTATGTGGCAATCGGCGCTCAGAGCGAGACAGAGGCGGAGACCGAGGCTGCAACCGAGGCAGAGTAAGGACCGCCATGCGGACTTGTCAGCCGGACTGATGAGCTTCAGGCGGAACCCGGAGGGTTGACTTTCGCACGGATTTGACAGTATATTCATTAAGACGTATAGGGAAAGGCCGCAGAGAGGCGCCCCGCGTGCGGGCAGCTGCTGCGGCTTTTTCAAAGCCGCAGGCGCTTTCCGGACAGAAAGACCAGGGCGGCATGGACTGAGCATTTCAGTCCGACATGATTCAGGACGCAGGAGGATAGAAACCCATGAGTTTACTCGCATTGAGCCCGCTCCGGCTGTTTGCCGCCATGCCGGGCAACATCGCACAGGGAATTATCTGGGGAATCATGGCGGTGGGTGTTTATATGACATTCCGGCTGCTGAATTTCGCAGATCTGACTGTTGACGGTTCCTTCACGACAGGCGGAGCGACGGCAGTCATGCTGATCACGGGCGGCGTCCCTGCCTGGGCAGCGCTTCTTCTGGCGTTTCTGGTGGGCATGGTCACAGGGCTTGCAACGGGGCTGCTCCACACAAAGCTTGGTATTCCGGAGATCCTGGCCGGTATCCTGACACAGATTGCCCTGTATTCGATCAACCTGAGGATTATGGGCGGCAAGGCAAACCAGGTTGTGTCGGTTGACAAATACCATCTGGTTGTCACAATGCGGAAGATTCCGCTGGCGATTCTCTCAGGCGGTATCATCTGCTTTGCCATCATCTGCATCATGTACTGGTTCTTCGGGACGGAGATCGGGTCAGGCATCCGCGCAACAGGCTGCAATCCGAACATGGCGAAGGCCCAGGGAATCAACGTCGGTTCCATGAAGGTGCTGACCCTTGCGCTCTCGAATGGGCTCGTCGCACTGGCCGGAGGGCTGCTGGCGCAGTACCAGGGCTTCGCGGATATCAACATGGGCAGAGGCTCCATCGTCGTCGGGCTTGCAGCAGTGATCATCGGTGAGACACTTGGCGAAGCCATCTTCGGCAGAAGGCTGAATTTCATGGGACACCTGCTCTTTGTGGCCATCGGAGGCGTGATCTATTATATCGTCATCGGCTTCGTACTCTGGCTCAAGATGCCGGCGAACGATCTGAAGCTGTTTACAGCCATCGTGGTGGCGATCTTCCTGGCTGTGCCGTATCTGCAGGCAAAGTCGAGAAATTCATTCGCGAAAGCGGCAAAGAAGGGGGCTGAGTGAGATGGCGAACGCACCGCTGATGCTGGAACTGAACCATATCCGGAAAACATTCAACAAGGGAACCATCAACGAAAAGCCCGCCCTTCTGGGCGTGACGCTTAAGCTGAATCCCGGAGACTTCTGCACGGTCATTGGTGGAAATGGCGCCGGCAAGAGTACCTGCCTGAACGCAATCGCCGGTGTCTGGCCGGTGGACGGCGGGTCAATCATTGTGGATGGAGAGAATATCACCGGGCTGCCGGAATACAAAAGAGCGGAATTCCTCGGACGTGTCTTCCAGGATCCGATGAATGGAACAGCGGCTACCATGCAGATCGATGAAAACCTGGCGCTTGCAGCCAGACGCGGAAACAGAAGAGGACTCGGCTGGGGCATCACAAAGCAGGAGCATGAGATCTACCATGAGCAGCTGAAGACGCTCGAGCTGGGGCTCGAGGACCGTATGACACAGAAGGTCGGGCTCCTGTCCGGCGGACAGAGGCAGGCGCTGACATTGCTGATGGCGACGCTGAAGAAACCGAAGTTGCTGCTGCTCGATGAGCATACGGCTGCCCTGGATCCGAAGACAGCGGAGAAAGTCCTGCGCCTGACGGACGAGGTTGTGAAGCGGGACAGCCTGACGGCTCTGATGGTCACGCATAATATGCGCGACGCGATTCGGATGGGGAACCGTCTGATCATGATGAACGAGGGCCGGATCGTCTACGAAGTGTCGGGTGAGGAGAAAAAGCATCTGCAGGTGTCAGACCTGCTCGAGAAATTCAGCGATGTCTCGCATGGACAGTTTGCGAATGACCGCATGATGCTTGCGTAAACGGAACCTTTCGGCGCGATGAATGAAACCTGCCCGGCAGAAAGAGGGGGCAGCCCATACAGCCGGAATGACAGACCTGTCTGTGATTCCGGCTGTTTTTATGAAAGGACAGATAATACGATGGCTTCCTTTATGAAATTCAGTGACCTGATGAAGAAGCGCCAGACCCTTTCCTTCGAAGTCTATCCGCCGAAGACGGAGAAGGGGATGAACAATCTCCCGGGTATGATCCGGCGGCTTGGGGAGCTTCAGCCGGATTATATTTCCTGCACCTATGGAGCCGGCGGCAGCAATGTCGGCAAGAACAGGGAGGTTCTTCGTGAGGTGGAGAAGGTTGCGGTCCCGGTCACCCATCTGACCTGTATCGGGCAGACAAAGGAGAGCGTGAGAAGACAGCTCCAGGCATATCTTGATCAGGGCGTCACGCACATTCTTGCGCTCAGGGGGGACATCCCGTATGGCCAGAGCGGAACGGGGGGAGAATTCAGTCACGCGACGGATCTGGTCGCTTTCATCCGGAAAGAGTTCGGGACAGCCTTTGAGATTGCAGTCGCAGGAACGCCCGGCGGTCACGTGGAGTGCTCAAGCCTTGAGGCGGATATTATGCATCTTCGTCAGAAGCAGGATCTGGGGGCGGACTACATCATCACGCAGCTTTGCTTTGACATGGATGTGTTCCGGCGCTGGCATGAGGCAATCCGAAAGGCAGGAATCACCATCCCGGTTGATGCAGGCATCATGCCGGTCATTTCAAAGAAATCGGTGATCAATCAGTGCTTCAGCCACAATGCCTGCCCGGTTCCGCGCGACCTGGCGCTTGTTCTGACACAAAACTGGTTTGATACAGACCCGGAGGGAAATGAAATTCCGGGGGCACGGGAAGCGTTCCGCGAGGAAGGAATTGCCTATACGGTCCGGCTTCTTGAGCAGTATATTGCGGAGGGGATCGACGGGATTCACCTCTATACGATGGACAGAAGCGAGGATGTGAGGGAGGTCCTTCAGCGCGCCGGTCTCCGGTAAGATGGTGTCCGGCAGAACCGGACAGACCGGGAATCAGGGGGTAAGGATGGTGAAAGAGGGTGTGGAACAGATGCAGCAGATGACGCTTGCGGATTTTACGCGGGAGCTTTCAGGAAATGCGCCTGTCCCGGGCGGCGGAGGGGCGGCGGCGCTCTGCGGCGCACTTGCAGCCGCTCTCAGCAGCATGGTTGCTTCACTGACGGTTGGAAAGAAAAAGTATGAAGCGGTTCGGGAGGACATGGATGCGCTGATCCGGGATGCCGGCCGGCTGCGAAAGGAATTTCTGAGCCTCATCGATGAAGATGCAGAGGCATTTAAGCCGCTTGCTGCTGCGTACCGTCTTCCGCACTGGACAGAGGAGGAGAAGGCTGCCCGCAGGAATGAGATGGAGCAGGCGCTCAGGCGCGCGGCCGAATCGCCGCTCCGTATCCTGGAAAAGACACGGGAGGCAATGGCGCTTGTAAGGGAGGCTGCCGGGAAGGGATCCGTGATCGCAGTTTCGGATGCCGGCTGCGCAGCGGCCATTCTTGAGGCTGCTGCCCGCTGTGCTGCCCTGAATGTCACGGTCAACACCAGACTGATGGAGGATCAGGAGACGGCCGGGGGACTGGAGCGGCGGTCACAGGAAATCCTTTCTGAATGCCAGGCAGAATCAGAAAGCATCTATCTGTCAGTCGGCAGCTTTCTTCAGCGGAACCAATGAACAGGGAAGCACGGGGGCAGCCAGAGTGAATAGAATGCACAGAACGGAGGACAACGGCGTATGGCACAGCTGATGCTCGGAAAGGACGTGAACGAGTCTCTTGCAGCCAGGGTCAGAGAGAAGGTTCAGGAGGCAGAGAACAAGGGGGTCATACCCGGCCTTCTGATCATCCGGGTTGGAGAGAGGGAAAGCGATCTGTCCTATGAGAAGGGGGCTGTGAAAAGGTGCCGTTCATTCGGGATCAATGTGAGGACGGCTGCTTTTCCTGAGCATGTGGGGGAGGAGGAGCTTCTGGCTGCGATTCATGGGGCCAATGAAGACCCGGCTGCCCACGGTGTTCTTCTTTTCCGTCCGCTTCCAGGCCACCTGAACGCATCCCGGATTGAGAATGCGCTCACTCCGTCAAAGGATGTCGACGGCATGACAGACTTGTCGCTCAGCGGGGTCTTCCAGGGAAAAAATCTTGGTTATCCTCCCTGCACGGCGCAGGCAGTGATGGAGATTCTTGATTATTACCGGATTGATCCGAAAGGGAAAAGAGCAGTGGTTGTCGGCAGGTCCTCTGTAATCGGAAGACCTGTCGCAATGATGCTGCTGCAGCGGCATGCGACCGTGACCATCGCACATACGCGGACAGCCGATCTGCCGTCTGTTGCAAGGGAAGCAGATATCCTGGTCGCTGCAGCCGGTCACGCAGGAGTTGTAAAAGGAACGTCTTTGCGTGAAGGACAAGTTGTCATCGATGTAGGCATCAATGTCGGACCGGACGGGAGACTGTGCGGGGATGTCGCCTTCGAGGAGGCAGAGCCGGTCGTATCGATGATTACGCCGGTGCCGCGCGGAGTCGGAGCAGTCACGACATCCGTGCTGGCTCTGCATGTGGCGGAGGCGGCACTGAAGAAGTGACGCGGGAAACACAGCACATGTGGCGTTGCTGCTGACAAAAAGGACCTTTTGCCGCTCATTTATGATTACTCGTGGTTTCGCTGCTTCGCAACTCCCACCACGCTGCCACATTCGGCATCCTCGTGTCGCCTGTGCGCCGCTTCATGCCTCATGCAGGGTGTGTCAATCAGTCCTGCCACCAACTTGTATGCAAGCATGCGTGGCGGAGGGCTTATGGACGCTGTAATCATCTATCATCACATTGAAAACCATATAAGGAAAGAAGGAGCTTGAAGAACGATGAAACTAGGACTGGTGCTGGAAGGCGGCGGCATGAAATGCGCGTATACGGCTGCAATTCTGGACCGCATGATGGATGATCAGGTAAAGCCGGACTATGTGATCGGCGTGTCGGCGGGGTGTGCGTGCGGGGCTTCCTTTCTGGCGGGACAGCGGGACAGAAACAGAAGATTTTTCGTCGACCACGTACAGGATCCGAAATACCTTGGCCTTCAGGCCTGGAAGAGCAGCGGCTCCATTTTCAATTTGAGGCGTATTTATCAGGACTATACGGCAGAGGGAGGCATCGACCCGCTTGACTACGACGCAATGGTCAAAAATCCTGCCGAGTGGTGGGCGGTCGCGACCGATGTGGAAACCGGAAAACCACATTATTTCACCAAGGAGGACGTCTCTGCGACTGATTATTCAGCCATCATGGCCAGCTGTTCCATTCCGGTCGTCTGCAGGCCGATTGAGGTGCGCGGCAGAAAATACTGTGACGGCGGATGCAGCAACTCCCTGCCGGTGCAGCATGCGCTGGAGGCAGGCTGCGACAAAGTCATTGTCATTCTGTGCAGACCGAAGGATTCCGTCAGGGAACCCGAAAAGATGAGGTTTGCCTATCGGACAGTGCTTCGGAACTACCCGAACCTGATCCATTCCATCGAGATGCGGCATATCCGCTATAACCGCCAGCTCAGAGCGACACGGAGGCTGGAGGAGGAGGGGCATGCATTCATCTTTGCACCGCATGAACCGATTCATGTCTCGACCTACACAAAGGATCCCGGCGTGCTGCAGGGGATTTACGACACAGGTCTTAAGGAATATGAGGAGGACAGGTCAAGGTTTGAAACATTTCTGAAAAAGCAGCTGACCGCAGAAAATGTTTGAATCTGAAGAATTGTTCCAAAAATATAACAGATACCGCCGGTACATCGGAATTATTTCCGGTAAATGCTTGAAAGCCGCAGTTTCTTCGACTATAATAGGAGCGTTGAGGCATTACGACAATTTATCAGGTTCAGGAGGACAGATTCATGTCATATGTAGACGAAGTCTATGACCGTGTCGTAGCACAGAATCCGGCGCAGCCGGAGTTTCATCAGGCCGTGAAGGAGGTTCTGAGCACCCTTCGCCCGGCGATCGAGGAGAATGAGAAGGAATACAGAAGAGAAGCGCTTCTGGAGAGACTGACGACGCCGGAGCGTGTCATCATGTTCCGTGTTCCGTGGGTAGATGACAAGGGGCAGGTTCAGGTCAACAACGGGTACCGCGTCCAGTTCAACAGCGCCATCGGGCCGTACAAGGGAGGACTTCGTTTTCACCCGTCTGTCACGCTTGGAACGCTGAAGTTCCTCGGCTTTGAGCAGACCTTCAAGAATTCGCTGACAGGGCTTCCGATCGGGGGCGGCAAGGGCGGCGCCGACTTTGATCCGAAGGGAAAGTCCGACAGGGAAGTCATGGCATTCTGCCAGAGCTTCATGGATGAGCTGTACCGCCATATCGGCGCGGACACAGACGTTCCGGCAGGGGACATCGGTGTCGGCGGACGGGAGATCGGTTATCTGTACGGAGAGTACAAGAGACTGACAGGCCGCTATGAGGGCGTTCTGACCGGAAAGGGACTTTCCTACGGCGGCTCCCTTGCAAGAACGCAGGCGACAGGCTATGGTCTGATCTATTTCCTGGAGGCGATGCTGAAGGAGAACGGAAGAGATATCAAGGGTCAGACCATCGCAGTTTCCGGTGCGGGGAATGTCGCGATCTACGCGATCGAGAAGGCTCAGCAGCTTGGCGCGAATGTTGTCACCTGCTCTGATTCGACCGGATGGATCTACGATCCGGACGGAATTGATGTCACAACCCTGAAGGAGGTCAAGGAGGTGCATCGTGCACGTTTGACCGAGTACAAGGAGAAGAGACCGAATGCCGAGTACCATGTCGGAAAGGGTGTCTGGAGCGTCAAGTGCGACATTGCCTGCCCGTGCGCAACTCAGAACGAGCTGAACCTGGATGATGCGAAGATGCTGGTTGAAAACGGTTGCTACTGTGTTGCTGAGGGCGCAAACATGCCGACGACTCTGGAGGCGACTCAGTTCATCCAGTCCAAGGGACTCCTGTTCTCACCTGGAAAGGCATCCAACGCCGGCGGTGTCGCAACCTCCGCGCTTGAGATGAGCCAGAATTCCGAGAGACTCTCCTGGACCTTTGAGGAAGTCGATGAGAAGCTTCACCGCATCATGAACAATATCTTTGCGAATGTCTCCGAGACAGCAAAGAGATATGGCAGAGAGCGCGACTATGTGACCGGCGCAAACATTGCAGGCTTTGTCAAGGTCGCTGACGCGATGAACGCACAGGGTATTGTCTGACAGAGGCTTTGGGCCGGTCTCTGCAAAGGACAGGAACATATATAGAGACTGACCCAGTTTGAAAAAGAGGAGGGGACGCGAGTACGGCGGCAAGAGCCGGACTCGCATCCCCTCTTTTTGTTATTCACTGGATCAAAAGTCAGTCAAAACGCGTGAGATTGTAGCGCTCGATGATACTGCAGAGCTTGGCAACGTAGCCAGGGTCTGTGGCATAACCGCCAGCCTTGATGATGGAAGCGGCCTTTTTATAATCTTTTTCACCGGCAAGACCTGCATACCGCAGGACACCCTTTGACTTCTGCGCGCCTGTCAGGTAAGCGGAATGATCCGCGACACTCTGCGCCCAGTTCTCGTACTTCCGGAAGTCCGCATAGACGGAGATAAAGGTATTGTTCAAGTATTCCAATGTCTGTTTCTTGTAGGTTGTACCGCTCCATACAGAAGCCCAGTTGTTTCCGGAGAGGGCTGCTTTCATGCCGAACAGGTTGCCGGCGTAGATCGCCAGAACCGAGGTGCCGGAGGCACTCTCAAGAATGGCCTGTGCAGTCGTGACAGAAGCCAGGACACCACTCTGCTGCATGTCCGCATGCGCCAGAGCACCGATGGTCTCAATGAAGACTTCGTTTGAGACGATACTGGCGACCGGCGCCGCATTGGTGGAAGCGTTTTTCGTTGTATTGGTAATCAGCGCCCCCTCTGCGTCGAAGCGGTAGTACTTCTTCTTGATTTTTACTCTCTGATTTCTGTATGCAGCTCCGATTGTGCCGGTCTTGCCGGCAGAACGGAAATAGTATTTTTTACCATCGACGGTCTTCCAGCCGGTTATAAGTCTTCCACGGTATTTGACAGCGCCGGTCTCGGAGAAGTAGAAAAGCTTCCTGCCGATCGTTGTCAGACCGGAGGCTTTCGTACCGTCCGGATGATAATAGTAGCGGTTCTTGCCAATGGTAATCCAGCCTGTTTTCTGACTGCCGGCCACGCCCTTCTTCCCGGTTGTGTTGAAGTAGTAATAGACGCCATCCACCTTCCGGAAGCCGGTTCGAAGAACACCATATGTTTTGCCGACGGTTCCGGTTTTCCTGGCGAAGTAACGGCGGGACTTTACAGTAAACCATCCCGTGCTGAGCGTTCCGCTTTTATCGAAGTGATACCAGTATCGCCCGATTTTCCGGAATCCGACAGCCTTCTTTCCGGACGGCAGGATATAGGAGACGGCTTCCCCATCCCGCGTCCAGCCTGCAAGGTGATTCCCTTTTAAGAGTGAGGTGCGGAGCGCGTTTTTGGAGCTGGCCGCGTATGCCGGTTTCGGGTTGACAGTCAAGAGACACATGAAACATGCGCATGCCACCAGAAAAATCATGGCAGCGCGTATTGCATGGGACCGGCGGGTAACAAAATGCTGTTTCATCATGAAAACCCTTTCTTGACAGATTCCGGAAAGCCTCTCATCACCGATCAAGTCGGCTATGCGGAATCAAAATCATGGAAATGAACAGAATCAATCAATATATCTCCGTGTATCTTACAATAAGATGAAACAATTGTAAAGAAAGTATGAATGGATATGAAAAAATGTAACAATTTAACGAAAATCCGCTTGCAAATGTACCATTCCCATCGTAGAATGAGGACACTTCAATTCTGAATCTGAATCAATTTCTATCTTCATATCTGAAAATCATCAAACCTGTTCCAGTGCATGATTTAATTAATCTGTCTGTTTCCTTGGAGAATCCGTTGATCTGCCATTATCCGGTTCTGATGTTTCAATTCTGTATACAGCGGCCGGGCTTTGCTTCGGGCCGGTGGCTTCACACAACCATATTCCAGCCAGGGAGGTGCTCTATGAAACGGCGTATCCATCGAAGAAGTGCTTCATATTGTCATATTGCTGTTATGCTGCCGGTGATCATCGGGGTGGCCGTCCTTCTGCATCTTTCGGGCCGGGGAGCAGGCACCGGGGCGGTTTCCGCCGAAGCAGGAGAGGCTGTGAATCCGGCAGCTGTCCTGGAGGTCGTATTTGTACTGGACATCAGTGGCTCTATGTTTGAGACGGATCCGGACAACCAGCTGAAAAGGGCAGTTGCGGACAGCATCCGGAAGCTCTCGGAGCTGAATGGAAAGGTTGCCGTCATCCCGTTTTCAGATCAAATCGGCACGGAATACCCTCTGTCGGGGGTGACGGGCAGCCAGGTGGACGGTGCGTGTTCCTTTATTCAGGCGCTGTCCTACACACGGGGGGATACCGATATCGGGCGTGCGGCCAGGAGAGCTGTATCCATTCTGCAGGAAGATGCTTCAGGACAGGACAGACGGGTTATCCTCGTGACGGACGGGATGATTGATCTGCCGCATGAGCAGAACGAGGAGGCCGCTGAGAAGGCTTCTCTGACAATGGCCCTGACAGCAGCGGAGGAGGCCAGGGAAATGGGAATCCGGTTCGATACCATCGGCCTTGGAAGCAGTGGAGCAATTGATGAGAATCTGCTGGGGTACCTTGCGGACCGGACGGGCGGGAGCTTTATCCGGGCGGAGGATGTATCGTACCTGAGCGGTATCCTGCTGACTTTGAGCACACAGGCCAGGGAAACCGTACCTTCGCCAGAGCTGGTAACAGAAGTCGAGACAGAGGCTGAAACGGAGCCTGCAGCTTTTCTGATGACAGAGGCGGACCCTCGGTATACAGAGAAGGACGGCCAGGCAGATGAAACGGAGACAGAAGGAGCGCCGGCAATTATCGGGAGCATCTCAGGGCCTGTCAGACTCGGCGGACTGATTCCACAGGCCTGCAGGGCATCCATTGACCTTGAGGCATTGTTCAGCCTGAAGGCGCAGAATCGCCGGAACCAGGTACCGGCTGCGGTTACGGCACAGGTGATGGATGGGCGGTCCGTCCGTGTGCAGGTGGATGGAACACGGTTGATCATCCGCGGGCTTGAAAATGGAGCATCGATCATCCGTGTTTCAGCAGAGCGCGGAGGAAAGTCGTCAGAAGTCGAAATTGCCGCAGATGTGCAGGCACTGGTCGGCAGTACGCAGGCTGTCTGGATGGCCGCGGCTATGATCGGACTGCTGATCACTGCAGGCGGGATTCTTCTGTTCCAGGCACAGGCACGTTACCTGTCCGGATATCTCCGCTACTATGTTGTGATGGAGCAGCAGAAGGTATTCGGGGTGCCGGCAATGAACCAGGTGTGTCTCCGGGAATACAGACAAGGCGTAAAGCTCTCAGAGATTATTAAGGATACATATTTGGAGGGAACTGAGCTGACGAAGGTGAAGATGTGTGCCAGAAAAGACAGCATTCTGCTTTTATCCAGGACAAAGTCATGCATCATCCAGGATGAACACGGACAGCCGGTGGAAAAGCTGCTGCTTGAAAAGACATGTAGGTTCCGCATCTTCTGTGCGGCGGATACCGGGACTGCGATTATCACCGCTATTTACACGTCCAGACCGGAGCCTGTAGAAGACGGGCCCCGGCAGGAGGAACGGACAAGACTTCTGGTGTAATGCCCTCAGCCTTCGATTGACAGCAGATCATTATAGGCACAGCGGATTGTATGATACAATGCAAGGCCATTCTTCTGACCGCATTTGCGGACGATGAGCGTGTAAAACTGCTGTTTATTCCTGGCTTTCATCAGAACATCGCGGATGATGGAGAGCTGTTTTTCATCGGGAGAGAAGCTGCACTTTCTGTTCAGAACCTCTGTAATTCTGGAGGAAGGGTAGCGGCATGAACCTGCCTGCGATGGGCCGCCTTCCTGAGAAGCGGATTCTGGCTGAGCTGAATGCTCCTCATGTGCCGCCGACTGTGCCTTTTCTGAGCGTCCAGCTTTCACAGGCACCTGTACCGGGGCAGGGTGCTCTGGGCGTTGAGCAGGTTTCTTATTCTCCGGGGACTCAGCATTGACTGTGGGTTCAGCTTGTCTGACAGAATCCGGGATGATCTGTACATTCTCAGACAGCGTTTCGGGCTCCTGCTCCGGACGGGATTGCGAACCGGGCTGGAAGCTGTCGTGGATCTTCGGGGACGGCTGTTCGGCTTTGGGGCTGCTTTGAACAGGGGGGAGCCTTCGATCAGCAGAGCTGTCTGCGAAAGGCTCAGAATCGGCTGTCACTTTCTCCGGCCTTTCCTCCTGTCCCTTCTGAGCACGGGAGGCGGAGGACTTTCTTGAACGTCTCTTTCTTCTCGAATGGCGGGATGATATTTCGTTGGAGGAAGTTATTTGGCCGGAACTATCCAGGCTGTTTTCAGAGGGAACAGGCTGGCCAGGATCGGTGAAGGCGATTTCTTCCGGAAGGATGGCGAATGAGACAGTCTCAGCAGGAGAACATCCATCTGCCAGTGCTTCGTCTGTGCCGTTCACGGCATCTTCAGCGGACTCTGCCGTTGAAGCGGCATCCGATGCCGGCTGAGGCAGGGAAACTGATCTGACCTCGGAGACATCCTGCGGGGAACTGCCCTGCGTGGGCGTCTGTCTGACAAGGGAGGACTCGATATCCTTGAAGCGACGCACATTCGGTGCACCGCACTCCTGCGCGGTACGGATACAGCAGTCGTAACCGCTGTCCTTACTGATGATATAGTAGTGATTTTCGTTCTGGTAGCCAAGGAAAAGCAGCGTAATCAACTGGAAATCCAGTGCGTTTGGTGTTCCGACATGTACAGGAAGAAAATGGATCTCTGCCTTTGACTTCATCAGCTCAGTGAGAACGTCGATCTTGACATTGTCGGCCTTTTTGCTGTAGAGGATGTAGATCTTACTGTCAGCCCCGAGAAGCTGTGCACCCTTGAGTCCGAAGCTGTTTACGTTTTCATAATCAATGTAGTAAATATTCATATGTATGTAAAACCTGTTTCATAATATTGCCGATTTCTGCTTGCAACATTCTTTACTATAATGTGTTTGCCGGGAAGTGTCCAGAAAAACCAAATATGTGTTACACTATCCGGCGGCTGAAACAGGATCCGAAATCTAGAGAAATGGACGAAACAAATTTATGCTGAATCAATATTCAAGAACACAGCTTCTGATTGGAAAGGAAGCGATGGACAGACTGGAGAAGGCTACGGTTGCGGTCTTTGGGATCGGAGGCGTCGGTGGCTATGTCTGCGAGGCCCTTGTCCGCACAGGGGTAAAACACTTTGTGCTCATTGACGATGACAGGGTATGCCTGACAAACCTGAACAGGCAGATCCATGCGCTGAGAAGTACGGTCGGCAAGTACAAGGCGGAAGTCATGCGGGACCGGATGCTGGATATCGAGCCGAGAGCGGATATCCGGATTGTCAAGAGCTTCTATCTGCCGGAAAACGCAGATCAGCTGGATTTTCAGGAGTTTGATTATGCAGCAGACTGTGTTGACACAGTGACAGCGAAGCTTGAAATCATCACGAGGGCGAAGAGAGAGGGGATCCCGGTCATCAGCTGTATGGGAGCCGGGAACCATCTGGATCCGACTTCGTTCCGGATTGCTGACATCTACAAGACAGAGATGTGCCCGCTTGCGAAGGTGATGCGCCATGAGCTGAAAAAGAGAGGGGTCAGGAAACTGAAGGTTGTCTACTCCACTGAAAAGCCGGTCAGACCGCTTGAGGATATGAGCATCAGCTGCCGTACTCACTGTATCTGTCCGCCGGGGACGGTGCATAAGTGCACGGACAGAAGAGACATTCCGGGGTCAATTGCATTCGGACCCTCCGTTGCCGGTCTGTTCATGGCTTCCGAGATCGTGAAGGATCTTTGCAAAGAGGAGCTGAAGCAAGCAGACATGGAACGGGAGAAGTACAGAGAACAGGACCGCCGGATCCGCGCAATTGCGAAGGCAGAAAAGGAAAAGCTGGAATCGAATTGATCGTGCTGGCTTTGCCCGATGCTCCGGATGGATTGCCCCGCCTGCACAGTCAGGGGGCAGAACACCTGCATGCGGTGGAATGAAGAATGAAAAGTAATAAAACAGGAATCCGCTGCAGGCGGATTCCTGTACAAGAAAAGCGGCCAACGGGAATCGGACCCGCCTCCTCAGCTTGGGAAGCTGATGTTCTACCAATGAACTATGGCCGCAAGAGAAAAATATTCTTCTGAATTAATCGACTTTTCTATCATACCACAGGAATGAATGACTGTAAACTATAATTTTACCGGATGGCGTGAATTTTTGACCCCAGTTTGCACTCCAAAGTGGGGAACAGAAGGGGAGGCTGCAGGAATGCAGTCTTTTTTGGATTCTGAATAGGTACGTGAATAGGTACGACGCTTTCGATAATTTCGTAAAGCTAACGAAAACGAGAACAATTAATGCACAAAATTGATGAACGTTAATTAGTAAACATGATGAAAATGGTGATATTGCAAAATAATGATTTCAAATCGCTTGATAACAGGAAACAATTGTGATATGTTTTAAACGAAAACGATTAAGTAAACACAATAATTCATGAACTTCTAACAGCTTACGCAATCAACTTATTCAACAAGGAGGGAATCTGATGAAAAAAAGAGCTTTGAGCGTTGTTTTGTCGGCAGCCATGGTTGCGGCAATGGGAGTGCCGGCGTATGCGGAATCGACGGAGGCATCGACAGAGGGCGCAGGAAGCGGCGTCGTGGAAGTGGCAAAGAACGACCTTGCATACAAGGGAAGCCTCGACATCATGCATTTCTCAACATCTGAAGAGTCGCAGGCGAATGGCGGATCAGATGGATTCCGCACGACACTGGCAGCGTGGGAAGATGCTCATCCTGACATCAGTGTTGAGGAGAATGTCCTGGCGAATGCAGAGTATAAGACACAGGTTGCAACGCTTGCGGCGGCGGGCGATCTTCCGGATGTCTTCCTTCTCCAGGGAATGAATACCAAGCAGTGGGCAGCCCAGGGACAGGTCATGGATTTGACTGATATTATCAAGGCTTCTCCATATTATAAGGATTATAAGCAGGATTATTTCACACCGTTCAAGGACGGCGACAAGATCTACGGCTTCCCGGTGCTGACCGGTGGAACGTGCACGGTTGTCATTTACGACAAGGCAATGTGGAAGGAAGCTGGATTCGATAAGTTCCCGGAGACCTGGGATGATGTTGAGAAGGCTTCCGATTACTTCAATGGCAAGGGTGTTACGACAATTGCATTCGGCAATGGCGGACAGTGGCAGGCAAACTCCGATTTCCTGAGCACACTTGGGGATCGTTATACCGGAAAGGAATGGTTCCAGAGCCTGATTGACGGCAGTGGATCCAAGTTCACGGATGACAAGTTTGTCGCGGCTCTTACCGAGATGAAGCATCTGTTCACGGAGACGAAGATCTTTAACGAGGATTTCAACTCTGTGACGAACGAGGATGCCCGCGAATACTATATCAGCGGCGACGCAGCAGCGTTCATCGGCGGAAACTGGGATGAGTCTTACATCGCTACAACGCTTCTGGATTCGGATAAGGATAAGTACAACAATATCGGCTTTGCAGTTCTTCCGCAGCCGGCAGATGCAACGGAGGACCCGAATTCCCAGAACATTGGTCTTGGATATGCAGTTGCCATCAACCCGAAGGTTGCTGATGACAAGGATAAGCTTGCGGCATGCATTGACCTTGCACAGGAGCTGACCGGACCGGCCTTTGCCTCTTATGTGGCATCCAAGTACGCACTTGGCGGACTGACACAGGTTGCAGATGTTGACCTCTCTGCTTTCGACCAGGTTACCCAGGACTTCTACAATTACAGCTATGTCGACACAACACCGTGCGAGATCTATGATTCTTACATCAACAGTGCAGTGTGGGGCGTCTGCAACCAGGAGCTTCAGTCCATGATGAATGGCGAGATGGAGCCGCAGCAGGTTGCCGAGGATGTCCAGAAGGCATATGAGGAGAATTATCTCTCTTCTTCACAGACTGAGACGGAAGCTTCCTGACCGGCTGAAGCCGCAGGAGCATCCGCAGGACACTAGTTGAGACTGAGGGCCGTTCCGCCCGCCAAAGCGGGTGGAACGGCTGTTTCCATATATATGGGGGAACGATCATGCTGACGACCATCAAACCAAGGCGCAGGACAGTCATGCTGTACCTGAGTGTCCCGGTAGCGCTCTTTGTCTTTACGGTATTTGTGCCGCTTGTCACAGCACTTGTGTACAGTTTCTTTGAATGGAAGGGCGGCCCGTCCAAACAGTTCACCGGACTTGCCAATTATCAGCAGCTGTTTCGGGACGGTGTATTCTGGCAGGCATTCGGCCACAATATCTACCTGGTTGTCGCCTGCATCATCGGGCAGATCGGAATCGCCTTCATCATGGTCATGTTTGTCAACTCCAGAATGGCAAGACTGAAGGGAATCCACAGAACATTCGGCTTCTTTCCAAGCACGATCTCAGCGGTCTGCATCGGTCTGATCTGGAGCATGGTCTACCATTACAAGTTTGGTCTGATCAACTGGTTTCTCAGAATCATCGGGCGCCCGGATCTTCAGCAGGTATGGCTGAACGACTCCAAACATGTCATGCTCTATGTCACAATCCCGCTGATCTGGCAGTATATCGGATACTACATGGTCATCATCCTGTCGGCGATCGCATCAATCAACACAGATGTCCTCGAGAGTGCAGAGATTGACGGAGCCAACGGATTTCAGAAGTCTGTTTACATTGTCCTGCCGCTCATCCGCAACACCATGCTGGTGTGCATCACGCTCTGCATCGCAGGAAATATGAAGGCCTTCGATAACATCTATGTGATGACGTCCGGCGGGCCTGGTACATCGTCCATGGTTATGGCAATGTGGGGCTACAAAGTATCCTTCCAGCAATCCAACATGGGATACGGAAGCTGTATATCTGTCGCAATCTTTGTTCTGTCTCTGCTTGTAATTGGCGGGTCACAGTGGGCGATCAAACGGGCGACAAGGAATATGGGGGATTGAGACAATGATAGAATCCGGAAAAAAAGCAAAGTCAGCTGTCACGCCAGGAAAGCGGGTGCAGCATGGAGTCTGTGCCGTTCTGATCAATCTGGTTCTGATCATTTTCTCAGCGTCCTGCATCTTCCCGATCATCTGGATGCTCTATTCCTCCCTGAAGGAAAAAAAGGTGTTTAACGCAGATATCATCGGTCTTCCGAAGAATCCGACGCTGATCAATTACATCAGGATCCTGACAAACAAAGACTATCATCTCGCTGAATCTATGTGGAACAGCGTTCGGACGACAGGAATTTCGATCGTGGCGATTGTGCTGTTCAGCTTTATTGTCGGCTATATTCTGGCGCGCGTGCGTTTTAAAATGAACCGGGCGCTTTACGTGATGTTCCTGATGGGGATGCTGATCCCGATTCACTCGCTGCTGGTACCGATTTATGTCGTGTTTCGCCGCTGCGGGATGTCCAACCAGTGGTATACATTGCTGTTCCCGTACATCGCATTCGGGCTGCCGATGGGTATTTTCCTGGTGGAAGGTTTTGTGCGGACGATTCCGGTGGCACTGGAGGAAGCCGCCGCAATCGATGGAAGCTCGTTCTCCTATACGCTGTGGCATATCATATTCCCGATCTGCAAGCCAATCCTGACAACGGTCGCGATCATCCAGATCTTCGGCTGCTGGAACGAATTCTCATTTGCACTCGTTTTGATCAAGGATGTATCCCTGCAGACTGTGCCGCTGGCACTGACACAGTTCAAGGGACAGTTTGCATCCGACTATCCGAAGCAGATGGCAGCGATGCTCATCACGATGGCACCGGTCGTCATCCTCTATTTTGCCTTCAGCAGGGAAATCATCAAGGGCATGGTTGCCGGAGCTGTCAAGGGATGATAATCTTATCGCCTGTGACGGCTGCCCGCCGCAGGCAAAACGCCTGGAAAACCTGAAGCAGGAGGCTGTTATCGAAGGTGCGGCATCGCGATGGTTGCAAGGCCGAGCAGGAAGAAGAAACCAAGGCAGTCGGTCACGGTTGTTACAAAGACAGATGATGCGATGGCAGGATCAACATGGACTTTTTCGAGGATGATCGGAATGAGGTAGCCTGCCAGCGCAGCGGCGAGCATGTTCAGAATCATCGCCACGCCGGAAATAAGACCGAACCAGGGGTTGAAATCGTAGAACAGGGCGATGATGGAAACCAGAGCTCCGATCACGAGGCCATTGATCAGACCGGTCACAATCTCTTTGCCAAGGATTCGAAGACCATTTTCCTTTTCAATCTCATTCAGCGACAGGGCACGGACGACAATGGTGAGGGACTGGGTCCCGGCGTTGCCGCCCATGCCGGATATGATCGTCATGACGGCGGAAAGAGCAACAATCTGGGAGATGGTTCCGTTGAACTTTGCGATGACGCTGGAGGCCAGGATCGCGGTGGCAAGATTGACGACAAGCCAGGGAAGTCTGGAGCGGACCGCGTCCTTCACGGAGCCGTCGATCTTCTCCTCCTTGTCGATTCCGCCCATCCGGTGGATATCCTCGGTTGCCTCCTCGTTGATGACATCGATGACGTCATCGACGGTGACGATACCGACCATCCTTCCGTTCTCATCGACAACCGGCAGTGCAGCGTATCCGTACTTGGTGAAGAGCCGGGCCACGGCCTCCTGGTCCAGGTCGGTCCGTACGGAAATCACGTTGTCGTTCATGATGTCTGAGATCAGGGTGTCGAAGGGCGCCATGACGAGGTCGCGCAGGGAGACAACGCCCATCAGCTTATAGGTGACCTTGTCCACCACGTACAGGTACCAGGATGTCTCGGCGTTGACTTCTGTCTTGAGGTAGTTCAGCGCGCGCATCACGGTATTCGACGCATAGATGGCGATGAACTGCGTGGTCATGATACCGCCGGCAGTTTCCTCGTCGTATTTCAGAAGCTTCGTGACGTCGGTCTTCGTACGTCCGCGAAGGAGGGACTTGACGACAGCGTCCTTGTTGTCATCCTCCAGCTCCCGGATCAGGTCGGCGATCTCGTCGACGGACATCCTGTTCAGGACAGAGCCGATCCGGCCCGGATCGATGACCTTCAGGATTTCATACTTGTCATCATCTTCCGCTTCATCGATGACATCCGCCAGATAGTCATCCGGGAGCACGAGCAGATACCGGTAATCCTCGTCGCCGATATCCTGGACAGCCTGCAGGACGTCGGCAGGGTGGGTTTCATCCACAAGCTTCTGAATATTATCCGGTTTGCCGCTTGTCAGTAGTCTGAAAATCTCATTATAATCTGCAGCCACGTCGCTGTCCTCCCGCATCTGTCTGTAAGGTAGCATACAGCGATTCTACCACGGGCCCTTCTGGAATTGAACCTCCCTTGCCGTGTCAGGGACATTTTTTTACACCGATTTTACGGGCCTTCAGAGGTCAGAAATGAATCCGGATGTCGTTGTACGCCGGTTCGGTCAGCCATACACTGACATATCCGCCATGTACATGGAAGACACCTCCGCCCTGTTCATCAAGCAGGACTGGATCGTTATGCCGTCCGAGGGCATCCCGCAGAATTTTTCCTGCAAATGCGGGGCCAAGCGCCATGTATTTCGTGCCCTCTGCCCCGGCGGTGGCAAGAACGGCGAGCCCGGAATCAGCGTGCTCCGCGTCTCCGCCTCTTGTAAAGCCGACGATGGAATGGTCATCAAAATAGTCGGTCTGAGGCCCGTATGCATAACGGGACCGGATTCGGATCAGCTTTTTCAAATCGAGAATTGGCGATTCATTTGCACTCTCAACTCCGTAGTAATCTCCGTAAAAGACGCAGGGGATGCCGCTTTCCCGAAGAAGAATCATCGAGTAGGCAATGGGCTTGAACCATTCCGGGATGTAGCTTTCCAGTGCCTGGCCGGGCTCCGTATCATGGTTGTCGATGAAGGTGACAGCGCATTCAGGCCGCGCTTCTACAAGGGTATCGGTGAACAGACCCCGCATATCAAAGTTCTGTCCGTTCTGGGCTGCGCGCAGAAATGAATAATGAAGCGGAACGTCGAACAGGGTCAGGGGTGTTCCCTCCGCAACAGGCTGAATGGGCTCATCACTGTCCGGGACCATGATGTCTGCCTGCGTCTGGGCGGGGAGATCTGTCTTGTCCGCGCCCGATGTGCTTTCATCAGCACAAGGCACACTTTCATCGGCCTCCTGCCGGCAGTCGCCGGAGGACTTCTGCGGCCTTGGAGGAAGCGTCCGCTCCGGCATCCCATCCACGACGACATCAAGGTAGTGAAGAAGCTTCTTCAGATCGCCGCTCCAGTACTCACCGACGGCGAAGAAGTCCCGGCCTTCCCGCTCCCGCATGAAGCGCAGCCATCTTCTGTAGAAATCAAAGCTCATATGCTTCACCGCATCGAGCCTCAGGCCGTCCGGATGGACGGTGTCGAAATACCAGCTGCCCCAGTCTGTCAAGGCCTTGTAGGTGTCCGGCTCGTCGGTATCGAGGTCCACGCCCATCAGGTAATCAAAGTTGACATTCTCTGAATCAGTCTCCTGGTTCCAGCGTTTTCCCTCAAACAGAAAGATACCTTTTGCGCCGGTCGCCTGATCGAAGTCCGTGCCGGAGAAGTTCTTCTTGTCCCAGGTATGGTCAGAGTATTTGCCGCCCCGTCCCGGAAATGTGAACTTTGTCCATGCTTCGATCTCATGGGGACCGGAGATCTGTTCCTCCCGGTCTGTCGGTCTTGTGTCGACCGCCGTGATTTTCTCGGTTTCGTCGGCTCCCATCATCTGATTGAAGACGATATCGGCATAGACCTCCAGGCCTGCGGCGTGAAGCGCCCGGACAGCAGCCAGATACTGGTCAAGGGTTCCGTATTTTGTACGGACGCTGCCTTTTTGATCAAATTCTCCAAGATCGTAAAGGTCATAGACGTCGTAGCCGACGGATGCCGCGCCTGCAGCACCCTTGTAGGCCGGCGGGAGCCAGACAGAGGTAATGCCGGTGTTTCTCAGGTCGGCTGCGCAGGCTTCTGCCTTCTCCCAGAGAGTCCCGTCAGAGGGAAGATACCATTCAAAAAACTGAATAATCGTCTTGTTTTCCATCTCATCAAGCCTCCTTTTGAGGATTTCCGAAACCTTACAGCAATGGAAGGGCGTTTGTCAACATAGACGGCCTGCGCTATACTAGGGCATATGCGCCACGGCACCTGCGCAACCCGGCTGCAGCTGAGATCGTACAAGATGCTGCAGGCGCAACGCCGGAAACTGATAGAATACCAGATGCTGCAGGCGCAACGCCGAAAACTGACAGAAGACACAGTGAGGGATCCTGATGGATTGTGTGAGGGCTCAGAAGCTGATCAGACCGTATCTGGACGGGAAGCTGTCGGATCGTGAACTGGAAGAGTTTCTCGATCATGTCGATAGCTGCCCGGCCTGCCATGACGAGCTGGAAATCTATTTTTCCATCTATCAGACGCTGGGCGAGGAAACGGATGACGGTGATTACAATTTCACACGGAAGCTGGACGAGAAGCTGCAGAGGTCTGAGCAGTACCTGACACGAAGGCACATCTTCCGCTCCATGAAGATCGTGCTCATTGTATGTGCGGAGCTGTTTTTCATCGCCGCCTTCTCAGGGCTTGTGACAAGAGAACTCGAGGAAGTTCAGAGCACCATCGAGATGGTGGAGACGGAGACGGAACCGGACACGCAGGGACTCCGCCGGATCTGGAACAGAAATCCTGCCATCAGGGTGAAGATGGATTGATCCGCACAGTATACGCTGTATGCGCTGCGTCATGGATATTTCGGCACGGGACAAGATTTCCGGGCAGACAGGGGGACAGAAGCATTATGAGTGACCAGAAAAGAGAGAAGATCATTCTGATCGACGGACACAGCATCCTGAACAGGGCTTTTTACGGCCTTCCGCTTCTGTCAGACAGTGAAGGACTTCACACGAATGCGGTCCTGGGCTTTCTGAATATCATGTTTCGCGTACTTGATGAAGAAAAGGCGCAGTATCTCGCTGTCGCCTTCGATCTCCATGCTCCGACGTTCCGCCATAAGATGTACGATGCCTACAAGGGGACGAGAAGCCCGATGCCCGGGGAGCTGCGGGAGCAGGTCCCGGTGATGAAGGATGTCCTGCGGGCGATGAATGTCCCGCTGATGTCTCTGGAAGGCTTCGAGGCCGATGATCTGATCGGCACTGTATCGCTGGCGATGGAGCAGAAGGGACTCGATGTACGGATCATTTCCGGGGACCGGGATCTTCTGCAGCTGGCTTCGGACACGACGATGGTCCGGATTCCGAAGACGAAGAAAGAAGGAAGAGAAGTCGAGAATTATTATGCGGAGGATGTGAAGGCAAAGTATCTCGTTACACCATCGGAATTTGTTGATGTGAAGGCGTTGATGGGGGATGCCTCTGACAACATCCCGGGGATTCCGGGTGTGGGTGAGAAGACAGCGACAAAGATCATCGCGGAATTTCACTCCATTCAGAACGCATATGACCATCTGGATGAAATCAAGCCCAACAAAGCCAGGCTGTCCTTGCAGGATCACTGGGAGATGGCACAACTTTCCTACAGACTGGCGCTGATTGACCGGCATGCACCTTTCGCGCTGCCGCTTGAGCAGGCGCGTCTGGGAGAGGATAACAGCAGTCTCTATACGAAGGAAGCGATGGATCTGCTCAAGAGACTGGAGCTGAGACAGATGGTCAGGCGGTTTGCAGACCATATGCAGACGGGACCGTCGGCTTTGCCTGCCCGGCAGGCAGAAAGCAGTGCCAATCCGTTTGAAGAACAGAGGGCTGACACGGATGATACAGAGCCTTCCGGGCAGATAAGTCTGCCGGAAGAGAGCCGGCACGATGGAATGGATGGTTTTCGTGAACAGGTGTATCCATCCGGAGAAGGCTCCCGCACCGCAGATGAGAAATCAGAGAGCAGCAAAAAGGCGGATGAAGGCGCGAAGAATTTTCGGCTGATCGAGGATGCTGCAGAAGCAGAAGCGTTTCTCGAGAGGGCTGTTAAGGAAGAAAAAATCGGTTTATATGTGCTTGAGGAGGACAGCCGGCTGCTCGGGGCAGCGGTCGCTGCAGGGGCGGAGACTGTGCTTCTTCTTCCGGTGACAAGAAAGCAGCTTGCCATCCTGTCGTCCGGGAGCTGCCTGATCAGTGGCATCAATCTGAAGGAACAGCTCTCATTTCTTGATGGTGGGGATTCATTTCCGAAGGAGCAGCAGAGCCGTTACTTTGACTGCGCGATCGGCGCCTATCTGCTCAATCCACTGGCGGGTACCTACGTATATGATGGGATTTCCTCTGTCTACACGGGAAGGCTTGTCGAGACGCGGGAAGAACTGCTCGGAAAGAAGAGCCTTCTGAATCTGGCGGGGCTTGCCGAGGAGAATCTTGCGCTAATGATGAGTGGAAGTGCAGGGGAGAAAAGGACTGCAAAAAAGCAGGATGGCCCGGCGGACAGGGAGAGCGCCAGACAGGCGCTGACGCGCTTCAGCTGTCTGAATGCCAGAACGGCGCTGGCGGCCATGCAGCCGATCAGGGACAGCCTTGAGAAAGAGGATATGCTCAGACTGTTTACGGACATTGAGATGCCGCTGATGTTCACACTTTACCATATGCAGCAGGAGGGGATTCTGGTCCGTGGGGACGAGCTCAGGCGCTTCGGGCACTCCCTTTCCGGCAGAATTGACGAGCTGGAGAAAGCAATCTGGGAGCAGGCCGGCCAGCAGTTTAATATCAATTCCCCGAAACAGCTGGGGACGGTTCTGTTCGAGGACATGAAGCTTCCGGGAGGGAAAAAGACAAAGACAGGATATTCGACGTCCGCGGATGTCCTTGAGAACCTGGCACAGGATGTTCCGATCGTCCGTCTGATCCTGGAGTACAGACAGCTCACAAAGCTGAAATCGACCTATGCGGACGGTCTGGTGCAGTACATCGCGGAGGATGGCCGGATTCATGGCAGGTTCAACCAGACGGTCACGGCGACGGGAAGGATCTCCTCAACCGATCCGAACCTCCAGAACATTCCGGTGCGGACAGAACTCGGAGCCCAGCTCCGGAAGGTGTTCGTTCCGAAGGATGGTTCGATTTTTGTCGATGCGGACTATTCACAAATCGAGCTGAGAGTGCTGGCGTCCGCATCGGATGACCAGAACCTGATCGATGCGTACAACTCGGCGGAGGACATTCATGCGATCACTGCATCAAAGGTCTTTCATGTGCCGCTGGACGAGGTGACACCCCAGCTCCGTAGAAATGCAAAGGCGGTCAACTTCGGGATCGTCTATGGAATCAGCTCCTTCGGCCTGTCGCAGGGACTTTCCATCACGGCTGCGGAGGCACAGTCCTACATCAACCAGTATTTTGAGACATATCCGGGGATCAAGTCTTTCCTGGACGGCTGTATCCAGTCGGCAAAGACAAGAGGGTACTCCGTAACCATGTTCGGAAGGCGCCGCCCGGTTCCGGAGCTGAAGGAGAAGAACTTTATGCGGCGGAAGTTCGGCGAGCGGGTTGCCATGAATGCCCCGATCCAGGGAACGGCGGCGGACATCATTAAAATCGCGATGGTGGGAGTCGACCGGAGGCTGCGTGAGGAAGGCCTGAAATCGAGACTGGTGCTTCAGGTACACGATGAACTGCTGGTGGAGACAGAGATCAGCGAGAAAGACCAGGTTGAAACAATTCTCAGGGAGGAAATGGAAGGTGCGGCCAGGCTCCGGGTGCGGCTTGAGATTGACATGAAGAGCGGTGAGAGCTGGTTCGAGGCACACTGATGGAAAAAGGATGGAAAAGGGGGAAATGATGACAGGAACGCAGGCGGATGCCGCCCGGGAGCAGTCAGATGTACAGAACGTGCCCCCTGAAAGAATCTGGAGTCAGATCATCGTACTTGGCATCACAGGCGGTGTCGGCGCAGGAAAAAGCACAATTCTCACAGCGCTTCATGAGCAGTATGGAGCGCTGATCATCGAATGTGACGAGGTTGGCAGGGCGCTTCAGCAAAAAGGCGCTGCCTGCTATGAGCCGATGCGGCAGCTTTTCGGAGACGGAATCCTTTTCCCGGACGGGACAATTGACCGGAAGGCGGTTGCCCGCCTGATCTACACGGACGCACAGAAGCGAGATATGCTGAGCTGCATCGTGCATCCGGCCGTAAAGGCGGAAGTCAGAAGGCAGCTGGAGGCCTTTGACAGGCAGACAGAAGCCGGCTTTTCCGGCCTTTTCCAGAACCATGGAGCATCGGAGGACAGAACGGCCTGCCAAGCGGGAGAGCAGAGCATGCCGGCGCCGGGATTGATGGCAGCAGGACGACTGCCGGACCGGGCGCCGGATCCACAGAGGGAGGAAGCTGGAAAAGTCCATCCGGGAAAGAGGCGCGCACTGGCGGTTGTCGAGGCGGCGCTCCTGATTGACGATCATTACGAGGAGCTGTGCGACGAGATCTGGTACATTCATACAGACGATGAAAAACGCCGTGTCAGACTCAGGGAGAGACGTCATTATTCGGACGAGCGCATCACGCGGATGTTTGAGGCGCAGAGAAGCGATGCCTCCTTCCGCCGCCACACACAGCTGACAATTGACAACACGGATGATTTCGTTCAGAATACCTTCAGGCAGCTGAAAGAAGGGCTGAAGAGCCATTTTCCGGAGCTGTTTTTGTAAGAAGCAGAAAGGAAACAAGAAATCCATGGATTTCTGTAGTATTGCAAGTGGAAGCAGCGGGAACTGCATCTTTGCCGGGTCGGATGAAACAGCGATTCTGATTGATGCGGGCATCAGCTGCAAGCGGATCGCGGAGGGACTTGCCGGGATCGGCAGAAGCCTGTCCGATCTGACAGGTATTCTGATCACGCATGAGCATTCTGACCATATCAGCGGACTGGGCGTTCTTTCAAGGAAGGTGCAGATTCCAATCTATGCGACGGCGGCAACCATCCGGCAGATCATGCGGTATACGCCGATCGGGAAAGTCGACCCGTCGCTTTTCAGGGTCATCACGGCGGACACGCCCTTTACCATCGGGGATATGAGGGCGGAGGCCTTTCACATTTCTCACGATGCAGCGGATCCGGTGGCTTACCGGATCGAGCAGGGCGGAAAGGCGGCAGCGGTGGCGACGGACATGGGGTGCTACGATGATTATACGATCAGCCACCTGAAGGATCTTGATGTGGCGCTGGTGGAGTCCAACCATGATGTGAACATGCTGGAGGTCGGGCCGTATCCGTATCCGCTGAAAAGACGTATTATGTCAGAAAAGGGGCATTTGTCGAATGAGGCAGCCGGGCACCTTCTCACACAGATTCTGAGCCCGAGGATGCAGGCAGTGTACCTGGGACACCTGAGTCAGAACAACAACTACGATGCGCTGGCGTATGCGACGGTGACGACGGAGATTGATGCAGACGAGGACTGTGAGGTCCGGTCACATGACCTTCCGATTATGGTAGCGGACCGCAGCCATCCGATGGAGCCTGTGACAGTATGAGGAGACGGCGCCCGGGCGGGGCAGCGGCGCGGCGGACAGGTCAGCCCCGGAGAGGAGTTTCATGATGAAAAAGGTAATTATCACAGTCGTCGGCAAGGACACAGTCGGTATCATTGCGCGGGTTTGCACCTACCTCGCGGAGCGCGGAATCAATATCCTTGACATCTCCCAGACCATCGTCGGCGGATACTTCAACATGATGATGGTCACGGATCCGACCGGGGCGACAATCCCGACAGCGCAGATTGCAGATGAGCTTTCACAGCTCGGCAGTGAGATGGGACTCTCCATCCGGGTCATGAATGAAGACATTTTCAATGCCATGCACCGGATCTGACACTCCGAGGGGCAGCAGCGGGGAAAGGATGAAGAGATGATCAATATACTGGAAGCCAAAGAGACGGTCGATATGATCGCCAGAGAGAATCTGGATGTCCGCACGATCACGATGGGCATCAGTCTGCTGGACTGTATTGATTCTGATCTGGGCAGGCTCTGCGACAATATCTACAATAAAATAACATCGAGAGCGGCAAAGCTGGTGAAGACCGGCGAGGAGATCTCCAAGGAGTACGGAATTCCGATTGTCCATAAGCGGATTTCTGTGACGCCGATCGGTCTGATCGGGGCAAGTGCCTGCAGGACACCGGATGATTTTGTCCAGATTGCCAGGACGCTTGACAAGGCCGCAAAGAAGGTTGGCGTAAACTTTCTGGGCGGCTTTTCTGCGATCGTTTCAAAAGGAATGACGCCGGCAGAGGAGAATCTGATCCGTTCAATCCCGAAGGCGCTTGCGGAGACAGATGTTGTCTGCTCCTCAGTGAACGTAGGATCCACCAAAACAGGGATCGACATGGATGCGGTCCGGCTTCTCGGGGAGATGGTTCTTCAGACAGCCGAGTATACGAAGGAGCAGGATTCGCTTGGCTGTGCAAAGCTCGTGATTTTCTGTAATGCGCCAGATGACAACCCGTTTATGGCCGGGGCGTTTCACGGAGTGACAGAGGGTGATACTGTCATCAATGTCGGCGTTTCCGGGCCGGGGGTCGTCAAGACCGCGCTCCAGGCGGTCCGCGGCGAAAGTTTCGAGGTACTCTGCGAGACAATCAAGAAGACCGCATTCAAGGTGACAAGAGTCGGACAGCTGGTCGCGAAGGAGGCATCGGAGCGGCTGGGTGTACCGTTCGGTATCGTGGACCTGTCGCTGGCGCCGACACCGGCAATCGGCGACTCGGTTGCGGATATCCTTCAGGAGATCGGAGTGGACTACGCCGGCGCGCCCGGCACGACGGCGGCGCTGGCGCTTCTCAATGACCAGGTCAAGAAGGGCGGCGTCATGGCGTCCAGCTATGTCGGCGGACTTTCCGGGGCTTTCATCCCGGTCTCCGAAGACCAGGGCATGATCGATGCCGTGAATGCCGGTGCTCTTCATCTGGAGAAGCTGGAAGCCATGACTTGTGTCTGTTCCGTCGGACTGGACATGATTGCCATCCCGGGAGACACGAAGGCCAGCACGATCAGCGGCATCATAGCGGATGAGATGGCGATCGGGATGGTGAATCAGAAGACGACCGCCGTCCGTCTGATCCCGGTGATCGGAAAAGGGGTCGGAGACACCGTTGAGTTTGGCGGACTCCTCGGACATGCGCCCATTATGCCTGTCAGCAGTTTTGGCTGCGAACGCTTTGTCAGCCGCAAGGGCCGCATCCCCGCCCCCATCCACTCATTCAAAAACTGAGTGCATAAGCCTAGTCGCCGTGACCAGTCACGTGACGCGCTTGCGCGTCAAAGTGACTGGTCACGAGCGACGGCAACAGACATGAGCGCAAAGCGGTGCGAAGCAGCGCGGGAGCGCGAATGTCTGAAGCGACGCGGAAGCTGCGAAGCAGCAAAGCGTCGCGAGGGCTTATGCACGGCAGAGGAAAACAGTCACGTGACGCGCTTGCGCGTCAAAGTGACTGTTCACGAGCGACGGCAACAGACATGAGCGCAAAGCGGTGCGAAGCAGCGCGGAAGCGCGAATGTCTGAAGCGACGCGGGAGCTGCGAAGCAGCAAAGCGTCGCGAGGGCTTATGCACGGCAGAGGAAAACAGTCACGGGACTGTTCACGATCCTAAGAATAAATATGCATGATATAATGAATATTCACAGTGTATTATGGAAAAATGCAACGAAAATATGCATATTGCCCCTTGAATAATTCATCTTCCCTGCATATAATATGAGGAAATGTTATGACAGTACTGCGGCGGGGGAGTGAATAAAGGAAGACCTGCTGCGGTGGTCATGAAGGAGGAGGATCTTGTTATGAAGAAGATTGTCGCAGTTCTTTCAGCAGCACTGATGAGCATGTCTCTTGGCATGGCAGCTTATGCAGGAGAGACAGAGGCTTCCACGGAAGCTTCAGTTGATTTTTCAGCTGTCAAGACGGTGGTTGACGGTCAGCTGACCGTCGGTACGGAGGCAGGCTTTGCTCCGTATGAGTATCTGGTAGGCGATCAGGTTGAGGGAGTCGATATCGACATCAGCCAGGCGATCGCAGACAAGCTGGGTGTCAAGCTCGTCGTTCAGAATATGGATTTTGACGGTGCATTGGCAGCAGTCCAGCAGGGGAAGGTTGACATTGTGGCGGCTGGCGTTTCCGTTTCTCCTGATCGTGAGAAGGTTATGGACTTCTCTGACAAATATGTTGATTCCAGCGACGTGATTGTCGTGAATGCAGCAAGCCCGGCAGTGAAGGAATCTTCCGCGGATGCGCTGAAGGATCTGACAGTGGGTGTCCAGCAGGGCAACATCGCAGATCTGTGGGTTTCCAACCCGGATAACGCTTCGCCGAAGAGTGTGCAGCGCTACACAAAGTTTGCGCAGGCAGCAGCGGATCTTGCCAATTCCAAGATCGACTGCATCGTGATGGACAAGGTTCCGGCTGAGGAGCTGGTCAAGTCTTCTGATGGCAAGCTTGCGATCGTGGATGGCGATCCGGTCTTTGAGGATTCCTATGCAATTGCGCTTCAGAAGGGCAATGACCAGATGAAGAGTGCAGTAAACGTGGTCATCGAAGAGCTCAAGAAGAGCGGAGAGATGGATCAGATCTTCGCATCTCATGCAGAAAGCGCTGAGACAGAGGCGGAGACGGAAGCTTCTACCGAGGCTTGAGAAGACTGCCGCCGGATGAAGGACAAAGGCATAGTGGGCGGAACCTCCGTGAAGACGGGGGCTCCGCCCTTGTGGCGCATACAGGACAGGAGAAGATTGAAACATGAACTGGCTGAAGAGTATCGGTGAGGCTTTCTACAATGCGTGGGTACCCGAAAAACGCTATCTGGCGTATCTTTCCGGGTTGCGCATGACCCTTCTGATTTCACTGTTCGCAGTGATCCTCGGGATTCTGATCGGAATCCTGATCGCCGTGACGAGGGTATCATCAAGACATACGAAAAGTCCGGTGGTAAAGCTCCTGAACAAGCTTGCGGTCCTGTATGTGACAGTGATCCGCGGCACACCGATGATCGTTCAGATTCTGATCATCTATAATCTGATCTTTACCTCTCCGAATACAAATCCGGTGATCGTAGGGGCCGTATGCTGCGGGATCAACTCGGGGGCTTATGTCGCGGAGATCATCCGGGCAGGCATTGAGTCGATTCCGATCGGCCAGATGGAAGCCGGCCGGTCGCTCGGAATGCCGTACCGGATGACGATGACGACAATCATTCTTCCGCAGGCCATCCGGAACATCCTTCCGGCGCTCGGCAATGAGTTTATATCCCTGATCAAGGAGACCTCTGTCATCTCCATCATTGCGGTCAACGACCTGACAAAAATGGCCGGCTATGTGGGGTCCCGCACTTGGGATGTCATTCCGCCTTATGTGATCGCTGCACTGTTCTACCTGGCAATGACGCTCGGGCTGAGCAAGATTCTCAGTATGGTGGAACATCGGATGGAAAAAGGAACCAGAAAGTGAGGCGCGCTATGAGCAGCATGATCGAAACGGTGAATCTGAAGAAAACGTTCGGCGACCATGAGGTCCTGCGCGGCATCAGCCAGCACATTGAAAAGGGCGAGAAGGTGGTCATCATCGGCCCCTCAGGCTCCGGAAAGTCGACGTTTCTGCGATGCCTGAATCTGCTGGAGGAACCGACCTCCGGGGATGTCATCTTCGAGGGAAAGAAGATCAACGCACCAAAGGTCGATATCGACCAGGTCCGGCAGCGGATGGGGATGGTCTTTCAGCAGTTCAATCTGTTCCCGATGAAGACAGTACGGCAGAACATCACGCTGGCACCGGTCCGCTTGAAGAAAATGACGCAGGAGGAAGCCGACGCGCGGGCGGAGGAGCTTTTAAAGCGGATCGGTCTGCCGGACAAGGCAGATGCCTACCCGGGGATGCTTTCCGGCGGACAGCAGCAGCGAATTGCGATTGCACGGGCGCTTGCCATGAATCCGGATCTGATGCTGTTTGACGAGCCGACGTCAGCCCTCGACCCGGAGATGGTCGGGGAGGTGCTGAGCATCATGAAGGAGCTGGCTGAGGACGGGATGACGATGGTCGTTGTCACGCATGAGATGGGCTTCGCCCGGGAGGTCGGCTCCAGGGTGCTGTTCATCGATGAGGGAATCGTTGCGGAGGAAAACACGCCATACGAGTTCTTCACAAGCCCGCAGAACCCGAGGCTTCAGGATTTTCTGTCAAAGGTTCTATAAGAATGCGTAGGAAACAGCGGAGCAGCTGCGGCTGCTTCGCTTATTTTTTATACCGGCGAGTTGCCGTATCAGGCAGGCAGCGTGAATCTGCTCTGCTCGATTTGAGCGGGAAGGCGGTGACTGGATGATGGGTGAAACTTGTCAGAGGGCGGTCTCGTTGCTATAATTGACAGGATTATCAGGACAGGAGACGGCAGGATGCTGGTGGCGGTGACAGGCGGAAGCGGGAGCGGGAAAAGTGCATACGCAGAGCAGACAGCCGTCCGGCTGGCAGATGGTGGCCGGCTTTTGTACCTTGCCACGATGATGCGGGACGGCGCCAGAGCACAGGAGCGAATCCGCAGGCACAGGGCATTGAGGCGCGGAAAGGGGTTCCTGACGATTGAGAAAACCGACAGGCTCTGTGAGATCGATCCAGGTATTCTTCAGGGGGCGACGGTACTGCTGGAGGACCTGTCAAACCTGGCTGCGAATGTTTTCTTCGGAACAGGAGAGGAAACAGTGGGACGGGCAGACAGGGAAAAAGCCTGTGCGGCCTGTCTGCAGGATCTCAGATATCTGCAGAATCAGGCTGATAATCTGGTTGTTGTGATGAATGAGGTATTTGCGGACGGTATCCGTTATGGGGAGGGGACGATGCAGTATCTGCGCCTACTCGGGGCATTGAACAGTGCCGCGGCAAGGCAGGCGGATGCGGCGTACGAGGTTGTGTACGGGATCCCTGTTCCCCTTCGGGGAGGAACCTTGGCGGCTGCCTCTGTCTGTGAGCAGGCATATGACGATACGGAATCTGTATGAAAGTCTGGTCATTGCATTTTCCACCTATTCCAGCATTCCGATGCCGAGGGTGGACTGGAATGACGAAAACATGAAGTATACCATCTGTTTCTTTCCGCTCATCGGTGCGGTGATCGGCGGGATTTCATGGCTCTTTGCCGCCCTTGCGGCGGCACTCCGGATCGGTGTAATTCTGAGATCGGCAGTGCTGGTCCTGATCCCGCTGGCTGTGACGGGTGGCATCCATCTTGATGGACTGCTCGATGTGGCGGATGCCCTGAGCTCCTGGAAGCCGCGTGAGGAGCGGCTCGCAATTATGAAGGACAGCCACTGCGGCGCGTTCGCGGTCATCTGGTGCTGTGCCTATTTCCTCGCCTCATTCGGTGTCTTCTCTGAAATGAAGACATCCAGCCCATCCTGCATGGCACAGCTGCTTTTGACCTACATGACCGCGCGGGCATACTCGGGACTGGCGCTTCTGACATTTCCGAAGGCGAAAAATACGGGCCTTCTGCGGACATTTTCCGACAGGGCGATGAATGACAGGGGGGCTCGGATCTTGACGGGAATGCTGGCAGCGCAGACAGCTCTGATGATCCTGATGGCTCCGGTCAGAGGCCTGAGCTGCTCCCTGGCAGGGGCTGCCGGATTTTGGCTGTACCGGAGGCTGTCCGAAAAAACATTTGGTGGGATCACCGGCGACCTGGCGGGCTGTTTCCTCTGCCTGGAGGAGCTGTGCATGGCGGCTGTGATGGCACTGGTGGGATAAAAGACATGTATATCATTACAGGCGGCGCATTCCAGGGAAAATGGAGCTATGCGCAGAAGCAGACCGGTCTCCCGGCGACTGCATTTGTGGACGGAGAGACGATTGAATATGAAGAAATATTTCATGCAGAGGGCATCGTGAACTTCCACCTTTATGTGCGCCGCTATCTCACGGGGCAGAAAGAGGAGGAGCTCGAAGCCTTTGCACGGAAATTATATGAAGAAAACCCAGACCTTGTGCTGGTGACGAATGAGGTCGGCTCGGGAATTGTACCCATGGATCCGGAGGAGCGGGCATACCGTGAGGCAGTCGGGAGAGTCTGTACATTCCTTGCATGCCGTGCGCAGCGGGTCGACCGGGTTGTCTGCGGGATCGGAATGGTCCTTCAGCTGAAACCGGATGCTGGAAGGACAGAAATGAGGAGAGAGATGACGGGGGAGATCAGAATCTGCCTTGTGCGGCATGGAAAGACAGAGGGAAATGTCCGGCGGGGCTATATCGGCTGCCGCACAGATGAGGACCTTTGCGAGGATGGGCGAAGGGAGCTTGAGATCTATAAAAGCGAGGGCAGGTATCCGGCTGCGGAGCGGCTCTACAGAAGTCCGATGAAGCGCTGTCTTCAGACAGCAGAGATCATCTGGCCTGAACTTCTGAGACCGGAGACGTGCAGGGTGGTGGAGGATTTCCGTGAGTGTGATTTTGGAGCGTTTGACGGGAAGAGCTATGCGGAGCTGAGCGGCGTGCCGGATTTTCAGCACTGGGTCGAATCCGACGGGATGGGTGCATTTCCGGGCGGGGAGGATCCGAAGGATTTCAGAAGACGGACGTCAGATGCATTTCTCGCTGTGACAGAGGAACTGTTTGCAGACGGAATCCGGAACGCTGCCTTTGCCGTCCATGGAGGGACCATCATGAGTGTGATGGCTGCCTTCGGGGATCCGGAAAAGAGCTATTACGACTGGCATGTCTGGAACGGAGATGGGTTTCTGGTAACGGTATCGGAACAAGACTGGAGGAGGACGCATCGCTTCAGGAAGATCGAGCGGCTTCTTCCCGCGGAGGACACAGAAGAATGATATCATATCTGAAAGGAGAGCTGGCCGGCGCGGGGGAAGGAATAGCTGTAGTCGATGTAGGCGGGATGGGCTTCAGGGTCTTTATCACAGACCGTGATCAGGCAGACCTCCCGGCTGTCGGCGAGCCGGTTCAGCTCTATACCTATCTGTCTGTCCGGGAAGATGCCATCTGGCTGTATGGCTTTCTGTCGGAGGAGGATCGGCAGGTTTTCCGCCAGCTTCTGACAGTCTCGGGAGTCGGGCCGAAGGCAGCACTTGGCATTCTGTCGGCTCTTTCTGCCAATGATCTTCGATTCGCAGTCTTCTCGGATGATGTCAAGGCCATTTCAAAGGCGCCGGGCGTCGGACTGAAGACGGCAAAGAAGCTGATCCTGGAGCTCAAGGACAGACTGAAGCTGGAGGATGCAATTCCGGGAGGCGGAAATATGGACGAGGAAGCCGGCTCCCACATGCAGGATACGGATGTGACAGAGGCAGTGGAGGCGCTCGTGACACTGGGGTATTCCAGCTCGGAGGCTCTCCGCGCAGTAAAGCGGGTGAAGATGGACGGGAACATGAAGACAGAGGATATCCTTGGCGAGGCATTGAAAGTGATAGGACTGTAAGATGGCAAGAAGAATTACGACGACGGATGAGACGGAAGAGGATTCCAGGATCGAACCGAAGCTCAGACCCCAGAGGCTGGACGAGTACATCGGGCAGGAGAAGGCGAAGCAGTCGCTGAAGATCTATATCGCGGCGGCAAAGGAACGCCATGAAACACTGGATCACGTTCTCTTCTATGGCCCGCCGGGACTGGGGAAAACGACGCTGGCGGGCATCATTGCCAATGAAATGGGCACGAAGCTCCGCGTGACATCCGGACCGGCAATCGAAAAGCCGGGGGATATTGCCTCGATTCTGAAGTGCCTGAGCGAAGGCGACATCCTGTTCATCGATGAGATCCACCGGCTGAACCGGCAGGTGGAGGAGTATCTGTACTCCGCCATGGAAGACTTCACGATGGACATCATGATCGGAAAAGGCGCGGGCGCCAGGTCGATTCACCTTCCGCTGCCTCATTTCACCCTGATCGGGGCGACAACAAGGGCAGGCCTTCTCAGCGCGCCGCTCAGAGACCGCTTCGGGGTCGTACATCATCTTGAGTATTATACGCCTTCGGAGCTTCAGACGATTGTGCTGAGATCCGCGGAGGTGCTTGGCGTGAAGATCGATGAAAATGGGGCCGCGGAGATTGCAAGGCGTTCGCGCGGGACACCCAGACTGGCAAACCGGCTGCTGAAACGGACGCGGGATATCGCACAGATCCGTTATGACGGAGAGATCACGGAGCAGGTTGCAAGAGCTGCGCTGGACTTCCTTGAAGTAGACCGGAGCGGTCTTGACAACCTGGACAGGATGATTCTGACGACGATGATCGACAAGTTCGGAGGCGGGCCGGTGGGACTCGACACGCTTGCGGCGGCGATCGGCGAAGACAGCGGTACCATCGAGGACGTGTACGAACCGTACCTGATAAAAAATGGTTTTCTCATCCGGACCCCGAAGGGCCGCGAGGTGACAGATCTGGCCTTCAGCCATCTGGGACTGAGGAGATAACCGTACATCTACAGCAGGAGCAGAGTGATGGAAAAGAAAAATGTGACGGAGGTCGTGATTGACGGTGTCATATACAGACTGGGCGGATATGAGAGCAGCGAGTACCTGCAGCAGGTCGCCGGGTATCTGAACAATAAAACAACGGAGCTGAAGGCCCTTGACGGGTATCATCATCTTCCGACCTCCCAGAAGGCCCTGATGATGGAGCTGAATATCGCGGATGATTACTTCAAGGCGAAGAAGTCCGCCGATCATCTTGAGAAGGAGCTTGCTGACAAGGACAAGGAACTTTACGGGGTCAAGCATGATCTGGTGGCGCTTCAGATGAAGCTGGAGGAAGCAAGCCGTACAATCCAGACGCTGAAGGGAGAGTATGAGGACAGCCAGAAGGAGCTGCTGAGGCTTCAGGCGGTATCAGCGCAAAGAGGCGCAGGCGAGACGGCAGGGCAGCTGTCTGACAAGCCGGAGCAGGATGCCGGTCAGCAGGCTGATCAGCTGACCGATCAGGCAGCCGACTGTGCGGCTGTGAAGCCAGAATCGAAGCCCTTTGCAGGAGAAGGAGCAGAAAAGAGCGGCATCACTGCCGGGATCAGAGAGGACGAGGCTTCGGACGGACAGATTCCGGGCCAGCTGAGCTTTGATCTGCCGGGCGGAAAGGAGCAGGCGGCTCCGGAACCCGCCGAGGATCCAGGTGCGGTCTTCAGGCCTGGTAATGCTGCGCGTGAGGACGCATCATCCGGGGAACCGGCAGCGGCGGAGGATGCTGAAAACGGTCATGCGAAGACATTTGTCCCGGGAGCGGCGGACCGGGAAAACATGCTCCGCTCGGCTCGGGAAAACTTCCTGAACCAGTCCGGAAGCTACAGCAGGAAGAACCGCAGAAGGCACTGATGTAGAGAAGGAAGGAGGCAGGCGATTGGCGAAGGTAGAGCTTCTCTCCCCGGGCGGAAGTCTGACGGGGATAAAAGCCGCGGTGGCGGCAGGAGCAGATGCGGTCTATGCGGGCGGCAGTCTGTTCGGTGCGCGCGCATATGCGGAGAATCCGGATGAGAGCGGGCTTCTGGAAGCCATCGATTTCTGCCATCTCCACCGCGTCAGAATGTATCTGACTGTCAATACGCTGCTCAAGGAAAGAGAGCTTCGGGAGGAGCTGTATTCTTACATCAGACCCCTCTATGAGCGGGGGATCGATGCGGTGCTGGTACAGGATCTGGGTGTTTTCAGAGCGCTGAAGGAATGGTTTCCGGATCTGCCGCTGCATGCTTCGACACAGATGACCATCACCGGGGAGGATGGAGCAGCTCTTCTTCAGCAGATGGGTGCCGACAGGGTTGTTCTTTCCAGGGAGCTGACGCTCAGCGATATCCGTGCCATCAGAAGCCGGACGGATGTGGAGCTTGAGACCTTTGTGCACGGAGCCCTCTGCTACTGCTATTCCGGCCAATGTCTGATGAGCAGTCTGATCGGGGGAAGATCCGGGAACAGGGGGCGGTGTGCACAGCCATGCCGGCTTCCATACAGCCTGCGGGACGGGTTTCCAGGGACGGAAGGTGACGCCCGGTCTGTCAGCCGGGAGAAGGCCGCCTGCAGCAATCCGCGCGGAGAAAGCGGCAGCCGGAGCATGACAGCCGGGAACCGTTCAGGCAGAGCGGACGGAAACAATCCGCGCCGGGAGGCCGGATGCGGAAGATTCGGGGCTGATCAGAGAAACGGCCGATACCTGCTGAGCCTTAAGGATATCTGCACGCTGCAGATTCTGCCGGACCTCATCGATGCCGGCATCTCCTCCCTGAAAATCGAAGGGCGGATGAAGCGTCCGCAGTATGCCGCAGGAGTGACGGCGATCTACCGCAAGTATATCGATCTGTACCTTGAAAGAGGACGGGAAGGATACAGGATTGATCCGGCGGATATGACGGCGCTCACAGACCTCTATTCGAGAGGCGGCTTTTCCGAAGGGTATTATAATCAGAAAAACGGCCCCTCCATGATGACGATGGACCAGCCGGATCACAGCGGGAGCGCGGCGGCGAGCGTGCTGAAGACAGGCAGCCGCTGCAGGCTGCAGGCGCTGGAGGACCTCTATCCGTCGGACATCCTGAGCGTTGAGGGAAAGACGGTGCAGTGTGCGGAGCGTGTCCGTGCAGGACAGACATTTTCCCTGCTCGGGACCTGCCCGGGACTGAAAGCGGGGAGCATTGTCATGCGTGTCCGTGCCCAGCATCTGCTGGATACGCTCACAGAGACCTATGTGGACCGGAAATTGTCTGTAGAGGCTGAAGGACATGTCGTGATGAAAGCGGGAGAGCCGCTCAGGATAGCGGCCTCCGCCCTTGGCAGGGAGGCTGTCTTCAGCGGATCGGTTGTCCAGGAGGCGGAGAAGCATCCGCTTTCGGCACAGGACGTCCGCCGGCAGCTCGGAAAGACCGGAGACACACCGTTTGCATTTCAAAAGCTGGATGTGGAGCTTTCCGGGAACTGTTTCCTCCCGATCAGCGATATGAACCGGGCCAGGAGGGAAGTGCTGGACCGGCTGAAAGAGGAGATTCTGTCCGGCAGCTGGAGAAGAATCCCGAAGCAGGCGGGTGATCAAAGCATACAGAACACTCTGGCTGGGGCAGACAACCGGTCTGAAGCAGGCATATGGGCAGGAGGCGCTCCGGAAAGCCCGCCTTCCGGGACGACGGATGGCGCCACAGAGGGCATGCAGAGGGAAGGCGCGGCGGTGAGACACCCGTCGGTCACAGCCTCCGTTCTGACGATGGGGCAGCTTCAGGCGGTGCTGAAGGAGAGAAGCGTCGGAGGGGTCTATGTGGAGGTGTCGATTTTTATCGGGCAGCCTGCCACTGCCCCCGAGGCGATCACAGGCCTGATTCATGATGCAGGCAAACGGGCATATCTGGCAATGCCCTACATCTGGCGAGAGGACGTCAGGCGAACCTTTGAACAGACACTTCCTGCAGAGAAGATGAAGCTCTTTGACGGGATTCTTGTCAGAAGCATCGATCAGCTCGGCAGACTGGCGGACTGGCTTCCTCTGAGGGAAGTGATTGCGGATGCTGGGATCTATACCTGGAATACGGAAGCACAGAAAGAAGTGCGCATGCTGGGGGCGACACTTGATACCTGCCCGTATGAGTGTACGGCAGCGGAGCTTTCTGCCAGAAATATGAGCGGATCCGAGCTGGTTGTATACGGGCGTCAGCCTCTGATGGTTACTGCCCAGTGTCTGCGGAAAAATACCGGCGGCTGCACGCATGCGGCATCCTGGCTGACGCTCACGGACCGTATGAAAGCACAGTTTCCGGTCAGATGTGAGTGTGCCTTCTGCGGGAACATCATCTACAACAGCGTTCCGCTGGATTTGATCACAGCAGAAAAGGAGCGCCGCCTTCTCTCCCCAGCGTATATCCGCTACAGCTTTACAACCGAGACAGCTGCGGAGGTCCGGCGGGTGCTGGGCGGAGAACTTCCGGTTTCCATAACAAGAGGTCATATCCGGAAAGGAGTGGAGTAAGTGAATCTGAGCACCCTGTTCACCATCCTGATGAAGGCAGCCCACTACCTGATTTTGATTCTGATGGTCGCTTATACAGTCGCTGCTTATACAGTCTTCCGAAGCAGGAGCAGGGAGACCAGGGAGCGGCTGTTCCTCAGACAGGACTGGCTGCTTCTGGGCATCCATTTTCTGGCCTACCTGACGATGTATCTCAAGACACTCAATACAGAGCTACTTTTGTTCTATGCAGCGCAGCTGGTCTATTTTCTGTTTGTGCTGCTTCTGTTCCGGAATCTGTATCCGAGAATTTCAAAGGGGCTGCTGAACAATATGTGTCTGCTCGTGATGACGGGCTTTGTGATGATTACCAGACTTTCATATGATGAGTCCGTCCGACAGTTCCGTTTTGCCTGCATCGGGACGGTGATTGCACTCATCGTTCCGGTGATCATCCGGAAACTGCATCTTCTGACAAAGATGACCTGGGCTTACGCGTTTGTCGGAATCGGACTTCTGGGGCTGGTGATGGTCGCTTCCCGTTCTGTAAATGGTGCAAAACTGACGCTTACAGTTGGCGGGTTTGCCTTCCAGCCTTCAGAGTTTGTCAAGATTATCTTTGTGTTTGCAGTTGCAGGTCTTCTGGCAGGTGAGCACAGCCTGAAACGGATCATAACAGCGACAGTACTGGCAGCGGTTCATGTCGGCATCCTGGTGATTTCAACGGATCTTGGTTCCGCGCTGATTTTCTTTGTCGCCTATCTTGTGATGCTGTTTGTAACGACACGAAATCCGTTTCTTGTGTCGATCGGCGTGCTGGCAGGAGCGGCTGCCGCGGTGGCGGCTTATTTTCTGTTTTCACACGTGCGGGTGCGTGTCCAGATTTGGAAAGATCCGTTTGCCGACTATGCCGGAAGCGGGTATCAGATCTGTCAGTCCTTGTTCTCGATCGCGGCTGGCGGCTGGCTGGGAACAGGACTCTACCAGGGAAGTCCGGGAGCGATCCCCTATGTCGAGGAGGACTTTATGTTCAGTGCGATCCTCGAGGAAATGGGCGGCATCTTTGGGATTTGCCTCATCCTGGTCTGCCTGGCGGTATTTATCATGTTTGTTAACATTGCCATGAAGCTTGAGAGCAGATTCTACCGGCTGGCGGCGGTCGGCTTTGGCGCAATTTATGCCACACAGGTATTTCTGACAATCGGAGGCGGGACGAAGCTGATCCCGATGACGGGCGTCACGCTTCCGCTTGTAAGCTACGGTGGAAGCAGCCTGCTCAGCACGCTGATCATGATTGCGATCGTGCAGGGACTGTATATGCTTCGAAGCGACGAGGTGAGAGAAGAATATGAGACAGAACGATCCCGGATATCAGAACCCGGACAACCATACAGAGACTGACACCGGAAACAGCGTTCAGAAGGACAGCAGGCGGCGCAGAAGTTTTCTGAGCCGCGTCCACATCCGGAAAATTGACTTAAGTCCGCAGCAGCCCGGAGAGACAGAGGAGCCGGGGGACCGCCGGAATACAGAGCTTGTGGCCGTCACTTACTTATTCATTGCGCTTTTGCTTCTTCTGACGGTCTGGGTCGGATACCTCGAGATTTTCAAGCGGGATGACCTCAACAGCAACATCAACAATACAAAGAAGGCCGGGGCGAGCGGCAATGTGATCCGGGGGAGCATCCTGACAGGGGATGGAACGGTCCTGGCTTCGACCAGCATCGACGGGGACGGAAATGAAACCCGCTCTTATCCGTACTCCAATATCTTTGCGCATGTGATTGGGTATGCGTCGAATGGAAGTGCAGGCCTTGAAGCAGAAGAAAACTATGACCTGATGTCCTCCCATACGAGTCTACTGTCCCAGATCCAGAGCAAGGATGACGGAAAGAAGGTGCAGGGAGACAATGTGATCGTTACACTGAACCCCTCTCTGCAGCAGACGGCTTACTATGCCCTGGGTTCCTACAGGGGAGCAGTGGTTGTCATGGAACCGGATTCCGGCAAGATTCTTGCGATGGTCTCGAAGCCTGACTTTGATCCGAACACCATCTCCACGCAGTGGGAGAACCTTGTGTCGGACTCCTCCTCAGGTGTTTTGCTGAATCGTGCGACGCAGGGACTGTATCCTCCGGGATCCACTTTCAAGATGCTGACGACACTGGCCTATCTGCGTGAACATCCGTCTGATTACACCCAGTTTTCATGGGACTGCACCGGTTCTTTGTCTCAGGGCGATGTAACCATCACCTGCTACCATGGCGAGCAGCATGGCCAGGAAGACCTGACAGCAGCATTCCGGAATTCCTGCAACACTGCATTTGCTGATATCGGGCTGAATCTGAAGGACAATGCGCTGCACAACGTCGCGGAGAATTTTTTGTTCAACAGCAAGCTTCCGACCGACATCCAGTCCTCCCAGAGCGTTTTCAAGCTTACGAAGAATTCCTCAGACGGAGAGAAGATGACGACTGCGATCGGCCAGGGGGATACGCTGGTAACCCCGCTCCATATGGCGATGGTGACATCCACGATTGCGAATGGCGGAATCATGATGCGCCCGTATCTGGTGGATCAGATTAAATCCTCTGAAGGAGACACGGTGTCCAAGAACGATCCGTCGATTTACAAAAAGCTGATGACGCCGGACGAGGCGCAGACGATCACGCAGTTCATGGAAGCCACTGTCACTTCCGGGACCGCGCAGGCGCTTTCAGGAGCAGGCTACAGTGTTGCCGGAAAAACGGGGTCTGCCGAGCATGACATTGATAGCGGAGGAACGGGCACGCATTCATGGTTCTGCGGGTTTTCCAATGTGGATGATCCGGATATTGCCGTTGCCGTGATCGCGGAGGATGCCGGGACAGGATCAGCGGTTGCTGTTCCGATTGCCAAACAGATTTTTGATGCCTACTACGGTGGATAATTGCTTCAGGATGCGATATACTTTTTAACACACTATGTTCCGCAGACAGAAACAACTATTGAGAAAGCCGGAACGGACTTCTGACAGGCAGAAAGGAGTTGCAATGACTGAGGCAACAAGCTGCGGCGGAGTCGTAATCTTCAGAGGCAAGATTCTTGTGCTGTATAAGAGCTACAGGAACCGTTATGAAGGGTGGGTTCTCCCGAAGGGGACGGTTGAAGCCGGAGAGACATTTCCCGAGACGGCACTCCGTGAGGTGCATGAAGAGACGGGGACACAGCCGAAGATTGTAAAGTATGTTGGACAAAGCCAGTATACATTCAATGTGACCAGGGATTCGATCCGCAAGACGGTACACTGGTACCTGATGGAGGCAGACAGTTATTATTCGAAGCCACAGCGGGAAGAATACCTGGTGGATTCCGGGTATTATAAGTATCATGAGGCCTATCATCTTCTGAAGTTCTCCAACGAGAAGATGATTCTGGAGACTGCATACCGGATGTATCAGGAACTGAAGCGGACAGATCAGTGGAGGCCGTTGACAGAGGAAGAGCTCCGGGTGCTCGGCCCGGAGAACCCGGGCCTGGTGTCCGGGCATGCAGATGTTGGAGAACCGCATGGGGATCATCTGGTATAAAAGCCTCTATCTGGGGGCACTTGTCCGAAAAAAGGCGGGCAGAATCAAAAGAAAAATTGACACGGGGACTTATCCGCCGGGGGTCTACCTCGTGACGCTCTCGGAGGGAAAGGCGGTGCTGGAGCTGATTCCGGCTTCAGAGCTGAAAGTGGCCTGTGTCCGCTCCCAGCTTCCGACGGTCGTGGGAATTGCGGGCGGAAAGGCAGAGGCAGAGTACGTGGCATCCCGGATTGTGCAGGATACGTGGGAGGCTCAGGGGGATGCAGATGTGAGACGATTCCTTGAATCGGAGGACAGGGGGTAGGATATGGTACAGATCATCCTGGCCATCCTGAGGATCATCGGGATCATTTTGCTGATTGTGTTGGGAATTGCCGCCGTCCTGATCCTGCTGGTACTTTTCTGGCCGGTTGAATATCAGATCAGTCTTCGGAAGGAGGATCAGGCGTTTGAAGCAGAGGGCAGGGCAGGTTGGCTGTTTCATCTTCTCAGCGCGGATGTTCAGATCAGAGAACGAACCGGGACGATCACACTGAAAATTTTCGGCAGGAGGCTGAAGACCTTCCGGATACCGGAGGGCAGGAGGGCGGAAGCGCCGCACAGTCAGGCGGCTTTAGAAACGGGGACGCAGACACGGGAGGATCAGACTGGAAGACAGATACCCCGGGGGGAGACGGACACCGCCGGGCAGAAGACAAAAACGGGTGGGCAGGCAGCTTCAGATGGAATCGGACCCCGAAAACGGGCCAGCCGGATTCGGAGCGCTGCCATTTCCGCCGTTTCAGCGGTCAGAAACATCCTTTCAAGAATATCCGGGGCGGCAGCGGGAATCGCCGCAAGGGCGATTCAGAAAGCAGCAAAGGGATTGGTCACGGCGATGGCGTTTGTCTTTCGGATGCAGGAACTGCCTTCTGATCTTGGAGACTTCTCCGACACATTCCATGAGAATGCGGATACAAAGATCGAATCATTCAGGAGAAAAGCAGAACCATTTGTTTCACCGGATGCATTCAGCCTATACGGAAGGATCATGAGACATCTTGGCAGGCTGCTTCGCAGTCTGCGGTTTCGCAGACTGGAAGGATACCTTTTGGTCGGTACCGGGAAACCGGATCTGACCGGAGAGCTGATCGGGCTGCTCTACATGATTCTGCCGGATACAGCCAGAGCATATGAGCTTCGAGCGGACTTTTATCAGGCAACGCTGAAGACCCGGACGAACGCAGCCGGGCATATCCGTATGAACCATGTTCTGATGTTTCTCATCAGACTGCTGAGAGATAAAGAATTCAGAAAGCTTCTCGCCCATGTCAGACGGAAGGGGAAAGAAGGCTCGAAAGGGCGTTCGAAAGGACGGTCAGTGAAAAAGAAAAAGCGAAAATAGGTCGGTTTCGGAAGCCTTTTGGCGAGCTATGGAACAGGGAGGATAACCAGGATGGCAGAACACTTTGATACAACAGTAGGAGCTCTTTTCAAGGGAATGGAAGAGTTTGTCACGAGTAAGACTGTGATCGGCGAACCGGTCAAAGTTGGAGATACGACAATTCTCCCTCTCATTGATGTGAGTTTCGGGGTCATGGCTTCCGCGCGGAATGAATCCCAGCGGTCAAACGGCGGAGGCGGAATGGGCGGGAAGATGTCGCCGACAGCTCTCCTCGTCATCAAGGACGGCTCGACAAGACTGGTGAATATCAAGAATGAGGACTCCATATCGAAGCTGATCGACATGGCGCCGGATCTGATCAACCGCTTTATGCCTGGCAAAAAGAAACAGGACAGCCCTCAGGAAAAGGCAGCTATGGATGAAGCAGCAAAGAAGGATCAGACATTCTGAGCATAGCAGCAGGAGGGATGATGCGGGGCAGCGGGCATCCATAAAGGATTGCCCGGTATTGCCCGCTTAGAACATTCGGCTGAAAAAAGAAAACCGGCAGGTTCAACCCTGCCGGTTCACATATACGTCCTCATCCTGGAAGAGAGGCTCAGCCTCTTTCAACCTTGCCGGACTTCAGGCACTGCGTGCAGACATAGATCTTCTTGTTTGCACCATTGATCTTTGCAGTGACGTGCTTGATGTTCGACTTCCACATATGATTGGATCTTCTGTGGGAGTGGGATACGTTGTTCCCGAAATGAGCACCTTTACCGCAGATTTCACACTTGGCCATCCTGAGCACCTCCTTATAAAATTGCACCCGCATGTATAAGTGGCAGAAAGACCAGTGCAGCGGGAATACGTTCTGTTGTCACCGCAGACTTAACAGACATGCCAAATCGCGACTTACACATTCTAACAGAACGGACAGCGGAATGCAAGGGGAAATGCAAGAAATTAGATGTTTTCATTTATTGCTGATTCTGGTAGAATGACTGTGATTATAGAGTCTGGAGGTATCCTATGAGCGTTCGAATGGAAAACAAACTAGGATCGATCGTCATCGATACAAATGTCATCGCGACATATGCCGGCTCCGTTGCCGTAGAGTGCTTCGGAATTGTCGGTATGGCGAGCGTGAATATGAAGGATGGCCTGGTCAAGCTCCTCAACCGTGACAGCCTCGGGCATGGAATCAGCGTTCACGTGAACGAGAAAAAGATCACACTTGATTTCCATGTGATCATTTCCTATGGGGTAGGAATCCACGCGGTTGCGGACAACCTTATCAGCAATGTCAAGTATAAGCTGGAGTCGTTCACAGGCATGGAGGTTGAGCGGATCAACATCTATGTGGAAGGAGTCAGAGTCATCGACTGATAAGGAGCAGGGCATTCTGCCCTTCGGAGGGTATTTCACATTGAGTACGAATTCAATAGATGCGCAGCTGATGGCGAAGATGTTCCTCGCCGGAGCCAGAAATCTTGAATCAAAAAAAGAATGGATCAATGAACTGAACGTGTTTCCTGTCCCGGATGGAGATACCGGAACGAATATGTCCCTGACCATCAAGTCGGCGGCGGATGAAGTGAAGGGACTGGAGAGCGTCACACTGGAGACCGTCTCCAAGGCCATTTCCTCAGGTTCCCTGAGAGGGGCGAGAGGCAACTCGGGTGTCATTCTGTCCCAGCTGTTCCGCGGATGCAGTAAGGTATGGCGGAACGAAGCGGAGATCACACCGAAAAACACGGCGGCTGCATTCCAGAAGGCGGTTGAGACGGCCTACAAGGCTGTCATGAAGCCAAAGGAGGGTACAATTCTCACAGTGGCGCGGGGCGGTGCGACAAAAGCCTGCGAGCTGGTTGAGGAAAACCCGGACATCGAGATCGGTGATCTGCTCAGTCAGACCATTCGTTATATGGATGAGGTGCTGAATCAGACGCCGGAGATGCTGCCGGTTCTGAAGGAAGCGGGGGTTGTGGACTCAGGCGGACAGGGACTTGTCCAGATTCTGAAGGGCTGTCTCAACGGCTTCCTCGGAATCGAGGAGGAAGAAGAGGAGAAGGAAGAGGTACGCAAGTTCAATTACCGGGTAGAGTATATCCTGAACTGCGCGAAGCATATCTCAAAGGAAGAACGGCTGAAGTTTGTCGGGTTCCTGGAATCCATTGGTGCAGATGTCGCCGCAGAGCGCTGTGACCAGGGGCTGAAGGTCTATCTGAATACAGATGATCCCGGAGCCGCGCTGACAAAGGCGACAGAGTACGGTACGATGTCGCGGATCCATGTCATCAACAATATTGACAGACCGGTTTATCCGCTCCACCTGTTTGATGAGAAGGAGCTGGAGGAGGCGCTGAAGAATCCGGAGGAGGACTCAGATCCGGAGCCAGCATCGCAGCCAGAAGCAGGAAATTCTTCCGCGGCTGCCGCTGTAGACTTGGCAGCCGCTTCCAGTGAAGCGTCACCTGCGCCCCATAAGGATGTCGGTTTTGTTGCCGTTTCCATCGGAGAGGGACTTGGCGGCATTTTCCGGGATCTCGGAGTGGACTGCCTGATCGAGGGCGGGCAGACGATGAATCCGTCCACGGAGGATGTGATGAATGCTGTGGCAAAGGTAAACGCTGACACCGTTTTTATCCTGCCGAACAACAAGAACATCATCCTGGCGGCACAGCAGGCGCAGAATCTGATCCACGACAAGAAGATCATCGTGATCCCGACAAAGACCATACCGCAGGGAATCACGGCGATGATTGATTACATGCCGGACAAGACACCTGCCGAGAACGAGACCGCGATGAGAGAAGAGATTCTCGCAGTCAAGACGGTTGAGCTGACCTATGCAGTCCGCGATACCCGGATTGGCGACAATGTCATCCACAGCGGAGATATTATGGGCGTGGGAGATCATGGCATCATCGCAGTCGGGAAGGAAGTCGATGATACGGCAATCGCATCGCTGAAGAAGATGGTCGACAGCGACTCTGAGCTGATTTCCGTTTACTATGGAAAAGAGATGTCGGAGGAGAAGGCGCAGGCGCTGGGAGAGAAGCTTGGCGAGGCGTTCCCGGACTGCGATGTCGAGGTCAACGCAGGCGGACAGCCGATCTACTACTACATTATCTCGGTTGAGTAAGAAAAACACTGATTTTATCATGCTTTCAGGCGTTTTGGAACGGTTTTTACTACCAAATCTACTACTTTTTCAGTTCAGGAAGGAGCAAAAACGCTATGAGAGTGCAGCTGACAGAAGGTGCAACCGATGAAATCAAACTCGAAAGTGATGAAGTGCATTGTGTATTGGGAAATGAGCGTCTGACGGGCAAAATACTGAGAGAATTAGTCTCAGCGGATGCGGCGATATATTCCAAAATGGTTGCCGCAATCAGAGAAGCAACGTTGAGCAGAGACAAGAACTTTGAGAGATGGAGTGAAGCATTGTTGAAAGTAGCAGACACTTTGCGAATGATTAAATAAGACTGTCGGACAGGATAACATGAGATTAGGATAACCGCTTCAGGGGTAAAGCCTGAGGCGGTTATTTTTGTTCAATCATTTCAGAAACGCGCAGAAGGGCACAGAAACCATTTCACGGCACGGATTGATAACTTATCATGTAAACGGGTAAAACGGCTTTCAGAGGCTCTCAGAGGCTTTCAGGAACGTTTCTGCTTTTCAGAGGGTAGAGCGCACGGAGCATAGCCGTTAAATCATTCGATGCGTTAAAGAGTGCCAAATCATAGTCGCGCTGTAGTTCATATTCGTCTTTATCAACTTCAGACGGGTTTTGTCCGCTTGCCTCTTTTGCAGCTGTTGCGGACATGAGCAGCCCCGTGAAGGTTTGAGCAGAGAGCCGTGTTCCATCACCGTATTGCAGAAGAGCGTCAAGTGTTTGCGTCAGGAGCAGCGGCAGTTTGCGAATACGTTCGATCGATTCAGAAGAGAGTCCCGTGTAGTCAGCTGCCGATACTTCAGCGCGGCGGCGTACTTCAGTGTCTGTAATCAGATATTCTATATCAACGTTAAACAGTGTTGACAGCTTGCAGAGCGCAGCGGCGTTTGGATAGATTCTCTCGGTTGATTCCCACTTTTTCACAGTCTCAGCAGAAACGCCGATTCTCTCAGCAAGTTCTTTTTGGGTAAGTCCCTTTTCACGCCTCAATTCCCAAATACGTTCTGAAAAATCATCTGAATTCAGAAGCTGATTTTTCTCAGGCGCAGAGGTTGGTAACGCATAAGATTCCTGCAATAGTTTTCTGAGTTTATTCTGTGATGCAGCTTTCATTATCCTGCTCAGTTCGTGCTTTTTCATCTATGGTGCATTCCTTTCACAACAGGTAAATAAGTACCTATTTCATAAAATAGGAAAATGTAAAATAGTTATTTTTATTAAGAATATATCATGCAACAATATGCACGTAAAGAAACAATGCTCACGCGTGAGAACATACAGCAAAAGAAAAGGGGCATTCACATGAGCAGATATAAAGAGCGGATGCAGCAGGCAGAGCAGACCGATTTCAACCGTTATACGTGGCTTGATGACTTTCAGGGAGCGGCATATTCACGCATGAGTGTGACAACGTTCCGTGAATGGGCGGCAGACATTAGACATAGAGTTGGTAATACAAGCCGTGTACGCAAGGCAGATATTGACGCGAAACTGCTTCAGACAGAGGTGAGGTGAGAATATGACAGAACGGGCAGAGGCAAACATATATGACTTGTTAGAGGCAACGCAGCGGGCTTGGCACGTTGCTGAACTGACTCAGTTATACGGATGGACGCGCGATGAAGTGCGGGCAGAAGTTCGGCGTGAGAGACACGAAGGACACATTATTTGCAGCGGTGAGGCGGGCTATTGGATACCTCAGAGCAGAGCAGAGGTTGAGTCATTCGTGAAGAACATGGAGCAGCGCATTGCAGGCATTGCAATATCTGTGAAATCAGCGCGGAAACTGCTGAAGAATGAAGCAGATGCAGTGTAACGGTGGAGAGCGATGCTGAAAAGATACGGGGAACGGCAACGGATACCACCTCAACCGTGGGAAACATCCGACAGGCACTATCCGTTTGCACGCATATATACCGACCTGCTGCACTCAGATGCGTTTTGCGATATGAGCAGCAGACAGCAGATTCTTTACGTCAACATTGCGGCGCAGAGGTACGGCGCGAAGTACAGACCATGCAAGGATTTTCCAAACACATCTGAATTCAGGGACGATGAAAATCCCGCATTCTATTTTAATTTCGCGCTTGCATCAGAAAAATGCAGGCTATACAGCAAGAACGGACGCAAGGAATTCTATGCAGATATGCGGTCATTGAAGGAACATGGTTTTATCACTGAAGTTGCAAACGGACGAGCCAACCACACAAAAAGTATATATAGATATTCGGCAAAATGGAGAACGTGGAAGCCCCCGCGAGTTTAAAACCCAAGGGGGTAATCACCCACTACTTTCACCCAAAGTAGTAGGCAATCACCCACTACCCCCCGTCAAGGGTAGTAGGCAATCCCCCACTACCGTGTGAAAATTTCGGCAGTGGGGGTAGTAGGCAATCACCCACTCAATTATATATAGCCATCTTAGAGAGAACGTTTCTTAAAGGGTTTTAAGGGGCGGGCGGTGCAGTTTCACAGGGGGACGGCATGAGACAGACGGAAGAGCGGTACACATTTACCGTTGACGGGCGAAAGATAAAATTATCTTCATCGGAACTGCTGCTTTGCATTATGCAATGGATGCGTGATGTATATGGAGACGCGCAGCAGATGCAGTTCAGGGAGTCAATGATTAAATTTGCAATATCTGAGGGCACAGCAGACTTAGAAGAGCGGGCGCGAGAGGCTAAGATTTATGCAGAGATTGCAGCAGAGAAGGAAGAGGAAGAAGAACAGGAGCGGGAAACATGGTTTGAAATCATGTCAGAAGAGGAGTGATGAGCGTGGACGGGTAAAAAAATACAGTCGGCAGCGGTCAGGCGGTCGGCTGTATCGTGGTTCAGAACGGGCAGTTCTAGAAACTCACGGTTACATTTTACATTATTTCACAGCGGGCGGCAATATATGTACGGACATGAAAACCTGATTCCGATGGACAGGAGAAGTAAGGACGAAGCAAGGGAAATTGGCAGAAGGGGCGGCAAGGCTTCAGGAGCGGCGCGGAAGAAACGCGCGGATCTGAAAAAAGAGGCGCGCGCACTGTTGGACATTCCTGTTAGTAATCCGCGCTCAGTCAATCAGGCGGGGGAGAAGTACGGCAAGCCATTGTCAGCGGAGTGCATGAAGTCACTCTCGGATGTGAGCGGGAACAATTACAGCGCGGGTGTAGGCGTATTGCTTGCATTACTTCAGAGCGCGATTCACGGAGATGTGAGGGCGGCACAGTTCCTTTTCACAATCGCGGGAGCATTCGACAAAGGGCAGCAGTCAACAGAAGAGCAGCAGCCGGATGACGGATTCCTTGACGCACTCAACGGGACAGCGGAGAGTGATTGGAGCGATGAAGCGGGAATAGATGACAATGAGCAGAGCGGCGGCGGGTGAATACCTGCTGCCGTTTTCTGTCCAGATGGGCAACAAATCATAATTGTATTCATAAGACAGAATACAATACGCAACATGACAATTACAGACACAATTCGCTGTATTTGAACAACATCTATATAATAAACAACTGTTTTACGCATAGATGATTTATTGATAGATTCGAGAAATGCAGTGTTTATGCGGGTTTAAGGACACCCCCAAAATAATCTGAATTGTAGTGAATTGTGTACTTGTTCAAATGCAGATATTGTGCGCCTGCTGCACTCAATAGGGCGGGTACTTTCAGGCCGAGAAGAGTCAGAAAATGACGCTCTTTTTAAATTGTATGACAATTAAAAGAGAGTGAAAAAGAGGTGAAACGCTGTAATTATGCCATATTACAGACATATTGTCTATTGATTAAATGGCATACATTTGATACTATGGTTATAGGCAGCAGAAAAGAGAGGGGGTGAAACAATGGCAGGCAAGGGAAGACCACCCGTTGACAATCCAAAAGCGCGGCGGGTTGTAATCAGGCTGACAGAGGAAGAGTATTTACAGCTTCAGGCGGCAGCAGATGCAGTTGACGGTTCAGTGAGCGATGTTATCAGGCAGGCGTTGAACTGTTTCATCTTTCAGCAGCGCATTCACAGGAACGATTGACAGGAGCAGACAACATGAAAAAACGGGCAGACGGGTTGTATGTAAAGAAACTCACGATAGACGGCAAGCAGATTTTTGTCTATGGCAAGACTCAGAGAGAAGTTGCTGAGAAGGTACAGCAGAGGCGGGAAGAGATTGCAAAAGGGCTTGTAATAGGCAACAATGTGACGCTTGACGCATATTACAAAGTATGGAAGGACGGCAGGCGGCAGAGTGTCTCAGAAGCTACACAGGCGGCTTATGATGACAGATACAAGAGCATTTCGAAGTATATCGGCAGCGTAAAGATAAAGGACATTACAGCGGCAACGGTGCGGAAACTTCAGCAGCAGCTGTTGAGTGAGACTGTCGAGCGGTATGTGATGGATGAGAACGGCAGGCGGGCGCATTATGACAAGCGCGCAACACTCAAACCGCGCCCTGAAAAGGAAACGGTGAATCGGTACAGCACAGAGGGTGTAAACATCAGGATAACCACCCTCGGAACTATCTTAAAGAGCGCGGCATCAGATAGGCTGATTCCATTCAATCCCGTATCAAATGTGAAGGGTATCAAACGGACGGAAGAGCGCGCAGTGAAGACCATTCACAGAGCACTCACAGACGATGAGTTGAGGGTGTTTCTCTCATTCGCAGAGGGTAACACGATGTATTGCAACCTCATGAGGCTGCTGCTCTGCACAGGCATGAGATGCGGTGAGGCTGCTGCTCTGAGGTGGTGCGACATCGATCGAAAAGGAAACTGTATTCACGTCACACGGACAGTATCACGCCGCAAGGATGAGAACGGGAAGAACACAGCACAGATTGTGGATTCTGTGAAGACGGAGAGCAGCTATCGTGATGTTCCGTTGACAGCTGCTGCACTCAGAGCGATTGAGGCGCAGCGGGCACAGAATGAAATGATGTACGGGCATAAGGTTGTCAGCATATCTCAGCTGATTTTTACGAAGAAGGACGGCAGCATTATTTCAGCAAAAGACGTTGATGATGCAATCGACCATATCACAGCGCGGATTGTGAAGAGCGGGCAGAGAATGGAGCGGTTTGCAGTCCATGGATTCCGTGATACGTTCGCAACGATGTGCGTTAATCAGGGGATGAAGCCTCAGACACTTCAGAAGATTCTCGGACATTCGTCAATCAGTATCACAATGAATCTGTACTATCACACGTTCGAAGAGCAGAAGCAGGAAGAAATGAGCAGAATTGTCATTCCGTTTTAACTGCTACTTTCATACTACCGTTACCACTACCGTTACTACCGTGTACTACCGTTTCGAAGCGTTGCAATATGTTATTGCACGTCATATAATAAGGAAGCGAAAACGCCTGAAATGCTTGAATAATCAGTATTATTACGTTACCACCCGTTACGTCATGTTAGGCAGAACAGGGAATACTACATTATTTCTGTGGAGTAAAGACTCAGAGAGCGTGCCGGAGGCACCAGAAGATCGTTTTCCAGGGAAGACACAGGCGGAATGCCTGTGTCTTCTTTTTGAAGGGAACGAAGACAGGAGTGTGAGCACATGCAGGAGACATCGCCCATCACAAAGATCAAAGGAATCGGGCCGAAGAGTGCCGTCATTTATGAGAAGGCAGGCATCCGAACAGTCGGCGATCTCATCCGGTACTATCCCAGGGCATATGATGAAATGAAAGATCCGGTGGAGCTTTCCACGCTCTCTGCCGGAGACGACGGGGCAGTCGTAGCTGTAGAAGGACACGTGGAGGCGGCCTTGTCCGTCCGTTACCTCAGGAATTTCAGAATTGTGACAGGAAAAATCCACTCGCACGGGGAAACGCTGGACGTTACCTGGTTCAACATGCCGTTCATGAGAAGCCAGGTGCACCCCGGGACAACCTATATCTTCCGGGGACAGGTCAAAGCGAAGGGGCGCAGCTTTTATCTCCTTCAGCCGAAGGTCTATGACCTGTTCGATTATACACTTCTGCAGAAGAGCCTGCAGCCAGTCTATCCGCTGACGGCCGGTCTGTCAGAGCATTCACTCCGCAAGGCACTCCGTCAGGTGCTTCTTGGAGAAGACCCGCTTGATTTTTCAATGGATCCGCTTCCGGAATGGATCATGGAAAGGTATCGTCTGCCTCCGGTTCGGGAAACCATCCGGGCCATTCATTTTCCGCAGAGCAAGGATCAGCTTCAGGACGCCAGACATCGTCTGGTTTTTGAGGAATTTTTCAATTTTATTCTGCTGCTCAAACAGCTGCGGGAACGAAGGACAGCGCAGATACACAGCTATGTGATTCCGAAAACCCCGAAGACAGCTGAGGTGATCCAATCGCTGCCCTATCAGCTCACTGTCTCCCAGGAGAAGGTCTGGGAGGTCATTTCGGAGGAGCTTTCTCAAAAGAAAGTGATGGCCAGACTTCTCCAGGGGGATGTGGGGTGCGGGAAGACCATCATCGCATTCCTGGCTCTGGTCCAGACGGCCGCTGCAGGGATGCAGGGGGCCATCATGGCTCCGACGGAGGTTCTTGCGCGGCAGCACTATGATGGCTTCGTGAAGCTGATGCAGCAGGCCGGGCTGCCGATCAGGGCGGTTCTGCTGACAGGCTCCCTGAAGGCAAGGGAAAAACGCGAAGCCTGCGGTCTGATTGAGAATGGAGAAGCGCAGGTCGTTATCGGAACACATGCCCTGATCCAGGAGAGCGTCCGGTTCCGGAATCTGGCACTTGTTGTGACGGACGAACAGCACCGTTTTGGTGTCGGTCAGAGGGAGGCACTGTCCGGAAAAGCAGAGGAGATGCCGCATACCATCGTCATGAGTGCAACTCCGATTCCGCGGACGCTTGCGGTGATCCTGTATGGGGATCTCGACATTTCGGTCATCAGAGAGCGGCCTTCTGAACGGCTTCCGGTGAAAAACGCAGTTGTCGACCCCTCTTACCGGCCAAAGGCATACGCTTTCATTGCCTCGCAGGTGAAGGAGGGCCATCAGGCGTATGTAATCTGCCCGATGGTTGAGGAATCCGGGAGTGGAGAAATAGAGGCGGAGAATGTCATTGATTATACAGACATGCTCCGGGAGGCGCTGACGCGGTACCTGCCTGATATCCGGGTAGAGTATCTGCATGGAAGAATGAAGAATGAGGAGAAAAATGCTGTCATGCAGCGGTTCCTGGACGGAGAGATCAAGGTCCTTGTCTCAACCACCGTCGTGGAGGTCGGCGTGAATGTGCCGAACGCAACCGTCATGATGATCGAAAACTGTGAACGGTTCGGGCTGGCGCAGCTGCACCAGCTCAGGGGGCGGGTCGGCAGAGGGAAAGATCAGTCTTACTGTATCCTGATGCATCACAGCGAAAGCGACGCCGTGAAGAAGAGACTGCAGATCCTCAAGGAATCCAATGACGGGTTTGAAATTGCCAGGAAGGATCTGGAACTCAGGGGGCCGGGGGAACTGTTCGGCCTGAGACAAAGCGGCGAGCTTTCGTTCCTTCTGGCAGACGTGTATCAGGATGCCGGGATCATGCAGGAGGCTTCAGAGGCAGCGGAGGAAATTCTGACGCAGGATCCGGAGCTGGAGCGAGAGGAAAACCGCCTGATCCGCAGAGAGCTGCAGAGGCAGGCGGAGGCAGGAAAGGCTCACATGACACTCTGAACGGACTCGTTTATACCAGAAATTGCTTTAAAATGGACGATTCAGGGCTTATTTTGTAGGAAGCAGGCTTGAACTTGCTTCAGTTTCGTTGTATGATGCCGAATGTGAACGCATGACAAAGAACAGCTTCATTGTATTTTATGTTTCAGGAGGAGTACAGTTATGAGAAATGTTCAGAAAAAGTCATCCGCTTCCAAGGCTGTAAAAGCAGCAGAGAGCAAGACTGCTGCAGAGAAGACAGTCAAGGCATCAGAGGTTCAGACAGCAGAGGTGAAGGCAGCGGAGAAGGAAGCGGCAGCTGAGAAGACTGCGGCGAAGGTTGTCGAGAAACCGGCACTTGCAAAGGCCGAGAAGGCAGCAGAGAATGTGAAGAAGGCAGCTGAGGAGACGAAGACAGCTGTTGCATCCGCTGTGAAGAAGGCAGCTGAGGAGACAAAGGCTGCAGCGGAAACTGCGGTAAAGAAGGCAGAGAAGAAGACAGCTGCAGTGAAAAAGGCGGCCGAGAAGGCAGCAGCTCCGGAGGAGTCTGTTTCCGTTCAGTACGCGGGGAAGGATATCCTGGTCAGCGATCTAATGGGACAGGTGAAGAAGGACTGGACGGAGAAGTTCGGCAGAAAGGCGGCTGAGCTGAAGAAGGTCAGCCTGTATGTCAACACGGATGACAATACTGCCTACTATGTTTTGAACGATGATGTGAAGGGACAGATTGCACTTTAATCTGCAGCCGATGGATGTCGTAGAGAGGGCCGCGGGAAATCCCGCGGCTTTTTTTGTGAAGGCGGAGACCGGATATATATGGGACAGGCAGGATTGCAAAAGGCAGAATACAGAGCAGCAGGGGCTCAGAGAAAGAGCACAGAGAAAGGGCTTGCCGGTGCGGTCCTTGCCACAGGCGGCGGAATCTGCTGGGGGTTGAGCGGCTCGATGGGGCAGTATCTGTTTCGCTATCAGGGAATGGACAGCCGCTGGCTGGTTCCGTACAGGCTGGGGCTTGCCGGTGTCGTTCTGTTTGTGTACTGCCTGATCCGGCATCGGAACAAGCTGTTTCAGGTATTTGCGGCGGCTCAGGATGTGCGGCAGATCCTGACCTACGCGGCAGGGGTCTGCATCTGTCAGTATCTGTATTTCCAGACGATTCAATGGTCAAGCGCTGCGGCAGCCACGATTCTTCAGGATCTCTCACCGATCTTCATCCTTGCCTGGGCCTGCCTCACAGCCCGGCGAAAACCGAAACCACGGGAAGCCGTGGCAATCATTCTGGCGCTGGCCGGGGTCCTTCTCATCACGACACATGGGCGGTTGAATTCGGTACCGGTATCGCCCAGGGCTGTCATGACCGGAGTTGGCTGCGCGCTGATGGTTACTCTTTACAATGAAGTACCAAAGTCCTTTATGGACAGATATCCGATTGCGGTGCTCCAGACGTGGGCATTTCTGATCGGAGGAGCATCCTTCTTTATCCTTTTCCGCCCGTGGACCTTCCATTATACACCGGCTCCGGCAGGGATTTTGGGGATTGCATTTGTTGTTTTGGTTGGTAATGTCCTTGCATTCACCTTTTACATGACGGGAGTGTCCATGATCGGACCGGACAAGGCGATCCTGTACGGCTTCTCGGAACCGGTTACGGCGGCTGTCATTACCTATACTATCTTCGGAGGCCGGTTCACCGTTTATGATGCGATTGGATTTGCGGCTGTTTTTGCGATGCTGATTCTCATATCGACAAGCGGCAGAAAAAAATCCGGCTTCAGGAACGAAGCATCTGCGGAGAGTGCGTAACGAAAGGCGGACTTTATGACTCACATTACAATCAGGATGGCGATGGAGGAGGATGCTGCTTCCATCGCGAACATCATGAAGACGGTCGCAAAGAATCTGGAGGATCCGGAGATCTATGTGACAGACGATGAGGAGTTTATCTGCCGACATATCAAAGATCAGGGCTTTACGGAGCTTGCAGAGTGCGACGGCGGAGTGGTTGGTTTCCTGATTGTGCATATTCCGGGAAATGGACCGGAGAACCTTGGGAGGGATGCCGGTCTTCCGGACAGAGAGCTTCCGTTCACGGCGCATATGGAATCAGCTGCCGTCCTGCCGGCGTACAGAGGACATGGTATCCAGCGGATGCTGATGATGGAAGCGGAGAAGGAGCTGAGAAGAAGAGGATTCCACTATGCAGTCGGAACGGTCTCCCCGAAGAATCCGTACAGCATGGAGAACTGCCTGAAGCTCGGATATCTTACGGCAGCCGTGAGAAACAAATACGGCTCCCTGCTTCGGAACATTGTGGTAAAGCGGCTGTAAGCGGAAGAGATTCCCCGGAGAGGCTGTCAATAGCAGCTGCTCCGGGGAATCTTTTTTGATGCGTATCGATATCGTGGTGATTTGAATCGTAAGGAATACCATGTAAACTTGCAGCATGGCTTCTGGCACGACATCTTCACAAAAAAGAGACATCTGTATCATAACAGATGTCTCTTTTTAACGTGCGCGAATGAATTCAAATACGAACACTATCTGGTCTTTGTTTCAGGGCTGCCGGGCTTAGTGGTCATGCGATCGTCAGAGGATAAAACAGTGCAAGGATGAGTAGGATTGGCAGAAAAAGGAGGGATGAATGACTCTGTGTCAGGATAAAGTTTAAATAATGCACAATTTAAGACTATGTATGACGGAATTATTTGTACATGATATTAGAGATGTCACATAAAAGTACTTTTGTAAAGCAACAATAGGCAAAATACATAAAAATATTTGTATAGTATGCTATAAATATCGGCCAGAAGGTGGGAGTTTAGAAATAATATTGTAAAACGAGCACTAAAATATGCAGGTTATACAAATACCGCACGGTATCATACAATATGCATAAATCATACGCTGAGATAAGACAGATATTTGTGCAGTATATTTAGCATTAAATAAACGGCAGTATCAGGATCTTTCATAGCCGCTCTAATTTTCATCTAAGTTGTTCACGGAGAATAAGAAAAAAGAAGAGAGGGTAGAATGTTATCATTTTTGAATATTTTGACATAATAATAGAGTGAACAATAACTACTGAAATGGAGGAACTTAGAATAACTATATTTTACTGAACAACCGTGAGCGGTACACAATAAGCGTCTTTTGACTAAATATCAGATCTGCTAGCATTACTCCTGGTGATAAACCCGTCATTTATGGAGGTAATGCCATGGATTCTTCTACGATTGCTCATGATCTTCGCGCCAGGGAATGGCGCCAGATTATTCTAGAGGCCAACAACTCAGATATTCCCAAGAGCCAATACATCCGCGAACACCACCTTTCTGAAAACAGCTTTTATTACTGGCAGCGGCTGTTCCGCAGAGAAGCCGTTGCTGAAAAGACAGATCTTCCATCTGTTTCGTCGTCTCTCACGGCTGTTTTCGAAAAGACAGCTGCCACCGGTCTGCAGAATTCTTCCTTTATAGAAGTGTCTGTGCAATCAGTCCCGGCATCTTCCACTGACCGTGAACCCAGCGGGTCTAATGCTGATTCTGTCCCGTCATGGGACATGCTTCTTCAGCATAGCGGTTACAGCCTGTACCTGAACAACAGCGTATCGGAAATGGGCCTGAACATAGTTCTCCGGGCGATATCCCATGCTTAGGGAGGCCACCGGAATCCGGAAGATCTATCTGCGGGCTGGCCGCACAGATCTCAGGAAGGGGATCTACTCTCTCCAGGCCATTATCCAAATGGAAACCGGAATCAGCCCGCTGGAAGAAGGCACAATGTTTCTCTTCTGCGGAAAACGACCTGACCGGATCAAAATCCTTGTTTTCGAGGGAGACGGCTAGTTCATCATGACGAAACATCTTATTGGCAGCAACCGCTTCCAATGGCCCCGGAATTCCGGCGACACCCTGAATCTTACCAGGGAACAGTATTGCCATCTGATGGATGGATTTACCATCGATGGTACTATCAGACACATTTCCGGGCAGAACCCCTCTGAGTAAAAATGGAACCAGCCTGTTCCGGGACTGTCTGAAAATCAGATTGAACGGACCTTTCAGCCCTGATGTGCTCCTGCATGTCAGGGCTGAATCATGCAAAAAAAGGCCTAGAATTATTGGTACTTATTTATCAATAAAAGTACCAATAATGGTTGACATATGTGTTGGTATGATATATATAAGTACCAATATGAGGACTTCTCATATGTCAATCGTAAAGTATACAAATAGACAAACCGGTGTTGTCACATGGTATGAATCGACATCCCATTATGATCCCGACACGAAGCAGTCACGCCCGATCCGCAAATACCTCGGGAAAGAGGATCCTGTTACCGGAGAGCTGATTCCTTCCTCCGGGAAACGGGGAAGAAAGAGCAGTTCGCAGGTTCAGGACTCCGAGCATCATACAGGCGGGCCCGCTTCCGCGCAGGACGGCCGTATTCAGCAGATGGAGAAGCAGAACCGTGATCAGCAGGAACGCATCCGGACTCTGGAAGCAGAAAACCGGCAGCTGCATGATACGATCTGCAGGCTGGGTTCTGCCATAGAGAAGCTGTATTCTCTGTACACTTCTTCAGAAGACTGATCTTTCGGGGAGATTCCATGCGGGCAGACGAGGCTGTTTACAAAGAATGTCTCCATACTCTATCCAGAGAGGCTCTGGAGGAGGAATGCTTCGGCAGGAAGCAGGATGCCGATCGTAACCGGATTCTTTTCGAGGAGTCGCAGAAGTCTCTTACTGCCATATCGAAGGACTATAAGAAAACTGCCGACGAACTGAAAGCTCTCAGGGACGAATGCCGGAAGCTGAACGAGACAATCCGGCACATGGAAGCAGAGCAGACTCTCGGAAGGCGGGACCGCTTCGGATGCAGGGGAGAGTGCCTTAATGATCTCCTGGCATCTTCTCCCGGTGATCTGAAAGATCCAACCGATGAAGAAGCCGGCGATGAACCAGAAGGGGAGGAACCCTTTTTGGAACACAACGTCTGCAGCCGTGCCCTGCACCTTGTCAGATCAGCCACGGGGTGGCGCGGACAGAAGGAAAAGCCTTCTCTCTCTGATATGCTCCGGAAGCTGCCGCACGTTGTGGAATACGACATCGACCCCGAAGCGCTTAATGAACAGTATGGCGAATTCAGATGGGCGATCGCATTCTGGCATGAGCACTGCAGGGTTGAAACTCGGAGGACTGTCCGCTACGTCCGTGTGATCAAAACAGCTGTGCTTTCTGTCGATCATGGCGACCGGATGGTAACTCTTCCGCACCAGAATCCGGTGTTTGACCGGAGCATTCTGACATCATCCCTGATGGCTTCTTTTCTTTACAATAAGTTCTTTCTCCATCTGCCGTTTTACCGTCAGGAAGAGGACATGCGTCAGACAGACGGATTTGTCATTCCGCGTCAGACGATGGTCCGCTGGACAATCTGGCTCGCATGCGTCTTTCTGTGGCGGGTCTATGAACACATGCTCTGTTTGGAAGCGGACTGCCCTTACCAGAACGCGGATGAAACGTTCCTGCGGGTAGTTGGCGAGGAAGGCAGCAGACCCGGCAGGAAGTATTATGTCTGGGTGTTCTCTGCAGGGGAGCTTCTGGAAGGCCATCCGGTCATTGTTTACCGGTATGGTCCGTCACGCTCCGCGGAAAATCTGCGGAAACAGCTGGGCATCCGCGACTATCTCAGGACCATTACCTGCGATACCTATGCTGCTTACGATACCGTTGCGAAGGAATCGGATGGAAAGATTTCCGTTTCGAACTGCCTTTCCCACGCGCGACGCCGCTGGGTGTATGCGCTGGAAGTAATTCATCCAGGCGGTACACCGACGAACAGATGAAAGAGCTGCCGGAAGTGAAGGCTCTTATTCTGATTCAGAAAGTTTTCCGGAAAGATACGCCCCTTAAGAAACTCTCCCCGCAGGAACGGCAGGAGAAGCGTGAAACAGAAGTCCGGCCGGCGATGAAGGCATACCTCGATTTCGTCCATTCGCTGAATCCAGAAGATTTCTCCCTCTCTGAAAAAGCCAGGGATGCAGTATCTTATACCATCCATCATGAAGCCAGTCTCACAAAATTTCTTGATGATGGGAATATACCTCCCGACAATTCGTTTTACGAGAAAATTGTGAAGACTGTAGCCCTTGGCCGCCGAAACTGGCTCTTTGCCATGACACCGGACGGTGCCAGAACCATCTGTGTATTCGATACCTTTGTGGCAACGGCCAGAGCGAACCACGCCAATGTTTACTATTATCTGAAATATCTGATTGAAAAGGCGCCGCTGATTTCTCAAACCGGTAGAGAAGCTCTGCTGGATGATCTGATGCCATGGTCTGAAACATACAGAAAATATGAGCAGGAACAGGCAGCGCAGGATGCATCCCTGGCGATCGGAGGGGAAGACCCTCCGCGGCCCAGGACTCCGAGAAAGAAAGACAAACAGCGGAGTGCCTGATTATAGTAGGAGACCCTTCGCCATACATCAGCCTCAGACCGGACCACTCCGGTCTGTTTGGCATACCCTCAGCCCAGATTACCTGATTTACATGGCAAAGTGATTCAAGCGCACATTTTCAAAGTGCAGGCCATCCGGCAGAAAGCCTGCCAGCACTTTACTTCAGGCTGCAAAAACTATAGCAGCAAATCAAGCCATTCCAAAGACGCCGATTATGTACCGCTCACGTTAGATTTTCATTTGACCAAAAAAATACCGCCAGTTGGCGGTTTCACGAAGATTTGGAGCTATTCAACTGTCAAAGTCCCGTTAAAATATACAAAAACCTATTGACAATTCATATGAAAAGAGTGAATATAACACTGAAGTTTGTAATACAAACATATGCGGACGGATATTTCGAAAAAGGAGGGAAGTTATGCGAGGCAACAAATTTATGGGTCTTTTGTGTGCGGCAACCATGGCTGCTTCTCTGTTCACGGGTGTCGGGACTCTTGGAGCTGATGCAACAGAAAGTGTCACAGCCGTAACAGGAGACGCTCAGTCTTTAGGGACACCGCTTGCGGATGTCCGTGTCAGACAGGCACTGGCTTATGCAATCGACATGGATACGATTGTGGATACTCTGTTCGATGGAAAGGCAACAAGAGCAACAAGTTTTACATCGCCTGGCGAATGGCTCAATACAGATATACCTGTCTACGACTATAATCCTGATAAGGCAAAGGACCTCTTATCAGAAGCAAACTGGGATCCGAACTACACACTTGATGTCGTGTATTATTACGATGATCAGCAGACCGTCGATCTGATGACAATTATTCAGCAGTACTGGTCGGATGTAGGAGTGAAATCTCAGTTCAGAAAGCTGGAAGGTGATCTGGCTGCACAGCTCTGGGTACCGCCGACAGATATGGTGAATGGACCGTCCGAAGTCAAGTGGGATCTTGCTTATGCGGCAGTTGCTGCTTTGACGGAAAGCGAGTTCTACAACAGATTTGCTTCTACAGCTTCTAACAATTCCACAGTCCCGAAACAGGATGGGCTGGATGAACTGATTGAAGCATCTAATTCGACCATGGATAAGGATGAACAGATCGCGGCGTTCAAGAAGATTCAGCAGGTCGTCGCAGAAAATGTTCTTGCAATGCCGCTTTATCACCAGGTCTGCTTCATCTATACAAGTAGTGATCTGGATATGAAGGGTAATCCGGTCGGCAATGATCAGTTCTCCTATGAGAAGAATATTCTCGATTGGAACATCAATCGTGATGATCACACACTGTATACGAACGGCGGGCCTCAGGAATTCTTCTGGTATCCGATGGTGAACCCTGGATACATGCTGAATACAGAGCTTCTCTTTGACAAGCTGATTGATGCAGATGAAAGCCTGAATCCGACTGACGGAATGCTTGCAGAGTCTTATGAAGTCAGCGATGACAATAAGACGATCACCTTCCATCTTCGTGACGGACTCAAGTGGCAGGATGATGAGCCTCTGACTGGTGATGATGTGAAATTTACAATCGAACTGATGCTCAAAACCCCTGGAACGAATGCAGTCGCAAGTGAAGCGATGTCTTGCATTACTGGCGCTCAGGATTACAAAGATGGTAAAACTGACGATCTTGCAGGTGTTACGGTGGACGGAAATGATGTAACAGTGAACTTTGATAAAGTTTCCGCAAATGCACTGCAGGTGTTCTCACAGTGGCCAATTCTTCCAGAACATTGTTTAAAGGATGCAGATCCGAACACGTTGCAGCAGAATGAGTTCTGGCAGCATCCGATCGGTTCTGGCCCATTCATGGTGGATGAGGTTGTTCTCAACAACTATTGTACCCTGAAGAGATGGGATGGCTACTGGAAGAAGGGCACCGGAAACATAGAAACCATCTATGAGTTCGCAAGTGGTGAGAACGATTCGAACCTGGTTAAGAATGCAAGCGCTGGGAAGATTGATTATGCGTGGAGTAAATCGACTGATGACGCCAAGGCAATCGAAGCTCTGGATAACATGAAAGTAGAACAGGCAAATATCAGATATACCAGATGCTTCTATATCAATCAGTTCCCTCACGAGCCTAACATCAAGTAATCATCTGATTTCATCCTTTTAACAGTGAGCTGGTGACTCTGCTGGCTCACTGTTTTTCTGTCAGAGGAGGGCTTATGGCATCCTACATTACAAGAAAGATATTATCTTTGATTCCAATGACATTGATTCTCAGCTTTATGATCTACCTTGGTATGGATCTGATGCCTGGAGATGCAGTTGATTATCTGATACCTCCTGACGCGTTATCGACAATGTCACAGGAACAGCTCGAACAGATGAGAGAATCGCTGGGACTGAATGAACCTCTTGTTGTCAGATATGTAAAGTGGCTTGGAGGCCTTTTCCATGGAAACTTTGGTTATTCACTTCAGAGCGGAGTTCCTGTATCGACACTAATGAAAGACTATCTTCCAGCTACGCTTGAGCTCACGATAGCGGCCTTGCTGATTTCTTCGATCCTGGGAATTCTTCTTGGTGTGATCAGCGCTATCAGAAGAGGAGGGGCTTTGGATCAGATTCTGAGCGTATTCGGGATGATCGGAGTTGCCATTCCGCAGTTTCTGCTTGGGCTGATTTGTATCGATATCTTTGCACTGCACATGAATGTTCTTCCGGTTGGCGGAAGAATGGCATATCAGGGCCAGGGATTTTTCCAGAGACTACAATATCTGATTATGCCGGCACTTGTACTTGGTTTTTCCATGACGGCTGGTGTCATGAGATATGCGCGAAGTTCCATGCTGGACTCTATGGGAAAGGATTATATGAAGACAGCAAGAGCCAAGGGGATTCCGGAATGGAGAGTAAATCTCGTTCATGGTCTTCGTGCAGCCCTTACACCTGTAGTTGTACTTATTGGCTTTCGGCTTCCTATGCTGATAGGTGGGGCAGTAGTTGTCGAAGAAGTGTTTCAATGGCCTGGAATCGGCACACTGTTTGTGAAAGCGGTGCGCTCCCAGAATACACCAGTTGTCATGATGATTGGATTTTTCAGTGTCCTGCTGGTTTTGATCTCCAGTATTTTGGTAGATATTCTCACAGCGGCATTGGATCCAAGAGTGAAATTAAGTTAGGAGGAAGTCATGAGTGCACTTGATCGTAAAATGGACAGGCTTCTGGCTCGTGAAAACTCTGGGAGAGAACATAGAGAACTGGTTAAAAACCGTACAGTGCGGAAAATGATGATGAACAGACTGTCTGTAGTTGGAATGGTAATTTTCCTGATCATTCTGTTCATGTGTCTGTTTGCCCCGCTGTTCACACCTTACGATTCTACGAAAGTAGATCTGCGTGCAATCCTTCAGCAGCCTTCTGCGGCACACATTTTTGGGACGGATAAAGTCGGACGGGATGTGTTTACCAGGATCTTATATGGGGGAAGAATTTCGATCGGTATCGGATTCGGAAGTGCATTGATTGCAACGCTGATCGGGGTCACGCTCGGGGTGATCGCGGGATATAAAGGAGGAATACTTGACGGAATTGTTATGAAGATATCAGAAATCCTGATGGCATTTCCTCAGATGATCTTGGTATTGATTTTAGTAACGATTACAGGGCAGAGTCTCTGGAATCTGATCCTGATCTTTTCACTGACTGGATGGCCTTCCATGTATCGGATGGCGAGATCTCAAATGTTGTCTCTTCGTGAGGAGGAATATGTACAGGCCTTGAAGGCATTTGGAATAAGGGACATGAAGATTGCATTCAAGCATATTCTTCCAAATGCGATAGGCCCTATATTTGTCAATATTACCCTTTCCACAGCTATGTTCATTCTCAATGAAGCTTCATTGTCTTTCCTTGGTCTGGGCGTGCCAATGGAAGTCGCAACATGGGGGAATATCCTGAACGTTGCGCAGGATCTGACGATTCTGAAGAGTGCTCCATGGATCTGGCTGCCGACAGGTGCGGTGGTGACCCTGTTTATCATCAGCATCAATTTCATCGGGGATGGTCTTCGTGATGCCAGCGATCCGACACAGGTTGGTTAAGGAGGTGCAGGTATAATGAACCAGGAGCAAAATGATGTGGTGGTCAGCGTCCGGGATCTGCACGTCAATTTTTATAACAATAATCGCTGTAATAAAGTATTAAGAGGGATATCATTTGATCTTCATAAAAGGAAGATCATGTGTATTGTTGGAGAATCGGGATGCGGAAAGTCTGTGACAGCAAATTCTATCATGCTTTTACTTCCGGATCTGGCAAGAATTGAAAAAGGCTCCATTGACTTCTATTATCGGGGGAAAGATATTCGGATTGATCAGCTGAAAAGAAAAGGAAAAGAAATGCGCCAGCTTCGGGGCGCTGGGATGTCAATGATCTTTCAGGATCCCATGACAGCATTAAACCCTGTATTTACGGTAGGATCCCAGATCAATGAGGCGCTTCTGTATCATGGTCAGGCATATAATAAAAAAGAAGCGACTGAAAAATCCATCGAATTGCTGAAAGATATGGGAATTTCACTTCCAGAACAGCGGGTCAGAGAATATCCATATCAGTTTTCGGGTGGAATGTCACAGCGGGCCATGATTGCAATGGCAATGAGCTGCAGGCCCAAAGTTCTGATCGCAGATGAACCTACAACCGCACTGGACGTCACTATTCAGGCGCAGATTTTTGACCTGATGCTGGATCTGAAAAATAGCAATGATACGGCAATTCTTCTGATTACACATGACATGGGTGTCGTTGCGGAGTTGGCGGATGATGTAGCAGTTATGTACATGGGAAACATCGTAGAGAGGGGGGATGCCAGAGCCGTTCTTACAAGACCGACCCATCCTTATACAAAAGCGCTTCTGGATTCCATACCAGTTCTAGGCCGAGGAAAGAATCAGAATCTGAAGCCTATAAAAGGCTCTACGCCTGATCCCTATAACAGACCGAATGGCTGCCAGTTTGCTCCAAGATGTTCGTACTGTACTGAGGAGTGCGCTAGCCGGATGCCGGATGAAAGCTGGATTGAAGGTGGACATATGTGCCGGTGCTTTCACAGCCTTCCGATCAGAAAGGAGGGAATCCATGACTGATCAACATCAGAATCAGATTCAGAAGGGGGAATACGGCGATCAGAATATTCTGATCAAGGTTAGGGGGCTCAAGACCTGGTATCCAATCAGAACCGGTTTGTTCAAGAAAATATCAGGATATGTGAAAGCAGTTGACAATGTCGATCTGGATATCTACCGTGGAGAAGTCCTTGGGGTGGTAGGAGAGTCTGGATGTGGAAAAACAACACTGGGCAAAAGCATTCTACAACTGATCAAGCCTTATTCTGGAGAGGTCCGTTATCAGTTTCATGACGGAGAAAAGAATCTATGTACTATGCCCAAGGAAAAGTTAGACAATGTAAGAAATAAGCTTCAGATTGTTTTTCAGGATCCTTATTCTTCCCTGAACCCAGCATTCACAATATTTGGCTCCATGGAAGAACCACTCATCCGTTTTGGAATGAAGAGCAAGAGTGAACGACGCAGGAAGGTTGCAGAATTGCTGAAGGAAGTCAACCTCCCCGAAAATTATATGGAGCGTTATCCTAACGAGTTTTCAGGAGGACAGAGACAGAGAATTGGTATAGCTAGAGCGCTGTCTGTCGATCCGGAATTTGTTGTGTGTGATGAAGCGGTATCTGCGCTGGACGTTTCGATTCAGGCTCAGGTTTTACAGCTGTTGATTGATCTGAAGAAGAAAAGACATCTGACATACATGTTTATTACACATAACTTATCCGTGGTGGAATACATCAGTGACAGAATTGTCGTCATGTACCTTGGGCATATTGTAGAGGTTGCCGATACAGACGAGCTGTTTCAACATACTCTTCATCCTTATACTAAGGCGCTGCTCTCAGCAATTCCGATAGCAGATATTAATCAGAGAAGAAAGAGGATTCCTTTGCAGGGAGATGTCCCAAGTCCGGTTCATCCGCCAAACGGCTGTCCGTTTCACCCCAGATGTCCTCAATGTATGGAAATTTGCAAGAGAGTGGTGCCTGAACCGGTCACACAGATTCGCAATGGGAGATCCCATATGGTGTGCTGCCATCTGGTAAAGCAACAATCTGAAAAGGAAACAGTCTGACATAGATACATTCTAACTGGGATATGAACGAGGTGTGAATATGAGCAAATATGATATTACACAGATAACAGGTGTGATTCCTGCATTGCTGACGTTTTTTGATGAACATGAGAATGTCGACGAAAAAAGAACAAGAGACATGATAGAGAATCTGATTGGGCAGGATGTCGGAGGATTCTACCTGACCGGTAGTACAGGTCAGGCGTTTACCATGACGATGGAAGAACGCATGCGGGTCGTTGAAATTGTTTGTGACCAGGTGCGTGGGAGGAAGCCAGTTATTGTTCATGTCGGAAATATCGGTACAAAGATGAGTATTGAACTGGCCAGACAGGCAGAGAGCGCTGGAGCAGACGCTATTTCCTCTGTTCCGCCATTTTACTGGAAGTTCAGCGCAGAAAACATCTATCATTATTATCGTGACATCTCAGAGTCGGTTGATATTCCTATGGTTATCTATAATATCGCGCTGGCAGGGCTGATGGACGAGAAACTTATTCTGAAATTGGCATCTCTCCCGAATGTAAAGGGATTAAAGTTCACGGATCGTGCGCATGACGAGATGGGGCATCTGAAGACGATGCTTGGGAAGAACTTTATGATCTATTCAGGATGCGACGAGATGGCGTATTCAGGCCTGAGGTTCGGGGCAGATGGGATCATTGGATCCTTCTATAATGTGATTCCGGATCTGTATAAAAAAATATATACTGCGGAAAGAAACAATCATGATACGGAGGCAGTCCGTCTTATGAAAATCGCTGATGAGTTTGTATTTGCTGTTCTGAAGTATGATTTTCTGGGAGCAATCTATAATGTCATCAGGTGGCGGGGATGGGATGCCGGTTATCCGAGGCGACCTTTCAAGACATACAGAGAAGAGGAACTGATTGACCTCAAGAAAGAACTGAAAGAAATCCGTGAAAAATATCAGGCACACGAACTGGATGTGTTCGATCTGGGATAATAGGATCAACGCTAGAAGCATTGAAAGGAGACATCTGCTTGTGGCATTTCCCGCAAGCAGATGTTTTGAGGAAAACAAGGTTATTGCCTCAGCAGGGATGCATCAAATGCTGTGGGAGCTTCTCCGAAAACGCTCAGGAGATTCCAGCAGAAGATCATTGGGTGAATACTAATGGGTGAAACGCAGAAAACTCCGCATAAAAAGCTGTACCTTCAAGTTTACGATGATATCTGTAAATATATTGCAAGTAATAATCTAAAGCCTGGAGATCACCTTCCAACTGAGATGGAGATGTGCCAAAAACTGGGTGTCAGCCGTACGATTCTGCGCGAAGCAATCAAGTCTCTGGAGATCACCGGAGTGATCCGGTCGAGACCTGGAATTGGTATTATAATCCAGTCTTTCAGCACCGACCGGTTTTTCTCTTGTCTGATCGACAGCATGTATATATCTGGTGATGATCATCTTGAGGATGATGTCGAGCAAATGAGAAAAGTCATTGAACTTGGTTTTTCAGCTCAGGCATTTGACACACTGTCGCAAGAGGATATCAGCAAGATTGAGAGTATTCTGAATGATATGAAACATGCCGCAGAGGTTCAGATCAGATCGAAGTCGAAGATATTTGGTTTGTCCTTTGCAGAAGCTGATGCGAGGTTTCACCAGACGATTTTTTCAAAGATCCCGAACAAGCTTGTTCTCTCAATTATCAATTTTTTCTGGGCATATGACCGAAAATTCAAAATCAAACAGCCGTCGAGCCGTCATCTGAGGATTACACTGGATAAACATGAGAAAATCTACAATGCTCTCATGGAACACGACAAGAAAATGTTTATGGAAGCGATGGAATATCATTATTCATATGATTATAAAGAGAAATCATGATGGAATGTGAGAATTATGATGTTGTGATTGTTGGTGCCGGACTCGCAGGGATGACAGCTGCTTTCAGATGTGTGGACGCAGGGAGGAAGGTGTGCATCTGTACGGACAATCACCTATGCTCCGGTTCCAGCTTCTACCCGAAGATGGATGCCATACACTGCCAGGCACCTGATAATGACGAAGACAAAAATCTTTTCCTTGAAGATATCAATATAGCAGGGGAGGGGATCAACGATTCCTTCATGAATCAATACTATCTTGATCATATCACAGAAAACATAGAGTATCTCGCATCACTTGGAGTTCCTGTTCATCGGCTGAAAGAGAAGAAACTTGCTTGTTTTGCAGAACACCCACATCGTCTTTATACCTGGAGTGGATGGGAATACATCCGCAGAATACTCTCAGAAAAATTGAAGAGTTCACCGAATGTCACGATCAGAGAACATTCATTTCTTGCAGGCATTATTACAGAAGGCCGGAAAGCGAGAGGGATCGTGGTGAGCGATCACTTATCCCCAAAGTGTCGACTACTCTGGACATCTTCTGTTATATTGGCAACGGGCGGTTTTGGAAATCTGTATCAGCACAACCTCAATACCGCTGACGTTTCAGGGAGCAGCCAGGCTCTCGCACTGATGACTGGCGCCTCTCTTGTGAATCTGGAATTCAATCAGTTTATTCCAGGATTCCTGTCACCAGCATATAAGACGATTTTTCGTGAAGGCAGTTTCCTCTATTGCAGGTCTTTGCTTGACGCATCTGGACAAGATATTCTTCGTAATTCGATACCTGACGAGATAAATTATCAGAATATCCTTAGGCAGCGTTCGCAGCATGGTCCGTTTACAGCATCTTATGGTGATCGTCTGATTGATTTGACTTTGTTTCGGGCATGTAAGAAAAAACCATCTGTCGGAGTTAGAATCATCTATGATGAAGCCATTCTTCAGGAGAGGCGAAGCTATATGCAGAACTATATCCACTGGCTAAAAGATTCTGAAAAGACAGATATTACAGGTGATGCCATTTATATTGCGCCTTTTTTTCATGCTGCCAATGGAGGAATTCAGGTTGGACACAGTTGTGAGACTGAAATTGAAGGACTGTTTGCATGTGGAGAATGTGCGGGTGGGATTCATGGAGCAAACCGTCTTGGAGGAAATGCTTCCGGAAGTTGTCTTGTTTTTGGGACGCTTTCGGCAAACACTGCTATGAAATATGTAGAAAAAGGCTCTTCTGCAATGCACCAGACAGATAAAGGACGTGATGAAGATGTGATCGAAAAGACATTCCAGATGGCCTATCCGTCACTATATAAACAGCAAAGGAGCGACAATGCTGGAATCTCTCTTAACCCTAACGTAATTGTACAGAAGCTTCAGAGCATCATGTGGCTGTATGCCAATGTAGAACGGAACAGAGAAGGCCTGATGTTTGCGCTGGACGCTGTCTGTGAATTGGAAAAGCAGCTTCCTGAAGCTGAATCCGCAATGTCACTTTCTATACCACTGCTGAAGACAGCACAGGAGCTGACGCTGGCAAAGGCAGTGCTTCTTGCGATGGTGCGCAGAACAGAGTCAAGAGGAAGCCACTATAGAAGTGATTTCCCCTATAAGAACCCTGACATGGGACATCCGATGAGAATTTGCAGACAGGATGTTATAACCCCAATTCCATAACTCTGGTGTCATAATCCCAATGGATGATGAGATGAATGTCTACCTATGTACAAAGTGATCGTTTCTAAAGGAGTTTGAACGAAAAAATTGAGTGCCGCTTTCTGAATTGCTATAATATGAAAAAAGAGAGAGGCATTCAATGTTATGGGATCAAGAATGAAAAGTGAAGATAGCATCACGATAAAGGAAGTAGCGGATCGTGCCGGTGTATCCGTTGCAACTGCTGGAAGAGCGATGGGAAACTATGGTCACATCTCAGCACTGACCAGGCAGAAGGTCCTGAAAGCTGCAGAGGAGCTGAACTATGTACCGAACAAACTGGCGCAAGGGATGAGAAGCCATAATACAAGGACGATAGGGGTTGTTGTACCAGATATTCAGAACAATTTCTTCGGGTCCATATTGGCGGCGATGGAGAAGAGGGCCCGGTCGAAAGGATATGCTCTTCTGATCTGCAACACCAATGAGAACCGGGAGATTGAACTGGAATGTCTCGATATGCTGGCATCCAAGCAGGTTGATGGAATTCTTCTCGCGTCAATTTTTTCTAGTAAGGAGGAGATTCCTGCAAAATATATTCGGACAATCTTCGGTAATATACCGGTAGTTTTATACGATAGACGGATCAGCGGACTCCCGCTGACATCCGTCATGATTGATAATTTTTCGACAGCGTATATGGTTACAAAGTATCTGATCGGGATGGGGCATATCGATATTGCAACAATCGGCTCTGAGCAGGAGGGAAGTGTATCCAATACGGTCAAGGAGAGGGAGGCGGGATATCGAGCAGCCCTCAGAGAAGCCGGGATCACGAATGGGGGGATATCCATCGAGGTGAATTGGAGAAAGCCAGAGGAGATGAGGCGAAAAATAAATATTTTGCTTGATTATCACAAAATTTCCGCAGTTATTATTTTTAACAATTCACTTTTCGCTGGGTTTCTGAATATTACAAATAAGCGGAACATCCGGTTTCCCGAAAATATGTCAGTGGTGACTTGGGACGATGAAGACTATGATGAATTCCTGAATATCACAGCAGTAAGACAGCCGGCTGCAAAAATGGGCGAATTGGCTGTAGACAATTTGATTGAGCAGATAGAGGACAAGAAACTGTCTACTGAAGACATCGAGATTACATTGAATGCAAAACTGATGAAGAGAAATTCATGCCGCGTGAACAAATAACCTGGTAGCTGCTGAAATAATACAGCTTTGCGACTGTAGAGTTGAGAGGTGCAGAGGGATATCCTCTGCATCTTTTTTCATGCTTGGATTCGGTGACCTTCAATTTGAGAGTTATAAGCCTGTATGGTGGATCACTATTATTGGCGATACGGACAGACATATGATAACGTTAACATATATAATGATTTATAATAGATAGTTCACAGACTGATGACAAAAATATGCACAGATTATACACCCATAAAATGTGCATAATGACGGTTTTATGTCAGTAATAAAACTTCGTATTGACAGATTATCGCATAGATAGTAAAGTATCAGCAAAGAGAACGTTCTCATTATATCTGAAAACAAAAACCAGCGAATTCATCCATCTCACGGAGGAGGAGAAAGAAATGGCATTAATCATGGGCATGAACAGCGGTTCGTCTTTTGATGGAATTGACGTTGTTCTGTGCGAGATTGAAATGGATGCGGATGGGTTTCCGACAGCTCCGAAATACCTGGCAGGTGGCTCTTATGAGTGGCCGGAAGAAGTAGCAACGATTGTCAGAGACTCTTTTGTAAATAAGGTGGACATGGTCGGGATCAATAGATTGGACTATTTATGCGGGGCAGTGTTCGCCGAAAAAGCAAGACAGTTTATGAAAGAGCAGAAACTGAAATCAGAAGAGATCTACTGCCTTGGCATCGACACGCAGACCATCTATCAGGAACAGCCGGATCATAAGGCGATTGCAGAGATGACACCGGAGCAGAAGGACGATTGGGTAGGAAGATGGCTCTCCAAAGCGTATCCTGCCGGCCTTCAAATGGGAAACGGCTCCGTAATGGCGAATCTGCTGAACATTGATACAGTGTCTCATTTCAGGGCGGCAGATCATACATTTGGCGGAAGCGCGGCACCTCTTATGCAGTATTTGGATTTCATCCTATTTAGAAAAAAAGATCATCCGACCATGACATTGAATATTGGGGGTATTGCCAATCTTCATCTTGCGTGCCGCGACAGAAGACAGATGTTTGGATTTGACACAGGTCCAGGGAATGTGATCTCTAACTACATGACAAAGAAGCTGTTTGGCAAGGACTATGACAAGGATGGACAGATCGGAGCCAGCGGAAAGGTGGATGAAGGGCTGCTTGATTTCTTTATGCACCACCCGTTCTTTGAACGCCCGGTTCCCAGATCAGGATGGATAGCGGATTATAGTCCGGAATATATTGACAGTGTGATCGCAAAGTTCAGCTATCTTCCAAAGGAAGACATCATCGCGACAGCGGATGCGTTCACTGGAGCGGCGGTTGCCCGTTCCATGGTAGATAATATACCGAAGAAACTGATAGATCAGACAAAGGTTCTGTACGCAAGTGGAGGAGGTGTGCGGAACCCAACGATTATGAAGGAGATCCAGCAGAGAATTCCGCAAAATATCAGATTGACAACGTCGGACGAAATCGGAATACCGGCATCCTACAAAGAGGCAATCAAATTTGCGACGATCGCTTACTCTACATTACATCATGTCCCAGGAAATATTCCTGCAGCAGGACATGCCTCACAGTATGCGATCTTAGGCCAGATTGCTCTCGCACCGAGAAACATTGACCAGAAACTGATTGATTATTGATTGAAACACGTGGAGGTATAGATTATGAGAAGATGGATGACGGCAGTTCTTGGTACGGCACTCGCAGCGGCGATGTGCACTGGAACGATATATGCATCGGAAACAGAAACGATGACAGAAGCCGCGGAGGGTACGACGGAAGCCTCAGAAGATGCTTATAAGAATGAGGACATGTCTGGTTATAAAGTTGATGGCTTGAAAATTGGGGTTTCCTTCGGACAGAATGTACATCCTTTCTTTAAAGCTATGCAGAAAGGCATCGAAGATGCATGCGAAGCTTATGGGCTTGGTGATGTATCGATTCAGTCGGCTGACAGTTCTCTGGAGAAACAGGTTACCCAGATAGAGAATCTGACAACAGGCGGAGTGAATGCACTCCTTGTAAATCCGTATGATTCTCAGGGTGTTGCAGTTGCTGTGCAAAATGCGATCAATCAGGGTGTGAATGTATTCTCGATGGATATCAGTGTGGATGGAGCAGAACCTACTTATCATATTGCATCCGACAATAAAAAAATCGGAACGCTTCTTGCCCAGAGAGTCGATGAAATGCTTGGCGGAAAGGGAAAGGTAGCAGTTCTTGTCGACCCGTCCGTATCTTCGTTGAAACTGAGACAGGAAGGGTTTGAGGAGTATCTGAAGGGAACAGATCTGGAGCTGGTGGCAGAGCAGAACGGAGCAATTGAAAGAACCGATGCACTTGAAGCGGCAGAAAACGTGCTTCAGGCACATTCGGACATACAGGCTTTCATTGGACTGAATGAAAATTCTGCGATGGGGATTGCCAGTGCCATTCAGTCGGCAGGGCTTTCAGATAAAGGAATTATCGTCACAGGAGTTGACTCCACCGAGGACGTCATGAATGCAATCAAGGATGGAACGCTGGCGTTTGGTGTCGCACAGAATCCTTATCAGATGGGATATATGTCTGTTCAGAATGCCATCAAGGTACATAACGGTGTGGAAGTAGACCCTGTCATTGAGCTCAACTGCGAATATATGACAGCTGACAATATTGATAAGTTCATTGAAAGAGAAGCAGCGTATAACAGTTAATCATCAAAACTGAAAGTGTGGAAGTCCGGACAATGGGGTGGAGCAAAAACGGAAGTTTTGTTCCACCCCATCAGATTAAGAGGTAAAAAAGTGGGCAGAACGATTGTTGAATTGGATCATATTACGAAATCATTTGCCGGGATTAAAGCGCTGGATAATGTGCATCTGGACCTGCAGGAGGGAGAACTGCATGCGCTGATGGGTGAAAACGGTGCAGGAAAGTCAACTTTGATGAAGATCCTGACAGGTGTCTACAGCAAGGACAGTGGAACGATAAAACTTCTGAATGAGGCCAGCGACAGTCTTGAGGAAGTGAGTATCAGAACACCACTTCAGGCACAACAACTTGGTATCAGCATGGTATTTCAGGAATTTAATCTTCTGGACAATATGAATATCGCGGAAAACATCTTCCTGGGAAGAGAGCCAGTCGACAGCAAACACTGCATTGACACCAGGAAAATGTATGCGGATGCAAAGAAGTGGCTGGATAAAGTACATCTTGATGTGGACCCGAAGGAGAAAGTGAGTGAGCTGAGCGTCGGATTCAAACAGCTGGTAGAAATAGCAAAATGCCTTTCATTCAATGCCAGAATCATTGTCCTTGATGAACCTACAGCTAGCTTGACCGACAATGAAGCAGAGACTCTGTTTTCCATTATCCGGGAACTGAAGGCGAATCACATCAGCATTGTCTATATATCCCACAGAATGGAAGAGGTCTTTGAACTTTCAGATCGGATTACAGTTTTCAGAGATGGGAAATATATTGATACGGTGGATCGGGAGCATTTTAACGAGGATCAGATTATTCAGATGATGATCGGCCGGAAACTTCAGGAGACAATTCCCAGGGGGGAAGCAGTAATCGATCAGAACGATGTGGTACTGGAAGTAAGGAATGTTCAGGTTTATAAAAGATCCAAGCCGGTGAACCTGAAATTATATCGGAAAGAAATTCTGGGAATCTTCGGACTTGTGGGAGCAGGAAGGACTGAACTGAGTCGTGTCATCTTCGGGATTGACCCGATCGGTCAGGGGGAGATCTTCATAGATGGGAAAGAGGTAAAGATATAAAGATATCCTGCCCACTTGATGCCATCAAAGCAGGAATCGGGCTGGTCCCGGAGGACAGAAAAGATCTTGGATTAATTCTCGGGATGAGTGTGAAGGATAACATGCTCCTTCCGAAACTCGGGACGTTTAAAAGTCCGATTATCAATAAGAAGGATACCAGCAACATCACAGGATCATATATCCAGGATTTGAGTATAGCGCTTGCCAGTGAGGATGAGGAAGTGAAATCCCTCAGTGGAGGAAATCAACAGAAGGTTGTCATTGCGAAATGGATGGCCATGCATCCCAGGGTATTAATTCTGGATGAACCTACTCGAGGAATCGACATTGGGACAAAAAGTGAAATTTATTCCATTATGAGGAAATTGACAGATGCCGGCATGAGCATCATCATGATCTCTTCGGAGATGGCTGAAATTCAGAAGATCAGCGACAGAGTTCTTGTGATGCATGAAGGAAGCGTTACAGGAGAAATGGCAGTCGAAGAAGCAACGGAAACTGCGATCATGAATGCTGCTATTGGTGTGATAGAGAATCACATTGACAAAACGGAGAAAAAGTGATGAAGAAAATAAAATTTGACACATTGCGGCAGTTAATCCTTGTTTTTATTCTGATTGTGATCTGTATCGTATGGGCCATCCTGTCACCGAATTTTCTGACGATGAACAACCTGATGAATGTCGTCAGGCAGGCATCGTATACAGCCATTGCATCGGTAGGGATGACGATGGTGATCATCATCGGAGAAATTGATCTTTCAGCAGGTTCATTGATTGCAGCCAGCGGTATGATTGCGGCAGGTGTTTATAAGGCTACCAGTAATATTGTACTTTCGTTCGGAGCAGCAATTCTGTGCGGAATCGGCGTCGGACTGTTTAACGGTGTGCTATGTGCAAAGGGACGCCTTCCTGGGTTTATTGCCACACTTGCAAGCATGACAATCCTGCGCGCGCTGGGTTACATTATTACAGACGGAGATCCAATCTCAGTTATGGATAAAACATTTATAGCTCTTGGAACAGGGTATCTCTGGTTCATACCGATTCCCGTTATCCTGATGATTATCTGCATCGCAGCAGGTTCTTTTATTATGAACAAGACCCGGTTTGGAAGATATGTTTACGCAGTCGGAGGCAATGCGGAAACCAGTAAGTGGTCCGGACTGAATGTGGATAAGATTAAAATCCTAGTATATGTATTTATGGGACTGTTAACTGCGATTGCCGGTATCATTGTTGCTGCAAGACTTGGATCCGGACAGCCTTCAGCAGGAAACGGCTTTGAAATGGACTGCATCACAGCGGCTGTCGTCGGCGGTACATCTATGGCAGGCGGTAAGGGAAAAATCTCAGGAACCATCGTTGGCGTGCTGCTTCTGACTGTTCTGGTCAATGGCATGACACTGATTGATATCAACTCCTACTGGCAGCAGGTCATCAAGGGAATCATTATTGTGGTTTCTGTTTTGATGGACACCAGGGGAAAGAAAGCAGAGTAATGGTGAAATCTCACTTAAGAAGGGAGAAAAAATAGATCATGGAGCTTTTTGTTGATTACTGGGATCCAGACGTCGTCAGTCAGATTTCGGAATACTATCCGATTGACGGTTTTACAACTAATCCGAAAATTCTCTCAAGTGCCAACCGACCGATAGGGGAACTGATTCCTGAATACAGGAAGCTGGCGGAAAAAAAGAATTTGAAGGCCTTCTTCCAGGTGACAGCCGACAAAGCAGATGAAATGTACAGGCAGGCACGGAGGTTTCAGGAATACTTTGGAGATCATCTGATTATGAAGATTCCTGCGGTGAAAGAAGGATATAAAACCGTCCGACTCTGCAGACAAGCTGGAATCACAACCTGTATCACTGTGGTGCACTCAATGCCTCAGGCACTGATGGCAGCGAAGGCTGGCGCATCGTATGTGGCACCGTATGTAACACATATTGATAATATCGGAGCCGACAGTGTGGAAGTAATTCGAGACATGATCACGGCGTTTGACACATATGGGTACCGATGCAAGGTGCTGGGCGCCAGCTTCAGAACGGTTGCACAAGTCGATAACCTTGCTGCGGTCGGATGCCAGGCTGTTACCATCGCACCTGAAATGTTTGAACAACTAATCACGCATTCGTCTACAAATGAATCCATAGAAGGGTTTCAGAAAGCATGGACGGGAAAATTTGGCAGCAGGCAGATCGATGATTTATTGCCTGTGAAGTGGGAAACTGCAACAGATTAAAATGGGGTCGCGAATGTCATAAGGGCATAGCTTCTTGTAGCATCGTAAGAGTCTAGCGCCTGAATAAGGCCACAGATTCCGGCAGAATACAAATCGTTATGCTGCGGGCTTCCGGGAACGAGGCTGTATTTTTTGACGATCATGCTATGGATAAATCAGGAGTGCTTCATAACCGCAAGCTGTTTTGAAAATTCCTTCCATTCGGGGTCCATGGAAATATATAGCTCATAAATACCCTGATTGATATGCTACCCCCAAGTAGGACAATGAAATATAAAACCTACTTGGGGGTATTTCTATGTCTAGGAAAAGCAAAATTGATCCGATAGAAAAAGTAAAGATCATTGAACGGCTACTGGCAGAAGAGA